>NZ_JBMPPE010000009.1:0-169987 GCF_049339445.1 Undibacterium sp. RuTC16W | reverse complement strand
AACTCGACTACTTTGACCCCTAATCCGTTGATCAGGGCGTACACGAGTACGACGTGAAATGCAACGACCAGCCCTATCCCTAGCAACTTCTTGCCCGGCTCTTGCTGGCGATTTGAAAAATCCATACAACAACTCCTGCGTCTCTTACGCTTATTCAGTTAACTCAAAAAAATGCACTTACGTCTTATCGATGAGGGAAGCACTTGATCATATGATCCAGGCAATCCAGGCAATAAATTGTCAATAGAAACTGTGACATGGATGCATCTGCGGTAATTTGTTGCAAATCACACGAGTATGGGAATGCACACAACCGATCAATCTGGCTGCATTCAAAATTTTTTATTGGTGAGACGATTCTGACAAAGAAGAAAGTGACGGAGCAATGCTCCATCACTTCGTGTCAGAGGACAATATCGCAGACATACTAAGGCTCAGCATGTCATGGATATCGATTACATCTTCGCGCGCAATGTCAGATAGAACTGACGACCACTTTGATAAATCGAACGCGGCTGATCTTCGTTCAGCGCATAGTATTTCAACGTTGGATTGTTCAGATTCTGCGCATCCAGAGAGATACTGAAGTTGTCATTGATCTTATAGCCAAAGGAGGCGGACACTGCACCCGTTGCTGCCTGGGAGAATGCTGTTTCACGATCAAGACCACTGAAGAAACTAGAACGATAGCTGTAAGATACACGCGCATTGAACTTGTCGTCTTCATAGTAACCGCTCAAGTTGAATGTATTCTTGGATGCACCGACAACCTCTTTGTTATCTGCATCTTTTGCATCAGCATAAGTGTAGTTAGAAGAGAAGCCGAAATGATTACCTAGTGGCTGTTCGTAAGCCAGTTCGATACCTTTGACTTTAGCGCTGGTGTTGATCGGCACAGACAAGATGTAAGGAACCATCGCGCCTTGTGGCACCTGAGCGCTGTAAGTCATGTAGCTCTTAGAGACTTGACCAATGCCTACATAGCTAGTTAGATCCATGTAAAATAAACCAGCAGAAACCAGCGAACGTGGCGCGAAATACCATTCCAGAGACGCGTCAAAGTTGTTTGAACGAATTGGTTTCAGATCCGGGTTAGCACCACTGCCGCTACCAACACCGCCGACTACTGCCGGAGGACTCAGACTGATAGAGCTCGCCAGAGCACCGAAATCAGGACGTGTCATCGTTTTGGAAATCGCAAAGCGAGCGACTACATCTTTTTGTACGTCAAAGCGCAAGTTACCGCTAGGCAGAACATCATTATAAGTATTGTCAAACTGTTGACGCACGAATGGACCAAACAATGAAGTTGTGATGGCACCAGGTGCTTTTGCATCAGCAGAGAAAGGTAACAAAACGCTTTCTTTTGTCTGCACAAAACGCAAGCCGAAGTTTCCGCTCCAGCCTTGACCTTCCAGATTGCTTTGGACATATGCTGCTGTCGTATTTTCTTTCAACGCAAACTCAGACGCCCAGTTTTCGCGTGAACCATCAGTTGGACGCAATGCGTATTTAGAGGCATAAGCTGCCAGTTGTTCCGCCGTGTAAGACCAGACATTAGTCGGGAAGTTGCCACCCAGACCGCTACCGAAATTACCTGGATAAGTTACGGTACCACCAGAAGGTAACGCACTCCATACCGCGCCACTCAGCTCAGGGCGTTGATTGTTGACGAAGTCATTATTACGCTTATGCTCAGTACCTCGCACACCAAATTTCAATGTAGTGAACACACCTTGATTAATCGCATACTCACCATCAAGCTTTGCCCACGTTTCTTTGTCTTTAACGTTGATTTGCTGATCACCGAAAATCCAGTCAAGACTGGTGTTAGCGTTACTTGCATTATTCGCGGAACCCAGACCCCAGCTAGCGGCACTACCGATACCGTTCAACGCCCATGATGCGCCAGTGCCCTTACCTGTATCCCATTCAGCAACGTCTTGTGTGGTCGTTTTACCGACGCCACTTGAAGTGCCCAACTGCGCATTCAACTTCAACGAACTATTGACTTTCCAATTTGCATCAACGTTGTAGAAATTGGTTTCAGAACCAGCATCAGGGCGAGAAATCTGATCGTAGATACCATATTGCGTACCAGCGACACCTGTAAAATTGGCTTTAGTCAAAGTCTTCACACCGTTAGTTGTCGTGACAACATAACCAGCATCCGGTGCCTGGCCATCGCCTTTATTGATGAAGTGAGTGCCCCACATCATGTAGTTGCGATTGTAGTTAGCGGCATCCAGGGTCGAGCTAAAAGCATTGAAATCAATCGAGAAATCATTGTTAGGCTTGAATTGAAAATCGATCAAACCACCTTGACGCTTACGTGTTTGTTCAAACAACGCAGAACCAACCAACACCGGATAATAAGCACCGGCTAAGTCGGGATTCGATTTTCCGACTTTGCTATTCGCACCGATCTGCTCGTAACCCAGCAATTCCTGACCATCGCGACGCAGACTGCGCTTTTCCGAGAACGCCTGAACCATGACACCGAAAGTGTTTGTGTCATTTTTCCAGTTCAGCAAGGCACTGACTTGTGGATCTGTCTTTTTAGGCAGATCGGCATACACTGCGCCCAAAGTGACTTCTGCGGTAAATTGCTTTTTGAACTCTAACGGCTTACGCGTGATGATGTCGATAGAACCGGCAACGCCACCTTCTACCAGACTGGCTTCAGAGCTCTTATGAACTTCAATACGGCTGACCAGTTCGGATGGCAACAGTGTATAACTGATGCTACGACCAACACCAGGGCCACTTTGATTCAATACAAACCAGTCGCCTGCAGCCATATTGTGGCCGTTGATCAATGTCTGGGTCAGACTTGGGTTAGTACCACGCATACTGACGCGATCGTTTTCATCGAAACCACCTTCATTGCCACTTGCGGAGCTGGTCGTTACGCCAGGAACGCGTTGCAGAGAATCAGCAACGTTCTTGTCCGGCATCTTGCCAATATCTTCTGCAGTGATCACTTCCAGATGTGATTCCGCATTACGCTTTTGATTCAAAGATTGTTGTGCCGCTGCACGGATACCAGTCACAACAACTTCTTGCGCTTTAGGTTCAACCTGTTGCGCGTGTGCCGAAATGGCGGCTGTCATTACCAGTACAGCAACGCCAGAAGCGATCGGCGTCAGTTTAGGTGTCGAATTACTTTTCATTTACTCCCCCAAGATTGATCAATCAAAACTACTTGATGCTCCACTGCCAGAGTTTTTGTTTTTCCAAGCAGATGAGCGTTTGGATACAACTTACTACTAAGCCTGAATTGCAAAACCACTTAAATACCACAATTGAAAACATATTTTTTAATGCGCTCTATAAATGCCTGCTCTTTGAAATATTTCTGCTTTTTTATCCGATTAAGATCAGGCGTCCTACACCAGCCTTAGCAAAACCAGCAGAACCAATTGCGAAACCTCGTCGTACCGATACCAGATTCTAGTGGCACGACATATTCCGAAATTTTTACCTCAAGATTTTTGCATTGAACTCACTGTAGATACCTCAAAAGTGGTTGTCAAGCGGTATCTACGTGGTATTATCGAAGTCATTATTGGTATTAATAATAGTCATTAAGAAAAACATATAAGCATATGTTTTTAAAATATTTTTATTTGAATAATTTAAATTTTTTAGAGAAGTGGACTGATTAGTTTTTACAACAGCAGAAGAATCTCATCTACTCTTATGAGAAGAATGTTTTTGTGATGAAATTTTTAATATCTGTGCCACCAATACAATCAGGGATTGCCCGACAAATCTCATGCTGGGCGATATTTTAAGTACCCTACAGATAGAAAAACAGGCCTTAATCATGTAGCCTGCAAGAAAATTGCTATTAGTTTCGTTAAGCATGCAAATAGTAAGCGCGTAATAGTCACATGTATTTTCATTCTTAAATTGGTATTAATGTCTTATTAAAAATTGGACTATTGGGTACAATAAATACCAAATGCAAAGATCCATGACCGAAGCCTCTCGCCAGTAATCACAATTTCGCCCACCACTGATCAGTGGCGGCGATCAATAACGACATATACAACCATGACAGCACAATTAGCCGCCATACGTGAATGGCGCGACGTCAGCAAAAAGACTCTTCTGAATGAGATTATTCCGGGCGGTCAACCAGCCGTATTGCGAGGATTTGTCGATGCCTGGCCAGCCGTCCGGCATGCCAAAATATCGGCCGCAGCGATCAGCACATACCTAAAAAAGCTCGACACAGGCAAACCTGTGGATGCCATTCTGACGCCACCGGAAGTCAGGGGAAGAATTTTTTATAACGAAAATCTGGATGGCTTTAATTTTTTACGTAATCAGGTCAGCGTATCTTCCGTCGTCGATCAGGCATTGCGTTATGCACAATTCGCCACAGCGCCGTCTGTCGCAATACAAAGCGCGATGATTACCGAATGCATGCCGCACTTTATCGATGAGCATGCACTGCCTTTCATGGACACACAGATTTTGCCAAGACTCTGGCTGGGCAATGCGATTACCACACC
Organism: Undibacterium sp. RuTC16W; assembly: GCF_049339445.1. Lineage (NCBI taxonomy): Bacteria > Pseudomonadati > Pseudomonadota > Betaproteobacteria > Burkholderiales > Oxalobacteraceae > Undibacterium > Undibacterium sp. RuTC16W. The sequence continues at coordinate 165,464 of NZ_JBMPPE010000009.1, read as the reverse complement.
CGCACATATCGACACATCCTACAATATCGCTTGTGTAGTTAGCGGCAAACGTCGTTTCACTCTGTTTCCGCCTGCTCAGGTAGCCAATCTTTATATTGGTCCGCTCGACTTTGCGCCGACCAATTCACCAATCAGCATGGTGTCATTTAAGCAGCCGGATTTTGTTCGCTATCCCAAATTTAAAGATGCACTAACCCAGGCGCAGTTCACTGAACTGCAACCCGGCGATGCGATTTTTATCCCGACCTTGTGGTGGCATCATGTGGAATCACTGAATGCCTTTAATGTGCTGGTCAATTACTGGTGGACCAATGCCGTCGCTCCTGCGCAAGCGAGCACACCTTTCGAATGTCTGCTTCACTGCCTGAACAGTTTTAAGCACCTGCCACCCGATCAGCGCGAGGCCTGGGGCGCGCTTTTTCAGCATTATGTATTTGATGGCAGTGCCGATCCTGCTATACATCTACCTGCTAATCGGCGCGGGGTGCTCGCCGGCCGCTCAATATAAATCAACGCTCCGGTAACGGAATCCACTCTGACTCACCGGGTACTGGCGGAAAAATAGAGGTATCCTGATTCATCCATGCGATTTTTGCGGCATCAATTTTTTCCTTGTTACTGGCGACAAAATTCCACCATAACGCTGGTGGTGATTCCAGCGCCGCGCCGCCCAATAACATCAATGTCGTATCAGCACTTGCCAGGAGTGTCGCATTCTGGCCTTGCTCCAGCACAATCAATGTACCGGCAGGAACAGGCTCGCCATCCAGAAGGACACTACCCTCAACGATGTACACGCCGCGCTCGGGATAATTCGCGGTTTCATTTGAAATAAATAAGCTGCGGCCTTTGGAAAGCCAGCCCGCTACATACAAGGTAGGGCTATGACAAGCGACTGGGGAGATCTGTCCGTATGCCTGTCCCGCCAGCACATGCAACCGTACACCATCCTGCTCTATCATCGGCAAATCCTTCGCGGGATAGTGATGAAAAGCTGGTGCGATGTCCTCATCACTGGCGGGTAAAGCTACCCACATCTGCAAACCCTGAATTGCTATTTGCTGTTCACGGATGTCTGCCGGCATACGCTCAGAATGGACAATTCCACGTCCCGCCGTCATCCAGTTGATATCACCGGGAACAATGCGCTGCACGCTTCCCAGACTATCCCTATGCATCATCGCACCCGAAAACAAATAGGTCACCGTTGCCAGGCCAATATGCGGATGTGGTCGTACATCACCCACATGCGTTCCGGCCTCAAATAAAGCCGGCCCCATATGATCAAAAAACACAAAGGGACCGATACGGCGCACGTCTGCATCCGGCAACAGGCGCCGGATAGGAAAGCCGATGTCACGAGTCTGGCCATGGATTAATTTACGGATGCTAGTCATTACATGTCCTTTGTATCTGGATGATCTTTTTTCTAGATTAATTGAGGGTAGCATCTTGCAAGATTTTCTGTCAGCGCGCTACACTGAGTTCTTGCCCCGCATAAAGTCTGTCATAGCCTCTCATGCCGATTCAGTATCTCGCTCAACTTACCTCACCTAAGCGCACGGCTCAAGCGAATTTGCACTTAGGTGTCACGCTGGCGAGTATCGCAGGCGCATTGAATGCAGGCGGCTTTCTGGCAGTCGGTCAATATACCTCACACATGACTGGCATTGTCTCCTCCGCAGCCGATGACTTGATCCTTGGCAGACTGATTCCCGCCTTTGCCGCGGCGCTGATGCTATGCGCCTTTGTTCTTGGATCTGCCAGTACCGCACTCATGGTGAATTATGCCAAGCGTAATACACCACATTATATTTACGCCCCCGTATTGCTGCTGGAAGCAAGTTTGCTGATCGTATTTGGCCTGGTTGGTACAAGTCTACGTCAGCACGAAGTTATCACCGTGTCCTTCACAGCAGTATTGCTATGCTATGTAATGGGCTTGCAAAATGCACTGATTACTAAAATCTCTAATGCAGAAATCAGAACGACACATGTCACAGGATTGGTAACCGATGTCGGAATAGAGCTAGGCAAAATGATTTACTGGAACCGGGATAAAGTCAATCCAAGTCACGGGGAAGTTGTAGCTAACCGCTACAAACTGAGATTACATCTCATGCTGATCAGTGCGTTTTTTTGCGGAGGATTATTGGGTGCCGCAGGATTTAAATATCTGGGCTTTATTTCGACATTGCCTTTGGCTCTGGCACTGGTGGCACTGTCGATTGCGCCACGATTCAAATCCGTATAAACGCAAAGAAAAAAGCGCCTCATCATGATCAGTGATGAGGCGCTTTTTTGTTCTTCGCTACAGACGAGGATCAATCCAATTTAGCAGCATGCTCGCGCGTCGCATGGAACACAACACCCGGCCAGCGCTCCTGAGTGAGTTTTAAGTTCACACCCGAAGTCGCAAGATAAGCCATGTTTCCGGCTGCATCAAAAGCAATATTGCCACCGGCACTGGAACGCTCAAAATCTGCCAGCATTTTTTTATCATCGCAGGTAATCCAGCGCGCGCTGCTGATACTGGTTCCTTCAAATACGGCATCGACACCGTATTCGTTTTTCAAACGGCTAGCGACCACTTCAAACTGCAAGACACCGACTGCGCCCAGTACCAGATCACTGCTGACTACGGGTTTGAATACCTGTACTGCACCCTCTTCACCTAGCTGCTGCAAGCCTTTTTGTAATTGCTTGATTTTGAGTGGATTCAGAATACGTGCCGTGCGGAAAAAATCCGGTGCAAAATAAGGAATGCCGGTAAATTGCAATAATTCACCCTCAGAAAAACTATCCCCGATCTGCATATTGCCGTGGTTCGGCAAACCGATAATATCGCCGGCATATGCTTCTTCCACTTGCTCGCGTGACGATGCCATAAAAGTCACGACCGACGATACTTTGATATCGCGATTCAGACGCAAGTGTTTGAGTTTCATACCGCGTTCAAAACGACCTGAGCAAACCCGCAGGAAAGCAATGCGATCCCTGTGAGCCGGATCCATGTTCGCCTGAATCTTAAAAATAAAACCGGAGAATGGCACTTCAGTTGGCACGACAGAACGCACGCTGGCATCGCGCTCACGCGGCGCGGGAGCCCAGTCGAGCAAGGCGTTCAGAATTTCACGCACACCAAAGTTATTGATCGCCGAACCGAAAAACACCGGTGTCTGCACGCCAGCCAAAAAGTCAGCAAGACTGAACGGATGAGATGCGCCATGTACCAGTTCAACCTCCATCTTCAGTTGTTCGATTTCCAGCGGAAACATTTCTGCCAGACGCGGATTGTCGATACCTTTGATCACTTCGAACTCTTGATCGGCACGCTCGCTACCCGGGGTGAACAACAAGATTTCGTCGCGCAGAATATGGTAGACACCGCGGAAAGTCTTGCCCATACCGATAGGCCAGGTGACGGGGGCGCACTGGATTTTAAGCACAGACTCCAGCTCGTCAAGCAACTCCAGAGGATCACGTGTTTCACGATCCATCTTATTGACGAAAGTAATAATCGGCGTATTACGCATGCGGCAGACGTTCAGCAGCTTCAGTGTCTGTTCTTCCACACCCTTGGCAGCATCGATCACCATTAAGGCAGAATCGACAGCGGTCAATACGCGATAGGTATCTTCGGAGAAGTCTTGGTGACCAGGCGTATCCAGCAAGTTCACCACATGATCTCGGTACTCGAACTGCATGACCGAGGACGCGACGGAAATACCGCGTTGCTTTTCGATCTCCATCCAATCGGAAGTGGCGTGACGACCGCTCTTACGCGCCTTTACCGTACCCGCCAACTGGATCGCACCGGAAAACATCAGCAACTTTTCAGTCAGTGTTGTCTTACCCGCATCCGGATGGGAAATAATACCGAAAGTACGGCGGCGGGCGACTTCACGCTGGATCAAATCGCTGGAGACAACACTGAGAGGAGCGTCGGACTGAATTGCTTCAGATTCGTTGGAAGGAGTAAGGTCAGACACGGTAATGGCCAAATTAAGCAAAGCTGCCTAGTTTAACGGTGTTTAGGGTTTGTGTCGAATAGACTACTGCTATGGCAAAAATCGCGACAGCGAAGATGAGAAAAGCTACCTCAAACCTGGCCTGACATGGGGCATAGATAAAGACAGCTCAAAAAAGGCAGATCAAAATCAGACATGCGATTTTGCATAATCCAGGCATCGCTGGCGAACCCAGTCGCGAGCATCTGGGTAATCATCAAAAAATTCTATCGGACAGATGTCTTTATAAAATTTCTCGTACACAGGCTCAATAAAATTCCGCCCGTCTACGTCTGGTGCCGCCACATATACGCTGCCAACTAACTGATATTTGCCAACTGCACCACGCGCTTTATCTGTGAGCAATTGCAAGGCTTCTTTTGGACAAAGCAAGGAATTGCTGACGATGGCAATCGTACCCCAAGGGCCTTTAAGCGAGAGTTCCTGAATCGTGGGCAGCATGGAATCTACCCACTCTTGAACCAGCTCGGTATTCCAGGGGCCGGTCACTTCTGAGACCAAAATCTGGCCATCCGTATAAATTTTAAAATTTCCGTGGGGTCGCATACACTACTCTTATAAATGTAATAACAAGTTTTTAGAAATGCGTACTACTATTGGCATATCTTGAAAACCAAGTTGAATCGACATAGGAGTTCATGTGATACGGAAACTTTTTTACAAAAGACTCGGCACTTTGTTGATGCAACAAATGATCAAAAATTGATACGGATGTTTGCAGTCAAATAGTGAATGAACGACAATGCTATGACTGAATTTTAGTGTCTTCGGCCATTTAACAATGTGAAGCAAGGTTACAAATTTGTTAAACAATCTTAAGCATTGATTCGCAATCAAATGCAACAAAGAGTCAATTACTATTTGAATAATCACACTGATAAATGAAAGCGTAATGACTTCGTCTTTGATCAACGAGAAGAAACGATAGACCACTAGGATTCTGATTGTTGACCACGTCTCCACAAGGCTGCTGATGTTTTATGTAAAAAGAGTAAAAAAGCAGGATGAGCTGCAAAAGATATTTGCTCTGCGCTACCAGGTGTATTGTCTCGAAAAGATGTTCCTGGATGCCAAGGATTATCCCGAGGGCACAGAGAATGACGACTATGATGAATCGGCAATTCACTTGGGTGCGTTTGCCTCGGGTGACAATATCGTGGGCTCCTTACGTCTGGTGCGTTCGACCACCATGCACTTCCCGATTTTTGATCACTGCAAGGTCTCACAACTCCCCAAAGGTGCAAGCTCGCTGGAGTTTGCCGAAATATCCCGGCTTATCATCAGCAAGAAAAAAAGAGCCATGATACGGCCACCGAAACAAACGACACCGCCTTCAATCGGCGCAGTACGCAGCGACTTTACCGATTTTGGGATCTCCGATTTATTGATGGAACTGTTTCGCGTGATGTTTACTTATTCAAAACAGCGCGGCATCAAATATTGGCTCGCCGCGATGGAGCCTAGCCTGATGCGCCTGCTGCAATACCATCATTTTAATTTTCGGCAAGTAGGCCCTGCGACCGACTACTACGGGCAGGTCATTCCCTGCATTGCCTCTCTGGAAGAAATCGAGGAACAGTTCTCGCAACAAAATCGTGAATTCTTCCTGGAATTTGCCAAACATATGACGGACCCGAGAATTGGTATTCATGAAGAAACGATGTGGCCTCCCAAAGAATTCAGATAATGGGTATACCAAAACGGATGCTACCTATATGAAACTCCGTGGAACAATCCGGCAGACATAGCAGTCTGAGTAAAAAGATGGTTTAATCTTTCTCTTGGTTAACTTATATCAACGCTAAGCTTAGCGCCCCTGAATTTCACTGGATCTCGCATGACAAAAAAATTTATTGCTGGCGTCTTAGCCAGTATCGCCCTGCTTCCGCAACTCGCCTTTGCATGGGGAGCAGACGGCCATCAGACTGTCGGGGCTATCGCTGACAATATGCTGGCTGGCACCAAGGCCGCTAGCAAAGTCAAAAGTCTTTTAGGCACGCGCACACTAGAGCAGATCTCGGTGTGGGCAGATTGCGCCAAAGGAATCAGCCCCGAAAAAGATTTTGCGTACACAGTGACGGGACGTTTCGCTGAATGTCAGCCATTTGAAAATCCTGAGGATATTCAAGCCTTCGCCGATTTTGTACGCCGGAATAACAATGCTTGCAATCCTGGCGCGGATGAAGAGACCTGCCACAAGCAATATCACTACACCGACATCAGCCTGCAGCATGATCATTACAAAACCGGCTTTGCCGGCACCAATGATCACGACATCGTGAACGCTATTCAAGCAACCATCGCTGTCTTGCGTGGGCAAAAAGCGCCAGCCCCGTTCAACATCAAGGACGAGCGCGAAGCCCTGATGCTGCTGACCCACTATGTTGGAGATATCCATCAGCCTCTGCATGTAGGATCGATTTTTCTGGACGCCGATGGCAAAATCATCAACCCGGATGATAAGGGATTAGATAAAACTACTAATACGATAGGTGGCAATGCACTGCAATGCCCCTGCGGCAATCTGCATTCTTTATGGGATGACCTGCCACAGAACTTCAAGCGCGGCAGAATGAACGACTTCCTGACGAAAAAAGCCAAGACAATCGCAAAAGACACAGCTCCTCCGGAACAGTGGGCGGTCCTGTGGGCCGATGACGCCATTCGCAATGCGCGTATCGTTTTTGCAGGCGCTCAGTTCAGTGAACGTACACCCAATGTCAAAGGCAATAACTGGTCAATCGCCTTACCTCTGGCGTATGAAAGAACGATGGCACAAGTCAAAGAAGAGTCGCTGACCAAAGCAGGTGCGCATCTGGCGCAATTGCTGCAAACGATCTGGCCTGACTAAGGAGTAAGATGAATGCCTCATCAGGATTGCTATTTTGCTTCGATAAATCCTGACAAACTAAGGCATTCATTATTCGTTTGAGATGTTCATTCGAAATCAACATTTAAGATGTTAGTTTTCTGTATTCTGTAATTTTTGTTTATGGTAGTCGTTATGCGTAGTTGCCCGAACTGCTATTGATACGTCACTATTTCATTGAACGCTGCCGTCTGTCCGCAGCGTGTTTAAAATCTATAACCAGGAGTGCCTATGTCTTTCTCACCCTTTCGCTGGATCAAGAACAGTATCGTTTTTGTCTGGAAGACGCTGGATTTTGGCCGCCGGCTGATCCTCAATTTCATTTTACTGGCACTCCTGATTGCGCTGGCGGTAGGCATATTTGGTGGATCTGCAAAAAAAATTGACGACAAAACAGCTCTGCTGCTGGATCTGAAAGGCACACTGGTTGAACAAAATGCCGGCAGTCTGCGTGACAACGTTCTGGCAGAAGCGCAAGGTAACGCAAAAAAAACAACGCAGTTGCGTGACATCCTGACCGTACTCGATGCAGCAGGCAAAGATCCCAAGATCACCAGTGCGGTCTTGCTGCTCGATGAGATGCAAGGTGCAGGCTTGCCGATGCTGCGCGAAGTCGCCGCCGCGATTGATCGCTTCAAGGCCAATGGCAAAACGGTCGTCGCCTGGGGCTCTAGTTACGATCAGCGCCAATACTATCTGGCCTCGCATGCCACCGAGGTTTATTTGCACCCTATGGGCAATATCATGCTGAACGGCTTTGGCCGGTATCGCAATTACTATCGTGATGCACTCGATAAAATCGGGATCACCGTCAATCTACTGAAGGTCGGTACCTATAAGAGTTTTGCCGAACCGTACATTGCCAATGAACCGTCTGCCGCCGCGACCGAAGCCGAGAGCTTCTTGTATAACGCGATGTGGGCAACCTACACCGGCGATGTAGAAAAAGCGCGCAAGCTGCCTGCTGGCAGCATCATGCAAGGCATCGACCAATTACCGGAACTGCTCAAAGTCACAGGCGGAGACATCGCCAAAATGGCCGTCAATACCAAACTGGTCGACGGTCTGAAGACACGTGACGAGTTGCGTCAACTGATGATAGGCAAAGGTGTCAAAGACGATCAGAACAAGAGCTTCAAGCAGGTTGGCTTTGACGATTATCTGGCTCGTCAGGTACCCAAATTTCTCGGTGATGCCGTCGGTGTTGTGATTGCAGCCGGCGAGATCAGCGAAGGCACTGCGCCAGCCGGATCAATCGGCGGACTGTCAACAGCAAATCTGATTCGCAAAGCGCGCGAGGACGACCAGATCAAAGCGATTGTCTTACGCGTCGACTCACCTGGTGGCAGCGCCTTCGGTTCAGAACTCATCCGTCGAGAACTTGAACTGACTCGCAATGCAGGCAAACCCGTTGTCGTCTCTATGGGCAATGTCGCCGCCTCTGGTGGTTACTGGATCTCGATGTCGGCAGATGAAGTGATTGCCGATGCAACGACAGTGACAGGATCAATCGGCGTATTTGCCATCTTGCCGACGGCTGAAAAAGCACTGGATAAAATTGGCGTCCATACCGGTGGTACAACAACGACCTGGCTGGGCGATGGTTTCAATCCTATGCGTCCTTTGAACCCAAAATTCGGCGAAGTCATTCAGGCAAGTATCAATCATATTTATGACGACTTCACTAGCAAAGCCGCCAAAGCGCGCAAGACCACGCCGGACAAAATCGATGCAGTGGCACAAGGCCGCGTATGGACAGGTCAGCAAGCCAAAGAACGCGGCTTGATCGATACGGTGGGCAGCTATGGTGACGCAATTAAATCTGCGGCAGCACGCGCCAAACTCGGCAAAGATTTCCGCGTTTCTTACATCGAACGGGAACCCTCAAAATTTGATCGCCTCTTCACTATGTTCGGCGCCTCCGTTACCCAAGTCTTGAATGATCAGTTTAAGCTCGCCTTAGTACCGACGGGTGTACCACCAGCAGCGGCAACACAAATCGCTAAAGAGTTGAGCTGGCTGGCGGACCTGAATAAAGAAGGCAAAGGCTACGCGGTGATGACACATTGTCTGTGCGGCGTTCCCTGAATCGTCGATTCTCAGATGATCTGAAAAAAGCGAGCCTGATAGCTCGCTTTTTTATTTTCAGTATTTATTTTCAAGTTTGATAGTTTGAGTTTTTTAAAATTCCGAGTCTCTGTATTTCCAAGCATTAGGAAAAAATAATAGCAAAACCGACTTCCTGTTTTGTGAGATTAGTTGCACCCAATACCTACATACACCGTTACGCCATTTGAAATTCGGGCTCAGCACTCATGTCAGCACAGCGATATAATGCTCAACCTTAGTCTTTATTTCTCAGTCCCATTATGTTCACACCTCCTGCTGCCAGTACACAACCCGATTACGCTCTGCTCATCCGTCAAGTCAGCAGTATCCTGGAAGGTGAAACCGATCTTACGGCGAATGCCGCACAATTTTCTGCGCTGGTGTATGACACGATTGCCGATCTGAACTGGGCAGGTTTTTATCTGGTTAAACCGGCGAAAGCTAGCTCCGGCGGTACGCAGCAGGAATTATTAGTTGGTCCGTTTCAGGGTAAAGTTGCCTGCGCCCGTATCCCATTCAGCAAAGGTGTCTGTGGCGCATCGGCATCGCAACGCCGGACTATTTTAGTGCCAGACGTACATGCGTTCCCGGGCCATATCGCGTGCGACTCTGCGTCAAATGCCGAGATCGTGATCCCTGTGATAAAAAATGGCGAGCTGTATGGCGTGTTTGATATCGATAGCCCAAGCCTGAATCGATTCAATGAAGAAGATCAGGCGGGCTTAGAGGCGATGGTTGCGGCCTTTGTCGCTGCGACAGATTTTACATAGTCGTTTTGCAGAAAAAACAAAAAGCACCGGTGAATGCCGGTGCTTTTTTTATTCCTCAAATTTAATTAAAACTGAATTACTGAATTACTGAAATTATTTGAATTACCCGGAGTAGCAATAATTAAGCACGGGACTTTCTTGCCTCTTCTTCATACAATTCTTTTTTAGACAATTTACCGACTGGTGTCTTTGGCAAATCGGCACGGATCTCCATTGCCTGCAACATTTCATGCTTGCCCAGTTTGTCGTTCAAGAACTCCTTTAACTCTTCCAGAGTAAAGCCTTCAGCACCGGTTTTGAGCTTGATAAAAGCTTTCGGTGACTGGCCACGATACTCATCAGGTATACCGATCACACTGACTTCGGCTACCGATGGATGCTCATATACCGCCTCTTCGATATTGCGCGGATAGACGTTGTAACCGCCGCACAAAATCATATCTTTCGTGCGATCTACAATGTAGACAAAGCCTTCTGTATCCATGTAGCCGACATCGCCGGTACGGAAGAAACCATCCGCCGTAAATGACTCGGCAGTGGCCTCCGGCTTCTTCCAATATCCTTTCATGATATTCGCTCCGGCGACACAAATTTCTCCACGTTCACCTATGGGGACATATTTGCGTGCGTCGTCGACACTAGCAAATTTAAACGTAATACCTGGGGTTGGTAATCCGCACGATCCGGGCTTACGCGGACTCATGATAGATGTAAAGGTCCCGGTCGGCGAGGTCTCAGTCATTCCCCAGCCTTCAAGCAAAGTGCAGCCGGTGATGCTCTGAAATTGTTGCAGCACTTCCGCTGGTAAAGGTGCGCCACCGGAGTTGCAGAATTTTAGCGAACTCAAATCATGATTCTTGATATCGGGATAATGGATGATCGCGGTGTACATCGTCGGCACACCTGGAAATACGGTAATCTTTTTCGATGACAAATCTTTGACTACGGCATCGACATCAAAACGCGTATGCAAAACGATCTCGGCGCCCAGCCGTATGCCGAATAACATATCTACCGTGAGGGCATAGATATGGAATAGCGGCAGCACTGCAAGCAGGCGCTCTGCCCCTTCGGTCAATACGGGCGGATCGACATTCAGGGTCTCCATGATCTGACTGACCGCAGTGGTCAGGTTGCCATGCGTGAGCATCGCACCTTTTGGCAAACCCGTGGTACCACCGGTGTATTGCAAGACCGCGACCGTCTCTTTGGGATCTGTCGCAGCGATTGCCTGATACTGTCCGTCGTTTGCCAGTAACTGTGCGAAAGGCACGTGCAAGGCATCTGCCGGAATGGCGCATAGCTGCTGTGCCTTGTCGAGACTGGCGCGTACTGCATCTGGGTAAGGCGACATCTCGGCGATGTTACCGATGATGAGTTTTTGCAGGCGCGTATGACCGAGCATTTTCGCCATCTGCGGATACAGCATCACCATATCCAGCGTGACCAGCATATCGGTTTCGCTATCGGCTATCTTATGTTCGAGGACTTTTTCAGCATCGAGAGGCGAGTAATTGACGACCGTACCACCTGCTTTGAGGACCGCAAAAAAACTGATTACATAGTGCGGAGTGTTGGGCAAGAACAGGCCGACATGAACGCCAGGCTTCACACCGATCTGCTGAAATCCTTTGGTCGCCTGATTGACCTGGGCGTGCAATTCACGATACGTGGTTTTCTTGCCCATGAATTCCAGCGCAACATGATCCGGCCATTTGGCAAACGCCTCATCGAGCAATTGCGGCACCGGCATGATGGGCAACTCCGCATCCCAACGTACGCCAGCGGGGTAAGATTGTATCCAGGGAAAATCACTCATATTGTCTCTCTCACTCGGTTGGAAATGAAATATATCGTGGGTAGTAAATTACCATACTCCCACCTGTATTTTTTAATCACCCAATAAAAACCTGAAGTATATGCCCTATTTTTTGACATACTCCCTTTTAAATCTATATTTAATGGCACAAAGACCGTGATCAGATTGCCGTCAGCCCCCCATCCACTGCAAGCTGATGTCCCGTCACAAATGATGATAAATCAGAACACAGCCACAGCGCTGCATTGGCGATTTCTTCGGCTTCGCCAATGCGGCCAATCGGATGAATACTCTTGATGGTTTTTTCGCGGCGAGGTTCGCGCTCAAGCGCATGTGTCAGCATCGGCGTACGGATCACACCGGGACAAACGGAGTTGACGCGAATACCGGCGCGACCGTATTCTGCCGCCGCCGTTTTGGTGAGGCCAACTACCGCATGTTTGCTTGCAGCATAGATCGGCTGCAAGGGTGCTCCGACCAGACCTGCGACCGAGGCGGTATTGACGATATTGCCGCCGCCTTGCTTCAGCATCTGGGCAATCTCATACTTCATGCATAACCAGACACCTTTGACGTTCACATTCATGATTTTGTCAAAGGTCGCCTCGTCCGAACCAGCGAGTGGTAAATGTTCAATCTCGATCCCGGCATTATTGAATGCGCAGTCCAATCGACCGTAAGCATCGACAATCCCATGGATCAGTGCCTCGACTTCAGCGGCGTTCGCGATATCCGTTTTCACAAAACGTACCGTACCACCTGCTTGCGCGATCATCGCCTGCGTCTCTTCAGCACCAGCCACATCAATATCAGCAATCGTCAGGCGGGCACCGGCTCTGGCAAATGCCAGTGCCGCAGCGCGACCAATGCCGCTGGCCGCGCCAGTAACCAATACGGATTTTTCTTTAAATGTCATATCTGTCATTGCTTCGTTCCCGTTGAATTAATTTACAGTTCTATGATGCGAAAATCCCCGGCAAGCTTCAATATCGAATTAAAGCTTACCGGGGCGAAGAATAACGGTGCTGATTAGTGTGCGCCGATCTTATATTTTTTCAATTCCATTTTGCCGATCTGGTTACGATGAACCTCATCAGGACCATCTGCCAGACGCAAGGTACGCGCTTGCGCATAAGCATAAGCAACCCCAAAATCATTCGAGACCCCACCACCACCATGCGCCTGGATCGCCCAGTCAATGACGGTGCAGGCCATATTCGGTGCAGCGACTTTGATCATCGCGATTTCTTTCGCGGCAGCTTTGTTGCCTACGGTGTCCATCATCTGCGCAGCATTTAAGACCAGTAAGCGGGCCTGATCAATCAAGATGCGGCTATTGGCAATACGCTCCAGGGTAACGCCCTGCTCTGCTACCGGCTTGCCGAAAGCAACCCGTTGCAATGAGCGTTTGCACATATCTTCCAGCGCGCGCTCTGCCAAGCCGATCAGGCGCATGCAGTGGTGAATACGGCCAGGGCCAAGGCGACCTTGGGCAATTTCAAAACCACGTCCTTCACCCAACAAAATATTCGATACCGGTACACGTACATTGTCAAAAACGACCTCGCCATGTCCGTGTGGTGCGTCGTCATAACCAAAGACTGGTAAGGCGCGCAAAATCGTTACACCCTTGGTGTCACGCGGCACGATGATCATCGATTGCTGCTTATGGCGATCGGCATTATCCGGATCGCTCTTACCCATGAAAATAAAAACTTTGCAGCGTGGATCATTAGCGCCGGAAGACCACCACTTGCGTCCATTGATGACATACTCATCACCCTCACGCACAATCGATGCTTCGATATTCGTTGCATCTGATGAAGCCACCGCAGGCTCGGTCATCGCGAAGCAAGAACGGATCTCGCCATTCAGCAAAGGCTTCAGCCATTTTTCCTGATGCTCCGGTGTCCCGTAACGGGCAAAGACTTCCATGTTGCCAGTATCCGGTGCAGCACAGTTAAAGACTTCAGCAGACCACAGAGAACGGCCCATGATTTCGCACAGCGGCGCATACTCAAGATTGGTGAGACCCGCGCCGTGGCTGGATTCTGGCAAGAACAAGTTCCACAAATCAGCTGCACGCGCCTTGGCTTTCAGTTGCTCGACAATCTTCGTTGGAATCCAGGGATTACCAGTTTTACGGTTCGCTTCGATCTCGCCGTAGAAGGTGGCTTCATTTGGATAAATATGTTCATCCATGAAGGCGATTAAACGCGCTTGCAGTGCTTTTACTTTGGGGCTGTATTGGAAATCCATGCTGTGTCCTTGCAAAAAAATGGGTAGTCGTTTGTCTTATAAAAATGAGCTGATCAACTGATCAGATAGCCACCATCAACGTTAATACAGGCGCCTGTTGTGTAGCTTGCGGCCTGCGACGCGAGATACAGGACAGTGCCCGCCATCTCGCTGGGTTCGGCAATCCGTTTCACCGGAATACGGCTTAAGGCTTTTTCCAGAATCACCGGGTTGTGAAATAAAGCAGAGGCAAATTTAGTATCGGTTGCACCAGGTAATAAGGCATTGACACGGACGCCCATGGGGGCACACTCCAGCGCAAACGATTTGGTCATGGCGATGACGGCAGCCTTGGTGATGGAATAGATACCTTGCATTGCCCCCGGAATCACGCCGTTGACAGAAGCCACATTGACGATGCTGCCACCACCGTTTTTTGCCATCATTTTGACGCCGGCGGATGACATGAAGAAGTAGCCGCGGATATTCACATCCACCGTTTTTTGGAAGGCACTGGCATCGGTCTCCGTGATATGTCCAAAGTGAGGATTGGTTGCGGCGTTGTTGACCAGAATATCGAGCCGTCCGTGCGCGGCTTCTATATCGACAAACAAGGCGTCGATTTGCGCCAGCTCACCGATGTGGCAGGCACGTGCCTCTGCCTTGCCACCAGCAGCCTTGATGGCGGCGACAACCGTCTCACAGGCATCTGCCTTGCGGCTGGATACAATCACGGTGGCACCATGCGCTGCCAGCGTTTTTGCCACTTCTTCACCAATGCCGCGACTGGCACCGGTGACGAGCGCCACTTTGCCGCTCAGATCAAAAAGATCAACCGAATCAGTCGAATTTGTCATGCGCCAGCTCCTATACGTAGGTAATGTGTTTGGGGAGATTTAATTGTTCAAGGTGAGCAAAATTATTCAGGTAGGCAAGCGCCAGTCTGGCGGGCTTGCCCTCCGATGGCGGCTGTAAGTGAAGACGGGTCACGGCGCTGTTCACCAGCGACCAGTTCAGTTCAGAAAACTTCGCGTCAGGAAAATCCAGTACATGCTGGCAAATGGCAGAAATCGTGCCACCCGAGGTAAATATCACAATATTTTTTGCGGTGTCGGGATGATGAATCTGGCGCTCCAGAGCAGCAATACACCGCTGGCGAAAAGCCGTCCAGGTTTCTGAATACTCCTGATCAAACTGCCCCGACATCCAGCGCGTAATCGCTTGCGCAAAGATATCTTGAAACGCCTGTTTGCCATTTGGTGTCGTGAGCAAGAACCGCTTTACCTCAGCTGGATCATCGAAGGCTGGCACATGTTTGGCTAATACCTCGTGGTGGTGGTACTCGTTAAAGTCAGGGTCACACTCCCAGTCCGCAACATTGAGCCTGTCTTCGGCGATGCCCTGTAAGCAAGCGATCGCCGCACGTGCGGTCTGTACGTGACGGTGCAATTTACCTGTGACTACCCGCGACACGCTCAGATCGCGTGCGGCCCACCAACGCCCCAGATGCTGCGCCTGCTCCTTGCCTAACTCAGATAGCTGATCATAATTTTGATTGCCGAAGGAAGCCTGCCCATGTCGAACCAGATAAATTTGTGCCATTGCGACGACCCCTCAGTTTGCAGAGCGAATTCAGAATGAGTCGAGTGTAAGGCTCAGGATATAATTGATCAAATAAATAGTTATTATCAAGTTAAATTAATTTCATGCATATATCAAAAGTCGACCTGAATCTGTTCACGGTATTCGAGACTATCTATACCGAGGGCAGCGTGACCCGCGCAAGTCAGAAGCTGCTTCTGACGCAACCGGCGATCAGTCACGCACTGAACAGGCTGCGCATCATCTTTGAAGATCCCCTATTCACCCGCCAGGGGCATGCCATGGTTTCTACACCATTGGCACGTAACATCATAGAACCCGTAAGACAAGCGTTACGCGGCTTGGAAGTTACTTTGGCGGATGCAGGCAAGTTCGACGCGATGCTGGCGAACAAGCAATTCAACCTGGCTTTGCGTGACGTACTGGAGTCAACAGTACTACCGCCTTTACTTAAGAACATCACGGAGCAAGCGCCGCAGGTCAGCCTTGCGGCGATTCAAGTCGAGCGCCGCGAACTGGTCAGCGAACTTGCCGCAGGGAGTATTGATCTGGCGATTGATATGTTATTACCTTTACCGAATGAAATCCGCCGTCAAAAAATAGTACAGGACACCACCGTCGTCATCGCACGCAAAGACCATCCGGCAATTAAAAAAGGCAAGTTAGACCTGGATACTTATTTGCAAGCCGAGCATGTGCTCGCCAGTTCAAGACGCAAGGGTATGGGATTGGAAGATTTTGAATTGAGCCGTCTCGGCTTGCAAAGGCGCATACGCCTGCGCTGCCAGCATTATTTTGCGGCTTGCCGTGTGGCTAGTCAGACAGATCTGTTGTTGACTATGCCAGAAGGCTATGCACGGATTGCGAATCAACAGTTTGGTAATCAGATTTTGCCGCTGCCATTACCAATGCCGTCCTGGGATGTTTATTTGTATTGGCATGAAAATGTAGAAAACGATCCGGCCAACCGCTGGCTGCGTGAACAAGTCACAGCAGCATTTTTGACAAAGCTCAAATAAGATTTACACAAAGCCTATTTGATTACTTCTTGGGGAAATCTCAGAAAATTACTTTGTCGATTTATTCGAGTCTGAATCAACTTGTGGATCAGGCAATAAACACGCATCGACAATTTGCAAATCATTATCTTTTGCAAAGCTAAGAACGAAGTGGTAGGCCAGCGGCTCAATCTCACGTAAGGCCTCATTCACGACAACAGAACGCACACCGTCCAACAAAATAGGGCGTACATAAGGTGAGTAAATCAGGTGTGCGTTCCTCCCTGCATCAGGACGAAAACAAGACATGGCACCGCACAGGCGCTCAGCCCAATCGCTGGGACGAAATTGTTTTCCATCACTGGTAAGTCCCTGGATGAAAAATTCGCGTATCGGTGATGAAGTGTTTTTGATGGAATCGGCCATGTGATCGGCTTGCTCTGAACCTAAGAAGACAACCTGGCATCCATTGTAGGTCGATAAACCTTGCGCCAAGCTTTCAAATAACCTCAGTATTATATCTTATAGAAGACTTGATTCAAAAACTGATCGCAGATAAACCCATTTTGATGCATACGAAGAAATGTTACCCACTAACTATAGTGTATTTACGAACTTAGTAAAGCTTATTGGCAGAATGCTTCAGTAAAACAGTAACGAAACTACAGGTTGAACTGTTCAATAAGAAAAAGGCTTGCCGGAATGCGCAAGCCTTTTTTCTCACCTTGATACAAATGTAAACTCCCGCTTCAGGCATCCTCGGAGGAAAAATCCGAAGCATTCATTTCAGTTTTGAACAGCGCTGCATCCCGTACGTTTTTTTGCACCGCTACGGCAGCAAACAAACTCAGTACGTAAGACATCGCGTAAAAACCCTTTTCACTCAGGACAATCGTTGCATTCCACAAACCCACGGCAAGTAAGAGCAAGGCAGCACCAACGGATAACCAGCACAATCCGAAATACAGACCCGTCACTGGAATCCCCTCCTGTTTGTCACGCACGGATTTTTGTAAAGAAATCGCAGAGAACAGACCATACAAGATCAGCGTGAAGTAATACCCTTTTTCATTTAGCTGCATGGTCGCATTCCACAGACCAATTGAATAAGTAAGGGCGCCGATAAACAGGGCAAGCCAGGACGCGCCGATAAATGCGCCGGATGGGGCACTTTGTTTTAGTTTCAATGGATTTCCTTCAGTCTTTTTTGCAATACTGCAATGGGTAAGTTAGATACACTTTATCTTTGTAAAAAAAGGGCACGCGGCAAATTTATAACCAAACCGCAAAGGAGAGTAATAACAATAACAGCATCCACAATAACAGTGCCCGCCAGACCAGCCCGACGGCACTTTGCAATGATCTTGGTGAGGCTTCCGCACCTGGTTGGCTTTCGATATCCAGGCTATCAACATCCACAGCACTGGCATCAGCGTTCAGCACCATCGCTTTTGCTTCAGGTTCGCCAAGACGCACCCCTAGGGCACCGCCACCAGCCGACAGAATGATCCCGACCAGTTCATCTGACCAGCGGTCAGCATAATTACGCCATGAGTACACTGCGTCCTCAAAATTACCTACGACAGCAAATGCAATCGCCGTGAGATGAGCCGGGATCCAGTCGATCCAGTAAAAAATTTTCGTTGCATATTGACCGAACTCTTCATTTTTCATGTGCTCAGGTTCATTCCAGGCACGCGCCAGATACTCAGCAACCCGATACATTACGGCACAAGCTGGCCCCACAGGCATCAGGAACCAAAAAAATACACCGAATACATTGCGGTGAGTCGCGATCAGTGAGCGCTCAACCGCGATCCTGGAAATTTCAGAGATATCCATGCCGGACGTATCGAGATGCGTCCATTCAGCGAGATGTGCTTTGGCAGCATCTTCGTCACCAGAGCTCAGTGCAAGCTGGATGGAGGTGAAATAATGGCTATAGCGCCGAAAACCGAGAGTCAGATAAACGATCAGAACATTCCATGCAAGCGCTGCAAATGGATTGATACGCAAACACAGCCAATAGATCAATGCCGTAGGCAAAGTCAGTGCGATAACGAGTATCCACCATCCCATGCGGCCGTGTTTGGCCTTACCTGCGTTACACCACGACTCGATCTTTTCTGCCAGATTTTGTACCTGTAAATAAATCGGATTGTCGACCCGTAAAGGTTTCAATTGTTCGATCAGGAGCGCACAAAGTATGGAAATGAATGTCATGGTGAGGTAGTTTAAATCGTTTCCAGCTTGAAATGGATTTGTTAATGCGGCAAGTGTAAACTGATTTAGCTGGTTTATGAAGCCCAGCATTATTGCAAGCCTGAGCGCTTATCGCCTTATGCCCGTAAAAAATGAAATAAGTTACGTAACATGCCTGCCGTTGCCCCCCAGATAAAGTGCTCACCGTAAGGCATCGCATAGAAAATTCTCTGGCCTTTTCCATCAGGCAAATCAATTATGCGGCGCTGATGATGGCGCCCATCCATTAAAAAAGACAAAGGCACTTCGAATAATGAAGCGACCTCAAACGGATCTGTTTTCAAATCAAACGGAGGCTGTACTAACGACACAACCGGCGTAACCTGATAGCCGGTACCGGTTTTATAATCGGGTAGCACGCCCAGAATATCTACGTGCTTGCGATGCAGGCCAATTTCCTCCTCAGTCTCGCGCAAGGCAGTCTCGATCGCCGAACGATCACTGTCCTCAAACCGACCGCCGGGAAAACTAATTTGCCCTGCGTGATCATTCAAATGAGCTGCACGATGGGTGAGCAGTAGCGTCAAGCCCGTGTCGCGCAATACAAGTGGCATCAATACTGAAGCAGGTTTAAAGCTGTAAATCGTCGAGAGCAAATGCTCATCCGTCGTTTCCGGAGTCCAAAGTCCCGGCTGTGCAAAACGCTGCTTTAGCCATGCTGAGGATAAATGAGATTCTGGTACTGCATCCTCTCCTGCAACAGAGTGCACAGGTAATTCCTCTGGATTGAACTTCAATTTCACACCGACTTCCTTAATTAAACTACTCGGGGGTTTTAGCGAATGAGCTAAAGTTTATTCCATTTCAAAATGCAAAAAAGGGACGCCGAGGCATCCCTTTCTTTCAACGCATGACAAACAATATTACTCTGCTTTAGCAGCTGCTGTCTTACGTGTTGGCAATTTCTCTTTAATACGAGCAGATTTGCCTGAACGTTCACGCAAGTAGTACAACTTAGCGCGACGTACGTCACCGCGACGTTTAACTTCGATCGAAGCGATCAGCGGAGAATACAATTGGAATGTACGCTCAACGCCTTCACCAGATGAAATTTTACGAACGATGAAGTTTGAATTCAAACCACGGTTACGGCGGGAGATGACAACACCTTCGTAAGCCTGTGCACGCTTACGAGTGCCTTCAACTACGTTGACGTTAACAACTACTGTATCGCCAGGAGCGAATACAGGGATATTTTTGCCGAGGCGTGCAATTTCTTCTGCCTCTAATTTTTGGATCAGATCCATTTTTTACTCCTGATACCATCTTGCTGACGCTGTAACTGCTATGCTCAGTAGAGGATGGGGTTAAACAAGCAGGCCAATACCTGCACTTAAAGTCAAATCCTAAGAAATGACTAAACTACAAACTACTCAAAAACTTCTCATCAGCCTTGCTGAGCAAACCAGCCTGACGCGCCTGCGTAATCAGATCGGGACGTTTACGCAAGCTCGCTACTAACGATTGTTCACGACGCCATTTTTCAATGTCAGCGTGATTTCCTCCTATCAAGACGGCAGGAACTGGGATTTCTTCAAATACATCAGGCCTTGTGTAATGCGGGCAATCAAGGAGGCCGTTTACAAAACTGTCTTGCACAGCTGAATCATCATCATGCAAAACTCCTGGCAACTGCCTGATGACAGCATCCATCAAAGCCATCGCCGGAATCTCACCACCAGATAATACAAAATCGCCTAGGCTAACTTCCTCGTCCACGTACTGGTCAAGCAAACGCTGATCAACCGCTTCGTACCTACCACACAGTAAAACAACGCCATCCAGTTGCGATAACTCCATTACACGTCGATGCGTCAAAGGACGCCCCTGCGGTGATAGATAAATTACTCTGGGGACAGCATTATTTCCGGACTGCGCCTGACGCTGTTTCGCTGCATCAATTGCCAACTGCAAAGGTTTAGCCAGCATCACCATACCAGGGCCACCACCATAAGGCCGGTCATCCACGGTACGATGTTTGTCTGCTGTGAAGTCACGGGGATTCCACAGAGATATAGCACACTTCCCCTGCTCAAAAGCACGACGGGTTACGCCGGATTTAGTCAGCGCTGCAAACATTTCAGGAAACAATGTAATGACATCAAACTGCATATGGCATGCCTTCCGATCTCATAAAACCATTTCTCATTGCAGCACGCTTAATAATCCAAGCCCCAATCGACAACAATTTTGGCAGCCTTCAGATCAACCTCTTTGACAAAGCTGTCTACAAAGGGAATCAAACGCTCCGATTTAGCTAGATCAGCTTCAGGAACATCAGCTGCTGCAACCCGTAAAATAGGATGAGCACCGTTATCCATCAAGTCTCTGACCTGACCTAAGTCTTCACCCTGCAAGTTGTGCACTGATGCGCCTATCAGATCCACCCAGTAAAACTCTCCATCCGGTAAGGCTGGAAAATGACTACGGGGAATCTTAACAATTGTGCCTTTAAGCGCTTCCGCTGCATTTCTGTCAGCGACGCCCATTAATCTCGCCACAACATCCTCGCCGTGAATCTTGGATTCCATGCGATCAACATCGTGCAATTCAGGCCATATTTTTGCATTTTCCAGCCACCATGTTTTGGCGCTGAGCAACGCATCGGCATCATTGGAGTAAGGGTGCACTCTTACCCAGCCATGAATACCGTATGCTCCCGAGACGTAGCCCACCAGGACTAAATCTTCAGGAACATGCACTCCAACTGATATCACTTGCTAACAATCAGCAGCAATTAAGCTGCAGCTTTGCCAGATTGCGCTACCAGACGAGCAACTGCTGGTGACAATTGTGCACCAACGCCTTGCCAGTAAGCCAGACGGTCTGCTGCAACACGTACTGTCTCTGCATTACCATTTGCGATCGGATTGTAAAAACCGATGCGCTCGATGAAACGACCATCACGACGATTGCGTGAATCTGTTGCAACGATATTGTAGAAAGGGCGCTTTTTTGCGCCACCACGAGCTAAACGAATAACGACCATAATATTTCCAAAAAATGTCTAAACGCGGAAAAAGCCGCAAATTATAGCCTGCTTCAAGACAAAACCGCAAGCACTATCCAAGATTCAGTCGTGTTTTACCGACGATGCCCGGGCGATTAAGTCAGCCGAGATTTGAGAATAAGCCAACAAGAGGCATCGTCTTGCTCTAGAATCACGCATTACTTTGCAGAATACCTATGAATACCCTCCATAAAAACAAAACTATCACAACTCTGCTTGCTGCCACTCTAGGAAGCGCAGGTCTACACCGCTTCTATTTACGAGGCAAGCAAGACATTTGGGGCTGGCTACACTTGGCAACACTACCGTTGTCATGGTTGTTTGGCCATTTCTTTTTTGGCTCACCGCTACTTATGACAGCGAGTCCACTCGTCTTGTCATTTTTAATTGCTATGCTAGAAGCATTGGTACTTGGGCTGACAGCCGATGAAAAATGGGATCAGCAATACAATACGCAATCCGGGCAAACCAGCGAATCCTCATGGCCCTTGGCACTGATTTTGGTATTAAGTCTTGGCGTAGGAGCTTTTGCATTAATTGCCACAATTGCACGCGCTTTTGACCTGCTATACACGGGCGGCTCTTTCGGCTGATATGAAAAATAATATGAATAAAAAAGCGGCCTCAGCCGCTTTTTTATTGCTTGATCATCACACTAATCAGAACTGATCTTCAGCTAATGCCAAAACGCCTGCACTACCTTCCACGATAGAAGTACGCAATCCCTGAGCCGCAGACAATATATGGTCGGCAAAGAATCGTGCCGTAGCGATTTTAGCCTTATAAAAACTAGAGTCGCCCTCACCTGCCTGCAATTTATTCTGAGAGATCAATGCAGCCCTAGCCATTTGCCAGCCGCCAAGCACAATACCAGCAAGTTTCAAATATGGCACACTACCGGCAAACACTGCCTTAATATCCGATTTAAAATTCGCAGCGACAAAAGCAACTACCTCCTCCATAGCATCTGCACCCAATACCAGCTGACGCTGGATTGCCTGCAAATCATCGGATTGCACTGCAGCCAATTCGGATGCCGTTTGACGCACCTGGGCAATCAACGCCCTGGCCGTTGCGCCGCCATCACGAGCAGTTTTGCGACCAACCAGATCGTTTGCCTGAATCGCCGTCGTACCTTCATAAATCGTCAGAATCTTGGCATCACGGTAATGCTGAGCTGCTCCCGTCTCTTCAATAAAGCCCATGCCACCATGTACCTGAACACCTGTTGAAGTAACATCCAGCGACATTTCAGTAGACCAGCCTTTGACAATAGGTACCAAGTATTCGTAGCAAGTTTGATTTGCTTTACGTACAGACTCATCGACGTGGTGATGAGCTGCATCACTCGCAGCTGCGGCTACATAAGCAAGAGCACGAGCACCTTCAATCTGCGCACGCATCGACATCAGCATGCGACGCACATCCGGATGATGGATAATAGTAACGGGGCCAGCAGAACCCGATAAATCACGCGACTGAACACGGTCTTTCGCATATCCAACGGCTTTTTGATACGCGCGCTCAGCAATACCAATACCTTGCAGACCGACTCCGAAACGAGCTGCGTTCATCATGATGAACATGTATTCAAGACCACGATTCTCTTCACCTACCAAAGTACCTATCGCACCGCCGTTATCACCAAATTGCAGCACTGCCGTCGGACTCGCCTTGATGCCCAATTTATGCTCAATCGAGACGCAGTGCGCATCATTGCGCGCACCCAGGGAACCATCCGCGTTTACCAGGAATTTAGGAACAATAAACAGAGAAATACCTTTGACGCCCTCGGGTGCGTCTGGTGTGCGAGCCAACACCAGGTGAACGATATTTTCAGCCATATCGTGCTCGCCATAGGTAATGAAAATTTTTGTACCGAAAATTTTATAAGTACCGTCGCCCTGAGGAACTGCGCGTGAACGCACCATTGCCAGATCTGATCCCGCCTGCGGTTCAGTCAAATTCATCGTGCCAGTCCATTTACCGGCAATCAGATTTTCAAGATAAATCGCTTTTTGCTCATCACTGCCCGCCGTCAATAAAGCCTCAATCGCGCCATCACTTAACAATGGGCACAAGGCAAAAGAAACGCTCGCTGAATTCAACATTTCAATACACGGCGTTGCAACCAGCTTTGGCAAGCCCTGGCCACCAAAATCAGCCGGATGTTGCACACCTTGCCAACCTGCCTCGCCAAACATTTTGAACGCTTCTTTAAAGCCTTTAGTTGTAAAGACCTCGCCTTCTTTCCAGTAACTCGGCGCCTGGTCTCCCGGCCAATTTAAAGGGGCCACAACTTCGCCGGTAAATTTTGCATTTTCTTCCAGTACCGCCTCAACGGTTTCCGGCGTCGCGTCTTCGCAACCTGGCAAGGCATTGACTTCGGCGAGACCCGCCAGTTCATTCATCACGAACAGCATGTCTTTCAACGGCGCTACATAGCTCATATTTACTCCATGAAAAAGGACAGGATGATCAGGATCATGTCAGAACCAGAGAAAATACTCTGCCAGCTTCACGACAAACCTGCCTATCCTGTCCTGTTAATATTCCAAGACTGCTCACGACAAACCCTGTTTGCCGTGCTCACATTGATTAGCCCAACTCTGCAACCAGTTGCGGTACGATTTCGAATAAATCGCCAACGATACCGTAATCAGCCACAGAGAAAATTGGCGCCTCAGGATCTTTGTTAATTGCCACAATGGTTTTTGAATCTTTCATGCCTGCCAGATGCTGAATCGCGCCAGAGATACCGACTGCAATATACAACTGCGGAGCAACGATCTTGCCGGTTTGACCAACTTGCCAGTCATTTGGCACAAAGCCAGCATCAACTGCCGCACGTGACGCACCCATCGCAGCACCAAGGCGGTCAGCCAGCGGTTCCAGGACTTTAAATGCATCACCAGAACCCATGCCACGACCACCAGAAACGATCACTTTCGCCGCAGTCAGTTCAGGGCGATCTGACTTAGCGACTTCACGGGAAACGAATGCGGATTTGCCAGAATCGGCAACGGCAGCAATGCTCTCAACCGCAGCAGATCCACCGGTAGCGGCAGCATCAAAACCAGTACTGCGCACGGTGATCACTTTCACCGCATCGGCAGATTGCACGGTTGCGATTGCATTACCAGCATAAATTGGACGCTCGAACGTATCAGCCGAATCTACTTTAGTAATTTCAGAAATTTGTGACACGTCGAGTTTGGCCGCAACACGTGGCAAAATATTTTTACCATACGCGGTAGCAGGTGCCAGGATGTGGCTGTAAGCAGAAGCAATTGCCAGCGCTTGTTCAGCAACATTTTCAGCCAGGCCATCAGCGAAATAAGTCGCATCTGCATGCAATACTTTACTGACACCAGCAATCTGAGATGCGGCCTGCGCAGCAGCTGCAGCATTATGGCCCGCGACCAATATATGAACGTCACCGCCACATTGAATGGCAGCAGTAACGGTGTTTAATGTACTTCCCTTCAAGGAAGCGTTGTCGTGTTCAGCGATGACAAGTGTAGTCATGATGTTTTCCACATTGATTGAACCAGATCATCTGGCACAAAGATTATTCTTAAGGACTAAGGACGAAGGAATTAGCTGATAACTTTAGCTTCATTCTTCAGCTTGGCAACCAGAGTCGCGACGTCAGGCACTTTGATACCAGCAGAACGTTTTGCTGGCTCAACGACCTTTAAAGTCTTCACACGTGAGGTCACGTCTACACCCAAGTCTGCTGGCTTTACATTGTCCAATTGCTTCTTCTTAGCCTTCATAATGTTTGGCAAAGTGACGTAGCGCGGCTCGTTCAGACGCAAGTCTGTCGTAATAATCGCTGGCAAAGTCAACGATAAAGTTTCCAGTCCGCCGTCAACTTCGCGTGTCACGGTCGCTTTGCCGTCAGCAACGACAACCTTCGATGCGAAAGTCGCTTGCGGCCAACCCAGCAAGGCTGCCAGCATCTGACCGGTCTGGTTGCAGTCATCATCAATTGCCTGCTTACCCAGGATGATCAATTGAGGCTGTTCTTTGTCTGCCAGCGCTTTCAACAATTTCGCCACTGCCAGAGGCTGCAGTTCAGCATCGCTCTCAACTAAAATGCCGCGGTCTGCGCCGATCGCCATCGCAGTCCGCAAAGTTTCCTGGCATTGCACGACACCACAAGACACTGCGACGACTTCAGTCACAACGCCTGCTTCTTTTAAGCGCATGGCTTCTTCTACGGCGATTTCGTCGAAAGGATTCATCGACATTTTGACGTTGGCGATATCCACGCCAGTGCCATCGGATTTGACGCGTACTTTGACGTTGTAGTCGACTACACGTTTAACTGGTACCAGGACTTTCATAGTTCTGCCTTTAATGAGCTAATTTTTGAACAGAGATGGTGAAACGGATTAATTCTGATGAAACGAATGTTGCAAGTGCAGCAAATTGACGTATACGTAAAGTTCATCAATTATAAGACTAAAATGGCCTAGATCACACAATTTAGCACGATCGTTCTTTTCAATCCAGAATCGCAGTAGAGCAGAACCCCTAAACGAAGAGCTTTTCACAACAAACTGCGACATAAAACATGCATAAAAAAAGCTCACTTATCGTGAGCTTTTTAAAATACTGCAATTTGGCGACTTAGCGCTGACGTGCTGTTGACACGCTGTTATTTACGCTTAATAAAATATTCGTACTCTTTACTGTTTTCCAGGTGAGATAACAATTCATTACCAGTTTGTTTGGAGAATGCTTTGAAATCTCTTACTGAGCCGGGATCAGTTGCAATGACATGCAATACTTCACCAGTGATCATATCTGCCAAGGCTTTTTTGGTCTTCAAAATTGGAAGCGGACAATTCAATCCACGTGCATCCAGTTCTTTATTGTATTGCATGATTTTTTCCAGTAGCGGGAATAAACAATTTGAACAGCAAAATACTTACTAAAACATTTGCACCAATTCTACCGGAAATTTAATCAAGATGGTGCAACGCAACAACGAGACCACGGATTCCACATTTATTAACAATTGTTTGCACAATTTTAGTGAGTATCTGTTGTTAGCTGATCACTCAGGAACTTGCCCACTCAGCAAATACCGGCTCCAGGCCTTGGGCACGCATCCAATCTGCCATCGCATAACCAGTTCCCGCACGCCAGGGACGTAATTTTTCAGGGCTGATCAGACGATATTCTACTAACTCGGAGGACAATTGAATATTGCCCGAGGCCTTTACATGGTAGGCGATAATGACTTCGTTCTTTTTGATGAACTCATATACGCCGATCAGACTCACATGATCGGCATCGAGATTAGTCTCTTCCTTTAACTCGCGTGCGATTCCCTCTTCCGGGGTCTCGCCACGCTCCATAAAACCAGTAATCAGGGCAAAAGTTTTTTCTGGCCAGGCAGCATTTCTTGCCAGCAAAATATGTCCCTCAACCTCGACCAGCGCAGCTAATACCGGAAGTGGGTTATCCCAATGCGTCCAATGCCCCTCCGGACACGCTAGTCTAAGTTTTGAGGCTTCCTGCTCGTCTGCGCGGCACACCAGTGACGAGGCGCATACAGGACAAAATTTTAGTTCCATTATTGGAAGTCGATTAACGACCGGTGCGAGGGATTTGCGGCTGCTTCGGATGAAAGCGCGCCATAGAATATGCATCTACAAATACGCCGTTGCGCAGCGAATGCGCACGCATCGTACCCTCAATCTCAAAGCCAAACTTATTGTACAAATGGACTGCCGCCGCGTTATCACAATACACCGTCAATTCAATACGCAATACGTTAAGCCAATTGTCTGAGAGACTCAAAATCTCGGCCAGCAAGGCGGTACCAACTCCCCGCCCGGTGAACGAATCCGCCACAGCCATGCCGAGACCTGCCACATGACGACGGCGTGATTTTTTTTCGAGATGCAAACCTGCCGTGCCTACTACAACACCGTCATACATTGCAATTAACAAAGTGTCGTCGGGATTAAATTGCTTTAATCGGTCCTGCCACATCTCCACCGTCGGGTGTGGCAATTGCAAAGTACTTGTAACGCATTAGTACTTGCATACACCCGTTGGATCTGGGCAGCATCTGCTGGTTCGGCACGGCGTATAAAGATCATAGGCGCTCTTTAATCCAGTTAGGTACATCAGCCAGCGCTTTTAACAGACCGCTAGCATCAGTACCGCCGGCCTGAGCAATATCAGGGCGACCGCCACCTTTACCACCAACCTGTTGCGCTACGAAATTGACCAGTTCACCCGCCTTAAGTTTAGAGGTTGAATCCTCAGTCACACCAGCAACCAAACTGACCTTGCCATCATTCACAGCAGCTAAAACGATTGCGGCTGTTTTCATCTTGTCTTTCAGCTTGATCATAGTTTCGCGCAGAGCCGTCGCATCTGCCCCCTCCATGACCGCAGCCAACACTTTGGCACCGTTGACGTCTACGGCTTGTTCCAGCAGAGCATCACCCTGATTCGCTGCCAGCCTGGATTTCAATACCGTTAATTCTTTTTCAAGAGATTTAACATGATCTTGCCATTGTGCTATGCGTTGTGTCAATTTCTCCGGTTGCGTTTTTAACGCACTGGCAATGTCATTGACACGTTGATTTAGGGTTTGCACCAGATCCAGAGCGACTTCCCCAGTGACAGCCTCGACGCGACGAATCCCTGCAGCAACACCACCCTCAGACACAATCTTAAACAATCCGATGTCGCCTGTACGCGACACATGGGTACCGCCGCACAACTCACGCGACGTACCGATGTCCAATACACGCACTTCGTCACCATATTTTTCACCGAACAATGCCATTGCACCATGCTTGATCGCATCGTCATACGACATCACCTGTGCTTGCGCAGCGACGTTAGACAAAATTTCACGATTAACAATAGTTTCAACCTGCAGAATTTCGGCATCTGTCATCGGTGCGTTGTGACTGAAATCGAAACGGGTTTTTTCAGCATCAACCAGTGAGCCTTTTTGCGATACATGAGCGCCCAGCACTTCACGCAAAGCCTTGTGCATCAAATGCGTCGCCGAGTGATTGCGCACTGTTTGCGCACGCACCGCCGTTGCGACTTGCGCATGCAAACTTTGACCAAGTTCTAACGCGCCTGAGATCAGAGTACCGTGATGACCAAAGACATCCGCCTGAATTTTTTGCGTGTCAGCGACTTCAAATACGGCGCCGCTAGACGATTTCAACACGCCAGAGTCACCACACTGGCCGCCGGATTCCGCATAGAAAGGCGTTACGTCCAGTACTACAATACCAGCTTGCCCTGCTTCTAATTTGGACACAGCACTGCCATCCACATACAAAGCGATCACTTTGCTGTCGTTACTCAATTGCTCGTACCCGACAAATTTTGTTTTGTCGCCACTGTATTCAATTGCAGCGGCCATTTTGAATTTACCTGCAGCACGTGCTGTTTGTTTCTGATGCGCCATCGCAGCATCAAAACCGGCTTCGTCCAGCACCACATTGCGCTCACGGCAAATATCTGCGGTCAAATCCAGCGGGAAGCCGTAAGTGTCGTACAAAGTAAATGCCGTCGCACCATCCAGATTTTTACTATCTTTGGCGAGAGCAGCCTCAAGAATTTTCATACCGTGTTCCAGCGTTTCGCCAAAACGTTCTTCTTCTTGCTTCAAGACCTGAGCAACGCGCTCGCCAGCCTCCGCCAACTCGGGATAAGCAACTCCCATTTCTTTCACAAGATCCGCAACCAGTTTGTAGAAAAATGGCTGAGGCTGACCCAGCTTGTGTCCGTGACGTAAAGCACGGCGCGTGATGCGACGCAAGACATAACCGCGACCTTCATTACCAGGAATGATGCCATCTACAATCAAAAAGCCTGCACAGCGAATGTGATCGGCAATGACTTTTAAAGAGTTGTGATTCAGATCTGTACAACCTGTTTCGCGCGCAGCGGCCTTAATCAGATGTTGGAAGATATCAATTTCATAGTTGGAATGCACATGCTGCAATACCGCCGCAATACGCTCCAGGCCCATACCGGTATCAACGCAGGGTTTTGGTAAAGGATGCAAAACACCTTGTTCATCCTTATTGAATTGCATGAACACCAGATTCCAGATTTCGATAAAACGATCGCCGTTTTCATCAGGGGAGCCCGGAGGACCACCCCAGATTTCTGGACCATGATCATAGAAAATTTCAGAGCACGGGCCGCACGGACCGGTATCCGCCATCTGCCAAAAATTATCTGATGCGTAGCGTGCGCCTTTGTTGTCGCCGATGCGGATGATGCGCTCAGGCGGTACGCCAATTTCATTTTTCCAGATATCGTAGGCTTCGTCATCTTCCTGATACACGGTCATGGTCAATTTGTCTTTTGGCAGACCGTAGACGACTGTCAGCAATTCCCAGGCATAGTTGATCGCGTCGCGTTTGAAATAATCGCCAAACGAGAAGTTACCCAGCATTTCAAAAAAGGTATGGTGACGCGCTGTGTAGCCCACATTTTCCAGATCGTTATGCTTGCCGCCGGCACGTACACTGCGCTGCGCTGTAGTCGCACGCGTGTAATTGCGTTTATCCTGACCAAGGAAGACATCCTTAAATTGCACCATACCGGAGTTAGTGAACAGCAAGGTCGGGTCATTGCCGGGGATCAGGCTGGACGAACGGACTCGTGTATGGCCTTTGGATTCGAAAAAGCTGAGGAATTTATCGCGGATTTCAGACGAGTTCATAGTAATTTTCAGGGCAGATTGATGCGGTTTTAAAGGTTAGCTCTTGATTATACGTGATAACTTCGCGCATTTTCTCGTCAAAACTCATTTCGGCCAGGCAAGTATCAGCGACTGCCGACATACCAACCGAGAATAATATTCTCAGCATCACAGATAAAACAAAACCCGTCTGGCATCGAATGCCAGACGGGTTCTACAGAAAAATACGACAGTAAAACGTTTTACTTATTGTGCCGGACTACTTGCAGTACGGGCATTGTGTTTTTTCGCGTAGATTTTTTTGCTTGCGCGATTTTCTTCATGCTCCAGTTTCGCACGTTCTTTTTTCGTTACTTTGCCGTCTGCTTTAGCGGCTTCTTTATCTGTTTCGATTTTTGCTTCGCGCTTTTCAAGATTCGCTGTTTCTTGTGCGGTCAAAGCGCCGCTATTCACACCGTTAGCGACACGCTTTTGCTGATTCTCTTGGCGCTTGTCGATGTTAGGCGTGTTTGTATTTTGTGCAAACACAGGGATAGCAAACAAAGTTGCAACGAGTACGGAAACGAGTTTAACTGATTTCATGATAGTGCCTTTCTGTGTTGTAAAAGTGGAGCGCTTCTTAGTTTATCTGAGTCATTTTTTGTATCACTCATGAGCCTATAACGAGGTCGAATACCTGGCTGATGACATGAAAACTGTAAGCCGTGTAAGAAATCGTAACCATCAGCCCAGTCGACAATCCTGCCACTATTCTAGGTAATAAAATCGTGAGAAATCAAGTCGATCCTGTCGGTACAGAACGCATCCACACCCCATCCGACAATCTCACGCGCCCGTTCAGGTGTATTCACTGTATAACAAAATACACCATAATCTGCAGCCTTGATTTGCCTAGTCAGGTCAGCGGTCAAGTGACGGTGATTTGTGTGCAAAGCAACTGCCGAAAGAGTTTGTAGTCGCTGCTGCCAGTCATTGTGAATCTGATCCGTCAGATATCCGCGAGGGATCTCCGGAGCGGATTCTCTGGCACTCATCAGGGCATCAAATGAGAACGATGAAAATAAAACTTGTGTCCCCGCTTGCATTTGCCGGGTCATCTGCGCAACCACCTTACCCGTTTCCGCCTCAAAACCTGGCACAGGTTTAATTTCTACATTCATCCAGATACTGTGCTCCAGACAGAATGCCAATACTTGCTGATAGCCAGGGACGAGCTCTCCCGCAAAGTCATTTGAAAACCAGCTACCCGCATCCATCTGCAATAAATCATGTGCCGTCGTACTGGCAACGCCGCTATCACCACGGACCGTTCTGCCAAATAAAGGATCATGCATCAGCACAGGTATGCCATCCTTTGATAACATGACATCGAATTCAACCGCATGGAAGCCATACCTGATACCACACTGCATCGCAGCAATGGTATTTTCCGGAGCCAGAATGCCGCCGCCCCGATGAGCGACAACTTTAGGATAAGGCCACATCATTAGTCTCCATGTTGACTCTCCGATTTGCACAAGAAGAAAACGTACAGGATATATGCAGACCACAGAAAAAAACAAGACCGCACTAGGACATATTCGTGTTCTCGATCTGACACGCGTGCTGGCCGGTCCATGGTGCGCACAAAATCTCGCAGATCTCGGTGCAGAAGTGATTAAAGTAGAAAAACCCGGGTCTGGCGACGACACCCGCACCTGGGGGCCGCCGTATCTGCGAGATGCGGACGGCAACAACACGACTGAAGCGGCCTACTATCTCGCTGCCAACCGAGGCAAACAAGCAATCACTGTGGACATAGCCACAACAGAGGGTCAGCAAATTATCCGAGAACTGGCACAGCAATCCGATGTGGTTCTTGAGAATTACAAAGTTGGCCAGCTTAAGAAATACGGGCTGGACTATGACAGTCTCAAGTTATTAAAACCAGACCTGGTGTATTGCTCGATCACCGGTTTTGGACAGACAGGCCCTTACTCTCATCGTGCGGGTTACGACTTTATTGTGCAAGGCATGGGTGGCTTTATGTCGCTGACCGGTGAGCGTGATGATCTGCCCGGCGGAGGTCCGCAAAAAGCAGGTGTTGCCATCGCCGACCTGATGACAGGGATGTACTCAACCATCGCCGTAATGGCCGCACTGACCCACCGTGACCGCACTGGCGAGGGCCAATATATCGACATGGCACTGCTTGATGTACAGGTCGCAATGCTGGCCAATATGAATACGAATTATCTTGCCAGCGGTAACGCGCCAAAACGCTGGGGCAATGCCCATCCCAACATCGTGCCTTACCAAACCTTTGCAACCTCTGATGGCCATATTATTGTCGCGGCAGGTAATGACGGGCAATATCGTAAATTCGTTCAGGCTGGTGGACGTCAGGATCTGGCTAATGACGATCGGTTTATCAGTAATCCCTTACGCGTGCAGCATCGTGACATATTGGTTCCGCTGCTGGCAGACATGGTGCAACGAAAAACCAAGCAAGAGTGGATTGATCTGCTGGAGGCGGCAGGAGTACCTTGCGGCCCGATCAACTCGCTCGATGAAGTCTTCGACAATCCACAAGTCATCGCACGGCAGATGCAAATGGATTTGCCGCATCCAAGTGCGGGCAACGTCAAGCTTGTTGGCAGCCCGATGAGGATGTCAGTAACGCCGACTGTGTATCCGCTTGCACCGCCCCTACTTGGACAGCATACCGATCAGGTTTTACAAGACCTACTCCAGTATGACGATGAAAAAATTGCCGGACTAAGACAAAGCGGCATAATCGGTATCAAACCGCTATAACAAATTAAGGAATTAAGAAATTAACGATTATTTACCTTGTCCCGCAAACCAAGGTCAACAACAGCGCGCTACGCTGCGTTAAGGACATATCATCAATGTTGCGGAGTCTGTCATGCGTAAAGTAGCGATCCTCATTTCTGTCCTGGTTGCAAGCCAATTAACGGCTTGCGCTACACAGGGTTATCAGGGATACCAGAGTTCTTCCAGTTCCCCGTATCCGTCAAACTACCAGACAGCTTACCCGGCACAGAACCCTGCCTATCCAAATCAATATTCGCAGCCAACCTATCCTCAATATCCGCAAGGATATCAGGCACCCGCCCCTACTTATGTCGAAGTCGCTACCATCATTGGCATGCGTGAAGTAGGACAGGCCAATCACAATCAAGGCGGCGCAGGTGCCCTGGTCGGAGCAGTCTTGGGTGGTGTGATCGGACATCAGGTCGGCAAAGGCGATGGTCGCAATCTGGCGACACTCGGTGGTGCAATTGCCGGTGGCATCGTTGGCAATGAGGTGGAGCGAAATAATGCTCCGCAAAAAATGAAAACTGAAATGAGCTTACGTATGCCAAATGGTGAGCAAAGAACTGTGTTGATTGAACCAGGTTCTTACTACCGGATTGGTGACCGCATCAAGGTCATTCATCAAAATGGTCAGCTAAATATTGTTCAATAATTTTTGTCATTAATTTTTTCCGTTAAATTTATTCAGTAATTTTTACTAAACAACCAAAGATAAAAAGGCTGAGTCACCTGAGTGATTCA
Source organism: Undibacterium sp. RuTC16W (assembly GCF_049339445.1). Classification (NCBI taxonomy): domain Bacteria; kingdom Pseudomonadati; phylum Pseudomonadota; class Betaproteobacteria; order Burkholderiales; family Oxalobacteraceae; genus Undibacterium; species Undibacterium sp. RuTC16W. The sequence goes on along the minus strand of NZ_JBMPPE010000009.1, from coordinate 131,485 downwards.
GCCTTTTTCTTTAACAACAGTCGTTATCGTAATAGTGTTTGTGCATGCGATCACGAGCACTATCACGATAAGGATTTTATTTATTGCGCTAACTGCCTGTTCTGTGCGTCTAGCCAGAATTTCAGTGGTGCGAAGTAATCGAGAATCGCTGAGGCATCCATCTTCTCTTCACCGGATACCGCCTTTAGCGCCTCATTCCATGGTCGACTCGCTCCCATCGCCAGCATTGCCTGATATTTCGCACCGGCCTTTTTATCCTCAAAAATCGAGCAGCGGTTCAGTGGCCCAACATAACCCGCCTCTTTACACAGACCACGGTGGAACTGAAATTGCAAGATATGTGCAATGAAGTAACGCGCATAAGGCGTATCGGCAGGAACATGGTATTTAGCACCGGCATCAAATCCGTTCGCCTCCATTGGCGCAGGACGTTTGATACCCTGATATTTTTCACGTAGTTCCCATCAGACTTTATCGTAATCCTTCGGTGCGACTTTGCCGGAATACACCTTCCAGCGCCATTGATCCACCAGATAGCCAAACGGTAAGAATGCCACTTTTTCCAATGCGCGGCTCAACAAGACGCCAATGTCTTGCGACGCATCAGGTACCTCACTGAGTAAGCCGATTTTTTTCAAATACTCTGGCGTCACAGATAAAGCTACAGTGTCGCCAATCGCTTCATGGAAACCGTCATTTGCACCGCCTTTAAATAAATGCGGCTGCTTGCGATAAGCGAGATCATAGTAAATATGCCCCAACTCATGATGAATTGTGATGAAGTCCTCTGTCGTCTGATTAATGCACATCTTGATTCGTACATCGGTCAGATTATCCAGATCCCAGGCCGACGCGTGGCAGACCACTTCACGGTCACGCGGTTTCGTCAGCATGGATCGCTGCCAAAACGACTCAGGTAATTTCTCCATTCCCAGTGAGGTGTAAAAGCCTTCTGCATATTGCGCCATCGCTTTGGCGCCGATATTTTTTTGCTTCAATACCGCGCCGACATCTAAGGACGCAGCCTGCTCTTGCGGCTTTACAATCGGGTATAAATTTTCCCAGGATTGGCTCCACATATTGCCAAACAAATGCGCGGGGATCGGGCCTGTCAGCGGTACGACATCAGGACCATAGGTCTGACGTAATTTCAAACGCACGTACTGATGCAATGAATCGTATAAAGGCTTCACTTGCTGCCATAGGCGCTCTGTATCTGCCTCAAATGCATCCGACGACATATCGTACTGCGAGCGCCACAAGGCGCCGGTATCAGCGAAGCCCATTTCACGTGCGCCCTTGTTGGATACCGCGACGTAATTCACGTAGCTGTCCTTATATTTGCTGGCCTGTTGATGCCAGCCCATCCATACATCTTTTAATACGGCAGGATCATGGCTCTGCGCCATGATTTCTTCCATCTGTCCCAGATCCAGACAGGTACTCGCATCAGCAGGATTTTTACAATATTTCGCCTTACCATATTCCCCCGCGAGCGAGGTAGATAAACGGGTATAGGCCTCACGATCCGCAGCATCTTTAAAACTCAGACTCAATTGCAGCAGCTTCAACTTGCGCTTGCTGTCTGCCGATAAAGGCAAGGCGTTATAACGGCGTGCCTGGATCGCAATCTCACTGCCCACCGTCAATGCCTGCTCACTCGCCTGTGCAGACATCGCCTCAGTATCATCGGTAATATGCGTCTCGTACACCCACGCTGCGCGTTGCGCAATCACGGACAACTGCTGCAAGCGCACTTCAGCATCACGTAAAAACCGTTCCGCCTCCGCCACTGTTGGTGCGGACGTCGCGGATACGACCTTTTTCACAGCAGGTGCCGTTTGTGCGAAGCTACTCACTGGATAAGCAAGTGCCAGCGACATCGTCATCAGTGCTGGAATTCGAGGTGAAATCAGGTGTTTGAAATAACGCATAAAATCCTTTTTGGGGCTCTTCGCCATGGATAATGACGAGACCAGAGTATCAATTTAAGGGGATGGTGTTGCATTAAACCCGGATTTTTCATCGGACTCAGCAATCCGTACTTCATCAGTACTTATTCACCGAAAACCTCCATCCATCCATCCATCCATCATCATGCCAATGAAATGGGTTGGGTTAGCGAAAAATCTGGCTTTAAATTTAAAGGCCGCTCAATATATCAGCAATCTATTTGACTTGTTACACTGTGTTGCGTTTATACCATGGTAGTAATTTCACGATGAAACGACGGCCATTGGCGACATAAATGTCTTCATTCATCGCTTTGATCTAGCCACTTACAGCAGATTGGGCGATCATTCCGATCAGGCTAAAACGCTCAACAAAAGCGCGAATATCACAGATGTACCTACGTACTTAACGAAACTCAACCTCATCACTGACCACTGACTCACTATGTTTCCATTGCTTTTCCCACGCGGTGATCAAAAAGTTATTCTCATCAGGACCATACTGGCGCTGACCGGATTTAATACGCTGATCGCCTTGTATCTGACCTTTGTTCGTGAGGGAGGCGGAACATTTCAACTGAACTGGGTGTTTTCTATGCTGATTGGTAGCAGCATCACACTGCTAGTCGATGGGAGCCGGTGGTTGATCTGGCGGCGTAACAAACCACACCCGGTTGGTTTTATCACGATCTGCATCGTCGCCGCACCGATTGGTTATTACTTCGGACATTTCCTTGGCACGCTGGCATTTGGATTTCCGACCTCCGAATTGACTAAGCTCAGTGAACGCGGTGATCGCGCGATGGTCGTCATGTGTATTTTTCTGAGTCTGATTTCGGGTTTCTTTTTCTGGAACCAAAGTAAACTCGCAGAATTAAAAGCTGAGGCAGAGAAAGAAAAAGCTCGCAACGCCGCCATAGAACGTCAGGCAATGCAAGCGCAACTGCAACTCCTGCAAGCGCAGATTGAGCCGCATATGCTGTTCAACACCCTAGCGAATTTGCAAGGCTTGATTGCCATTGACCCGCACCGTGCACAATACATGCTGGAACAATTAATTCTGTATCTGCGTGCCAGCCTCAACTCCTCCCGCACTGATAAGACAAGGTTAAAACAAGAATTTGGATTGATGAATGCCTATCTTGAGCTGCTCGCAATCCGTATGGGTAAGCGCCTGAGCTACAGCATTCATTTACCACCAGAATTACAGGAGATAGAGATCGCTCCCATGCTCCTGCAACCACTCGTTGAAAATGCGATCAAGCATGGCGTAGAACCCAAAATGGAAGGTGGCACTATCCAGGTGACGGCATCAATGGAAGGCAAAGTCTTGCACGTCAAAGTCAGCGATACCGGTATGGGACTACCTTTTGATTATCACGAAGCACCGCCAGCCAATGACAACGTCAGCCATGTTGGCAATGCCAATGTGCGTGAACGACTACTTGCGTTATATGGCAAAGATGCCCAACTGAGTCTGAGCGCTAATCAGCCTGAGGGCGTGGTCGCTCACCTCACGATACCGCTCAACTAAGCTACTAAAAAGCGAACGAACAAACATACTGACCAAATCACACCAGACCATGACACAACTACGCGCCCTCGTCGCTGAAGACGAACCGATTCTGTCCTTGACACTACTCAAGCATTTAGAAAAATTATGGCCCGACCTGCAGATTTGCAGCGTCGTCGACAACGGTGTATTCGCAGTCCAGGAAGCGCTCGCCCAGTTGCCGGATATTCTGTTTCTGGATATCAAAATGCCAGGTAAAACGGGACTCGAAGTCGCACAAGAATTAGCCGAAGAATGGCCCGATAGCAAACCCTTCCCGCTGATTGTCTATGTCACCGCCTATGATGAATTTGCTGTCGATGCGTTTGAACACGCCGCCTCAGATTACGTACTAAAACCAGTCAGCGAAGACCGGCTGAGCAAAACGGTTAAGCGTCTGCAAACCCGTCTCGACAACGGACAAGAGCGATCCGGCGAACTGGAGCGGGTAGTGGCACAACTACGTAATCTGATGCCCGGCATCGGTAATTCTGCGAACTCCGGCGGCATAGGAAGCACAAGCAATACCGGTAACAGCCATGTCGAAAAACTCAGCTTAATACGCGCAGCCATCGGCAATCAGATTCGCATGATCCCGATTGGCGATGTCTTATATTTTGAAGCGACAGACAAATACATCAATGTCGTTACTGCCGAACACTCCTCGCTGATACGCGTGAGCTTGCGCGAGCTGTTACCGCAGCTGGACGGCAACCAGTTTTGGCAAATCCATCGCAGCACGGTCGTCAATACACACTACATTCATACCGCCATCAAAGATGAGACCGGCAAACTGACACTCAAACTGCGCGGCAGTGATGATAAGCTTCAGGTTAGCCGTGTGTACGCCCATCTCTTCAAGCAAATGTAAAATCAAGATCGCTTTATGACTACTCAATCTACAGAACTGCAATGGCAATGTGCCAGTCTCGATGCCATGACGGCGACTCAACTCTACGATGTGTTTGCCGCACGCAGCGAAGTCTTCGTGGTCGAACAAAACTGTGTTTTTCTCGACATGGACGGTGTGGATAAAGTCTGTCTGCACCTGACAGGCTGGGGTAAGCGGGACGGCAAAGAAGCCGTCGCCGCCTATCTGCGTATTGTTCCGCCAGGCCTTACTTTTACAGAAGCATCGCTAGGACGGGTCATCACGACCAAAGATTTTCGTGGTAGCGGTGCAGGTAAAGAGCTAATCATACAGGGACTGCTCCACCTGGAAAAACACTATCCGCAACAGCCGGTGCGTATCGGTGCGCAAGCCTATCTGGAAAAATTTTATGCCAGTTTCGGTTTTGTCACCGTATCGGAAATGTATCTCGAAGATGATATTCCGCATGTGGAAATGCTGCGTCCAGCGAGCAGTGCTTAGTGAGAGCATCTGATTAAATTATCTGGTCAAATTATCTCATCTATCTAACCGAATCATATAGTCAGCTTGCCTATCAACGCACTTCATGTCATCGGCTCTGCCGGATGTTCCCACTCATTAAGCTGATAGAAATCCATTTGAACCTCCCCCTTTTCTCTTGTACAATCCGGCATGCTGCAAATTTAAAAAAACAGCATAGCCGGGCGTAAAGGGACGCCCTCCCGCACAAGAGGCTCTCACCCTTATTTACTCCTTCCGTTTATGGATGTGATTGACCAATTCGTATGGCGCAGCGGGCAGCCGATACACGAAAAGGAACAAGCACATGCAAACACTTCTCTGCCATTTTTTAAACGCTCTTCAGAGCAAACTCAGCCTTCTGTCGTTATCAAGCATCATGGGAGAACCATCATGAAGCAAGCGACTGACGAACTCAAAACCCGCGCCCGCATTTTACTCAACGCCCTAGAGAAACAAACCCCGGCAGCGATACTCAAAGTCCAGCAACTCTCGAAACGCGCCCGCCGTCCACAGCCCGATACATACAGTCTGCAACTCTGTCTGAATCTGGTCTCAATCGAGGTTGGATTTCGTAGCTGGGATCATGCACGCACCGTATTGCAAGGCGAGGCAAAAATTGGCGACGATATGGGGCAATTCTGGTATGACGACAAAGCCTGTAGTGTCTTTATGAACGCCTGGTTTGTGGAATACGATGTCGCGCTAGCTTTTGTCCAGGCAAGCGCAGACCGCTTTTTGCTGCCGTATGGCACGCAGTTTGTCGTGGTCGAACCACCTTATCTTGCAATGATTGGTCTCCAGGTCGATACACCGCGCTGGCGCACGGCAGGCTACGATCTGATGGCCAGTTACGGTAGCACCGACTGGCAAGTTTTTGTCACTCAGCGACTGCTGGCAACACGTGGCACCCTGCATCAATCGCCTCAACAATTGCCACATTAGTTGTCAAATTAGTTGCCAGATTAGTTACCACCTTATTTGCGGCCTTAGCTGCAAACTCAGTTGCGAACTCGGTTACAACATAAGGCACCACATGAATGCTTGCCGTCATCACAGTATCCTGCAAGACGGCAAGCATTTCCTGTTTTACAGATTGCTGCACAAGGGCAAGGACAATGCCTGCAAGACATCTCCTTTATCCGATTGCACAAACGCAGCAACCGCCAGATTCTTTCGTACCGCATTCACCGGGATGCTGATCTGCCGCGTCACGTTGGCACTGTTATTCATCATGCGAACCGGCTCGCCCCATTCGCGCACCACATAATCATGTTGCAAGCTCACACCGCGGTTCTCGCCTGCCTGCACATTCGATACCAGATTATTTTCAAGCAAGGCAACATACAATTTACCCGGATGCTCGGTCTTGCTGTCGACACGCACCGACAATTGCTGACCATGTAACGCGTCCAGACTGATGCGGATATCCGCACGCGCCGGTACCTGATTGATACGCTTGACTGTCTCCTTCACATCCCCGCGCCAGTTGCGCAATTCATGTCCGGCGACGAACATCTCTGGCGTGTACACACTGCGTGACGAGGCTAGCTCTGCCAGCCAGCGCTGGCGTTGCGTGAACGCGGGTTTGGCGAATACATCTTTCCAGCCAATGTAATCCCAGTAATCGACGTGCAAAGACAGCGGCAATAATTGATCGGCGGTCAGGCCTGTGGATTGGTAGAGATTGCTGACAAATTTATCGGCGGGAGGACAACTGTCGCAACCTTCCGAGGTGTACAGCTCCAGCAAGGCCACCGTATGCAGCGGGCTGCTCTTGCTGCATGCGGGTGTGCTTGCTGCTGTGGCGGTGTTTGCCACCAGGATTAGTGTCAGAACCGACGTCAGGCAAAATACCCAACGGGAATTGTTATGCTGCATAGAACCTCCTCTGCGACATTGGCGATGGCGATCTCAATGTCAATCTCAATGTCAATCTCAATGTCAATCTCAATGTCAAACACGACGATGCAGTGCAAACCACACCCTGTTCATCATAGTCGCAGAAGAGGTCGATTTCCTTACAACCTTGTCAGGCGATACCGCGCAAGATCAGTCGCGACTGCAAAGACTCCGGCAACATCGCCGACAATGCCTCCGTGATACGTGCCTCATGCTTACTCCACCACAAGCCCGCCGCAATCAGCGCGAAGCCCAGCAAAGTCAGCAAAGTCAGCAAAGCCACAAACACAAAACTGTCTTTGAACAAATGCCAGGACAAATCCCCCAGTACCATCGCTAGACCGATCCCGCCAAACACCGCAAATACCCGGCGCGCCAGAATCGCCCCGATAAAGATCAGGCCCGCGTTAATCGCCAGATAAATCAACTTACCCGACAGCGCACCATTGCCCATCGACGACAACGCGCCCCAGAACGTCAGCAAGCCAAACAGATACAGCCAGAACGCATAATCAACCCCGCGACGCGAACGCAAATCCACAATCAGAGCCAATACCAGCATCCCCAGACCAAACACCAGCGAAATCTGCTGACGCACATGCCAGTTGCCGCTCAACATGCCAGCATCATCTTGCAACAGGATCGCAGGCACCACATCCATGCCCATATAAAACAGCGTCACAGAGATTGGCATCACCAAAAAACTATATTGAAAGCGCCACAGCATCAGCGCGCCTGCCAGCAAGGTCGCCAGCTCCATCGTCAGCCAATGCCAGTCTATCCAGCGATGAAAATCCCGATAATGCTCTGTCGTCGCCCTATCAACGCCATCAGCCCACCAGCCCAGCACATGCTGGAGTGCAAATATCGCCAGCGGTACCAGCGCAATCGCCAGCGTCGCAAATATCCCCGCCGGCACGCCCAGACCGCGCTTATCCAGCCAGGTCGCCGCCGCCACTGCCAACACCAGATACACCAGACTCATATCAAGCAGCACAGGCATGCCCCAACGCTCCACCGCCAGCGTACTAAATAACGAGCACGCCGCAATCGCCAGCATCCCGCCCAGGTAATACAGCACCGTCGTCCCGCTAAATCGTGTCGGAGTCTGGCGACCGATCATGCCGCTATGGCCTTTGTATCCGGATTTGCGCGCCCGTGCTTCCAAAAATTGCAACAACGGATCCACCTGTCCGTAGTGCAACAAGCCCAAATCTGCCGCCTCCATCAAGGCGTCTCGCTTACATAATTTGCTCATTCTGTGTCCCTCCGACCTCATCATTTTTTTACTGCAGAGCTTATTAAAATCCTTTTTGTCCGCAAGATGGGAAGTACTCAGGAAGTATCGCGAGTCGATACTTCAGGTCGAGAATATTGACCTTAAAATAAGAAAAATCTGTGCACCTGTTTCTACAGATCACCTTTTGTCGTGATGTCTGCGGCTTTTTTTGCCTCGATTTTTTCTACCGCCAGATTGATCCAGGCGCGACTTAGTACAAGCTAATGCAAGCGAATAGCAAGCTCGCCCAGCCACAGCGTGTGCAGCTTGCGCACGCCAACAACCACAATCCCAGATTTATACAGCTCAGCACTACGGGATCGTAGTGCCCTGCGGTAAAATGCTTGTCATCACATTATTTATTGGAATGACTGGCACCATGAGCAACGACGCAAACACAAAAAAAACCGATACCAAATCTGACGCATCCGCCCACACCCCTGCCCCAGTATCGAATTTCCTGCGTGGCATCATCGATCACGACCTTGCCGCCGGCACATACACCCGCGACGGTTTGCCCAACGTCATCACCCGCTTCCCGCCAGAACCCAACGGCTACCTGCACATCGGCCATGCCAAATCGATCTGCCTGAACTTTGGTCTGGCACGCGATTATGCTGGTCGTTGCCACCTGCGCTTTGACGATACCAATCCAGAAAAAGAAGATCAGGAATATGTCGATACCATCATCGACAGCGTCAAATGGTTGGGCTTCGACTGGAACGACAGCCCTGAACAGGGCGGCGGCAGTCACCTGTATTACGCCAGCGATTATTTCGACACCTTCTACGCTATTGCCGAATACCTGATCAACGCCGGACACGCCTACGTCGACAGCCAATCTGCGGACGACATGGCTGCCAATCGCGGTGATTTTTCTAAGCCCGGCGTCAACTCGCCTTTCCGCGACCGCACAGCAGCAGAATCCCTGGATTTATTCCGTCGTATGAAGGCTGGTGAATTCCAAGGCGGTGAACACATCCTGCGCGCCAAAATCGACATGGCGTCACCCAATATGAATATGCGCGACCCGGCAATCTACCGCATCCGTCAAGCGCATCATCATCGTACCGGCGACAAATGGTGCATCTATCCGATGTACGACTACGCCCATCCGTTGGAAGACGCGATTGAAAACATCACCCACTCGATCTGCACCTTAGAGTTTCAGGATCACCGTCCGTTCTACGACTGGATTATCGAACGCGCAGCCGAAGGCGGTTTCTTCAAACAACCCGTGCCACGCCAATACGAATTTGCCCGCCTCAATCTGACCTACGTCGTCACCAGCAAACGCAAACTACGCCAACTGGTAGAACAAAACATCGTCAGCGGTTGGGACGACCCACGCATGCCCACTATCGTCGGCATCCGTCGTCGCGGCTACACACCAGAAGCACTGCAACTGTTTTGCGAACGCATCGGCGTCACCCGCTCTGACGGCTGGATCGACTACAGCACGCTAGAAGGTTGCCTGCGCGAAGACCTCGACCCCAAAGCACCACGCGCCACCGCCGTGCTGCGCCCGCTCAAACTTATCATCGACAATTTCCCAGAGGGTGAAAACGTCGCCTGTAGCGCACCAGTCCACCCACACCACCCAGAGCGCGGCAACCGCGAATTCACCATCAGCAAAGAACTCTGGATCGAGCAAGAAGACTTTATGGAAGTCCCAAGCAAAGGCTACTTCCGCCTCTTCCCGGGTAACAAGGTACGTCTGCGCTACGGCTATGTAGTCGAATGCACAGGCGCAGACAAAGATGCCGACGGCAACATCATCGCCGTCCACTGCAACTACTTCGCCGACAGCAAATCCGGCACCGAAGGCAGCGCCAATTACAAAGTCAAAGGCAACATCCACTGGGTGAGCGCTGCCGATGCACTAGAGGTCGAAGTGCGCTTGTACGACCGCCTGTTCACCGATGCAAACCCAGATGCGGGCGGCAAAGACTTCATGACCTTGCTCAATCCAAGCGCACTAGAAGTCGTCAAAGCCTACGTAGAACCAGGCATGAAAGACGTGACGCCCGATACGCGTTTGCAATTTGAACGTCACGGCTATTTTGTTGCTGATCGTGTGGATTCTGTAGTCGGGAAACCGGTGTTTAATCGGGTGACTACTTTGAAGGATTCGTGGGGGAAGTGAGAAATTGATTTCGAAAGTCGATTTTAGAAAAATCCTGAACGAACAAAATATTTATATCTCAAAAGGGTAAGCCATGTACGTGATAAGTTTCATAAATATGAAAGGCGGCGTAGCTAAAACAACATTGGCCATTAATGTCGCGCATGATTTAACCCGTAATGGCAGGAAAGTTTTAGTTATAGATGTTGACCCTCAATTTAATGCTACACAATGTCTAATAAAACCTGAAGAGTATGAAAAACACTTAGATGCTGGAAAAGATAGCATTTTAGACATTTTCGAAGCAAACTCGAAGGCGACTGCGAGCGCCGTCACTGGAAAGACTTTAGTAAAAAGCAAATCGCTTCAAACCATTGTTCCAATAAAAACGAGTGCAGGGTTTGACTTATTGCCGGGCAATCTGAACCTTTACAAAATGGAGATGCCTGCTGGAGGTGGAAGAGAAAACAGGTTAAAAATTTTTGTAGAACATCTAAAATCTACTAATAATTATGACTACGTCATAATTGATACACCACCTACTCCATCAGTGTGGATGACAAGTGCTCTATTAGCATCCGATTTTTATCTAATACCTGTAAAACCAGATCCAATATCCTTCACAGGAATTGATTTACTGAAATCCGTAGTGGAGGACAAAAAAGAAAACTTCGGTCTAAATATAACTTGCATTGGCATTGTGATGACAATCGTTGAAGAGTCAACTAAAGTATATTCAATTTGCAAAAATTACTTGGAAAAGGATCCAGATCACAGCAAGCTACTTTTTAAAAAAATGCTTCTCAAACGAACTGAGATCGCACGTGAACAAATGAATCATAAGCTTATTTGTGACTCACAACATGCACCTTCACGACTTGCATTAGCCGGAATTACAAGTGAACTTAGAAAAAGATTGGGGGACATATGACTTCACGAAATGATTCGAACCAAAAAAGGAAGCGGGTTGCAGAAGCTATCTCTTTTATTGAAGAACTTTTCTGGTTATTAGACTCCAAACAAACTCATTCAAGCTTACAAGATCTACGTGAATTTCTTGTGGATGTTCGCTACGAAGTCAATCAAGAAAATAAACTCCAAAGTAGAAAACTAGAAACTGCAACAAACTCTTTCAGGTCAAGTGATCCCAATAAACACCTGCTTATAGGAATACTCCCAAACCTCTTTCAGAATCTCGATATTTTCCCTACAAACAAAGACATTGCTGAGTTCACACATGAGGTACTTGATGTTCTTGTTTCTCGTTTTGAGAAAAGATCAAGATATGAACTAATTGGTTTGGTAATTTGTAAAATAAATGAATTTGAACAAAATAGAATTTATGACTTGGTATCTAAACTTACTGCAATTGTCGAAAGCGATTCAAATATCGAACGAATAGCAAACGAAAAAAGAGAAAACAAATATTTTTCGTGGAACGACACAATAAAACGGCTAACGAAATGAGTCGAACTATTCCGAAGGACTATGCCTCGCTGATTTCGTTTCTAGAAAAATACACACTCAATGACAAGTTAGCTGATCAAGATTTCGCACCACTTCTCAAGGGCATTCACAAAAGATATCTCGCTCTGCTTACCCTTCTCGCAGAGGTTGAAACCCAGGCAAATGACTCAAGGCTCCTACAAGATCCTAATTTTTTACAAACCCATTCATATTTTAAAGAATCAATTTCAGATATTGGTTCATCATATTTTTGTTTTATTCATGGAACGATTAAGCCAAGTAAGATAATGATTCGTAGTTCAATCGAGACAATTATAAAAGGAATTACTGCCAATGAATTTCCAAATGTTTTAGTCAGCAAAAGTGTTTTTGGTGTGCTCGACGAAGCAAAAAAAACTGCTTTTTTTCAGCGGCAGATCGAAGGAAAATTGTTCGCACAATTAGAGACAATCTATGGAGAGCTTTGCAAAGACGTGCATACTGCAACTACAAAAAATATGGCTCACGTAAGTGCACTGAATACTTTTCCGTCTTTCGACAAACAAAGTTCGAGCGAGGCGAAAAAAATCATAATCGATACCTCTAGAATAGTTTTGGCAATTGGATGTATTTTTTATAAAAACTATTTTTTGAAAATGCATTTCGAGAATAAAGAAATCGTAACCGCTAGTTTGGATAAATCCATCAAAAAATATTTAAATGGTCACTGATTTATAAAGAAAAATTAGCAAGCGTAGCGTGCGTACCGCCGTAGGGTGCGCCATGCGCACCATTCCACCGGATACCCCCATTTTTAAGCCGTTCGTTTCTCCATCATTGGTGCGCATGGCGCACCCTACGTAATGTTTATGCGGCTGGTGGCGTGTTTTTGTGCCACGAGGCGCATCTTTGTTGGGGGATCGTTTTCACAGAGATTGACGAGATATCGCGTTCAAAGCAGCAAGCGTAGCGTGCGTGCCTCCGTAGGGTGCGCCATGCGCACCGTTTCAATGGATATTCTCATTTTTTAAGCCGTTCGTTTTTCGATCATTGGTTCGCATGGCGCACCCTACGTAATTTTTATGCGGCTTGTGGCGTGTTTTTGTGCCACGGGGGGCATCTTTGCTGGGGTATTGTTTTCATAAAGATTAACGAGCTATTGCGTTCAAGGCGGGCTGTGATGTTATTTCTCCTGCATTTCTCATGTCTAATTACCGACGCTCACATATCGTTGGCGGCATGTATTTCTTCACCGTGAATAGCTCTCGTCGTCGGCCAATTTTGGCCACCGAATCATTGCGTGATGCTTTACGCCTGGCGATTCAAAAAACACGTCTGACACATCCGTTTGAGATTGATGCATGGGTGCTTCTACCAGATCATTTGCATTGCATCTGGACGCTGCCGCAGGGTGATGAGGACTTCTCTGTTCGCTGGTCGATGATCAAACGTTTGGTCTCACAAGCTTGTGCCGATGAGTTTGGCGTGGATGATTTATCTGCCTCACGAACGCAAAGAAAAGAATCGGGTATCTGGCAACGACGCTTCTGGGAACATCAAATCCGTGACGAGAATGACTTCGCACGGCATGTCGATTATATTCATTGGAACCCGGTAAAGCATGGTCTGGTTACGCGTGCGGGTGATTGGCCACATTCGACTTTTCATCGTTATGTGGCGCAAGAGATGTTGCCGTCGGATTGGGGGATTGCTGCCAATGTTGTCGGGGTCTTTGGGGAATAGGTATGTGCTGTGGATAGATTGGTGCGCATGGCGCACCCTACCTCTAATGATCTTTGATTTATTGACCGCGACTCTTCGCCCGCACTACATGCAACTTCTTGTAGCTATCAATTAGACGCTGATGTCTATCCAAGCCTTCCAGCTTCATACTGGTTGGCGTCAAGCCAAAGAAGCGCACGCTGCCGTTGACTGATCCCAGTACCGCGTCCATCCGCTCGTTGCCAAACATGCGGCGGAAATTGACTTCGTAATCGGCTAGCTCTAAGTCATCATCCAGCGTGACCTCTAACACTACATTCAAGGCTTGATAAAACAATCCGCGTTCAACCGTATTATCGTTGTATTGCAAGAAGGTTTGCGCCAGCTCTTGCGCTTCTTCAAATTGTTCTAAGGCGAGATTGATCAAGAGTTTTAATTCCAGCACGGTGAGTTGTCCCCAGACCGTGTTCTCGTCAAATTCGATACCAATCAAGGTGGCGATGTCGCTGTAGTCGTCTAACTCGTTGTTGTCTAAACGATCTAGCAGTGCTTCTAAGGCGTCGTCGTCGAGCTGATGCAAATTTAAAATATCGTTGCGGAATAACAAGGCTTTGTTGGTGTTATCCCAGATCAAATCTTCGACTGGATACACTTCAGAATAGCCCGGCACCAGAATGCGGCAAGCGGTCGCGCCTAACTGGTCGTAGACCGCCATGTAGACCTCTTTGCCCATCTCGGCGAGGATGCCGAATAAGGTGGCGGCTTCGTCCGCATTGGCATTGCTACCTTCGCTGGTGAAGTCCCATTCTACAAATTCGTAGTCGGACTTGGCACTGAAAAAGCGCCATGACACGACGCCGCTAGAATCGATGAAGTGTTCGACAAAGTTATTCGGCTCGGTAACAGCCTGGCTGACAAAGGTGGGCTGAGGTAAATCGTTGAGGCCTTCAAAACTGCGACCTTGCAGTAGCTCGGTCAAGCTACGTTCCAATGCTACTTCCAGACTCGGGTGCGCACCGAAGGAGGCAAACACACCGCCTGTGCGCGGGTTCATCAAGGTGACGCACATGACGGGATATTGTCCGCCAAGCGAGGCATCTTTTACCAGCACTGGAAAGCCTTGTTCTTCCAGACCTTGAATACCTGCCAGGATGCCGGGATATTTCGCCAGCACTTCTTGGGGCACATCAGGCAAGGCGATTTCGCCTTCGAGAATTTCACGTTTGACGGCGCGTTCAAAAATCTCTGACAGACATTGTACCTGCGCTTCTGCCAGCGTATTACCGGCACTCATGCCGTTGCTAGCGAACAGGTTTTCGATCAGGTTGGACGGGAAATAAACAGTCTCGCCATCCGACTGCCGCACGTATGGCAATGAGCAAATGCCGCGTTCTGCATTGCCGGAGTTGGTGTCAATCAGATGCGAGCCGCGTAGCTCGCCATCCGGGTTGTATATATCCCGGCTGTAGTCATCCAATATCTCTTTTGGCAACGCATCTTTTTTCCCTGGCTTAAACCAGCGCTCGTTGGGGTAATGGACGAACTCGGCGTTGGCGATGTCGTCGCCCCAGAACGAACCGGCGTAAAAATGATTATTACTCAGTCGCTCAATGTACTCACCCAATGCCGATGCGAGAGCGCTTTCTTTGGTCGCGCCTTTGCCATTGGTAAAACACATCGGTGAATGCGCATCGCGGATGTGCAGTGACCATACATTCGGGATGATATTGCGCCATGAGGCAATCTCAATTTTGATGCCGAGACCCGCCAGCAAGCCAGACATATTGGCGATGGTTTTTTCCAACGGTAAGTCTTTTCCGAGGATGTAGGTGGCAGCATCCACATCTGGATTTAAGGTCAACAAAGCCTGCGCATCGGCGTCGAGACTCTCTACTTCTTCGATCACGAACGTTGGTCCCTCTTGCACGACTTTTTTTACTGTACAGCGGTCGATAGAACGCAAAATGCCTTGACGATCTTTATCAGAAATATCGGCAGGCAATTCAACTTGAATCTTGAAGATTTGCGCGTAACGATTTTCTGGATCAACAATATTGTTTTGCGAGAGGCGGATATTTTCGGTAGGAATATTGCGCGTATTGCAATACAACTTCACAAAATAAGCGGCGCACAACGCCGATGACGCCAAGAAGTAATCGAAAGGCCCAGGTGCCGAGCCGTCGCCTTTATAACGAATAGGCTGATCAGCGATGACCGTAAAATCATCGAACTTGGCTTCGAGGCGAAGCTTATCGAGAAAGTTGACTTTAATTTCCATGAGAGTGTTCCAAAAAGGCGGCCAAAAGCGCATTAAAAGTGAGTTAGGCGCCATTATCCGTTCTTTTAGGTGTATTCGCACAAATAGCCTTGCTACTCAGAAGCATTTCAGCCAGTGTGATGGTATCGGCTTGCGACCGACAGATCACGCGTCCCACATGGCGCTTGCTCACATTTATTTCTGCCGGCTCGCTGTCTTCTCACCGCGTTTTCTCTTATACTCGCGCCTTTTGGCAAATAGGCTGTAGCGCTGGCTGGCTCTTTATCTGACATATTGAAAGGAATCCATATGACGCACGCCCACCCACAATCCTGGTCTGATTTATCACCGCTTGCTATTTCTGAAGACACAGTGCGTGAATTACATCCGGCAGAATCCCATAAGCTGTATCTGAATACCTACCCGGCGTCTGAAGCGGTCAGCATCAAGGCGGGGCATGCTTTTGTACTGTATGTATTGCAAGGCGAATGCACACTGACAATCGCTGGCGCACCGGTAGTAGTGGCTGCTGCGCAATTGATCCATCTGGAAGCCGGGGTAACTGATTGCGTGGCAGGTGCTGACGGTGTGAGCTTGATGAAGGTATTTCAGCGCGGCTGATATGTAGCTTGTTGCATCTGAGAGCTAAGGTAAGTTTTGCGCCTGCGGGCTAAGGCCTTACCGTTAATCGCTGGAAAACGTAGCGTACATAATCGGCGCGCCATGCGCACCGATTAAAACGATGAGATCCGTAATGGATATCATCATCTGAGTACTGATGTACACATCAAATTTTTTCTAGCTTCCGCTTTCTGTATTTCCTGATTTTTTTAAATACCCAGACACAGAATATCAGGAACACCAGCCACGGCAATGCCAGCGCGATGAAGGTGACAACCGTCGCCAGTGCATCGAAGATATTACGCAAAAAACCGGAAGCGGCCTGGCTCAACGGCGCAAAGACAGAGGTGTTGCTTGCGGATGCGATGCTGATATTGAGAATTTCAGTGTCGACGCGTTTCATCAGGATGACGCGTTGTCCGCTCAAGGATTCGAGATCGGACTGGATTTGCACCAGTTGCTCATTCACTTTAATCAGTGCATCAATATCGTTGCCCGCCTTGATGCGCAAGGCTTCCAGCCGACTACGAAAATCTTCTTTGAGCGCGATTTGCTTTGCAGTGTCTTCAATGCGACCACTTAAATCTTCGGCATTGGTACGCTGACTCGACAGCTTACCTTCGTGACTGACGATCGCGATGAGTTTTGGAATATCTGACGGCATTGCACGTAGCTTTATATGTGCATTGGCGTACTCGCCGCCGTTGACATCACTGTCCAGTACATCGCAATTCTCAGCAGCATCGCAGGCATGCTTAATATTCTCGACCAGCGTCGCGATTTTAGTGTCGGTGACATCGATACCGATGGAATGTTCGTAGGCGAGATAGCGGCGGGAGGTTTTTTTATCTTTTGATGATACCTTCGTCTCTGAGTCTACTTCATTACCTTTACGCTTCATATCCTGCATTGGAGCTGGGGCTGCTCCCTGAACAACCATTGCTGCCGCTGGCGTTTGCCCTCGATCAAATGACGGTTCTGGTTTTCTGGAGCAAGCGCTGAGGATCGCTATCGGTAACACAATTAAGGTGCAGAGAATTTTTTTCATCATGGGATAAATAAGTATGTAGGCCGGGTGCAACCCGCGTTGTTTTCGTTTCAAATATACGCGCGGTTTGCACCTGCCCTACTGGCGTCGGCGATCAGAGCTTAGGCTTATTGCTGCGCTGTGATTCCTGATCGATCAGTTTTTTCTTTTCCAAAGCCTCTTTCGCGGCTTTGATTGAGGCCATATCGTGCCTCAGCTTAGGATTAATCAAGCTAACTGTGTATTGACTTAAGAGAGCCCCTGTCGAATCCCCGGCAGCGCCACTTAGCCTGGAGATAACGGTGAATCCACATTTTTCACTGAATTTTCGTGGCAACCACATCGACAACTGCGTACCCGTAATTTGCCCGAGGTTGTCCGCATCATTGCCGTCGGTATAGCAAGGAGCGATGCCGTAATAATCGCCGATTTTGACTGAAAAATATTGTTTGCCGCTGATATCGTATTCCCACGACATCCCATTAAATTCCGCATAACTCGATTTGCCATACTTTTCTTCGAGAGATTCGCGTAAGGTCTTTCTGTTGATATATTTGTCTCTGTCGGGAATCTGTTGGGTTCTTCCGGCAAACCAGACGACACCCGCTTCGTTTTGCAACAGGATGAATTGATCTGTATAAAAAGGCGAGGTATTGGGTTTAACAATTTTGGCCACGGCACTCAGGCCAACTACGCGTCCATCACTGAGCTTGATATCGTCAAACGTATAGGCTGGATTGATTTTTTGCAGTGCTGGTTTGGCGGATACCATTTGCCCGCCAATTTTGAAGCCGCTGATATCGGCCTCCTCGTAGCTCGCACTGTGAGAGACGCCGTGCGCCGCCAGAACTAAGGCAGCGAGAGCAAACTTGCTTGCCAAAACATACGTTTTTTGCATATTTAAAAACTCCGTTGAAGTGGGACTGGAATGTAAGCAAAGAAACTACTGTATTTTCAATAATGACAAGTAATTTCCGAAAAAAATTATAACAAAATTAATAAAATTAACCTATTTTTTATTATACTTTTTACATGCAAAATCATTGAACTATTGTCACGAATCCTCGTCAGAGATGAGATCTGGTCATCATCAACACTCGACCCATCATTTATAAAACTAAGAGAAAATTAAGGAAACACATGAAAATTCGTCTCTCCGGTTTGTTGTCTGGTCTGTTGCCAGGCTTGTTGATTGCCGCCGCGTTGTGTGCCAGTGGCTGCACTACCGTGAATTACACCGCACAGCAATTCGTTCCCAAAGATCCGGGCAAAATTAGTTTGTTAAAAACGACTGCACCGGCGTATCAAATTGAGAATCTGGAGTACACACAGGTGGATGGTGCAGTGAGTCGTGGCGTATATATTCGCAAGCCCGGTGCGGACTTCACGGTGCTGTACTTTATGGGGAGCGGCGTCCGGGTCGATGCGAACGGTGCTTATTTTGCGAAGGCATTTACGGACTTGAACGCGAACGTGATCAGCTTCGATTATCGCGGCTTTGGTCGCAGCGATTCGAATGGCAAGCCGCATAGCCTGATTGAGCTGGAGAGCGATACGCTGGCCTTATACGACTATGTGCGCAAAATGGTGCCTGGTAAGCTGGTAGTGCACGGTCATTCTTTCGGCAGCTTTGTAGCAGCGAGACTGGCCAGCCAGCGCGCGGTTGATGCGCTGGTGTTAGAAGGTACAGGAACTACCGCACTCGCGTATTCAGAAAATATGGTGCCGTGGTTCGCTAAACCTTTCGTCAAGATCAACCTGGATCAGGAACTGATGTCTATCGACAACCGCGCTGCATTGCGCAGTTATCCAGGCCCGGTGCTGATTGTCAACGGCGCTAATGATGCACAGACGCCAGCGTCAACGGCGCGCGAACTATTTGTCAGTATTCCGCGAACGAATAAGCGCTATGAAGAAATCGCGAATACGGGTCACATGAACGCGATGAGCAAGCCAGAGGCACTCAAAGCTTATCGCGAGTTTTTGAACGGTCAATTCTGAGTGTTGACTTGCTTGCGGAGCGCTCACCCGGATCATTGGATTTGGCAACAACTTCTGCCAATTCACCGCAACTGATTCAGGGCGAGCGCCCACATCATGATCGCAATACCACCGTCAAGAATACGCCAGGCAAGTGGCTTGGCAAACAAGGGGGCCAGTAGTCTGGCACCGTAACCGAGCGCTGCATACCATAGGGCAGCATTACACAGCGCACCCAGTCCGAACCAGAGCTTGCCCTGCCCCTCTTGCTGCGCGCCGACCAGACCCAGCAAGACCAGCAAATCCAGATACACATGCGGATTCAGCAACGTGACTGCCAGCGCTGCTGCCAGAGCCTGCGCCCGGCTAATTTTGTTATCGCCGCCAGCGACTTGCAGGGTTTGGGTCTGTAAAGCCGAGCGCAAGGCACGTGCGCCATACCAGAACAGGAAGGCGGCACCTCCCCAGCTGGCAACACGCATCCATGCAGGGTTGTGGCTCAGCAGACTGCCCATTCCCATGATGCCAATCGCGATCAGCACCGCTTCGCAAGCGACACACACCAGCACAGTGATCGCGACATGATCGCGCCGCAAACCCATACGCAGCACATGTGCATTTTGTGAGCCGATTGCCATGATCAGGCTGACACTCAGCCCCATGCCCTTTAAGAAAAACGTCAACATCTGCGCCGCTCCTACCTCTGTGAATAAGCTTGCATAGTGCAGCTCTTTACGACTAAGCTGAAGTAGATTTAATTTATTTACGACTTCATTAAAATTTCTTAATTATGAAATTCGATACCCGCCAGTGTGCAGCCTTGATGAGTGTGATTGACAGCGGCAGTTTTGAGGCGGCAGCTCAGCAACTGAGTCTGACCCCGTCGGCACTCTCGCAAAGAATCCGGGCACTGGAAATCCAGCTTGGCAGCACGCTAGTCATCCGCAGTCGGCCTTGTCGTGCCACTCCCGCAGGACAGCGTCTGTTGCAGCACTTACGGCGCGTCGCTGAAATGGAGCAGGACTTATCGGGTATGTTTGCCGATCTGCCGCACGCACCGGTCAGTATTGCGCTAGCCGTCAATGCGGATAGCCTCGATAGCTGGGTCTTGCCTGCGCTGGGCGACTTTCTGATCAAAGAAAATATTCTGCTGGATCTGTGCATCGATGATCAGGAACATACCCATGATTTACTGGAAAACGGCATGGTGCTTGGTTGTATTTCAGCTGAACCGCAGGCAATGCGCGGCTGTGAGGCCGAGGCGCTGGGTAACATGCGTTACCAGGCAGTTGCCAGCAAAGCCTTTTGCACACGCTGGTTCCCGCAAGGAATGCAACGCGAAAGTGCACGCCTGGCACCGGTACTGACCTTCAATCGCAAGGATAAATTGCAGTCCCAGTTTTTGCTTGAGCATTTCGGTTTGACCGAAAATGTCTGTCCGCGTCATCACATTCCCGCTACTGCACCGTACAACCGCGCCATCGTGCTTGGCCTGGGATGGGGCATGATTCCTGAGTTGATGCTGAAAGAAATGCAGGCAGAACCCGAACTCATCCGGCTGGCACCAGACCGTCCCGTGGACGTCGCTCTGTACTGGCATCACTGGAAAGTACAATCACCACGTCTGGCGCGGCTATCGGCCAAGTTAGTGGAAAGTGCCAGGAGTGCGCTGCTCTCTGAAGCATGAAGGCAGGATGATGCGAGGCAACCGGGTGAAGGGCCTGAGAAGTGCGCTATGTTAAACTTGCCGCCCTCTGCCCTCTCCGCATGGGCGCAACAGGATACGCAACGTGACGACAACTTCTAGCATCAATCAGCTTTTTCCTCAGCCTTTGTGGCAATGGTTTTCTCAAATTTGTGCGATTCCGCATCCGTCTAAACACGAAGCGGCATTGAGCGCGCACATCCAATCCTGGGCGAAAGAGCGCGGCCTGTCTGTGGTCGTCGATCATGTCGGCAATCTGATCATACGCAAACCGGCAACCGCAGGCATGGAAGATCGTAAGACCGTCGTGATTCAGGCGCACCTGGATATGGTGCCGCAGAAGAATGCAGACAAGGTACACGACTTTGTCACCGATCCGATTCAGCCCTGGATCGACGGTGACTGGGTCAAGGCGACCGGCACCACGCTAGGCTCGGACAATGGCATCGGCATGTCGTCAGCGCTGGCGATTCTTGGTTCTGATGATATCCGGCACGGTCCGCTGGAAGTCTTGTTGACGGTCGATGAAGAGGCAGGCATGACAGGCGCGTTTGGCCTGCAAGCGGGCATGCTGGACGCCGAGATTCTGATCAATACGGATTCGGAACAAGAAGGCGAAATCTACATGGGCTGCGCAGGCGGTGTCGACGCCGAGATCAGTATGCCAGTGCAATGGCAAGCCGCACAGGCTGGTCATCTTGCCTTTACACTGAGTCTGTCTGGCCTCAAAGGCGGCCACTCTGGCGTGAACATTCATCTGGGTCGCGGCAATGCGAATAAATTACTTGCACGCTTTTTGGCAGGTCATGCGCTGGAGCTGGGTCTGGCGCTGAGTGAACTCAAAGGCGGTTCTTTACGCAATGCGATCCCGCGTGAGGCGCAATGCAGCTTTACGATTCCCGCAGATAAAGCCGACCTGCTACAACAGCGCGTGACGCAATACCAAGCGCTCTTGCAGGCGGAACTCGCCAAGGTAGAGCCAACCCTGAAACTTAGCATCACCCCATCGGCCACCGCAACAACGCCGCTGCGTACCATGCAAGCAAAGGCGCAAAAGGTGCTGATCAACCTGATCAATAGCTGCCCGAACGGCGTGATCCGCATGAGCGACGAGATCATTGGCGTGACCGAGAGTTCACTCAATGTCGGCGTCATCAGTACGCACGACGACAGCGTCAGTATCGTCTGCATGGTCCGTTCGCTGATCGACAGCGGTCGTGAAAATATTGAAAGCACCTTGCAATCATTGAGCGATCTGGCAGGCGCCAGTATCGTATTCACCGGCTGCTATCCGGGCTGGAAACCAGACACCAGCTCCCCTGTGATGGCGATCGTGAAGAATACTTACGAGAGTATTTATCATAAAGAACCGACGATCATGGTGATCCATGCGGGTCTGGAATGTGGTCTGTTTAAAAAACATTATCCCGATCTGGACATGGTCTCGATCGGTCCGACAATCCGCTTCCCGCATGGACCGGATGAGATGGTGAATATCACGACGGTCGGACAATTCTGGACACTATTGCTGGCAGTGCTGGAGCGGATTCCGGCGAAGGCGGCTTAGGCTATTTTCGGTAATGTAGGCTCACCATCGCCACTCATTATCGTCACCCACTATGATCGCCCATCTGTCGCATGTGAGAGATGGGCGATACGCCCGTCTCAGCCCCTTGACGACGGACAGGAACTTAGCCGACCATCATGATGTCTACATCTACCGATACAAAAGACCATGTAATGGTATCGTGAATACCGTGTCACGCTTACCCTGCGTCACACAGCGACGCCTATCCAGAACTTATCCCTATCTGAAAGTAACGATGTCATGAAACGCCCCCTTCTCAATACCCTCACCGCCAGCACACTCAGCACATTCATTGTTATGAGCACACTTAGCTACTCAGCGTATGCCGCGGATACAGTAGCTATCGCCGGCACATTAAGCTCGGGCATACAAACCAACAGTATCGATAAAACGGTACGGGCACAAAATGACTTTTACCGGTATTCACAAGGTGCGTGGCTGAAGGCAACCGAGATCCCGTCAGACAAATCCGACTGGGGTACGTTTATGAAAGCGCGTGAAGACGTGCAGCAGCAACTGCGCACCATCGTTGAAGACGCTGCCACTAAGCCAGACAAAATCGCAGGGAGCAATCAGCAAAAAATCGGCGACCTGTACAACAGCTTCATGGATCAGAAAAAGCTCGATACGCTGGGTATCCAGTCACTAAGCACAGAGCTGGCAACGATAGCGGCACTGAGCGATAAAAAACAATTGACGGCACTGATCGCTCATCTGCAATCCATCGGCGTGACCACACCATATCGGATGAACGTCGGTCAGGATAATAAAAATTCGACGCAATACGTCGTCGGCATCGCCCAATCGGGACTGGGCTTGCCCAACCGTGATTATTACCTGAAGCGAGACGATGCCAAGATGGTAGACATCCTCGCGAAGTATCAGGCGCACATTGAAACAATGCTGAGCCTCGCGGGCGATAAAGAGGCCGCAGCCGATGCCAGAAACATCGTTGCCTTAGAGACCGGGCTAGCCAAAGTTCAATGGACGCAGGTACAGAATCGTGATCCGATCAAAACTTATAACAAACTCGATATCCAGCAGCTCAATGTACTGACGCCAGCGTATGACTGGTCCGCCTATTTGCAAGCCGCCGGCGTTGCAGGCAAGGTCAATGCCGTCGTGGTGGAGCAACCAAGTTTTCTCACAGGGATGAACGAGATAGTACAAAATACTTCACTCGATACCTGGAAAACCTATTTCACATGGCATCTGATCAGTAACTCCAGTCCTTATTTATCGACTGCGTTTGTCGATGAAAATTTTGCGTTTAAAGGTGTGATCCTCGCTGGCATCAAAGAGAATCGCTCGCGTGATAAACGCGGTGTAGCACTGGTTGATCAGGTCATGGGCGAAGCCGTCGGTCAGGCTTATGTCGAAAAATATTTTGCACCTGAAGTCAAAGCCCGCACAGAAAAAATGGTGCGCTACTTCCTCGCAGCGTTTAAAGAAAGTATCGACACTCTCGACTGGATGAGCCCAGAAACCAAAAAGCAGGCTCAGGCCAAACTCGCCAAAATCAGCGTCAAGATCGGCTACCCCAACAAGTGGCATGACTACTCTGCCGTTCAGATCAGCAAAGACGATTTGCTCGGCAATCTGATGCGACTGCGTATGGCAGAGCATGCCTTACAGATAGCCAAACTCGGCAAGCCTATCGATCGTGAAGAATGGCACATGACACCGCAAACGGTGAATGCCTATTACAGCCCGGAGATGAATGAGATCGTCTTCCCCGCAGCGCGCCTGCAATCGCCACTATTTAATGTGAACGCAGAAGACGCCGTCAACTATGGTGCGCTGGGTATCTCGATTGGCCATGAAATCAGTCATGCCTTTGATGATCAAGGTTCGCAATATGATGGCGATGGTAATCTGCGCGACTGGTGGACCAAAGAAGACCGCGAAAAATTCAATCGTAAAACCAAGGCGCTGGTTGAGCAGTACAACGGCTATAGCCCGGTGCCAGGCCATTTTTTGAATGGTGAACTGACACTCGGCGAAAACATCGCGGATAACGCCGGTATCGTCATGGCACTGCGCGCTTACAAGTTATCGCTGGAGGGCAAACCCGCACCGGTGATTGACGGCTGGACGGCAGAACAGCGTTTGTTCATGGGTCTGGCACAAGCACGTCGCAACAAATCGCGTGAACAACGTTCGCTGGCGCTGATCAAAACTGATCCGCATTCTCCCGGCGAATTCCGCGTTAATGGGAGCCTGAAGAATCATCCGGATTTTTATACCTCTTTTGATGTGAGGCCAGGTGACCAGATGTACCTGCCGCCGGAGCAGCGCGTATCGATCTGGTAAGTATCTAAAAAGTGGATAGCAGATGGCGGGCAAATACTGCCCGCCATTTTTTATTCTGAGCTTATCTATTTGTGTATTTGTTTAGACATTGCTGAGTATTGTTGCGTACTTTTAAAAATGAATCCGCAATGTTCATGCGGCTTTCAGGGCATTTATGCGCCACGAGGCGCTTAGACTATGCGGATCGCTTTTTAAAATTATCAAAAACACGCTACTGAACATATCACTTCACCGCTACAATGCCGGCACAATGCTGATCACGGCAATGCGACATTCGATGGCCGGGATCGCCTGCACAGCACCCGGTATTGCTCACCGTTCCTACCGAAAGAATTCATGAAATACTTTTTCAGATTAATCCGCACCATCCTTGGCCCTTTCATGCTACTGAACGAATACCTGGCGCGGCCAAAAGGTCTGGAACGATCACCCGATGCGCAAAAAAATGTTGATGCCACCTGTAAAAAACTGGCGCTATATCAGTTCAACACCTGCCCGTTTTGCATCAAAGTCCGTCAGGAAATGCGCAGACTTTCCTTAAACATAGAACTGCGTGATACTCAGGCATCAAAACACCACCGCGATACCTTACTGACTCAAGGCGGTAGTCCGAAAGTACCTTGCCTGAGAATCACCAACGACGACGGCAGCGTGAAATGGCTCTATGAATCACGTGACATCATGGCGTATCTGGATCAAGGTTTTGCAAAAAGCTGAACGTCCGCTCAATTGCAACTGGGTACAGTCGACAGTGCTTCAGAGCGATAGCAACAGCAGATAAACATCTAACGATCATCAGACAGGAATCACCATGGCGAGTCAGGCGAGCAGTGTTGAATTTATTGTGGATCAGTTGAGTGGCTGTGGCGCCGTCACAGCAAAACGCATGTTTGGCGAATATGGCCTGTATTTATCGGAAAAAATGTTCGCCGTCATTTGCGATGATCAGTTATTTATTAAACCCACAGACGCCGGACGCGCTTTTCTCGGCACCGTAAGCGAAGCACCACCCTACCCCTCGGCCAAGCCCTGGTTTTTGCTGGATGCTGATATGTGGGAAGACCGCGAGCGCCTTTGCCAACTTGCGCTCTGCACTGTGGCAGCATTACCTGTTCCGGTAAAAAAAGTAAAAAAACAGAAACCACCAGCAGCGACGACTTCATAAAATCAGGCAACGCCTGAGCTAGCAGGCAAACCCCGGCGCATCACCACAAAGCATCTGTCAGAACGCATTACCTCAACGAGGATGTGTTGTAGCCATTATCCGGCCCGGCGAGTAGTCGCTGTTTAGGCCACGCACGAATGCATACGGCTGTATGCGACTCGGTCAGCTCACAGATTACTTATCATCAAAGAAATAAATTGATTGAAAAACAATATTTATTATAAGATGCTGTTTGCGTTGATTTATGTCAATTATTAATCAACAGCAATATATCGCTGCACCGTTTTCATCGATGACCGTGCAACCGATCCTAACCAACCCCGTCCCGCGCAGGGATAAAGCGAGCTCTGAATGCCTCAACTAATAAAAAATTTCCTCGGCGCCCTCTTGGTCAGCGTGACTGCTCTGTCATACGCTCAAGATGCAGCGACCACAGCGGTGCCAGCGTCAACTACCGAGACGCCCGATAGCCGCCCTGATGGTGACTTGCTGAGCCGCTGTCGCAAGCCGGAATATCCCATGGTTGCACTACGCAATGCCTTTCAGGGCAATTCCGTCATCGGTCTCAACATTGATGAGAGTGGCAAAATCGAGGGAGTCAATATTCTGAAAAGTAGCGGATGGCGCATACTTGACGATACGGTTAGCAGTACGATCATGGGCTGTCAATTAGTGGCAACTGCACCGAATAAAAAAATGACGAAAATCGTTGCGTATAAATGGTCTTATAACGGAGCGATTGAGTATCAGCCTGAACTGATCCCGGAAAGCTGCGCCGAATCTGAGTTGGTACGCTTTGCCAGCGATAAAGAGCGTGGCCGGGGCATTGTGGTTGGCGCTTATATCTCCGACATCGGAATGCCAGGACGCTTTTCGCTGGAGTGGGGAAGCGGCAAACCAGAGTTGGACCGGGCTAGCGTAGAGCTGGTCAAAACCTGCAAATTCAAAGCAGCAAGCCGCGACCAGAAAAAACTCAGTGCGCCGGTTTCATTGCGCTTGTTCCCTAAAAATCCTGTTCAGTAATTGCTCTGAATACACAGCCTGATTTTGACAGTTGCCCCTGGTGATCAGCACCAGGTCAGCAACGGCAAGCGTTGAACAAACTGAGTACAATGATGCCTTATTCTGTACTCAGTATGTACCTACCCCGTACAAATTTAGCCAATGAAAATACATGGAGAATGGGAGATTTCCCTCGTTCGTAACGTGTTGGTTCGCACCACCGCTGGCAGCTTCAATGAGCAAGGCACTCTCGCCTGCTTTCGTGACACACAAGAAAAAGCACCGGTAGGCACGCCGTGGGCAGGACTCACCAATGCAGCACACTGGGAAATGTCCAGCGCCTCATCCCTACAGGCTTTTCCGCAAATGCGTGAATGGGCGTTTCAGCACGGTTGCGTCTGCCTTGCCGTCATCGTGCCAGATCAGATGCGCCTGGCAATCCACCAGCGACAGACTGGCAACTTACCGGAACATCTGGTGCATTACTTTTCCGATATGCAAGAAGCCTGTATATGGCTGACGTCGAAAGGCTTTCCTTTTGCACCCGCAGACTATCCGCATGCAGCATTTATTGAGCGGACCAAGCCAGCTCATTAATTAATATTGGCAAATGCAGGCAAACGAACGCAGGCGAACGCCTGATAGCCATAATCAGACTCCGATGGCATCGATAGGTTGAAAAGATGTATTAGTGATGTCCGTCGTCAACAAGATGCGTACTGACATGCTCGACACATCGACATCAGACAAGAATATCTGGACGGGACTTGTATTCGATTGTGGACTCCCCCATCTCAGCTACTCATCCGACAAAGGGCAAGCTATGTTTTGGTTACATCATCCACAACCAGTGCGACCGCGCAAAGCGGTTGCTGAGCAACCGGTCAAATCACAAGTCCTTGTGCCAATGGACAAGAACGTCATTATCATAGAAAAAATCCCCGCAACTAGCGAGGATCCTGACTGCCATTCAGGTGGAAGTAAGACCAAAAATAACTGATCTCATTGCAAAGATCCCTCTTGAATTACCGGCGCACTTCTAAACTCCAACTGACTGATGATTACTCGGCAAATTGCGCTGTCATATTTTGCAGATAGACGACGCAGCCAGGATCCCCCTCGGCTGGCGCCCATTGCGCCCTCTCCTGTTCGGCTAAAGCGGCATAAGGTCCGGCTTTACTCTCAAAAAATATCGAGCCACTTTCGAGCGCCACCATGCTGTGAAACACTCCAGCCGGGATGGTGATGCCCAAACTACCCCGGGTTTGCGAGAGTACGACGGTCTCAGTTATTACACCCTGTTCATCAAATAATAGTACGCCGAAGCTACCGCTCATCACCATCATGGTCTCATCTTTTTCTGCATGCAGATGACGATGCGGGGCGACGTAGGTACCGGGTTCCAATGCATTCAACAAGCGGTGACAAACACTGTCATTGCTGGTGTGAAAATTCAAATTTTTTCGCAAGCGCGGACTCTCCTGGGCAGCGTGCGTCAACTCGGCTAAGGTGTGCTGGGTAATTAAACGGGTCATATTAAGATATCTCTGTATTCGTCAAAATATATTGGTCTGTAACTTGTGTGGTGATAGATCTTGATCATGCACCCGTCTCTGATAAAAATGAAATATGCAATGGAATCAGGACTGCGATGGGTTTGTTCGTGAGCATCACTTAAGCCTATTCACTTGAGTCCACTCACTTAAGTTCACTCACTTAAGTTCATTCAATTGCTCCCACTCACTGCGTAACAAGGCATACATCGTAATATCAATATGCTTGCCACGGCTGAAGGCAGCACCTCGAGCGATACCTTCTTTCAGATAACCACAATGGATGGCGACTTTTTCTGAGGCGATATTATCGACATGCATATGAATCTCCAGCCGGTTAAGCAGCGTGGTGTTAAACAGGTAGTTAGTCAATAACTGAACCGCTTCGGTCATGATGCCTTTACCCCGCATCTTGCTGATAAACATGCCATAGCCTATTTCACGCGAGTTAAAGTAAGGCACCGTTTTGAAATGAAAAACGCGGCCAAGTATTGTGTCCTTCTTCGCGCCCTGATTCGTCTCATGTCCATCAATAATGAGGAGGCTCTCGCTGATGTCTTTGGACTGGGATTCGGCCTCAAACTTCTTTTCCAATGCGCCAGGCAACATCACCTCAAGCGACAGAAATTCGCCTTTAGCTTCGGCCGAATTCATCAGAGTGATCAGTTCAGGAACATCCTCTTTGCGAACATGGCGTAAATGAAAGCAACTACCTTTGATCATGTTATTGGTCTCCTGTCCGATAGTCGTAAACGATAAGAATATTGAGAAATTATAAGGGCGTAATGCACTGACAACAGTGTATCAGTCCATGCCGCCATTTTTATCAACGAGCAAGGTTTTATCAGCCAGCATGCGTGAGACAGCTCACTTTACTTTCGGTACGATCTCTTTGCTTCCTTTGGCCAGGTTTTGCCAAGTCGGAAGTGGAGGCGGTATGTCTGCGTAATCCAGCGGTAAAATTCAGAACCTGATACTCACCATCTTGTTACATATACAGCCAAACAAAGCCAAACACAGCCAAACGGTATTGACCTCTTTACTCCCAGAGAGTATTTTCATATACATCATTATTTGGAGAAAAATCCATGTCGGCGTCCTTGAGCAATGACGAAATTGAGGATCGCTATTTTTTGCTCGGTAAGATGGAGATATTGAATGTATTCAATGATCTCATACACCGCAGAGAGCCTGTTACTGTTTATTTTAACGGCGGTCAGGAATTTATCCTTAGCATGTTGCTGGAGGCGCGCGCTGAGGCCTTGATTTTTGATCTGGGTGGCGACGAGAGGGCCAATAAACTTCTCCCCAAAAGTGCGACCTGTGCGTTCGTCGCCATGCCTGATGGCATCCGCGTACAATTCACAGGATTACAGCCTAACCGCTTTCTGTGGGGTGAGCATCAGGCGTTCTGGGTGCCTTTGCCGGAGCGTATTATTCGCCTGCAGCGACGCGAGACTTACCGGAATTTATTACCGGTGGCTAATCCGCTCAAAGTAGTTTTATTGATGGAAGACGGGACAAAAATCCATGACCTGGTCTTGCATGATCTGAGCGTTGGAGGTTTTGGGGCAACCCTAACCGGACAGCCATCACTACGCGTAGACGATAAAATCATGCAGCTCGAGATACCTTTGTCAGATAAAACGGTCTTGACCTGCGCCGGTCACATCAGACACGTGACCTTAATTAGCAGAGATGGACACGGACGCTACCGGATCGGGGTGAAGTTTTTTAAATTGCCGCATGCAATGGAAGTTGCCATCCAGCGGTATATTATTAAAACGGAATATGAGCGGCGTAAATTGCTGATGATCTAGACGAACGGATAAAACCCCTGAATCTGCCATGTCAGCGGATTATGTTAGTTCACAGACGTTGCAACAGCGACAGAAAATTATCGAACTCTGGCAAGTCTGTAAACGATCTGCTTTACTATAAAAAATAAGGAGATTGCATGTACGATGATAATGATTTTTTTGCGACAGCCAAATTCTTAAAGCTCGGCGTAAAAATTACCATTAAAAATCCCATGGGGCAAAATTCTTCATTTTCTACGAACTTCCCTACTCCCAAGGGTACTACGGTCTCTTTTGATGAAAAATCTTTATACGATCTGGAACGCAAATTACGTAACTTACTGGTGAGCGATATTCCCGTCAAAACTAAACTTACCCCATTCGATTACTTGGGCACCAATTTTCGCGGGGTCATTTTTCATCTGAAAGACATCAATGAATATGTGCTGCAAGAAACTCATGATTTGTTTGGGACAGCATCTAAACGTATCGTCAGAAAATCTGAGCACTTTTTTCAATTACTCAAATAACACGCAAAGGTTCATGTGATAGATGCACTCATCGCTGGCAGATTGTACGGTCAGGCACAGCAACGGCAAGGCCAGTCAGGCAGCCATTATGTCACTTGCAAGCTGCGCGTCGCGCTTGCTGACGGGGATACTATTTTTTGTAACGTGATTGCGTTCGATGACGATTTGCAAGAAGCCCTGCTCGCATTGGATGATGGTGACGCGCTCTCACTCTCAGGCGCTTTGACGCCGAAGATATGGGAAGACAAGCAAGGCAATACCCGGCCTGCCGTCGACTTGATTGCGCATGCCATGCTGACCGCGTATGACGTACAGAAAAAACGCGAGGCTTTGCAAGTCGATGACCTTCATTAAATATACTTTTAAATACTCTTGCATCTGAATTGCAACTGGAAGGATACGTATGAAATGGGAAGGTAATCGCGAAAGCGATAATGTAGAAGACCGCCGCGGTGATGAAAATGCAGGAGGTGGCGGCGGTGGCTTAGGCGGTCGCCATATCGGTATCGGCTCCATCGTCATCGCTTTAGTGGCCTCGTACTTTTTTGGTGTGAATCCTCTGACGGTATTGAGTTTATTAAGTGGCGGCGGTGGTGGGCAAGTATCGACAAGCCAGCCAGCGCATCAGAACCGTCCTCCCGCCAATGACAGAGAAACCAAGTTCGTACGGACAGTACTGGCTGATACGGAAGATGTCTGGAAGGAGTTATTTCGTGCCAGAAGCGCACAATATACAGCGCCGCATCTGGTTATTTTTGACAACCTCACATCTACCGCCTGCGGGAAAGGCGAGTCAGCGACCGGGCCTTTTTACTGCCCGTCTGACAGTAAGGTGTATATCGATCTGAGTTTTTATCGATTGATGCGTGACCGGTTTAACGTCAGCGGGGAGTTCGCGCAAGCCTACGTGATTGCGCATGAGGTTGGCCATCATGTACAAAATCTGCTGGGCATCTCTGAAAAAGTACATGATGCACGCGCTCGCGCCTCGCTGATACAAGGAAATGCCCTTTCAGTCAGAATGGAATTGCAGGCGGATTGTTTTGCCGGAGTCTGGGCTTTTCACGCGAATCAGGCGCGTAGCATCCTGGAAAAAGGCGATGTAGAAAACGCCCTGAATGCAGCGACCGCCATCGGTGACGATGCCCTGCAACGCAAAGCCCAGGGACAGGTTGTCCCCGACTCCTTCACTCATGGAAGTTCGGAGCAAAGGGTACGCTGGTTTAGCCGGGGATTAGAAAGCGGAAAAATGGAGCAATGCGATACGTTTCAGACTAAGCAGTTGTAGATTGACGACCTAATATTCAGTAGATTTTTAAATCGTTTCTGGATTATTCCTAAATACGTTTTTAAATATTTTTTAACATTATTTAACCTGAATTTCGCTTCAACAGTAGTATTTGGATAACACAAAGCTTGCCTTTTTTGCAAACAAAGATGACAATTATAGTCATTATTTGCAACAAATCGACACATCGTTCATCAAGCACATAGTCTCAAGACATAGGTCAGACGCGGTTCGAGACAACAAATTTGAATATGATCGTGAAGACATGCGGAACTGAGATCTGAGCAGACGAAAGATGCCGTTCAGATTGCATAGATGCTCCGCATGCCACTTTGAACATAAGGCTGATTGATGTTTTCTTTCCCTTTCAAGAAAAATAGAAACACGACCGCAGCATATGAAGAAAAACCCTTCTTTGAAAAAGAAGAACAAGTTTTTTTCGGACGTTTGCGTCGCGCTCTGCCGAATTGCTATATTTTCCCGAAAGTGGACCTGATCGATTTGCTTGAGCCGATGAGTACGGACGCCAAATTACGACGCACTGAACAAGCCGATCTCGAAGACAGAAAAATAGATTATGCAATCTTTGACGCAAGTATGAGCTTACTATGCGTTATCGAGCTGAACGAAGAGCTCGGTGATGATGGTAAGTATCTGACCAATGAGGCTTTTTTTAAAGCTGCGGGCATCAAAACTATCCGCTGGGAGAGACAATCGCTGCCGATTTTTGAGCAGATATTACGCACCTTAGCGCCCTTCTCAAGCATCGCCGCTCCCAAGCCAGATATCGCTGCCAGCACGATTATGCGCAACCAGCAAATAGCCGCGACAACTACGCCGCCGCCTCCTGATACCGTTCAGGCAATCTACTCGTCGCACCCCACACCGAGCAATATAGTCGCCATGTCGATCAATGACATTGAGCGCCTGACACCAAATCAGTACATCAAAACAGCTTACCCTCATTTATGGCAACGTATTTGCCTGTTCTGCAATGAACCTATGCATCTGAAACGTTACCTGACCTCTCTGGTTATTCAAGGTCCTGGAGAAGATAGACTCGGCTTTCCGAACGAAGTACTGATAGAAATCGCTAGTATTCAGGCAGAAAATGAAAATCATCTAGATAAAGCAGCGCCAAGGACGACCTGGGATACGGCATTCATTAATCGCTGATCGCGTATTGTCCCTGAATTGCTGCGCCCGTCTGTCCAGATCCATGACGTTCTACGCCACGGAAAAACCATTTCATCGCAAACGCCTCGCACCTCGCCATGCATATCTGCATACTGCGACAGCATTGTTTGATCTCACCTATAAGGAAACAGCATGACTACTCTGACTCGTTTTGCACATCGTGTTTGCGTTATTGGCCTGGCATTCGGCGCAATCGGACTGGCAACGTATACTCCGGCTGCGAGCGCTGCAGATTGGAGCTGGAACTGGGCATCAGGCAAGAAGATTGCCGGATCAGGCAAGGTACAAATGGAAAACCGTGCCGTCAGTCAATTCACGGCCATCAGCGTGGGTCTGCCCGCCAATGTGGAATTACAACAAGGAAGTAACGAAGGTATTTCTATTGAAACCGACGACAATCTGCTGGCGCTGATTGAAACCGTCGTTGACAACGGCACGCTTAAAATTCGCCCTGTCGAAAAAAACACGAACTTCGATACCAAGACCATGAAGATCGTGATCCGTCTAAAACAAATTGACGAACTGGATGTCGGTGGTTCCGGCACAGTCCATGCGGACAAACTGCAATCGACTAAATTGCGTGTAACCGTCGCAGGTTCGGGTGCAGTGAATCTGAGTAGTCTGGCTACCGATAGCCTGGCATTGTCCATCGGTGGCAGCGGCAGTTTTAAAGTCGCCGGTGCAGCATCAACCGTGTCTATGAGCATCGGCGGCTCTGGCTCGATCGATGGTGCAGCGCTCAAAGTCAATGATGCCAAAATCAGTATAGGCGGATCCGGCAAGGTCAGCACGGCGACCAAGGATAATTTAAAAGTCAGCATCGGCGGATCCGGCACTGTCAGCTATTATGGCGATCCGCAAGTAAGCAAAAGTATCGGCGGCTCAGGCAGCGTTGTACGTGTGGGAAATTTTCCATCCTGACAGGCATGAGTTGTAGCTAATCAGCGCCATATTGCGCTGTACCCGCCGCAATAAAAAATCGCTGATGACAATTGAATTGTCTCAGCGTTTTTTATTGCAGGACTGACACACAATAATTTCAGCGAGGCACAGCGAGGTCGTTGCAGCAAGGCTGTGCAGGCCTTCTACTGACACTGATCAAGCAAAATTCAACCCACTCATACGTGGTTTCTGGTAACTCACTATAATCATCATGCTTTGCGAAGAGACGCTGTGTTACTCCATGCCAAGCGTCGCAATATCAGTCGCAACTTCAGTCGCAACCTCGGTCGCAATTTCATCCCGCTGCAATCACTTTTTCAGGAGTTCCCATGACAATTTCTATGTATGCCGCCTCTGTACCCGTATTCCGCCAAATGCTCTTAAGCTTGAGCGATGTCCTGACGAAAGCCGAGGCCCACGCAACGGCAAAAAATATCGAATCCTCTGCTTTGCTGCAGTCACGTCTGTTTCCAGACATGCTGTCATTTACCCGTCAGATTCAGATAGCAGCCGACTTTGCGAAAAGCGTCTCTGCGCGTCTTGCCCGTATTGAGGTTCCATCCTACGAAGACAATGAACAAAGCTTCGCAGACCTGCAAGCTCGCATTGCCAAAACACTGGCACTCCTCGATACACTGACGCCGGCACAATTTGACGGCAGCGAAGAGCTTGATATCGTTTTACGTCCAGGCACGCCGAAAGAGAAAAAGCTCAGCGGTCAAAATTATCTGTTGGCCTATGGCTTGCCACAATTCTTTTTCCATGTCACGACTGCATATTCACTGCTGCGTCATAACGGTATTGAAATCGGCAAAAAAGACTACATGGGCGCCTACTAAAATTAAGTCATTTGCCAGCTTCCATGTACGATCTTTTTTCTGCGCCGACAACACTGGAGCAACTGACGATCGTCGATGGCGAGCTGGCATTTGCGCATCAATTTTATGCGGCAGAGTATGCAACGGATTTATTTCACGAGCTACTCAATACCACTCCGTGGCGACAGGATCCCATCACCGTATGGGGCAAAACACATCTGCAACCACGCCTGACGGCATGGTATGGTGACAAACAAAGCAGCTATGAATATTCGGGATTAGCACTTGATCCCTACCCCTGGACGCCAACGCTGCTGGCCATTAAACACGCGATAGAAGAGCTGACACAACATTCCTACAATAGCGTCTTACTCAATCTGTATCGCGATCAACATGACAGCGTTGGCTGGCATAGTGATGACGAACCGGAACTCGGTTCCTCACCCACCATTGCCTCTTTGAGCCTGGGTGAAACGCGTCGTTTCAAACTCAGGCACAAAACAAATCCCATGCAAAAACCACTGACCATCGCCCTAAGCAACGGCAGCGTACTGCTCATGTCAGGTGAGCTTCAGAGTAAATGGGAACATGCCGTTCCCAAAGAAAGCCGATTGCATACACCGCGTATTAACCTCACATTCAGGACGATATTGCGCTAGTGAGCACCAATGTTTATGCGGTTCTCCGGCACTTTATCCTCCAAAAGCCACATGAAATAAGCGGGATAGGTTTTAGAAGTTAAAACGATCCCAGTTCACATTTCATTCGTTGGCTACTACTCTGCACCTGGCCCCCCCTGATTCATGCCACCGGATCCACCAGGCATACCGCCGCCACTTTGTCCGCCCGGCCCACCTTTACCACCGCGACGTCCGCCACCTTGCTTTTGTCCGTCACCACCGGCGCGTGAGTCTCTTGGCTGATCAGCTACGCGCGTCAATTGCTCCATCAGCAAACTCAGGACAATCTCATACTGCTTATCGTCCAGAGCATCATGCATCGTCATCCATAGCTCCCTGAGCTGCTGATTCTCCTGCAAAGAAATCAGCTCATCCTGATCCATCACTTTTGCGAGATCACGCAACTCGGCACTCTTAGTTTGCATGCCATTCTTAATGGATTCCTGCACATTACGCCGGCGAGCCTCGCGTGTACGCATGATATTGCGTACCTTGGTTTCGGTCTGCTGCCACAGCAACTGCTGATTGGCGCTTAAACTAAGATTTTTTTTAACTTCATCGAAAATTGGCAATGCATCTTCTGCACGAAAATCCGATACAGGAATCGCTAGCGCAGGTCTGACGAACGACAGCAACGTGCACGCAAATACCATGAAAGCTGCAAATCTGAGAGAAAAACGGGAAAGTGGCAAAAACATCTTGCTGCTCCTGATAAGATGAAAGAATAGACGCCCACAACCGGGCAAAAAAAAGCTACGCCATCAGAGGCGTAGCCATAAACCACTTTGGGAGTGGGATCAAGAAAAGTAAAATGAAGCCATGTCAATATAGTCCCCCCTCAGCGTCATATTGAGGACTATTACATTTTTTTACGGGATGATAGTGCCGCGATACTTAAGCGATACAAAAACAGGCTCAGGTTTTACATATCGATACACTATGTAAAAAATGAAATCCTCTGATTGAGAAATACATAAAAACAGCACGACTAAAGATCAGGCATGGCAACTTCTACATCACAGAAATCTGACAATCATTTCCCTGAATTGCGTTCGCAGCGCTTTGTTCTCAGGCAAATCGTACAAGACGATATCGGCAATATTTTTAAAGGGCTATCTCACCCAAAAGTGATTGCTTATTATGGTATTTCTTATGACAGCCTGGTTGCGACACAAGAGCAAATCGAGTGGTACCGACATTTAGAAACTGAGCAAACCGGCCGCTGGTGGGCAATATCTCCATGCGGGATACCAGATCAATTAATTGGTGCTTGCGGTTTGTATGAGTGGGATAAGGACAATCATAATGCCGACCTCGGCTATTGGCTGCACCCCGATTACTGGCGTCAAGGCGTGATGCAAGAATGCTTACGCGCCATGCTAGCCCATGCATTTAGCGCAGGACAACTACACAGAGTCGAAGCAGAAGTTGAAAGCACAAATAAGGCCAGTAGCGAGCTTTTACTGAAGCTAGGATTTCAACTGGAGGGATGTCGCAGAGAAGTTGCATGGAAAAATCAACGCTATGTTGATATGCACTACTACGGTTTGCTGGGCCACGATTTTCAGAAAAAATAAAAGTAAATTGATCAGGATGTTCCATTAGGACAGCGGCAATTGCGCATCGCGATGACATTATTCCTTCGAGCACCGTATGCCACTTAGGTTTTTACGAAGCGAAGCGGTCTAATGGAAAATCCGGACTAGATATTTGCTTTCACGACAAACTCGACGCCGACCTCACGCCAGCATTCGATTTCTTTTTGCAGCCAGAATGCGACTGTCGGATGCAAAGTCACCCAGTCCTGGCGAATTTCGAGTTCGATTTTATTTTTCATTTTCAAACGAAAATCAGCATAATCCAGCTCAACCCGCGAGTGCATAAAAGTCACGGACAAACGCAGCGCCAGTACCGCTTTGGCGAAATCAAGGTCGGCAAAACTATCGCTGATTTTTCTGAGATTACCCTTTTGGCTCAGAATCAATTTGCTCATTACGCGCTGTTCACGGGTAGTGAATCCGGCCATATCCGCATTCTCAATCATGTAAGCACCGTGCTTGTGGTAACCCGTGTGCGACACTACCATGCCGATCTCATGCAGCATCGCACTCCAGTGCAGATGACGGGTATAGGTATCAGAAGAAGGTTTCAGTTGCGCATATAAAGACTTCACCATATCGGCTACGCGATTAGCACGCGTCACATCAGCATGGAATAAAGTCGCAGCATTATGTACTGCCTGCTCACGCCGGTCGCGTTTGGTTGAGCGTAAATACAAATCCCACATCACGCCCATACGCAAACCCGCTTCAATCGGTCGAAGCACATCAATATTAAATTCTTGCAGCAGTCCGATTAAAATCGCCAGTCCACCGACAACCATTGCAACGCGCTCTGGTTTGATGCCGTTTAATTCCAACTGACTGATCTGCCCGCATTGCACGCAATACTGTTTTAGCGTGGTCAGGCTTTGCAAGGTGATGCTGCCGTCACCGAGACTGTTTTTTGAGAGCGCATCCGAGATCGCACGTATCGTTCCGGACGACCCATAGGCATTACGCCAATGCTCAGGCTGATATGGTGGTGCTGCGTCTTCAAACAAGGATCGTGCAGATAAGATGGCGGCTTCGAAACCTGTTTCAGTAATTTTCCCTTCAGGGAAAAAAGTAGAACTATGTTTGACTGTGCCGATACTGAAGGATTCGACTTTCACGATCTCGTGTCCGCGTCCGAGAATGACCTCGGTTGAGCCTCCGCCGATATCCAGGACTAAGCGGCGTTCTCCGGGAATTGCGATGGAATTAGACACCCCCATGTAAATCAGACGCCCCTCTTCCTCGCCTGAAATCACTTCTATGGGATAACCGATCGCCGCTTCAGCCGCGGGCAATAAGGCTCCCGCATTTTTGGCAATCCGTATTGTGTTCGTCGCGACAACCCGCACCGCATCAATTGGAAACTCACCGAGGATGAGTTTAAAACGCGCCAGACTATCAACCGCGCTTTTAATCGCTGCCGCCGTTAGGTTGCCTTGACTATCCAGGCCAGCTGCGAGCCGGATAGGGTCACGCGCACTTTTGATGACACGAATCACATCACCTTCATGACGCCCTATATGCAAGCGAAAACTATTCGAACCAAGATCAACGGCTGCAAACATACTGCGATTCTCCAATTAGATGTATCGATACAAAATGCATCATGCAGCAAGTAATTTTTAGCAAAAAACTGATTGGACCACATCATCAATCAAGGGAATGGCCAGATGAGACTCTCTGGCGACTCACTATTCTGATAAATGATATTAATCATTATTTATGACGTCAGAATGACGGCACCTACGCACACAAATTGTCTATGCGACCTCATGCAGGAGTGAAGAATCGCCCGCGCATAGATTCTAGCCCCGTGCTTTTCAGTACTTCAGCCAGGCGCTCCGCAGGACGTTTCGCAGGTAAGCCCTTATATTCAGCAATGATCAGCTCGTTTTTCATCGAGTGCTCCCAGCCAACCAGCTCTGTCACACGCACCTGATACCCGTGCGCCTCAAGCTGCAAACAGCGTAATACATTGGTAATCTGGCTGCCGAATTCGCGCGTATGGATAGGATGACGCCACATTTCCGACAAGGGATTATCTCTGACTGCCTCCGCTTTATGTTTGCGCAATTCAGCCGCAACTTCGGCCTGACAGCAAGGAACCAGCACCATGAATTTTGCTTTCTTTTTTAAGCCAAATTCGATTGCATCATCAGTCGCGGTATTACAGGCATGCAAAGCCGTCACAATATCAATCTGATCAGGTAATTGTGTTGAGCGAATGGATTCTGCAACAGATAAACTCAGGAATGACATTCCCGGGAAATCCAGGCGCTGTGCGAGCTCTGTCGATTTACTAACCAGCTCGTCACGCGTCTCTATGCCATAAATACGGGAAGAATCCTGACCTGCTGTTGCCTTAAAAAACAGATCGTACAGAATAAAACCGAGATAAGATTTGCCCGCGCCATGGTCAACCAGACTCAGGTCTGCGTGAGTCTCACGCAACTGCTGTAAAAGAGGTTCGATAAATTGATACAGATGATAAACCTGCTTCAATTTACGGCGACTGTCCTGATTCATCTTGCCATCACGCGTCAGGATGTGCAGCTCCTTGAGCAACTCAATGGATTGACCGGGACGAATCTCATGATGCTGCTCTTGCTTATCGGCAGCCTTCGGTAATGGAGTAGGTTTGTTTTTATCCTGCTTATGCTTCATCAGGCTGCCTTGAATAGGTGAATTGGATCATAGCGCGGCTAGCGCACTGGAATAAGCACAGTGCAATAAGTATAGACACTTCTCAGCATCAGAAAAAACAAAAAAGGATTCAGGCTTACACCTGAATCCTTATATTTGCTAGTAACTTTGGTAGGCCGTGCGGGATTCGAACCTGCGACCAACGGATTAAAAGTCCGCTGCTCTACCAGCTGAGCTAACGACCCAAAGACTGCTGTTTATAATCAACGCGCGATCTGCAAAAAAACGAATGCAAATTCAATAACGCTCTTGCTTATAAATGAAAAAGACTTAGATTTTCACCTAAGTCTTTCGAATTTCGTGGTAGGCCGTGCGGGATTCGAACCTGCGACCAACGGATTAAAAGTCCGCTGCTCTACCAGCTGAGCTAACGACCCGAAAGAACGAAATTATAGTATGTTCCATAATCCCTGTCAACGAGCTTGCCGGATTTTTTCCAGTGCAGGCCTGTTCTTCCAGATCGCAGGCTTATTTTGTGGCGGCCAGACGACTCTTTGCCGCTTGTGCTGCATCGGTCTCAGGGTACTGTGCAATCACTGTTTCCAGTGTTTTTTTGCTACCCGGTTTGTCTTTTAATTCAAGCTGACAAGACGCAATATTCAGCATTGCATCCGGGGCTTTAGGATGATCAGGGTAGTTCTTCACTAACTGCTGCAAAGAAGAAATCGTATTTTTGCAGTCACGTTGTGCATACCATGAATTACCAAGCCAGTACTGCGCAGAGCC
Source organism: Undibacterium sp. RuTC16W (assembly GCF_049339445.1). NCBI lineage: Bacteria > Pseudomonadati > Pseudomonadota > Betaproteobacteria > Burkholderiales > Oxalobacteraceae > Undibacterium > Undibacterium sp. RuTC16W. Next base: position 90,628 of record NZ_JBMPPE010000009.1, on the reverse strand, counting down.
TGCATAAGCGGACTGTGGGTAGTTCACATTGAACGCGGTAAATGCTGCAGTCGCATTTTTATAATCGGCAGCTTTAAACAAGGACAGCGCAGCATCGTAGGCACGTTGCTCGCCAATATCGACGGTCGCTTCTTTGCCATCGATCGTCATTTTTTTCGGTTCTAATTTGCGCACGCGATTATCAAGATCGACATAAAAATCTTGCTGACGACGTTGCGTATTGGCGAGATCATTGGTCAAGACCTCTATTTGACCGCGCAATTTCGCAATCTCACCGCGCAATTGCTCGATCTGATTTGCCAGTTCCAATGCACTGCTTTTATCGGCTTTCGTATCCAGTTTATTGTCTAGCTTGGTACTGACGGCATCGACCTTGGCACGTAAATCCAGTATCGCCTTGCGCGCTTCGTCATCATCAAAAATGCCTGCAGAGGCACTCAATGGCAACACAGACGCCAGCAATATCGTGCATGTCATCAACCGCATCGATTGGGGAAAAGTAAACAATTTCATGGGATTGGCAAGTTAGTGAAATGAAGCAAAAGACGGGAAAGCAATACGCACTTTACATAGGCAATCAGATGATATTTTGAGCAAGCGAATTTCATCTGATTGCCGTCATCTACATAATAGGGGATTACTCTTTACGGACAATCCCCGGCCACAGATTATTGATAAACGATATCGGAACGGCGATTCTCGGCCCATGAGGCTTCATCACTACCTGTTGCTTTTGGTTTTTCCTTACCGAGAGAAACCGCTTCAACTTGTGCCTCAGGTACGCCTAACAGAGCCAGTGCTTTACGAACAGCTTCAGCACGTTTTTGACCGAGAGCCAGATTGTATTCACGACCACCGCGTTCATCGGTATTACCTTGAATCAAAATTTTACGGCCCTTGTTTGTCACCAGGTATTTAGCATGAGCTTCTACCAGTGCTTTGTATTCGTCTTTGACAACATAGCTGTCATAGTCAAAGTAAACGCTACGTTTTGCCAGGATACCTTTTGGATCATTCAAAGGATCGACAGAACCTGTGTCAACAGTGCTGACGGTACGGGTATCCGGTGTTGTTGGTACCGCGGTAGTTGCAGACTTATCTTCCACTTTTGCTGGCTCTTCGAGTTTGACCGGTGTACTGCAAGCAGTGATCAGAGCGATGCTGGTCAACAGCAATGCAAGGGTGGTGGATTTGATCGGTGAGCGCATGTAATTCTCCTTTTGGTAAACTAAAAAACTTAGAAATTTCGGTAAAAATGTAATCAAACAATTACTTCATGAAGGGACCCCAAGTGGGCTCCCGAATATCTCCGGCTTGCACCGTCAATTTTTGCTTCACTCTGCCATCGACCGAGACTACCGCTAATGAACCGCGGCGACCGGATTCGGTGGCGTACATGATGTATCTGCCATTCGGTGAAAAACTTGGTGATTCGTCTTTGACCGTATCGGATAAACGCTGCTCCTGGCCGCTGGCCAGATCTAGTGAGTACAACTGAAACTTACCTTCACGCCGGGAAATAAACGCCAGGGTTTTCCCGTCTGGCGATATCCTGGGAGTAATATTATAACTGCCACCGAAAGTCACGCGCTTGGCATCACCTCCCGCCGCACTCGTGCGATAAATTTGCGGGCCGCCGCTGCGATCACTGAGAAAATAAATATATTGTCCATCTGCAGAGAATTGTGGCTCGGTGTCGATACCGCTAGTCTGCGTCAAGCGCTGCAATCCCGTGCCATTCGCATTCACCTGATAAATCTGGGTTAAGCCATCCCGGGATAATGAAATCGCCAGCTTGCTACCATCCGGTGACCATGCCGGTGCCGAGTTACTTCCTTTGTAATTCGCAATCACGGTGCGCTCGCGCGTGATCAGATTCTGCACATAAATCACCGGCTTCTTCGCCTCAAAGGACACATAGGCTACTTTAGTTCCGTCAGGCGACCAGGCTGGTGAAATAATCGGCTCATTCGAGCGCAATGCGACTTGAGTCCCATCACCATCGGCATCGGCTACTTCCAGGCGGAATTCATTACCGGCTTTAGTCACATAAGCAATACGGGTAGAAAAAGCACCGCGTACACCGATCAGTTTTTCATAAATATCGTCGGCGATTTTATGTGCGGTCAGGCGTGTATTGGCTGGCGGCGTCGCCATTGCAAACCCGGATAGTGTCGATGATTTGATGGTATCCAGCAATTTATAGCGCACATCAAAACGACCGTCACTCAGCTTCTGTACACTACCGACAACCAGTGCCTCGGCGCCACGCGACTTCCAGTTGTCAAAATTGACGGGGCTGGTTTCTGTGATGACGGTACCAACATCAATCAAGCGGAAATAACCACTGCGCGTCAGGTCGTCTTTGATGATGGATGTAATTTGTTGGGGTGTTAAAGCTTCATCTGCAAAACTCGCAATCGCAATCGGAATCTGCGTGGAGCCAACGCCAGATACCTCAACCCGTAATTGCGCATAGACCATGTTAGCGGCCAAGGTGGCGCTCAATCCTAAGACTTTAATCAAGGAAGCTATCTTCATTCCGGTTTATTCTTTCATTCTATGAACGTACACAATACTTGGCGGCACTTCACCAGATTTATCTCTCGGGAAAGGTGCAGATTTCTCAATCGCTTTTTCTACCGCCTCATCAAATCCGGGAACGCCTGAAGATTTTAACTTTCGTATTGGACCACGCAGAGAACCGTCGGGCAATAGCTCAATCCGGTATTCCACGGTAGGATTGTTACCAGACGTTTCAGGGGCATTAAATACGGTATTCGAACGTACTTTGGTGCCAATACGTGCGGCATAACTTGGATCGCCGCGATTATTCCCCGTTGATTTGGCTGCATCACCAGTGCCGCCGCTGCCTATCGCAGTTGCCTGTCCGGTCAAACGCCGCATATCTTCTTCGCGCATTTTTTCTCTGGCAAGCTGCTCTTTATTTTGCTGCTTTTTGCTATCGGCAAGTTTTTTCTTATCGGCGTCTTCTGCCGCCAGTTTCTCTGCTTTGATTTTTTGCTCAACGAGTTTCTCTTTTTCTTTTTTCAATGCCAACTCTTGCTCTTGCTTGCGCCTGGCCTCTTCCCGCTCCGCTTTTTGCTGGTCTTCGAGTTTTTTCTGTTCGGCGAGCTTACGCTTTTTTTCTTGCGCCAAGGCGATCTCGGGATCTTCGACCGGCGGCTCTTTTACGACGGTTTTTTCCTCCGCTACCACCTTTTCAGGTTCAGGTGCGGGCTCTACCGGCACAGGTTTAGGTGCGGCATCTCTGGTGCTCATGTCCCAGACTTCTGCTTCCACTGCCATTGTTTCTTTATTCTGCCACTGCACACCGACCCATAAAAAAGTAAGCAGCAACACATGTACCAATGCGGCCAGGCTAACGGAGCGCCACTGGCCGGGCTCACGTGGAAATCTGTCTGCGGGGATATTCAGGGAAAATTCTTTCATGACTTTATATGATGCACCAATTGCTGCTTAGTTCCTTGATATGGCCTACAAATGTTTGCCTTAGCGCTATTTTCAAGCGGATATTGCATTGCAAATAAAATTATAAGCGGGATCACTGAGCGAAGTCGGGAATTACGGTCTAATTAAATGAAAACGTATAGTAGGCATCGACCGAGGACTCATTACCTGTTCTGCCGATAATGCTGATACGCCGGGTCAGTTGCCAACTCAATTTAATTGCGCCACTGGCATCGGACAGACCACGCTCAACTGACAGTACAATTCCCGGTGCCAGCCGCTTGCCGATGGTAACGACCTGATCACCCGAACTTGATCCTAAGGAGGTAGCGCCAGCAATTGTCTGGCTGGGCAACTTAGAGCCATTGCCGGTATCCGCAGTCCCCATTGAGAATTCGTCAAAACCCAGACCATGCGCCAGATCCCGTGGAATATTCCGGCTGCCATCTCCGCCGAAAATAGCGCTCGCTGCCGACATCAGCAAGGACGCATCATTACCCGCGATCTGATCTGAGCCGCGGCCGAGGACCAGCCATGACAGCTTTTCGGCATCGGGCACGCTGGGCTCAGAAACCAGACGTACTTGCGGCGCAGCAACCGTACCGACCACTTCCACGCCCGCCTCTACCGCCAGTCCCAGCCGCAAAGCACGGATATTCAAACCAGGATTCGCCGGCGGTCCCTGAAAATTCAAAATGCCACGCTCTATCGCCAATTGCTGTCCATAGCCTTCATAAGCGCCGCCAACCGTACTGATGGAGCCACTAGCTTGCATAGGATTACCATCCGCAGCGCGCAAGCGTATGGTGCCTGCCAGCGCCGTATCTAGCCCACGACCAACGAATACAAACCGGGGTCCCATATCAAAACTCATATCGAGCCGGGACTTCAGTGCTTTCTTATTGGCATCTTCTGTGACCTTGGCTTGTGCTGCCTTATCTTTACTGCGAATCACGACGACATCGCCAGACAAACTCGGTGGCGGTAATTTGGGCAATTTAAAATATCCGCCGTCGGCTTTAAGCTTACCCGTCAGGTTCCAGACGTCTTTGATATTCACGATATTTGTCTCGCCACTGACCACGAGCCAGCGGTCATTTCGCTGCAAGAGCGGGAATTGCGTCATCTTCGCCTGAATGTTGCCGCTCTCATTACGGATGTCGATATCACCGCTAGCACTGAGTTCACCTTTTTGTCCTATCCAGTTGATTCCCTGAAATTGCGCATGACGAGGCATCATCGATACGGAATTCGAAAATTCAAGGCGATTCAACCGTACACGACTTTCATCAATGACCGCGTCCAACACACCATTGGGCAAGAGCAAGCCCTCAGATGCAAACGCCACTTCAAGTTCACGCCCGCTGAGCTTGGCCTGATACTTAGGCTGCTTTATCTGTCCGGCCAGTTGCGCGTCAATCAGCAATTTACCTTTTAATGCCAGGCCGGGATTAATCCATGGCCCCAACCACTGCACATCGGGAATATCTGCCTTGACCTGACCAGCAAGAGCGGCGTCGGAAGCAAAAGCCCAGCTACCGGATCGCTTGCTGACGGCAGAGTTAGCCTGCAATTGCCAGCGCCCTAGTCGCGCGCCATCGGCAGTGGCATTCAGCTCCAGTTTGTTAGCATCACTGCCGGCAAGCAGTCCACCTGAGACGAGATGCATTTGCAAATCACGGATACCTAAAGGAATCGCTTTACCGGTACCGTCAGCATCATTAATACGCACGTCACCGCTCTGGCGCTGCATGTGCAACTCCCCTTGTAAGTGATCTTTGAGTTGCAGATTCCATGCCGTATCAAGCAATAGATCTCCCTCGACGGCATATTGCGGACGAATCAGGTTTGCCAAAGCAATGGCATTCATCGCAGCCCACTTCCCTTGCGTCTTGATACCGTCTGGCGACCACTCGAATTGCATGACATCCAGACGGCCAATCGATCCCGCTAAAGCCAGGTCACTCACACTCAGCGATTGACCCGAGGCGCGCAATTTCACTGGCGCAAGCAAATTGAGATCTGGTTTACCCGTCAAACCGGCACTCAGAATTTGTCCTTGCCAGTGCAAAGCGTTATCAGCAGATTTTTCACCTGCATTTGCCTTGCCGCCCAGACTACCAGTGGCTTGCATGTTGACACTGCGTGCTTTGGTAAAGCGAGTATTCAGGCTGATCGTATGTGCCTCGCGTGTACCTTTCAGCAGCAAGCTGATTTGCTCCGCCAGGATTGGCAAACCCGCTTTTTTATTCGCATTCAGCGCATCTGTTGTATTGACAGGCACAAGATCACTGTGCAAATTTTTGACTTGAATATCGCCATCAAAAGCACCCTGCATGCCACGCGCCAAATCGAGCCTGGCCTGTACGCTATCGACTTCCCATTGCTGACCAAAGCGCAGCTTTTGTGCGCTGACATCGATCATTCCAGCAGGTTCAGTCATTTTTCCATGCAGACGCAACTGAGCTTTTAGATTGCCCGCCAAGCTCTGTTGTGCGGGCAACCATGGCGAGATGGCGGTCAGATCGCTCATCTCCATCGTCAGTTGCAATTGATCCTTATCGTTCCCCCAGACGCCTTGTCCGTTGATAGAATTTTTACCCCAATGCAGATCGAGCTGTTTAATGCTCAAGGCAAGATCTTGCTGCCAGCGCGCATCAATCGCGCCATTCAGGCTCTGCCCTGCGTATTGCCCTTGCAAGGCGGGTAACTGTAATTCAATATCGAGTTTTGGCTGAAGATGACCGGAAGCCGAAAAGTCGGCATTAATATTCCCCGCGGGCGTCCTGATCCAGCGAGCGGGATCAAGGTGCTGCATGCTGCCTTTAACATTAAATTGCATCACATTGCTCAGACTCATCTCGCCCTGTGCTTGCAAACGCGACTCCGCTGAAGTCAGATCGAATTTTGTTAATCGTAGCAATGCCGCTTTTTCTGCTGTTGCCATGATTTTTTTCGGCACTGTAGCTAAACCATTTTTTACATCCGTATCTGGCGGTGCTTTTACTCCTGGAAAATAACTTGCCTCGGCATTCAGACTGGCACGCGGATCGCTCAATTGCGTTTGAAAATTGATCTGATGATCCGGGCGCGATTGCGCCTGAATACGTCCTCTTAACTGAGTCGGCTGAATATGTTGATCCAGCAGCGCCAGGTCGACGTCTACGACATCAAAGCGTGCATCAACCAGAGGCGCGCCTCCTGTAGGTAACTGCACTATCCCTGAACCGGTAATCCGCCCTTTTCCCGCCAATTGCATCTGCAGTTGATCCAGTGAAAAGTGATCGCCGTTCCAGGCGACTGCGGATGTCAATTTCGTGAAGGGCAAGCCGTTTTGATCAAAACGCCTGGCTTGTGAATTACCGATCTGCATCTTGCCAGCCAGATGCAAACTCGTCGAGCTGACGGATGTCGTACTGGCAGATTTTTTCAGTGCGGATATGGATGTGGGTGTAGATGCGGATGTAGGTATGGATGTCGCCGACACGACAACAGGTTGGATGTCAGCGCTGATATTCAAATGAGCAACAGGCGCCTGTGCGACAAACTCTGCAGGATTTAAACCAGAGATCGTCGCTTGCAAACTGCGCATTGGCTGCGTGGCAAAGGGCGTGAGTACCGCCTTTAGTTCGCCTTGCAAGGCAGGCGCTGGTTGCGCTTTCTCTACAGCTTTAGTTGCAGTTGCATTTACATTTGTTTCAGCGCTCGCTGTCTTCTGGCTTAATGTCGCCCTCGCATCTACCAACAACTCTTCCAAAGATCCAGAAAGATTGGCGACGACACCGATCTCAGGCAATTCAATATCAGGCTGACCACGATAATCAAGCTCTGCCCGAGTTTTAAATGGCCTCTGTGTCGCCATCGTCATGCGAGCACTGACATGACCAAAGTCTGTTTTGAGGTTGGCTTGTATTTGATGCTGTAATTGACCGGAGTGCAGTTGCCCCGTAACACCCGTCAACGTTGTCAAGGGAGTGCGCTTGATCTTACTGCCGTCTGTAACAAAACTGGCGAGCTTGATTTGTCCTATCGCCACCTGATCCAGCGTTACATCAATGCCTGGGCTGAGACTGGCTGGCAAACTCGACGGTGTTTTATCCTCTAGCGTGTCAATCTGCAAGCTGACAACTTGCAGATTTTGTATAACAAGTTTTCCATACAAAAGGGCTGATGGTTGCCAGCGCAGGCTTGCACCGTCTGCTTTCACATGAATTGTCGCGGTTTGATAACGTAACTCACCTATCGTTAACTCATTCATCAGGTGACCGCGGACATCCGCAAAGCTGAGCTGTCCCGCCATCATTACTTGCATCAGATTGAATAAGCTGGTCGTGCCCGATTGTGTCCAACCTATCCATCCCGCCAATCCCGCTACGGCGACCAGAATAAAAGCCAGGGGTGAGAGGCAACGAGAGATAAAGCGGATTTTATTTCTCTTCACCATGCTCCTATCTGCCAAGACAGACTTAGCAGATTCTCCGGTAACAATACTCGGTTCAGATTGTGGAGAGTTCTGATTCATGGTGCATTCATAGTGACAGTAGTTGCATCATCAAAATGCAATCGCGATCGAAAAATCGAGGCGGAATTTTTTAATATCTTTGCCGTAGGCGAGATCCAGTGCGACCGGTCCGGCAGGCGTTTTATAACGTCCGCCAATACCGTAGCCTTGTTTGGCACTGTGATCACGCCAGTTATCTGCCGCGTCACCGAGATCAACAAAGGTCGCGGCACCCCAATTCGATTTGGTCCAATGCACATACTCGGCACTCGCAACACCCATGACTTTGCCACCGGTGACGGCACCCGCATTTTGAATACCTAAGCTTTGATAGGCGTATCCGCGAACTGTGTTACTACCGCCCGTGCGAAACAAATATTCTTCAGGAATACCATCGCGACTTTGCGACAGGATCTGGCCTATTTCTGCACGCAGGATAATGCTGTCACGCTGCCCTACCGGGATCCAGCGCTGGTACTTGGCATAGGTGCGGATAAAACGCTGGTCTGACAATAACGCTTTTTCTGAAAACGCCAGATCGAGCTGAGCAATCTGACCTTTACGCGGCGCAAAACTGTCGTCGACTTCGCGCCATGTCCATCCTATTGAGGTCACCAGGGCTTTATTAAAATTTGGCAGCTCGCCGTCAATCTCTACTTTTTCACGCAAAAAATTCAAGCCAATACGCTGCTCCAGATGATTGCGCGTACTAGTGCGTTTGACGCCAAAAGCGGTGCGAGTCAGTAGCAGTCCCGAGATGTCCTGCCGGTCTGCCAGCACACCAAAAGAATCTAAAAATTGCGTGTCTCGCGGCGGCAGATAAATATCGGCATAGCCAAGCTGACGCTTTTGTTCGATACGCACGGCACTGCGTAAATCCCATGCCTTGCTCAGTATATCGCGGTCACGGTAAGAGACTTCTGCCCGAAATCCTGTGTTACTGCTATAACCCGCACCAAAGCCCAGATCACGCGCTTTGCGCTCGACCACACTGACCTCAACTGGCGCGCTGTCCGCCTTCGCCGGATCGGTATCGACATTCACCGCAACGGTGGAGAAATAGGCAGAATTTTGTAAGGCGCGCTGATATTCCAGCAGACGGGAGCGCGAATACGGCTCGCCTTTTTTGGGTGGCTGATAACGATCCAGCAGCCATGAGGGAAACCGCTGCAAACCAGTTACCGTCATCTCGCCAAGCGTAAATGGCGGTCCGCTATCGATATCAACCGCAAGCATTGCTGTATTGCTGTCTGCATCAACCGTCGCACTGCTATTGGCGATGGAGGCTGACGCATAAACGTCAGAACGCAAGGCTTCTATCAGCGTGGTCTTTGCCTTATCCCAATCCTCATCACGAAACGCGGCACCGGCAGGTAATCCCCAGTCGGCTGTTAATGTGCTCTGCCGCTTGACAGCGTCTGTCTGCCCCGTTTTATAGGCCTCGTTCAACGCCCCCGAAAATTCCAGCTTGACATCCTTGATCAGAGTTCTGGTGCCGGCATCGATATTGACTCGAATAACAGAATTTTCACCTGACCTGACGCTACTAATTTTTTCGCTGGCATCATTCGTATCAAATGAAATAAGAGGAGAAAAATAACCTTCCGTCGCCAGAATATTTGCTATGTCGAGCCGCAATTTACGCAGCAAAGTCGGTGTCACGTTTTGTGGATCTGTGCCTGGAGTAAGCTCGGGAATATGCTGCTTGATCAGTGCCAGCCAATCTCCGCTAGCCTCTCCGATTTGAAAGCGCTTAGCGGATGCGGAAACCACTATGGCATCATTAACGTTATCACTATTGACATCGCTAATGACACCACTGGGCACCACATCATTTTTTATGTCGGCAGGCGCATCGTCCTGCTGATTAAGTAGCTTCTCTGGCTTGCTTACTTTGGCCTGTGCTGTGACTGATGTGACTGGAGTGACTGACTCAGCAAGCACGCTGAGCGGAGGCTGTTCTGATGCAAGACAATCGGTAAGTCCCGCACTCACTACCATCAAACTACAAGAGAGAACAACTGAGTGTAACGGCATCACTTGGTCGCCAGGCCAACCCGATTGATACCGAGTTTTTTCGCTTCGGAAATGACTTGAATGATTTCGTCGTACTTCATCTCTTTATCTGCCGATACCATGACCGATAAATCCGGCTTGGCATCGTGATATTCCTTGAGTTTTTGCATCAACTGCTTGTGATTCGCGGCCGTCTCTTGCGACTCTTGTTTGCTGTTGCCGTTGCTACTGCCTTTGGTATTGATACTGATGGCATATTTATTCGTATCGAGCGTGATTTCTATATAGTCTGACGGCGGTTGTGTCGACTGCCCCGCCGTCGGCAGATTGATCACGCTGGGATTGGTCATCGGTGCCGCCACCATAAAAATCACCAGCAATACCAGCATCACGTCGATGTAGGGAACGACATTAATTTCGGCTTTAAATTTGCGTTTACGTTCGCCACGCAGAGAACTCATGGCAACTTAACGAGATTGTCTTTGCAAAATATTCGAGAACTCTTCGATGAAGGTTTCAAAGCGAATCGCCAGCCTGTCAATATCATGTGAGTAGCGGTTGTAAGCCAGCACAGCCGGAATCGCTGCAAACAAACCAATCGCTGTTGCAATCAGTGCCTCGGCAATACCGGGAGCGACCGCTGCCAGCGTCGCTTGCTGCACATTCGCCAGACCACGGAAGGCATTCATAATACCCCAGACAGTACCAAACAAGCCGACGTAAGGCGACACGGAACCGACCGATGCCAGAAACGATAAATGTGCTTCCAGATGATCCATTTCCCGCTGATACGCTGCGCGCATCGCGCGGCGTGCGCCATCAAGCATAGCGGTCGCATCGAGGGTTGCCTTATTTGCGGCTTTGACCTTGTGATACTCACTCATACCCGCTTCGAAAATACGTTCCAGCGCGCCGGTCTTATCGCCGCTGGAGCGACGATTCGATGCGGCAATCTGATAGAGCTCGCCGAGATTACCGCCGGACCAGAAATTACGTTCAAATTCTTCTGTTTGCTTGCGTGCTCTTTTGATCGCAAACATTTTGCTGAAAATATAATTCCAGCTAGTGACGGAAACGCCAAGCAACAGCAGCATGACCAATTGCACCAGAACCGACGCATTGGTAATCAGGGTGAAAAACGATAAGTCTTGAGTAACAGTCATGGTTTCTTTACTTTAGATTTTTACAAAAATTCTCGGACTACTAAAACGCCAACCAGGTTCTGGTTAAAACGATGGCGGCGAACAGGTCATTTGCAAGCGCTGCCGCAAACTCACGCAATTTTCTGCAAAATGTCATCCGGGATAGCCGCTGGACGCACCGCGCCGACGCTCACACAGCCGACCTTGATGTTGCCTGTCACCAGCAAGCGATCACCACACCAGACTTCTTGAACAAACTGCACGGAGGCACGTCCCAGCTTTTTGACCACGACGCTGATCCTGAGTTCATCATCCAGTCTGGCGGGAGCATGATACTCGACAGCCGTGCCTTTGACGACAAACATCACCTGATGCTCAGCACTCATGATCTGCTGATTGATCCCGGCAGCACGCAACCATTCCGTCCTGGCTCGTTCAAAAAACTTCAGGTAGTTTGCATAAAACACGATGCCGCCCGCATCGGTGTCCTCGTAATAGACACGCACAAACCAATTAAATTCTCGCAGCATAGAGATCAATGATTTTAGTTAAAGAGGGGGAGTATCTTTATTTTTATTGCTGATTGCGCACTATCTGCAAGGACAAATAAAAATACTCTCTACCAGTATGACAAATAGCTATCAATTAGTAATCGATTAACAAGCACTCAGCAATCGCTCACTTATACCGCGTTGCGCTTGATATTAAAACCGCCAAAGCCCTGACAGGTCGGCAGCATTTCGATGTAGTTAATATTGACATGCGGCGGCAAGCTTGCAACCCAATACGCGGACTCCGCAATATCCACTGCTGTCAGAGGCACAGTACCCTCGTAGACTTTTGCGGCAGCATCATCATTACCCTTGTAGCGCACATTCGAAAACTCCGTACCGCCGCATAATCCCGGCGCGATGTTCGTTGCACGCACTCCGGTGCCTACCAGGTCGGCACGCAGGTTCAGCGTAAATTGGTCAACAAACGCCTTGGTTGCACCATACACATTGCCGCCCGGATAAGGAATAGAGCCCGCGATCGAGCCAATATTGATGACCAGGCCGCTACCACGCTGCACCATGGCAGGCAAAATCGCGCGAGTGACGCGGACTAAGCCCTTGGTATTGGTATCGATCATGGTTTCCCAATCGTCCAGATTCGCCTGATGCGCCGGCTCTGTACCAAGTGCTAATCCTGCGTTATTGACCAGGACGTCGATTTGTTGCCAGGCAAGCGGCAATTCTGCCAAGGCATGCTGAATGGACTCTTTATCGGTTACGTCCATTTTGACCGGCAATAGCGCAGCACCCAGCTCTGCATGCAGTGCCGCCAGGCGGTCCGTGCGACGCGCTGCGGCAATGACTCTGTGTCCGTGGCTGACAAATTTTCTAGCCATCTCTTCGCCAAAACCGGAGCTGGCACCTGTAATTAAGACAATCATGACTACCTCTTATCGTTATTGAAATGAGTACGCTGTGTTTCTAACCGAGATTGCGCATTAGAACTTCTGTTGACGACGGATGCGCTGCTCGAGGCAGCTTTGACCTGAATAAGATGCTCAGAACTATTCATGAGCGTGCAATAAGTTTCAAAAAAAGGCCAAAATAACCGAAAATGCGCCGTCAGTACCTGAATAACCTCTTTGGTGCGCCTGATAGAAAATCTCGATGTAGCTGCAGGCATTATTCTATGCGGTTTTATCGCATCCGTCTGAAGCGACTAGTGGCGTTGATTCCGCGCCATCAGCTCTGAGCTTGCCTGATATGGATATCAGAACGACTCCGTTATAAGCGACGGAATCAATTTTCTCGACTTAATCCACGTCTTGATCCATTTCTTAATGCACTTATATTGCAGGCTATTCTTGCTCAATCAGAAGGCTTGACGTAAAATTTGTAAACCATTTCGTCTCACGTGACTGGCGAAAACGTCTTAACCGCGCTATGAATTGCAATACAACATTCTGGCAGCGACTAACGACGAAGATGGAGATCCATCGGGAAGCGTGAGATTTCAATAGCCGTGCGCCTGGGTAGCCTGGATGGTAAGAACGATCAAGGCTGCTCGCCCTATTTGTCTATGCGCTTTATCTGGCTCGGGCACCTGATCCATTACATTCACTGATTCACCTTCTATCTCAACAGGAAGCTTGTCATGTTCGCAAAAAATCATACTCTCGCCAATATTGATCCCGATTTGTACGCCGTGATTCAACAAGAAAATCACCGCCAGCAAGAACACATCGAACTCATCGCCTCAGAAAACTACACCTCGCCAGCCGTTATGGAAGCGCAGGGTTCGCAACTGACCAACAAATACGCCGAAGGCTATCCTAGTAAACGCTACTACGGTGGCTGTGAGCACGTAGACGTCGTTGAGCAACTTGCGATTGATCGCCTGAAAGAATTATTCGGTGCCAACTTCGCAAATGTACAGCCGAACTCAGGTTCACAAGCGAATCAGGGGGTGTTCTTTGCGTTGTTGAATCCAGGCGATACCATCATGGGCATGAGCCTGGCCGAAGGCGGTCACTTGACGCACGGTATGCCTTTGAACATGTCGGGTAAATGGTTCAATGTAGTTTCTTATGGCTTGAACGCACAGGAAGATATTGATTACGACGCGATGGAAAAACTCGCGCGCGAGACCAAACCGAAACTGATTATCGCTGGTGCATCGGCATTCGCATTGCGCATTGATTTTGAACGCTTCAGCAAAATCGCCAAAGAAATCGGCGCTTACTTCATGGTCGATATGGCGCACTATGCCGGCCTGATCGCTGCTGGCGTCTACCCTAACCCAGTACCGTTTGCTGACGTCGTCACATCAACGACGCACAAGAGCCTGCGCGGCCCGCGCGGCGGCATCATCTTGTCGAACGATGAAGCGATTGCAAAAAAAATTAACTCTGCAATTTTCCCTGGTCTCCAGGGTGGCCCATTGATGCACGTCATCGCCGGTAAAGCCGTCGCGTTCAAAGAAGCACTGACACCGGAATTCAAAGCCTATCAAGAGCAGGTCGTAAAAAATGCAGCAGCACTGGCGAATACGCTGACCGAACGCGGTTTGCGTATCGTTTCTGGTCGCACAGAATCTCACGTGATGCTGGTGGATCTGCGCCCTAAAGGCCTGACCGGCAAAGAAGCAGAAGCCATTCTCGGCTCGGCCCACATGACCTGTAACAAAAACGGCATTCCTAACGATCCGCAAAAGCCAATGATCACCTCCGGCATCCGCCTCGGCAGCCCTGCTTTCACGACACGTGGTTTTAAAGAAGCAGAAGCCATCAAAGTCGGTCATCTGATCGCAGACGTACTGGACAATCCGAACGATGCAGCAACCATCGAACGCGTCAAAGTCGAAGTCAAAAAACTGACAGACGCCTTCCCTGTCTACGCAGCATAAAACCTCAGCTTGCGAAAAAATGCCACTCAATTCGAGTGGCATTTTTTATAGATCAGTCGTTTTAGATTGCCTGTATTGACGCGTGAAAATAAAATGGGGGAATTCAGGTCGTCAATACACGAAAAATCAATACATCATCAGCGATCAACACGAGCAAATTGCAACATACTCCCACCATGTATTTATGAACAACGCAATACTTTGGTGCGTGAGCAGTCATTTTATGTAATATTGCAGGGGAGTATATAAAATGTATCGCATCTACTGCGACACCATCGATTGGAATAAACATCATGAAATGCCCCTTCTGCCACAATGATGACACGCAAGTCATCGATACCCGGGTACCCGAGGACGGCAACACCATCCGCCGCCGCCGCCGCTGCGCCAATTGCGATAAACGCTTCACCACCTACGAGCGTATCGAACTCATCATGCCATCCATCGTCAAAAAAAATGGCAGCCGAACAGAATTTGAAACCGCAAAATTACGCGCCAGCCTGATGTTAGCCCTGCGCAAGCGCCCGGTATCCGCAGAAGCCGTCGACATCGCAATCCAACGCATAGAAGAAAAATTATTATCCAGCGGCGAACGCGAAGTCATCTCTGGCTACATAGGCGAGCTCGTCATGAGAGAACTAAAGCGCCTGGATAAAATCGCCTATATCCGCTTTGCCTCTGTGTATAAGAGCTTTGAAGATGTGTCTGAGTTCGCTGAGGCGATTCAGGAAGTAGCGAAAGACAAGAAACAGAAAATGTCGGACTGAACACGACAACTCTGACTATCGGCGATATTTGTTAGACGAGCGGTTAGCTCCGTCACTCAAAGATTGACTACAATGAGTTGCAAGATAGCACCTTTATATGGACCACCCATGATCAGCCACAAAACCACAAAGAATCAAGGTTTCTCACTAATTGAAGTGCTTATAGCGGTATTCGTATTAGCTTTGGGCGTTATCGGTGCTGCAGGTCTTCAGCTTGCAGCAATTCGCACATCCCAGCAAACAAATTTTCAGACCAATGCTGTGCAACTAGCAAATGAACTGGCTGACAAGATGAGGTCCAATGATGCGCAAATGAAGTTAGCCGATGCGTCTAACTTGTTCCTAAATATGAATTACGACTCAGCGGTAGATCCAACGCCCAGCGCACCAACACTCTGTTATACCAGTGCAGCAAATTGCACGAGCACTGATTTAGCAAAAGCAGACATCTATGAATGGCAAATAAGACTGAAAAATAGCCTGCCTGGTGGGCGGGTAGTAGTTTGCCGTGACTCAACACCCTTTGATACAACAACAAAGTCATTGACTTGGACGTGCAAGCCAGATGCCAATTCAGGGCTGACTTTAAAAATTGGCTGGAAGAGTAAAAACCCTGATGGGAGTTTCAATAGTAACGCGGGCGTCATACCACCAAGTTTTGCTTATGCAATAGAACCTTACGTCAAATAAATTATGTTCATAAATTCTCATATGCGCCTGGGCAACAGCATAAATCTAAAAAAGCAATTAGGCTTAACTTTGGTAGAGCTGATGATTTCTATTGGATTGGGTCTGTTAGTTGTTCTATCTGCAACCGCACTTGTAGTATCGACTAAAACACTGTTCATGACACAAACAGATGGTAATGATACACAAGATACAGCACGTTTTGCTTTGGATAATATTTCCAGGCAATTACGCCAAACAGGTTTTGTGAATTATGATTTTAGCAATTCACCTCAAGTTACGCCCTCTACAGCGAGTGCAGACCTTGGTGGCTTAGACGCTAACAGCGTAACAGCCACCTCAACAGATATTTCAAGCCCTCTGGGTAGTGCAGTTAACTTTAGTGATGTACTTGCAGTTCGTTTTTTTGGATCGGGAGCAAGTGCGAACGGTGACGGGACTATGTCAAATTGCGCCGGTTTTTCTGTGCCAGCACCTGTGTCATCAAATACAGCTGATCAAGATCGAGGATGGAGTATTTATTACGTTGGCAAAGATGCAAATAATGAACCTGAACTTATTTGCAAATATTATGACTCTGTCAACGGAAATTGGAATGCGCAGTCAATTGTAAAAGGGGTGGAATCATTTCAAGTTTTATATGGTCTTGATACTAATGTCCCACCAGATGGATTAGCAAATAAATTTCTTACCGCAACCGATATAAACGCTCTTGACAACACATTGGTATTAGTTGGAGCAACAGCCGCAGCAAAAGCTGCGGATAAAAATAAAAAAACATATTGGAAAAAAATTCTCTCTGTAAAAATAGCACTACTTGTCCGAGGAAAAGAAAAATCCCGGACGGATGTCACAACGACGGTTTATGACTTATTTGGTGCAGACTACGCTGCGGCTAACGGAGCAACTGATAAAGGTACGACAATCAAAGAACAGGACTTGCCTACAGACACCATAGACAGGGTTCGGAAAGTATTCACAACAACAATTCAAATGCGTAACGTCTGTATCGTAGATGTTTTAAGAGGCACCTGCTCACCACCAAATACCTGATTATCATGTATACATTTACCAAATTAAATAAACATTACAAGCCAGCATACAGCGACATAAGGCAGTCCGGAGCGTCGCTAATCGTCTCGCTGCTGATGTTAATAGTAGTCTTAATTCTGGGATTATCACTAGCCAATATGTCTTTGCAAGGTGAAAAAGCATCGCGTAGTGATAGAGATAGGCAAATTGCTTTACAGGCTGCCGAAGCTTCCCTCAAAGATGCGGAGCTGGATATCGATCCACAGGGCACGCCGTCAGTCAATGCACGCGGGGATAGTTTCGATGCCACCAGTATTATTTCTTTCATAGAAGGATGTACGGCAAACAATTCTAGCCCTATACAAGGAATGTGTCTTCCATCAAAAAGTGGCCTTCCAATTTGGCAAACAGTAGATCTAAAAGATTCTTCATCAAGTGCGGTTGCAGTAGAGTTTGGTAAGTTTACAGGCCAAACAATGGTGATAGGCAAAAGCTCATTTCCAGCGCAGCTACCGAGGTACATCATTGAGGCTGTCCCGGACGTTGATCCAGGCGGAGTTGCGGATACCGGTCAGGCAGAGAGTCCGAACGATACTAATAGTGCTCAAAAATATATTTATAGAATTACCGCAATTGGCTTTGGTGCAAATGCTACCACTCAGGTAGTGTTGCAATCATTCTATCGTAAAGCATTGAAATCATAAGTGCATGGCTTCCATCACTTTGGAGAAACTAACATGACAAAATTTTCAAAAAAAGCCTTGTGTACGGTATTGGTAGCGAGCCATTTAAGCGTATTTGCTGCACCCAAACCTGTCGTACTGGCAACAACCCCGCTTTACACAGGTGGAGGTAGTGTACATCCTAATTTAGTGTTAGATTTATCGGTAGAGTTCCCTACTGTGAAGGCTGCTTACACTAACTCAAACGACTATGATAAGTCCGTTGAATATGTGGGTTACTTTAATCCGTTAAAATGTTATACCAATGGTGGGACAAAAACATTTAAAGACAAAAATAATAACGCGATCAATAGAGTCGTCAGCACCTCAGATTTAACCAACGGTTACTTTGCTATCACACAGGATGCAGATACTACAACCCATGAATGCCCGGGTGTAAACTCATTTAGTGGTAATTTCATGAACTGGGCATCTTCCTCATCAATTGATATGTTACGGTTATCATTGACTGGTGGGGATAGGATAGTAGACACAACATTGCAAACAATATTGCAACGTGCATACCTTTATCCAGGCATATACAACAGCGGAAATTTCACAAAAAAAGTGGTTACAGCCTCTGCAACCATGAGCGCGCCTTCTGCAGTAACGCCTTATAACGTCACAACACTTTATATATTGAATTGTGATAATAAAATATTTTTTAGCGATGTCAGTGCAAGCGGTGGTTGCACTACTAAACGCACATATCCGAATAACACTTGGAGTACGGATACTCAGCTAGATACATCCACTGATCGTGTACTTGGTGAGTTCCTGGTAAGAGTTCAAGTCTGCGATGCGGCTGAAAATTTAACGCGTACCGATTTATGTGTCAAATATCCAAACGGTAATTTTAAACCCGTCGGTCAAATGCAGCGTAATCCAAACACTGTTCGTTATGGCGCCTTTGGCTACTTAATGGATAACGATCAAAAACGGTATGGTGGCGTATTACGAGCACCTCTCAAGTATGTGGGCGCAAAACAATATAAAGCGGCAGATGCCTTTGTTGAATCAGCAAACGATCGCCCTGAATGGGATACAAACAGCGGTGTTTATTTCACAAACCCAGAAAACGATGCTTCTGGTAATAGTGGAGTAATCAATTACTTAAATAAGTTTGGCCGTACTGGAACTAATGGTACTTATAAAACATATGATCCTGTCGGCGAGCTATATTATGAAAGTATTCGCTATTTACAAGGTCGATCTGTAACCACAGATGCAACAACAGGCATGACCACAGCCATGAAAGAAAACTTTCAAGTAATTGATAAGTGGTCAGATCCGATTGAAGCATCATGCCAAAAAAATTACGTTATTGTTATTGGAGATGCTAACACTTGGAACGATAAATACATTCCTGGCAACAATAGAACTGACGCCTACGATACAACTCGCCCAGCAGACGTTGCGGATGCTACTTGGCCTGATTTTAATGTAGTAGATCAAACCAATAAAGTTGCAGTTATGGAATCAACCAGTGGCTATGGTAATTCAGCTCCGGTATCAGGATTAAGTAATATTGCAAGTGCCGATACAGGTGCTAGTGGTGCGACATTTTATATGGCTGGTGTCGCATACTGGGCTAATACAAATAATATTCGCAAAGATAAACCCGTTAGAGTCAAGACCTATACTATTGACGTTGATGAAGGAGGCAATGGCACAATGGATGCAAGTCCTAGATCCGTAAAGCCCAGAAAATCTGCGTATTACCTTGCTGCAAAATATGGTGGATTTAATGACTTAAATAGTGACAGCAATCCTTTCATAACCTTTGATGCTGATGGCAAAACAACTATTAAAAATAATAAAGAGTGGTCAGGCACAACTACAGGTAACGATCCGTCAAATTATTTCTTAGCAAGTAATCCAAAAAAAATGATGGCTGCTATCGATAAAATTTTTGCAGCAATTGCAACGGGCGGAGGTACTTTATCCGGGGTTGGAATTTCATCTACTTCGGCGAGTGATAACCCATTTGTTTACGAGCCAGGATTTAATGCGGAAAAATGGACTGGTAGCTTGTTAAAAAAATCTGCAACATCCTCCACAAGCTCAGCAATTTGGGACGCAGGTATTATCCTAACTGGAGATGCTGGGAAAAATATACCTCCGACTAAACCGGCGAATAGAAAAATATATACATCTAAAGTAGATGCTAACGGCTCTCTTTCCACAGTGGAATTCACATACACGTTGTCTAATTTCAGCGCCTCAAACTTATTAGCTTTAAATACAAATCCACATACTACCGTGGTAGATAATTTAGCAAATGATCGAATCAACTATTTGCGCGGAGAAAGAAGTTTAGAACAAGTGAAGGATGCGCAAACTGGTAACGTAACGGGTATTTTTCGTTCTAGGAATGGCGTTCTTGGCGATATAGTAAACAGCGCTCCTTTATATTATGGAGCCCCAGCACAGAATATTTCTGAAGTCGGATATACGGCCTTTTACAATAACTATGCTTCTCGCCAAAAAGCTGTTTATGTGGGCTCTAACGATGGAATGCTGCATGCTTTCAATGCAGTTGATGGATCTGAATTGTTTGGATTTATTCCAAACGCGTTACTTCCTAAAATCAATCAGTTAACAGATCCTTACTACGTACATCAAGCTTTTGTAGATGGCAAAATGACTGTCAGAGACGCATATGCTAATGGATCCTGGAAAACCATTTTAGCTTCTGGTATGGGAGCGGGCGCAAAAGGTATTTTTGCTCTAGATGTAACTGATCCTGCAAATTTCTCCTCTAACGGTGGTGCGATTTGGGAATTTTCAGATGCAAACGATAATGACATGGGTTACGTATTAAACCCGCCGATTATCGCCAAATTCCAAACAGGAACAAATACTAATGGCCAACCTATTTATGGAAACTTCGTTATTGTCTCTAGTGGATATAACAATTACGACTCTAATGTGAACGCCACAGGTGATGGAGCTCTTTTTGTCCTATCACTGGATAAAAAACCGGGAGATCCTTGGGCTTTAAACAGTAATTATTTTAAATACAAAACCGCCATTACCACTCCAACAGAGAGGAATGGCCTTGGAACACCCACCGCAATTACAGGCGGTGACGGCGCCGTAAAATACGTTTATGCCGGAGATTTGCAGGGCAACCTATGGCGGTTTGACTTTAGTTTAGGAAAAATAACATCCGCCATATCGCCAAAATCGATTTTCACTGCAAAAATAGGTAGCGCTCCTCCGCAACCAATTACGACTCAACCAAGAGCAATTTATGCTCCCGGAGGCGGCTACATCATATATTTTGGCACTGGAAAATATTTAGAGTTAGAAGATACTGATCCAACTAAGTATCAAGTAAATTCATACTACGCGATTTTAGATACTACATATAACGTGGTCCCCGATAGAAGTGTCTTAGAACCACGAACAGCAACAGCCTCTGGAAATGGTTTTGTGATTTCAGGAAATAGCTTTGTATATGGGGTAACCGCTGGTACTAAGATGGGTTGGTACTTAGATTTTTACAACTCAAATGTTACTGGTGAACGTTCAGTAACAACGAGTGCAATTGCTGGCAATAACCTATTTTTCAATTCTTTAATACTTAGTACTGATCCTTGCACAGGCGGGACTGGGCGAAAATATCAACTAGACACTGTTACTGGTTTAAGTGATGGAGTAACGGGGACGTTATCGACAATTGGACTAATGACATCTCCAATAGTAATTAACATCAATACATCAAAATCAGATAGAAATGCTGTTGGAACCCGTAAAGTGACCACCAAGATATCTGTACGAACAGCAGGTACGGGGGGCAGTGATGGTTCCAGTGATAATTCAGCAGCACCTGATGCAACTAGTCGTGCAGGCCGTATTAGCTGGAGAGAGCTCCAAAATTGGCAAGAACTGCGTAAAGAAGCAAACAAATAAAGGTGCTTAGATGAACAAAAAATCTAATGGTTTTAGTATGATCGAACTTTTGATTACACTAGTCATTATGGGAATTTTAAGTAGTATTGCTTATTCTTCTTATGTTTCTAGTGTTATAAAAACCAAACGCTCGCAAGCTAAAAGCTCGCTTATGCAATTAATGCAACAAGAGGAGCGGTTTTACACCCAAAATAATTCATATATAGTTTTTTCTCAGGCATCAACAGATGCAAATGAAAAGAAATTCAAATGGTATAGCGGTGATACTGCGACGTCCAGTTCATATGAGATCACGGCGACCGCTTGTACTGGAGACACAATTCAAAATTGTGTTCTTCTGACCGCAGTGCCAGGTACAGCAAATGTAGACTCAAATTTTAAAGATCTGCAATGCGGGAACTTCACTATGACCAGCACAGGCGTAAAAAACTTCTCAGGAACAAATGGCTCAAAAGATATATGTTGGTAATCCTATGAACACGATCGATACAAAAAATACGATTTTTGCTGGATTTTCATTGATAGAGTTACTCATCGTTATAGCGGTAGCCAGTATATTGCTGGCGGTTGGAATTCCGAGCTTTCGTACATTTATTGATAGCCAAAAAATAGTTACGACTGCAAGCGAGTTCTATGGCGGTATAAATATGACGCGCGCGGAAGCAATCAAAAGAGGGGCGCGAGTTGATATGGTCGCAACAGATGGCACAAACTGGAATAAAGGCTGGACAATATTTATTGATGCAAACGACAATCACAAGGTAGATGCTGGGGAAACCATTATTTTTACACATGAAGCAATTCCTACAAATATGACATTAACAGGTAATTTTTCGGATAATTCATCCCCATATATATCTTATACGGGCAATGGTCGCAGTAGGACAAATGCAAGTAGTCAAACTCCGCAAGCGGGAACTGCAACATTCGTGCTAGGCAGCTATACAAGAAGGGTAAAAATCAATTTCTTAGGGCGCGCTAGAATTTGTAACCCTGATACAGATACAAAAACTTGTGGAAACAATTCAAGTGGAAGCTAAGCCGCCTATCTGCACGCAGAGATTGATTTTTACTGGATATCGGCATTAAGTATGTATTCGTCTCAGCAATATACAAAAACAATAAGTAAGATGGCGAACGAGTGTGAAGCTCATCCAGAATTCGGAGTCTGTAAATAAATTTGTGTAAATGTCCACGACCTTTTAACTTTTTATCAGGAAATTGGTCGATGGACGTTTTAATGGACAGAGAGGAACTCAAAGTATTGGCTGCTGAATTAGCCAAAGACATCAAATCTGAAGCAGATCTGAATATCCTCTCCAGGGAGCTGCTCAAATCAACCGCAGAAACTGCCTTAAATGCTGAACTCACCGAGCATCTCGGTTACGAGAAGCATGACAACAGCAAACACTCTAACAGCAATACTCGTAACGGCATCACGCATAAGCGACTCAAAGGTCAGCATGGTGACGTTGAAATCCACATACCACGTGATCGGGATGATAGCGTTGAGCCACAACTCATTCGCAAAAATCAGACGCGCGTTACCAGCATGGACGATCAGATCCTCACGCCCTATACCAAGTGACTCGTCACCAGAGAAATTGTGCAGACTTTTAAAGAAATGGTCGATGCTGACGTGTCTACCACCCTGATTTCTAAAGTCACTGATCGCGTACTCGAGCAAATCACCCAATGGCAAATCACGACCGCTTGATCCCATTTATCCCATCGTCTGTCTGGACTGTATCGTCATCGAGATTCGTGACAATATGCGTGTCATCAATAAATCCATTTACCTGGCACTGGGTGTTTATATGAACGGCAAAAAGGATTTGCTAGGTTATGGATGTCCGATAATGAGGGAGCCAAATTCTGTTTATCGGCGCTGACAGAACTAAAAAATCGTCGCGTGCAAGATATTCTCATCGCCTGCGTAAATGGCCTTAAAGGCTTTAATGAGGCTATCACTGCCGCCTACCCTGAAACCCGTATCCAGCTCTGTATTGTTCACATGGTGTGCAACAGCCTGAAGTACGTTTCTGGAAGGGCTACAAAGCTATCACAGCGGATCTGAAACGAATTTACCAAGCCAATATGGAAGATCAGGCACTGGCGGAGTTAAATCGTTTTAGGCAGCAATGGGACACCCTCTATCGACACATATCGACATCGTGGATGGTACTGGGGAGAATCTGCGCACCTTGTTTGAATACCCCGCCAGACATCCGAAAAGCGATTTATACGACCAATGCCATTAAGTCACTTAATAGTGTGATTCGTGCCGCCACAAAGCACAGAAAGCTGTTTCCAAGCGATGAATCCGCCGTAAAAGTGATTTATCTGGCAATCTCACAGGCAGCAAAAAGATGGGCCATGCCGATTCAACATTGGCGATTAGCCCTGAACGATTTATGATTGAATTTGGTGAGCGCATTCAAAAACACGTTCACTGATTTGTTCCGTGACATTTATACAGAATTTCTTGCAGGCTCGATGAAGCATTTGAGATGCAACTTCTTTCTGCAAACTTATACTACTAGCGGCATCTCCTGGCCTTGCCGCATTATTGGCATCACGTAAAGCACTAAATGCTTCAACAATCCTTGAATTCATCTTTATATCTTTGGAAAATATCCAGCAAACTTTGAGTACCATATTGTTGATTATTTACACTTCATTGACCCTTTAATATATCCCGCATAGCGTTTATAAAAATCAATGCTTCAAATGTAGGCCTGCAGCTCCGACCCCAGCTCACAAATTATTTGCTCCATACGGATCGAGTTCAACCCCTTCATGTATGTCCCTCGATACTGAACTAAATTTATCACTGAATTGATAAGGCTCAATTACCTAAGCAAACCATGGTCAGTCTTATTCTGCAAGTAGATTAAGACAGCGTAGTCGAAGGAGAGTTTATGGTTCGTTTGATTAACATTTCTAATGTTGCGTCTTTTTTTTGGTGTACTTAGTTAAAGGATTGCGGTCAAAAAACATTTTTATCATAAGATTACTTGGCTGTATTCGGACATTTAGTGCATCAGAATTTTGCAGCGTTCCGTTCTGTAATGCTGCACTTACAGCATAGTTAAAATAAGCACTTATTCAGGTCTCATCGTCACGACTGTCTCGGCGTTGCAAACAAACCCCGATCACAGATGCACCGCTATAATCGTGTTATCCACATCGTTCACAGTCTCTGTCAGAATTTTATAAGGTGACATCGTCATGACAACAACAAGCTGCCTGTACCCGCAATTTTTGATTCCTGTTGAGCCGCGTGGGACAGTATTACTGGACCATGCCTTAGTGATGCAAGACGATAAAATCGCTGCCATCCTGTCTGCGGATCAGGCAAGGCAACAATTTCCGGAAGCGATCCATACGGTCTTGCCAAAGCATGCTCTGCTGCCCGGTCTGGTAAACCTGCATGCCCATTCGGCAATGAGCCTGTTACGCGGTCTGGCAGACGATTTGTCCCTGATGGACTGGCTGAACCATCACATCTGGCCTGCAGAAAAAAAACATGTGTCCGATGAATTCGTCTTCGACGGCAGTGTGCATGCGATGGCGGAAATGATCAGGGGCGGCACCACGACCGTCAACGATATGTATTTTTGCCATGAGGCGGTAGCCCGCGCGGGCATTCACTCTGGCATGCGGACGATCGTCGGTTGCAGCATTCTGGAATTCCCGACTGTCTATGCAAATGATGCGGATGAATACATCAATAAAGCACTCGCAGCACGCCAGAGTTTTATCGGTCAGGACGGCATCTCGTTTCGCCTGGCACCGCATGCACCTTACACGGTCGCCGATGAAACCTTTAGTAAAATCATTGCTATCTCAGAAAAAATGGGCATGGACATTCATTGTCATATCCATGAAACGCAAGACGAAATCGATACCAGCCTCAAGCAATATGGTATGAGGCCGTTACAACGCCTGCATCAGCTGGGCTTGCTAAGTCCAGCGCTGATCGCCGCCCACGTGGTTCACGCCAATGATGCCGAAATCGCTCTGCTTGCAAGACATGGGGTGCATGTTGCCCACAACCCTGCCAGCAATCTAAAACTTGCCTCAGGTTTCGCACGTGTTCACGCAATGCAAACGGCAGGTATCCAGGTTGGTATCGGCACCGACGGTGCAGCGAGTAATAACAAACTCGATCTGCTCGGCGACTTACGCATGGCAGCTTTACTGGCAAAAGCAGAGTCTGGCAATCCCACTGCCCTCAATGCCAGCGTCGCACTCGAAATGGCAACTATCGCGGGCGCCAAAGCATTGGGTATGGAACAGCAGATAGGTAGTCTCATCACCGGTAAGCAAGCGGATGTCATCGCCATCGATTTGTCGGCAATCGAAACGCAACCACTATTCGATCCGATCTCACAAATCGTCTATGCTGCAGGACGCGAACAAATCAGTCATGTCTGGGTGAATGGCACATGTCTGATGCGTGAGAGAACGCTGTGCGGCCTGCAAATGGATCAGTTGCAGGATAAAGCACGCTGGTGGCAGAGCAAAATCGCGACATCCGCCGCCTAAATCGCTAAGGCAAGACAACTCAACACCTCCCCTAACTACTTTCTGAGGAAACCCGTTTGATGAAGTTATCCCTTATATCGTCCCTGCTGATCTCCTTTGCAACACTGTCCGGTATTGCAGCAAACACCGTTGCAGCAACCGCTGTCAGCTCGTTGACTCCTGCATTAACAAGGACATTGACAACGGTATCCGAACGATCCGGATTCATCACAACCGGTCGCTATGATGAGGTCATCGCACTCTGCGCTGAGTTTGAAAAAAATTATCCGGATGCCGTGCGCTGCCTGGAGTTTGGCCGCACACCGGAAGGCAGGCCTATGCTAGCACTAGTAGCATCACGCAGCGGCGCGTTGAGCGCAGCACAGGCTGCACAACAAGGTGTGCCGGTTACCTTGATACAGGGCGGTATTCATGCGGGAGAAATTGATGGCAAGGATGCTGGATTTTTAGCACTGCGCGAAGCCCTGGAAGACACCAATGCCAAAGGCGCACTGGCTAAACAAGTGCTGCTCTTCGTTCCCGTGTTTAACATCGACGGCCATGAGCGCTTCGGTCGCTGGAATCGCCCAAATCAACGCGGTCCTGAAGAAATGGGCTGGCGAACTACCGCACAGAATACCAATCTGAACCGTGATTACGTGAAGGCCGATTCTGTCGAAATGCAGGCGATGCTGAAACTGATCAATGACTGGGATCCGCTGGCGACCATTGATCTGCATGTCACGGACGGAGCGAAGTTTGAACATGATATTTCTATCCAGGTTGAGCCGGTCAACTCTGGCAATGCCGGACTGCGCCGGTCCGGCAAGCAATTCCGTGACGCCGTGATCGCCGATCTTGCAAAGCAAGGCTCCTTACCCCTGCCGTTTTATATGTCGTTTGAAAAAGAAGATGATCCGATGTCGGGTTTTGTTGATACCGTTCCGTCGCCGCGTTTCTCGCACGGTTATTTCGCCTTACGCAATCGCTTCGGTATGCTGGTAGAAACACACTCATGGAAAGAGTATGCAACCCGTGTACGCATTACCCGCAACACCGTGATTTCGGTACTAAATCAGGTGGCGGTACATGGTGCAGAATGGCGAAAACTGGCTCTGGCAGCCGATCTGCAAGCAGCGACGCTGGCGGGTAAAGACGTTCCTGTCAGCTACCAGACAACACGAAAGACTACGCCGCTTGCCTTCCGAGGTTATGCATACACACGAACACATTCCGATATTTCTGGCGCTTTGATGACGCGCTATGACGAGAGTAAGCCGCAAATCTGGAATGTCACTTTACGTAATGAAATCGTTCCACAACGCAGCATCGTCGCACCGCAAGCTGGTTATATTGTCACTGCGGGATACGCCGATATACTTGCGCAAAAACTGACGCAGCATGGCATCGTGTTCCGCCGGCTGAAGTCGCCGGTGCTAAAAACGCCGGTAGAAAGTTACCGTGCCAGCAAAGTCGACTTCAGCCCGCAATCCTTTGAGGGACGTCAAATGCTAAAGCTGCAAGGTGACTGGAAAACCGAAGTACGTGATCTCCCGCAAGGCAGTTTGTTTGTACCCGTCGCTCAAGCGAAAGCCAATCTGGTCATCGCAATGCTGGAACCAAGCGCACCGGATGCACTGGTCAACTGGGGCTGGTTCAATAATGCCTTCGAGCGCAAGGAATATATGGAGGCCTATGTTGCCGAAGACGTCGCACGTGAGCAACTGGCTGCCGACCCCGCATTGCGCGCTGAATTCAATCGACGCATTGCCACTGATCCGGCTTTTGCCAAAAGCGCTTCAGCGAGATTGGATTTTTTTGCCCGCCGCCATTCGTCCTGGGATGATCGTTTTAATTTATATCCCGTGGTAAGAATCGCGACGACTCCAGAATAAACCGCCCTCCTCCGGATCGGCCATCTCAATAAGGTGGCTGTCCCCACGTCAATGCAAAGCTGAACACCATGAGTACAACATAGGGAAAAGCAACAGTGGGGCGAAGCGCCTGTGTCAGATATTCGGCGAATAAGCCGCCTGCTCGCGGCCTGTCAATCAGCCACTCAGTATGCAATTGAAATGCGGTGCCGCATTCCTCCGCCGATTGCAAGCAGGATTCAATCCGTAAGATCCTCGCAGTGAGCCGTGCCTGCGATGTCCTGACAATCGCTTCTTGCAAGCATAATGTGGCAAGCAAGCCGAGCATCATCCACACGGTAAAGCTGAACATCGCGGTCACGACAAACAAAGTAAAAGCACTCAATTTGATCCAGAGGCAGTTGCGTTCCAGCGCCTCGATATTCGTTTGCAGCACACGCCACTCTTGCTCGAATCCATTCTGGTTGCTGATCGCCATATTATTTCCCTTCATTGCTCATTGTTGATTCGTTGTTGATTGCTAACTGGCTCCAAGCGGAAGACTGAAAACATATACTCCCCCTTTATTTATAAAAAATACTGCGGTTACCGCTGATCTTTATTAGGTGTTAAAAAATACTATATCCCAGTATATTAAATAACTGCAATATCCGGATACTATTGCCACCACAAAAAAACTATCAGACTCACCGCAGGAATTTGCCTGAATTGCAAGCAGTTGCAACCCTCATTGCAGGCTATGGCATTGAAATCCCCGCACATCTCATAGGCAGTATCTGCATAACAATACGTCCGTATAGAGATACCTTTTGTTGCACTTCTGCTGCGTGGCAGCACAGATTTATCTCGCCTCATGTCACCGTAAGCACACTCCGAAGCGTTATACGCTTGTAGTCAACTTTCTGAACGGGTTTCATCATGCGCATTACGACCTCCATCAAATTCCTTGCAATCGGCACCCTGCTTCTCAGTGCCGGCATCAGCGGCAGCGCTGCTGCTCATGATTGGGATAGAGGGGACTGGCGCCCTCAGCCGTATTACACGAGAGAGGTCATACGCAATTACAACTATGTGTACTACCCGGCGCAGCAAGTCTATTACGCGCCTGACAGCGGCTACTGGTATTGGGCTAACGGCGCTAGCTGGCAATTCGGCAACCGTCTGCCCGGTTACTTCAATATTGATCTGCAATTTGGCGGCGTACCTGTCGTGCTGCGCTCCGAACGCCCCTATATTGAACATGTCTATGTAGAGCAAGTATTTGGACGTCCATGGCGTGAGCGCTATTATCCACGCGGCTATTATGAGCGCCGCGATTATTGGGAACACCACGAAAACCGCGAGCATCGCGAGTTCCGCGACGATCGCTGGAATAGAGAGCATCGTCAAGACCGGGATGATCGGCGTCACGGTGACGACCATCGCCGCTAGGATGGTACGTCTGGCATGGCAACCAGAGACTATGCCATGATGGTACTACTCCAGCTTATGCGCCGACCAAGCTGGCAGCGATATTGATCGAGAAACCTAGGATAGCGACATTAAATAAAAAACTGAGCACCGATTGTGCAAGCACTGTCTTGCGCATTTCTCGCGACATCACCGAGACGTCCGAGGTTTGCACCGCCATTGCAATAGTGAACGAAAAATATAAAAAATCCCAATAGTCGGGAGTTTGCTCTTCATCGGGAAAGCGCAATCCACGTTTGTTTTTGGGTGAACGATAAAACAGCAAGGCATAGTGAAACGTGAACACCATTGCCAGCAAACTCCAGGATCCGAATACGGTCATGCCTGTGAAGGCATATTTCAGTAACCGGATATTTTCCGACATCCCCTTCATATTCGCCAACTGAAAAACAATCGCGACCAGACTGGCAGTCGCAGACAAAGAGAGGATTACCAATACCGCGACCGCACTCTCATCTTCCTGCATCGCCATGTCATTTATGCTCTCGTGGCTGACACAACTCATTAGCCAGCCTATCAAAACAAGATAGGTCCATACGCCCACATTCCAGCCAACTAATGCACGGGTCATCCAGTCCAGACTGTCCGGCAGTAGCCAGCCCGTTACCAGGCCCAAGGCAAAAGTCAGAACCAGGCGTGGTCTGCTATGAACAAATTGTTTTATCGGATGCATGAGAAAGCGGCCTGTGAAGGTAAGAGAAATTTTGCAATGTAGTTTGATACTGATTGGTACCTGTTGATATTGTCACCCAATATACTTACCGTAGTATATTAGAGGCTGCACTGCTGAAGAGAAACAAAATCATGTCAATTGAGTGAAAATTTATTACACTGTAAGCATCATGAGGTCTCGATTATGAGCAAGCGACATCAATATTTATCCTTGTCAGAAATTTCCGCAGGCCGGGTGCTAGCGGATGATTTACTTGATAAACAAGGGCATGTGTTACTGCCTGCAGGTGTGATATTGACTGACAGCATGCTGGCCTCAGTTGCCAATCATCATATACGCCAATTGTCTGTCCTTACAGAGAATGAGTCAGATGCGGATCTGGACGAAGCAACGGTGAATGAACTAAAACAACATCAATTAGCCCGCCTGGATAAATTGTTTCGCCACATTGATGACCAGATGCCAGCCAGTATATTGCGCGATTATTTGCGCGCTTACCGGAGTGATGCACCATGACTCCTGATATTTCTGCACTAAGCAGCCAGCACTTACTGCTGAACGATGTCGTTCAACATATAAAAGATTTACCTACCTTACCGGAAGTTGCAAGAGACTTGCTGTCCAATCTTGATGATGACAATATCAGTCTGGATGACATTTCAGAGAAGGTTTCGCACGACCAGTCACTCGCAGCGGGTGTGCTGCGCGTGGCAAATTCTTCTTTTTACGGCAGCAATTCCAAAGTCGTCACCATTCAGCAAGCGGTCTCCATGCTTGGTATGCGTCAGGTAATCAACCTGATACGACTTACCGCGATCAGCCATAGCTTTCCGCCTTCCCGTTGCAGGAATTTTGATTTTCAGGCGTTCTGGAGCCACAGTATTGCGACCGCCGAATGTGCAGAACTGATCTCAAGAACTCTGCACATGAAACATGATTTTGCGTTCACCGCAGGCTTACTGCACGATATAGGACGACTGGTACTGGTCACACGCTTTCCTGCACAATATGAACAGGCGATTCTCTACCGGCAGCAAGAGGACTGTTATCTGCTAGAGGCAGAACAAGCTGTAATGGGCATTGATCATGTAGTCGCCGGCCTAGCACTCGCTGACCAGTGGCAGTTTTCTGAAGCAATTCATGATGCCATCCGCGGTCATCACGATCCCGACATCGAAGGTCTCAATTCGGTTGCTTCGATAGTCCATATTGCGAATGCGATTGTGCACGGACTTGATCTGAATCATATTGATGATGATCTTGTACCACTCCTGTCCCAAACCGCATGGAATACCGTAGGATTAGACCAGGTGGAGTATTTACGGATCTTTCGCGAAACCGAAATGCGCTTTGAGGCAATCAAGGGCATTCTTTTATAATTTTTGACAGCAATTCATGTATTTGGAAAAAACCCTTTTGGAACCGCTCACCAGCTTCGGCAATGCTGATTATAAAATTGATCGCATTCATTTATTCCGCGATATTTCTGAGGAAAACCTTCGTCTCATCGCAGATATTATTCAACGCTGCGCTATCGTTAAAGCCCGTACTGGCCAGATCGTACTCGATGCGCATAGCTCGGGTGCAAGATTGTATGTGGTGCTGCAAGGCGTACTAGGCATTACGAGACAAGATGCCAGCAGTAATCAATTAGAAACAGCGATTACGCAGTATTTGCCGGGTGAATGCGTTGGTGAAATCTCGGTGCTGGATGAGGAGATTCACTCCTCGACAATCAGTGCACTGGCGGATAGCGAGTTGCTGGTCATCGAGGCAGAAACCTTATGGCGCTTGATTGACGAATCGAACGGTGTCGCGAAAAATTTACTGCAGTTGCTGTCGTTCCGTATCCGCGCCGCCAATGCACAAATCCGCAATCGCCAGAAAGTCGGTGAATTTTATCGCCAGTTATCGATGGTGGATGGTCTGACTGGCCTGCACAATCGCGCCTGGCTGAATAGCCAGCTCCCCGGAATGATCGAACATGCTCATGCAACAGGCAATCCGCTCAGCATCATCATGGTCGATCTGGATCACTTTAAGCGATTTAATGACGATTACGGCCATCTGGTGGGTGATGATGCATTGCAAAGTGCGGCCAAAGTCATGAATGCAGGTCTGCGTCCCTCTGATTTTGCTGCCCGCTATGGTGGTGAAGAGATGATGGTGATTTTGCCAGGTACAGCTCTGAAATCAGCGATTGCCGTGGCGGAGCGGCTATGTATCCGACTACGTAAAACCCGGGTATTTGAGGAGCGCGAAAAACCTTTACCGCATATTACGGGATCTTTTGGTGTCGCAACTTTATCGGCAGGGCAAGATGCTGGGGCACTGATTGCAATAGCCGATGCCGCTTTATATCGTGCTAAAGACGAGGGACGTAATCGCGTCGCCTCCTGAAGCACAATGTAGTGAGGGACAGCAAATTAAAAAGCCTGCGGATATGTTGATATCCGCAGGCTTTTTTTATTTATTCTGAACTGAACCAGATTGAATCAGAATAACTTAAGGCTTAGAAGTGATAGCCAACACCAACTACAATCGCGACTGGATCCAGCTTAATTTCTTGCGTCTGACCAGTAGAGAAATGCGCTGTCGTTTTCAGATAAGTCTTCGTGACTGCAGCATCAACATACCATTTTTCATTGATGGCATATGCGGCGCCGATCTGACCAGTGACACCAAACTTATGATCCAGTTTAAATGTTGTTGGTGAAGAGCTGCCTGTATTAGTCAATGCAGTCAATTGTCCAGAGCCTGTTTCCTTCTGAAAGTAAGCATAGGTCAAACCCAAACCAACATAAGGACGGAAAGCAGATTTCGCCTGGAAGAAGCGATATTGTGCAAACAAAGTCGGCGGCAATACTTCAGAAGTACCTAGCTTGCCTGTGCCATTAATAGCACCAGCGCCAATCAGGTTATGTTTGTACGGCAAACCTACTGCAAACTCTGCAGAGATATTGTCCGTGAACATATAGTTACCGACCAAAACAGGTTCAGTATCGCTACCGACGTCGGCCTTTGTACCTGGCAAAGCAGGTGCGCTCAAATCGCCACTTGTTACTTTTGGAGTGATTTGGTTAATACCAAATTTGGCTGACCACGTACCTGCGGATTGCGCTGAAGCAGCAACGCTCGCGGTCATCGAAACAGCGATTGCCAACAGCTTCATCGCAGTGTTAAAACTTTTATTCATATTGTCTCCCGATCTTTTTGACTGATGACACCTAAGTTAGTCATCTACATAATTCGATAAAGTTGCTTGCCCCACCAACATCAGCGTTTCAACATAGAGCCCGGTGATGTTGATGTGGAAAATCGCAAAGGTCATTTCTGCCCTTGCAATCAGGTTATGGGCTTACAGCCAGCCTTTTGCAACCATTTCTTTAGATACATAACGTGCCAACAACAAGTAACCATATGGAGTTGGATGCACGGAGTCAGCATACTGGTAGTTATCCACTGAGCCAGAGATCGTGTTTGACTTGTTGCAAACCAATGAGGAACCCAAAGGATTTTTCGCTGCTGTCAAATCACAAGCAGGCGTCGTCACGTTCGTCAAACCATAAATTGCAGGATTAGCGAACTGATCACGGTTGATGGTGTAAGCATCAACATACAAAATGCTGGCATTACCATCGAGACCTGCTTTCAATTGGGAATTGAATGCATTCACCATGTTGAAAATCAACGTTTGTGTGGAAGCATCTGTGCTCAAACCAAATGGTGTCTGGCTAACGTCAGGCAAGTTGACAACGGTGACGTATTTAGCGCCTTTGCCAACGATCAGCGTTTTAACATAGCCAGCCAGTTCAGCACCAGCTGTGCCCATCGCAGTCACAACCAGTGGCGCATTAGCTTGTACGAATGCACCTGCTGCTGCTGCACCCACAGTCGGTGTCAATTTAGCGACAGCAGCTGCCTGGCAGTTAGTTGCCTGTGCATCGGCAGGAACGCAAGTACCAGCGGCGATATCTTTCTGAATCTGACCTGGTACGGCAGCAGTGACAGCGGCAGTTGCTGCAGCCGTAGCACCGGCGGAGAAGGTTGCCAGCTGGATGAATACGTCGTTACCGCCAGCCATGACGAATACGATTTCATCACCCTTGAAGGCACCGCCGTTGATTGCCAGATGGTTCTGGATTTGTGTAACAACAGGTACGGTCAACTGGCCAAGGACTGCATTGGAGCCGCCCAGCAGTTTGTTGCCAGGGCCAACCGGATTCGTTACGCGAGCACCACCTTGTGCATACGATGTGCAACCTGCGTGATTAACGACCGGAACACTAAACCCTTGTGATGCCAAACCTAACAAGCCTGTTTGTGCCGGGCAAGGTGCTGGCAAGCCTAACTGAGCTGCCATCAATTCTGTCCAGTTTTTCGCATTATTCTTACCGTTTGCATCTACATCATTGATACTGTATTTGCCACCTTTTAATGCGGCAACAGTACCGACTGCATAAGTGCCGACGTCGCTCAGGCTATCACCGAACGAGACTTGGGAACTGAATTTGACCTTGGTAGTTTGATCACCGCCACCGCCACCGCCGCAACCAGCCAGTACAGCTGCTGCAAGCAATGCCAGTGCAAAATTGGATTGACGCATTTTGTCTCCTAATGGGAATATTTTTTAAAAATTAAGTGAACGGTCGTGCTAGTCACCGTGCGCTCAGTATGTCATCAGGACTTTTACCTGAATAGAGAAAATTACAATTCTAGAGTAAACATTCTTTTAAAAACAACGCACTTTTATTCAAAATAAAAAACACATTGCCAGATACACAATTATTACAAATATGCAACAGGCAATCAAGGCTTATTTTCAAATTTTCTTGCTTTTAAACCTTATTTATATCTAGCGCCGTATCAGCGATCTGACTATGTCTCGTGAAATAAGCCTGCGCCTGACGTCCCCATTGATCTAAATAGGTATAAGCAATCGGAACCACTAATAAGGTAAGCAAGGTGGAAGTAATAATCCCGCCTAT
Source organism: Undibacterium sp. RuTC16W (assembly GCF_049339445.1). Lineage (NCBI taxonomy): Bacteria > Pseudomonadati > Pseudomonadota > Betaproteobacteria > Burkholderiales > Oxalobacteraceae > Undibacterium > Undibacterium sp. RuTC16W. Next base: position 55,438 of record NZ_JBMPPE010000009.1, on the reverse strand, counting down.
CACAGCACGTCCCATAGGAGCTTGCGATTCTGCGCCCTCACTCAAACCGATCGCCATCGGTAACATGCCGAAAATCATTGCCAGCGTGGTCATCAGGATTGGACGCAACCTGACCTGGCCTGCCGCCAGGATTGCATCATGTTGTGACATCCCTTGCTTCTGAGATTGATTAATAAAATCGACCAGCAAAATCGCATTCTTGGTTACCAGGCCCATCAGCATAATAAAACCGATGATGGAGAAAATATTCAAGGTACTGCCGGTAATTAATAAAGCCAGCAATACACCGATCAGAGAAAAAGGCAGTGAGGTCATAATCGCCAGCGGTTGTAAAAAACTACCGAATTGCGATGCGAGGATCAGATAAATAAAGATCACCGCAATCCCCAGCGCGGCCAATGCAGCATTAAAAGATTCTTGCATCTCCTTAGTCTGCCCCCCGACATCGAAGCGATAACCAGGCGGCAGTTCAATTGTTTTGACCAGGTCCTGAACTTCTTTACCGACATCCCCTGCAGGACGGCCTTCAACATTGGCATAGATTGCCGCACGACGCTGCAAATCCTGACGCTTGATAACTCGCGGACTGGTTCCCGGGATGAATTGCACTACCTGACGCAAAGGCACCATTACCGGCGTGCCAGTCGCGTCAAGCTTGCTACTTGCCAGAGAGAGATCTGCAAGGTCGGAGATTTTCTGTCGTCCCGACTTAGGAAGCTGCACGTTGATTTCGTAATTCTGACCGTCTGGCGCCAGCCACTGACCGATCGTGTCACCGGCAACAAATGGTCGCAAGGCGGCACCAATTTGCTGAACGGACAAGCCTAGATCATTCGCTAATTCGTTATTGACCTTCACCAGCACTGTCGGGTTGGCCCCCGTCAAACTACTTTCCAGATCTGCGATACCCTTGATTGCGCTCAATTTCAGCATGACCTGATCAATAACCCCTTGCAGCTTGTCCGCATCAGGTCCCAGGATTGCCACGTAAATAGGCTTATTAAAACCGACGCCAAGTTCAATACCGGGAACTGATTTCAAGCGCTGACGGATAGCGGATTCAATTTCTTTTTGTGGCTTGCGGTGACTGATGCGAGGTTGGGTCAACTTCAGATTAATCTGCGCCGCATTGCGTTCACCCTCCACGCCAACGCTGGTATTCATCGTCACTATTTCAGGTATCTCTTTCAAAATCGCTTCAACCTGCATGGTCTTTTCATTGGTGTAGGTCAGGCTGGAACCCACCGGCGTTTTAAGATTGAGTGAAATTTGACTATCATCCGTTTCCGGAGCGAATTCAGTACCAATAAACGGCAGCAAAAAGAAACTGCCGACAAAGAGTGCGAAAGTCAGTACCAGCGTTGTCTTACGGCGCCTCAATACCAGCTCAAGAATACGTCCATACAGGTGATGGAGCTGATCGATCCCGTGCTCAATCCTCTCCATCATGCGCGCCAGCCATGGCAGGCGGCTAAATCGCCCTTCAGCTGGATCATGCCAGATCGAGGACAGCATGGGATCCAAGGTAAAACTCACAAACAGTGATACCAGAACCGCGACGGTGACAGTAATACCAAATTGTAAAAAATAGCGACCAATCATGCCATTCATAAAGGCCACCGGCACGAACACCGCAACAATCGCAAACGTCGTTGCCATGACGGCGAGTCCAATTTCATTGGTACCGTCTTCAGCTGCTTGCTTATGCCCTTTTCCCATCCCCAGGTGGCGAACAATATTTTCCCTGACGACAATCGCATCATCGATTAAAAGACCGATACAAAGAGACAGCGCCATCAAGGTCATGAAATTCAATGTAAAGCCAAATGCCTTCAATGCAATGAAAGTGGCGATCACCGAGATCGGTAAGGTCAGGCCGGTAATGATCGTGCTGCGCCAGGAATGCAAGAACAAAAACACAATCAGGATCGTTAATCCGGCGCCTTCAAGAATCGTTTCCTTAACGCCGCTTAATGACTGCTTTACGTTATCGGCATTGTTATAGTTGACGTTCATGACCACATCGGCAGGCAATCTCTTTTTCAGATCATCGATAGCCTCCATGATGCCATCGCCGACCTCTACAATATTGGCGTCCTGAATCTTGGTAACTGACACACCGATTGCCCGCACACCGTTGACACGTGAAATCGATAACTCCTCACGTTCACCATCCTGAATATCGGCGACCTGCTCCAGGTAAACAGGGGCGTTGGCACGACGGGCAACGATGATTTTATTGAATCCGCGCGGGTCTGTTATTTTCGCTTCCAGACGCACCAACTGATCTTTGGCTCCCTGGGTGATTAATCCTGCCGGCATGTTCTGGTTCGTTGACTGAATTGCTGCCAGCACTTCATTCACACCGACGTGATTAGCTGCCATGCGATCAGGATTCAACTTGACTTGCACCTGCCGGACAACCGCACCTCTTACATCGACACGACCAACACCGGCGACACTCTGTAGTTTTTTCGCGATGATCTGATCGGTCAGGTTGGATAGTTCACGCAAGTTTCTTTCCTGAGAACGGATCGACATCTCTACAACAGGACGCTCATTACCGTCGCTACCACCGCGGACAATAAACGGATCTTTCACGTCTTTAGGAAAACCCGGGCGTATCTGGGCAACTTTGTCGCGCACTTCCTGCAGCACTTTGTCTGGATTTACGGACAACTGAAACTCAGTCCAGATGCCTGCACGCCCCTCATAAGAGCTTGCCATAATCCGTTTTACGCCGCTGATCGTGTTCAATACATTCTCAACCGGCTTGGTGATGTCATTCTCAACAATTTCAGGTGATGCTCCCGGATATTGCACTTCCATCCAGACGCCAACAGACTGCACGTTTGGCATTTGCTCCAGCCCCAAACCTTTGTACGAAAACAATCCCAAAACCATCAGCGCTACCATCACCATGGTGGCAAAAACCGGATTCTGAATACTGACTTTGGTAATCCACATGGCTTAGCCTTTGACTTTATCTGTAGTCACATCGGCTGCCGGAACAGATGCAATCGTCGCTTTCGGCATACTGACTTTGCTGCCGGGCTTAATACTGTCAAGCCTGGTCGAAATAATCTGCATACCAGGCTCCAGCCCCTGAATCACCTGAACCACACCCTCATCCTCATTGCGCAGACCTAATTTGACTACCTGCTGCTGAATCTGATTATTGACTATGCGATAAACCATATCGCTACCATTATGCTGGCGTATCGCCGTCACGGGCATCACAGGTAAAGCACTGGTTTTTTCCAATGTCAGATTACCTTTGGCAAACATGCCGCCTTTCAATACACCATCACTATTCTCAACGCTCACATAGACCAGCATCGAGCGAGACCCGGCCTCAGCAGACGGATTGATACGGGCGACTTTGCCGATAAAAGAACGGGAGCCAAAACCATCTACGGAGAATTTGACATTTTGGCCAATTTTGGCACGGGGAATTTCGCTCGAAGGCACTTGTGCTTCAAGGATCAACTGAGCGAGATTGACGATACTGAATAAGGGACTGTCTGGCGAGACCTTGTCACCAGCCTGAACGCTACGTTTACTGACGATACCGTCAACGGGAGATTTCACCAGCGTATCGGCAACAGCAAGCTGTGCAACCTCCCGCTGTGAGGTTGCAGATTTCAGGCTGGCATGCGCCAGATCGAGACTATTCTGTGTTGTATCAAACGCATTTTGAGAAATGTAATTCTGCTTGAGCAAAGCCTCATTAGAATGACGATTTTTTTGCGCCAATGCCAAGCGAGCCTGCGCCTCATCGACAGCAGCGTCTTGGATATTGAAACGAGCCCGTAAATCCGCACTGTCAAAACGGGCAATCACTTGCCCTTTCCGGACCGGCATTCCCTCTTGCACCAAAGTTTCATGCACCTCAGCAGCAACCTTTGCCCGCACAGTAGTCTGACTTGCGGGCATCAGTGACCCGGATATCGGCAAGTTCAGGCTTAATTCGCGTGCCGTGATTTTCACCACATCAACAGCTGCCAGCTCGTAAACCGGCTCTTTCTTCGCCATCGCTTTTTCACCGTCTTTCGCCTGCGATGCAGTCGTCCTGGTGTACAAAATCCAGCCACCGCCGGCAATTAGCACGGCAATCAAACCCACTACAGGCAAACGCCAGCGACGTTGTGATAGTGAAGACAAAACGGGAGTGTCTATTTTCATGATCTGCTCTTGTATTATTTTTTATAAGTGGAGTAACTACTTCGCTGCAATGCGCTCATCGTTATTTTTATAATGGCAATTTGCACTACTGAGACCTAGCTTATAGAAATAAGTTCGCCAAAATCCTCATTGTCTGAGATGAAGATTGCTGTAATTGGAATGAAGCGAATTACAACAGCCAAGTACGTATCAATAATACAATCGATCGGAGGAAAAGCGGGAGACTTTAATAAAATAGACGAGCAAATCAGGACGAAAGTTGCCATCGCTCATTCAAGCTTAAGCCTCATTACCTGAAAATATAGGGAGTGTTTAAGGCAACAGATAAAAACATCCTGAATACATCATTCATACTCTATTCAACCGGTGCCCATTCTGAACACCAGTTGCCGACTAATTACGAAATCAGGTTTGTGCCGACGATTGGATACGGCTATCCAAAGAGAGTTTTCCTGCTCCGAATACCAATAAAACCAGAAGTAGTAATCCCCAGTACAAATGATCATTGATTGCTGCAGGGCATTCAAATTTCCAGAGCTGAGGATACGAGATCACTGCCATCGCGTTCACGACAAACAGTCCGAGCGCCGCGGGACGTGACAATAATCCGGTGATCAGCAGTATGGGTAAAAATAGCTCGCCACCCGCGCCCATGATGGCTGCCAATTCAGGAGGTAGTATAGGTACGGTGTATTCTTCGCGGAACAAAGACAGTGTGCCCTCCCAATCCTGGACTTTGATCATTCCTGCTTTTAAAAATTGCCAGCCGACGAAAATACGCAGTCCCAGATTCAGCAGAGCGCCGCCCCATTCTTGTAGCAGATGATCGAATTGCGTGGTCAGTTGGTGCAGGCGTAAAAATTGATTCATATTCCTCTCCGTTAAATTGATTGATGTCAGGATTCCTGTAGATCATTAGTCGGAGTTGACGAAGAGTTCTTACAATAACTCTTTGAAATTTAACTCGTCAGAACAAAACAATTCCCACTGAAACCATTGCTGAAGGCGCTCAGTAATCAGAAATCCTGCATCGCACTCAACAGCGACTTCCAGAGACTGCCCAAGATTGATTCCCTGAGACAAAGCTCGCAGAGCGGCATAAGACGCGGCATCGATCACATGGACAGCAGGCGTCCAATTTTGACGATGAATCAAAATATGATTTTTATGCTGTATCTCTGAAGGAAACACACCGCTGCCGATATTTTGGTGAGCAAGCCAGATGTCAGCGCTAGCCCAGTCCGATACGATTAACTTGCACGAAGGATGTAATTCTAACGACGCGTCAGCAAACTCCGCACCAAAGCGGCTGATTAGCGCTGACAAATGTAAGGTGGATTTGTCCTCAGCGTAATATGCCTGATGTACCAGCCACTCTAATCTTGCGACATCTGGAAAATAAGGATAGTCCGCAGAAACGCCAAGTTCTTCATCTTCAAGAAAAGTGGCCAGAGAAACACCAAACTCGTTCAGGTCACCCGAAGTTGATGGGTGGCGGCGACCATATTCTCTGGCCATTTGTCCAAAAAATTCTTCACCGACTAATTGATAAAGTACGGGATAGACATTTTTCAAGGCTTGGCTCCAGATCGCCGTCAGATTGCCCCGATAAGTAGCAAGCCGCGACGTGATCTGCGCCGGCTTGCCACCAAACATATTCAGCTCTACTGGTAATCCTGAATCCAATTCAGAGGCAGATGCAGTAGCCATCAATCTCTCAGAAAATCGCAATTGCAATTCAGTCAGTGTAGTTTTATGAGCCGGATTAAGCGGGGCCAGATTGTTCGCTGTCATGCAGTCACCCTGGCATTAGCGCGGTATCGGGCAGCTTTGGCTGCCTCTGCCAGTACCGCCGGTAACGCAGGAATATCCGTATCCCATTCAATCAATACCGGAATATCCGGACTGAACAGTGCACAAGCTTTCTCGTACAATTCCCAGACTTCGGGAGCAACACTGCAACCGTGATGGTCAATAAGGCAATCGTCGCTACGCAAATGTCCTGCGAGATGAATCTCACCAATCACACCCGCTGGAAGATGCGCCAGTTCCATCAACGCTGCATCGGCGCTCTCACCGTGATTATGCTGATTGACGAAGAGATTATTCACGTCCAGTAAAATGCCGCAACCAGTACGACGCGCAAGCTCGACCAGAAATGTAGCCTCAGACATGTCATCTTCGGCAAAACGCAGATAGGTCGATACGTTTTCAATCAAGACAGATCTTTGCAACAAGTTTTGTAACTGATCAACACGTTCGCACATCAATGCCAGAGAGTCCTGTCTTAATGGGAGGGGAAGCAAATCGTTCAAATGACGCCCTGCAATAGCGCCCCAGCATAGGTGCTCAGATACCAGAGCAGGCTGGATTCGATGTACCAGTTTGTTGAGTTTATGCAGATGGACTTCGTTAAACCCCTGTGCGGAGCCCAGACCAAGCCCCACACCATGGAGGCTGACAGGGTAATCCTGGCGTAAAGTCTGCAATACATGCAGATCATAACCACCATCACCAAAATAATTTTCTGAATGCACCTCTAACCAAGCGATATCAACAGAAGCATTAAGAAAATCACGGTAGTGCTGACTGCGCAAGCCAATCCCGACGCCCAGATCGGGATTGGCTTGCTGCACTGAGTCGGAAATAAGGCTCAATTACTGTCTTGCAGGTTTACGCTTTGCTATCGAGCTTACCGCCCATTTTTTCACAAGTACCAGCCGGGACTTTTTTCCACTCATTTGGATCCATGTCTTTCTTGCCCTGACCAGCACAGGAATGAGAACCTGTTTTGGTTGCGCAATCGTTTTGACCTGCTTTAGCGATACCAAAACATTTTTCTGTTTTTGCTGGCTCTGCTGCCAACGCCACGGTAGAACCCACTAAACTTGCTAATGCGACTGCGATCAATGCCTTGTTATTCATGTTTATCTCCTGAAAAATTTAAAGAAAGAATCGTAAAAAAGACTAATAAAAATCACTTACGACCAATAGTCGGGCAAAGCCAGAATACCTTACACATTTTTTGAGAAAATGTCGCTATCTACTTTCATCACAAGACCGGTATCCTGCTCTGATCTTTACGCAGAGTTTTGACAATCAGATTCACTATAATAGGAAAAAATCCGCAAACGATATTAGTGCGATCACTTTACCGTCAAAATAACTCAGCTAAATGACAACTCAAAATCTGATGCGCTTAAGAGATACACTAGGATTGCTACAACAGCAAGATCTGTCCGTTGGGCAATTTTGTCAAGAATGGCGTGTTGATCATGCTGTGATGCAGCAACTACCGCAACGGTATGCAGAGGTGATGGAAAATTTATTAAGCAGATTAGAATCAGGTAGCCTGTTTAGCGAAGAAAGCTGTTCGTTCAGTCAGCATGAGCTGTTAGCTCAGCTTCGCCTATGGCTGGACAAAGCAGAAATTCAGTTGGCGAAAGCAATTTAGTGTATCCTGCCAGCCGCCCACCAGACATGCAGGGTCCGACAGATGAGCGGCAGTAAATTTATTCGGAAATTGCAAAAAAATTTGATCGTCCGCAACGATCATCATCTACGTTAACCAATCAGGATCCCTATGCAAGACCTTAGCTTTAGCCTCGAAGGCGAGTTTGTTGAACTCAACCAGTTATTAAAACTCGTTGGCCTGTGCGACAGCGGTGGCGCTGGCAAGGTCATCGTCGCCAGCGGTTCAGTGAAAGTAGACGGAAAACAAGAATTACGTAAAACGGCCAAAATCCGTGCGGGGCAAACCGTGATCTTGGGTGACGTCCGGATCAAAGTCAGTGCTTAATTACTGATCCGCGTATCGGTCGGTAGTGTCGCCTGCTGGAAAAAAGTAATTAATATGTCCCTAAGCTGGCTGAGCTGCGGCAATAGCATCGCTGGTCATAAAACGCGCCAGCATATTATCCATGGTATCGACATGGTGTTCGAACCATAGCGGCAACTCTTCAGCCAGCCTTGCTGCCAGATCCATCTCTCCTGCGTCGACGATACGACGGCGAACCTCACGCATCACTTGCAACACAGCATCGTGCTCAGTCATATGACAACCAGCAGGCGGAAATGCATTGCTGGTCATCCATTGATCTTCTTGTTCAAAATGCTCGACTGAGTGAGCAATTAATGCATCTAGTCTTGCGATAAACGTATCGGGGTTATCTTCCGACAGTGCCGCGCATAACATCACGAACTCCTGATGTGTCTCGTCCATCGGCTCATACTGCAACTTTAGTCGATCTGACCAGCCCCAGTTGGTATCGCTCATACTTATCCTTTTTTATTCGATGTACATATCGGTGAAATTATTCTGAATAATGATAGTCAAACCGTATTGAGCGAACGATTCTGCAATCGCCCATCATCAAAACGTGTCATTGAGAATATCGTGAACCTCAATGCCTGCTTGGCTCTCCGGACAATATTCAGTGATCAAGAGAGATCAACTATCGTTTTCAGAATTATCACTGATCCAAGATTTTTTCGCTTGAGGCAGGATAAAAATCCCCATTAATTTCTTTTTCCTCAAAACCATAAAAAAAGCACAGCGACCAGGCTGTGCTTTTTTACTACGAATGACTACCTATAATAATTTAGGCTGTCGTATTGATGTTTCTTCCGAGATTAGATGGCAAATTTGATATCGCCTTATTGTCCGGAATCGCTTCGATCAATGCGGTCGCGCTTTCGGCGCTGACATCCAAGGCTTTTTTCAAAACAGCAACGCTGACTGCCTGGCTAATACCCACATCCGCCAACGTTGTTGACACACTGGCAATTCCTGTAACATCCATGACAATCTCCCATAACTTCGTATCTTATTATCGGCGTACTTCCATCTCTACTTTAGGGTCATGCAAGAATAAATTTTTTGTTAAAGACGATTGGATCCAGGCAAGTATCTGCTCGGGCTGATTTAAATCCAGCCAGACCAGATCTGCCCTCAACCCTTCGGGCTCAGGAATATCTGATGCCACCGCGACAATGTGTGGATCATTTAGATACAAGGCAGGTTTGCCCAGGCCGGGGCGGTGGATTTCGATTTTAGCAATCGCTTCCCACTTGTACCCCTCAATCAAAATCAAATCTGAGGGCGCAAGCCTTGGCAGTAACTCTAGCAAGCCTGGCTCATCCTGTTCGCGCAACTCATTGGTAATCGCGTAGCGAAATGGCGATGCAAGCAAGACTTCATTTGCCCCAGCGCGGCGAAAGCGGGCGCTGTCTTTGTGCGAGGGTTCCAGAATAATATCGTGGTGGCTGTGCTTGACCACATTCACCTTCAAACCGCCACCACAAAGAGCAGCAATCAGATATTCCAGCAAAGTCGTTTTACCGCTGCCGGACCAGCCGACGATACCAAGTAAATGGTTTGACATCCAGATTCCTAAATCAATGTAGTCCGTGTTTACACACGTGCTCAACCAGGTTAAGCAAACAAGCGCACAGATTTTACATTGAATTATTGTTCCGGTATCTAGACCACTTACCCCCACCCTAATCTCAACAAGCCTCCAACAAGATCGCCGGTCAGCCGCTATTCCGCAAACCTGCCGCAATACCGTTAATGGACAAGTGAATACCACGACGCACGCGCTCATCCGGATCCCCGTTTCGATAACGCTCCAGCAATTCAACCTGTACGTGATTCAAAGGGGACAGATATGGAAAGCGGTTACTAATCGAGCGTTTGAGCAAAGGATTTGCCGACAACAATTCTGACTGGCCGGAGATTGCTGTCAACGCAGCAATCGCTGCCTCATGCTCAGCCTTCAGACGTGGGAAAATCCGGTCGCGCAATGCCTCATCTTTCACCAGCTGGGCATAACGACTGGCAATACCGATATCGCTCTTGGCCAGCACCATTTCCATATTCGACAACACCGTTGAGAAAAAAGACCAGGTCTTAAACATCGCCTGCAAGGTCTGCAAACCATTCTCCGGATGCACCTTCAGGTAACTCTGTACCGCAGAACCAAAACCAAACCAGCCCGGCAGCATCAGGCGACACTGCGACCAGCTAAATACCCAGGGAATAGCGCGCAGATCTTCGATCGCGGTCGATTTTTTACGTGATGCCGGACGACTGCCGATATTCAATCCGGCGATCTCAGAGATCACCGTAGACTCCCAGAAATATTGTTCAAATCCTTCGGTCTCATACACCATATTCCGGTAAGCGCGGAAGGCGTGATCCGACAATTCTTCCATGACTTTTAAAAACTCTGCCGGCGGCTCTGGTTCTGTGTGCGACAACAAACTAGCCTCCAGCGTCGCCGCTGCCAGCACCTCCAGATTGCGGCGGCCGACTTCCGGATTACCGTACTTCGCGGTGATGACTTCACCTTGCTCAGTCAGACGTATCTGTCCTTGTACCGCACCCGCCGGCTGCGCCAGTATCGCCTGATAACTAGGTCCGCCGCCGCGACCGACCGAGCCACCGCGACCATGAAATAAGCGCAGGCGCACCTGATGTTTGGCAAAGATCGTGACCAGATCCAGTTCAGCTTTATACAACTCCCAGCCAGACGTCAGGAAACCGCCGTCCTTGTTACTGTCCGAATACCCGAGCATGACTTCTTGTGCATTACCACGGCTTGCCAGCATACGCGCATAAGCAGGCAATGTTAACAATCTGTCCATCGCAGGCGCGCTGTTTTGCAAGTCGCCAATCGTCTCAAACAAAGGAATGATATTGACGTCAAGGCTGCCTTCGAGTGGATGTAATAAGCCAGCTTCCTTCAACAGCACCGCCAGCTCCAGCATATCGGAGACGCCATCGGTCTTGGAGATAATGCAGTTTGGTACGGCACCTTTGCCGTAGCGCAGTTGCGCCGTGCGCGCACCGCGGTAGATCGCCAGTTCGGACTGCGTTTCTTCTGAATACTCGAGATACGGTGATGCCAATGGCCGGGATGATGCAATCTCTTCCGCCAGCAAGACAATGCGCTGCTCTTCGTTTAATTGTAAATAGTTGGTACCGGGATTGGCGGCCTCTAGCAACTCCGCGACAACGCGTTCATGCACATCGGAATTTTGACGCAAATCAATCGGCGCAAGATAAAAACCAAACACACGCACAGCGCGGCGCAGATGACGCAAACGACCACGCGTTAAAGCGGCGGAGCCATTATCGAACAAGGACTGATGCACGACATCAAGATCGGCTACTAATTCTTCTGCGCTTGCGTACGCATCAGCATCGCCGGATGCATGAATCGCTGGCTCCGCGCCGAGCAATTGTTTGTAGGTCTTCGCGAGGCGGGCATAGATGCCGCTGACTGCCAGGCGATATGGCTCATCCGAGCGGTGTGGCGAATGATCAGGCGAACGCTGCGCCAGAGCCAATAAGTCTGGTGAAACATTCACCAGCAAAGTTGCCATCGACAGTTGCGAGCCCAGCGTATGCAGTTCACCCAGATAAAAAGTGAATGCACGATTCGATTGCATCGCCAGTGTTTGTTCCAATACGCTGGCGGTAACAAACGGATTGCCATCACGGTCGCCGCCGATCCAGCTTCCCATCTTCATAAAGCTGGGCAAATCAACTGTCTGCTTGTTGTCTTGTTTATTACCCTCTTTGCTGCTCAGCAGGTCTTCCAATCCGGCATACAGACTTGGCAATTCGCGCAAGAATGTGTAGTCATAAAAACTCAGACCGTTCTCGACTTCATCGAGCACTGACAATTTAGAGGTACGCAGCATGCGGGTCTGCCACAAGGTCAGTACAGCGCGGTTCAGTGCCTCCTCATTCGCCGCAGATTCTTCCGGCGTCAATTGCATACGGTCACGCTCATCAAGCAAGCGTGTAATCACCATCTGACAATTCAAAATACTTTTACGCTGCACCTCAGTCGGATGCGCTGTCAGTACCGGACTGACTTCCGCAGTCTGAAAAAAATCAAGCAATTGCTGCGTACTATGTCCAGTGTTGTACAGCGACTCAATCGTATGCGCCAGACTACCGGCACGCGGCGCCGAGCCGGCAATCAGATGCTTGCGGGTGCGGCGGATGTGATGCTGATCTTCAGCCAGATTGACCAGATGCGAAAAATAACTAAATGCCCGAATCACTTGCGTCGTCTGATCATTCGTCAGCGTATCGAGCGTCGACTCCAGAGCCTCACGCGCTGCCTCATCAGCGTCACGACGAAAGCGGATCGAATTTTGTCGTACCGTCTCGATCAGGTCAAAAATCTGGTCGCCGTGCTGATTGCGCACGGTATCGCCCAGTATGCGGCCAAGGCGGCGGATATCGTCACGCAAGCTTTGGTCTTTGTCGTCTTCGGTCAGATCGATTTTTGGATGGAGATGTGCATTCATACGGGCAGATTTTATGAGACGAAAGGAAATCGGGAGATGAAAAATTTTTGTCGATCTTTGCATGCCTTACACCACTCCGGCACACCCGCACCAGAGCGAGTATGAGGGCGGCGTTCACCTACAAAGATCAGACTACCGCAATACCATGACGGGCAACTTACAAGGATTCAGAGTGTTCTATTCAGACCGTTCAGATAGTCGATATTTCTGTGTTTCGATGCTTCTGTGTTTCGATGCTTCTGTGTTTCGATGCTTCTGTGTTTCGATGCTTCTGTGTTTCGATGCTTCTGTATTTCATTACTTCTATGCAGCTTTCTATGCAGCTTTGCTAGGTTGCATCGTTAGCTTATCGCGCTTACCGATGGCATTGAGCAGGCCACGGGTAGAGCTGTCGTCATCTTCTTTGACAGAAGACGGATCCAGGCTGATCAACTGTTGCGCCAGCGATTTGCCCAGTTCGACACCCCATTGATCAAATGCATTAATATCCCAGATCACGGATTGTACAAATACCTTGTGCTCATACAAGGCAATCAGTGCGCCGAGTGAACGCGGCGTTAATGAATCCAGCAATAAGGTCGATGTCGGACGATTGCCCTCAAAGACGCGCGGTGCCAGCACCTTCTCAGGTAAGTCACCCAATTCGGCACGCACTTCGCTGATGTCCTTGCCCCACGCCATCGCCTTGGATTGCGCGAAGCAATTAGCGAGTAAGGCTTTATTGTGGCTTGGCAAGCCCGCATCATCATCAGCGACCACAATAAAATCCGTCGGGATAATCGTCGCGCCCTGATGCAACAGCTGAAAGTAAGCATGCTGACCATTGGTGCCTGCTTCGCCGAATAAAATCGGCGAGGTCGCATAATCGACACGCTGCCCTTCTCTGGTCACCGACTTGCCGTTACTCTCCATTTCAAGTTGCTGCAAATACGCAGGCAAACGTGTCATGCGCTGGTGATATGGTGCAATCGACAAGGCTTGCAGACCGAGGAAATTAATATTCCAGATACCGATCAATGCCATCAATACCGGCAGATTGTTCTCCAGTGGCGCTTGCGCAAAATGCAGATCCATCTCATGCGCGCCAGCCAGCATTTCTTCAAACCGGTCGGCACCGACATACAGGGCAATCGACAGGCCAATCGCACTCCACATCGAGTAACGGCCACCTGCCCAGTTCCAGAAAGGGAATACGTTTTCTTCTGCAATACCAAATTCGGCAGCGGCTTTTACATTGGTACTCAGTGCTACAAAATGTTGACGAATCTGATCGGAAGGACAACCGTGCGCCAGCATCCATTCACGTGCAGTGCGGGCATTGGTCAATGTTTCCATTGTCGTGAAGGTCTTCGACGCCACGACGAATAACGTCGTCTCAGGGTCGGCGTTCTTCAATGCGTCAGCCACATGGCGACCGTCGACATTCGACACAAAATGCAGGGATAGATTTTTTTGCGACCATGGTGCCAACGCAATGCAGGCCATTTGCGGACCGAGATCAGAGCCACCGATCCCGATGTTCACAATCGTGCGTATCGCTTTGCCGGTATAACCGAGCCAGCGACCTTCGCGCACAGCGTCGCTGAAGGTACGCATCTGTGCCAGAACCTGATGCACGTCTGCGGCAATATTGTCGCCGTTCAGATAAAACGACTCGCCTTTTGGCAAGCGTAATACCGTGTGCAATACCGCACGATTTTCGGTATGGTTGATTGCTTCGCCGCGCAACATCGCATCGCGACGACTCTCGACATCTTGCTGCCTCGCCAGCGCCAGCAAATTCAGCTTCGCCGTGGTATCCATGCGCTGCTTGGAGTAATCCAGCAAAATGCCGCAAGCCGATGCAGAAAAATGCGTAAAGCGCTGCGGATCGGCGCGAAATAACTCTTTCAGACCAGGCAGATTGGTCGCGCGTTGTTGGAGCAGACACCAAAGAGGAGTACGGGAAACAGAGGTAACCATGATCGAGTGCTTTAGAGTGACGTAGAGATCAAAAAAATGAAAAGACGAGCCTGCTATTGAATCACTTTACGGGGGAGTATCTGGCTATTACCCTCTTATCCGCACATATCTATTAGCGCATTAAGAAAAATAAGTCTATACACCCTACCAGTATATTATTTTAGGCAATAACTAAAATGATTACTTACCTGCCGCCGCAGCCTGCGCCGCCAGACTGCCGATAGCTTGCCAGTCGCCTGCATTGATCAGATTGGCCGGACACATCCAGGAGCCGCCAACACACAGGATATTTTTTTGTTGCAACAAAGCTGGCGTCGCCTCAACCGTGACGCCGCCAGTGAGGCAAAAACGCACATCAGGAAAAGGACCGCCCAAAGCTTTGGCCATTTTGGTGCTGCCGACGATATCAGAAGGGAACAGCTTCACCACATCAAAACCATATTCCAGCGCCAGCATCAGGTCACTCGCACCACCGACACCAGGAAAGTAAGGCAAACCCGATTCTGCCGCAGCCTTTGCCAGTGCCGGCGTGATGCCAGGGCTGATGCCGAACGCCGCACCGGCGTACTTCACGGCATCCAGCTGCGCATAGGTCAAAATCGTTCCGGCACCGACCGTCACATCCGGACAAGCCTTCACCACTTCACGCAATACCGTCATCGCATTCGGCGTACGCAGGGTGATCTCAACTGCTGGCAAACCGTTTTCTGCGAGAGTCGTTACACAACGAATCGCCTGATCCACATCATCCGTCACCAAAATCGGTAACACGCGGATTTGTTCTAATTGCTGAATGATGTTTTGTTTGGTGTGAATCATGATGGTCTCGCTCTCGCTGTTATAGGTAAATGATGCTCTAATTGATTAGTCGCTTAGTCGCTCAGTAGATTAATCAATAAACAAGGTTGATGCGCCATGCTCCGGCGCTGTCACGACCCGGCGCTGCGCAGCAAACAACTCGCGGCCGTAATCAAACGTCTCTATAGCAGATGGCTGGCGCACCGCACGACTTGCCCATTCCGTCTCATCGACCAGAGCACGCAACTCGCCCGTATGCACATTGACTTCAATGAGGTCGCCATCGCGTACTTTGCCTAGCGGTCCGCCCTGTGCAACCTCGGGACTCACATGCAAAGCCGCAGGGATTTTACCGCTGGCACCAGACATACGACCATCAGTCACCAGCGCGACCTTATAACCCGCCGACATCAGACTGCCGAGTACCGGCGTGAAGTGGTGCAGCTCTGGCATTCCGTTGGCCTGCGGCCCCTGAAAAATCACGACAGCGACAAAATCCTTGTTCAGCTGGCCTGCTTTATACGCACCAACCAAGGCATCCTGCGACTCAAACACAATCGCTGGCGCACGCACGATCCATGCGTCTTCCGGCACGGCAGAGGCTTTCACAATGGCACGACCGAGATTGCCCTGCAACAGACGCAAACCGCCTGTCGGAGCAAACGGCTCAGTCACATTACGCACGACGTCTTTATTTGTAGACTCTGCCGGAGAAGCTTGCCATTGAACTTGATTGCCAGCAGCGCCTTCGACCAGTGCCGGACGATTGATATGCCCTGCCAGGCCTTGATCTCCGTATACCGTTTTCACATCTGCATGCATCAGGCCAGCAGACAGCAATTCACGAATGACAAATGTCGGTCCGCCTGCATCTTCAAACGCATTCACGTCTGCCGTACCATTCGGATAAACACGGGTCAGCAAAGGGATCACTGACGACAATTCATCAAAGTCCTGCCAGTCAATCAGAATACCGGCAGCACGCGCTACCGCAATCCAGTGAATCGTATGATTAGTCGAACCACCAGTTGCCAGCAAAGAGATCACCGCATTGACGATGGTTTTTTCATTCACCAATTCGCCAATCGGGGTGTAATTGCCACCTTGCTCGGTTAATTGCAATACGCGCTCGACCGCCGCGTCGGTCAGTACGTGACGCAGAGGATCACCCGGATGGACAAAAGCGGCACCAGGCAGATGCAAGCCCATTGCCTCCAGCAGCATCTGATTACTATTCGCAGTTCCGTAGAAAGTACAGGTACCGGCACTGTGATACGCCGCGCTCTCGGCCGCCAGCAGTTCTTCTTTCGTTGCCTTGCCTTGGGCATAGCGTTCACGCACGGCAGCTTTTTCTTTATTCGACAGGCCAGATCCCATCGGGCCGGCGGGAATAAAAATGGTCGGCAGATGGCCGAATGCCAGCGTACCGATCAATAAACCAGGCACGATCTTATCGCAGATTCCCAGACATAAAGTCGCGTCAAAAGCGTCATGCGATAAGGCTACCGCGGTCGCTTGCGCAATCACATCGCGCGAAAACAGCGACAACTCCATGCCGGGACGACCTTGTGTCACACCGTCACACATCGCAGGCACCGCACCGGCAACTTGCGCGGTGCCGCCAAAGCGCAAGGCTGCCTGGCGGATTTGTTGCGGATAGGATTCGTAAGGCTGATGCGCGGACAACATGTCGTTGTAGGCGGTGACGATACCGATGTTCGGTTTTTGTGCCTGATTCAGCCAGATCTTGGTGCCGCTATCCATCGCAGCATTGGCATGCGCCTGATTGGCACAAGACAGGCTCGCGCGGCGCGGGCCACGTCCCGCCATTTTCTGAATCCGCGCCAGATAGGCGCTACGTAAAGTCTTGCTGCGCTCGGCAATACGCTGTGTGACACGGGCAACGACGGGATGAATCTCTGGAGTGATCAGTGCGGAAGTAGATGTTGTCATGGCAGACTAGCCTCATGCTTTTTTTGGATACTGCAAAGATAGCATAAAACCTAAATTTCTGTAACAAACTTTCAGTTAATCAAATATTTTCATGTATTTCACGTAAATATGACAAATTTATCGTAATGAAACTACATTTTTGATTGTATTCTGGCATAATCAAGAAAAATAAAAGCAATGCGTAAGGTACATAAGTGCGTTTCATCAGTGCGCTTTACAAGCATAAATAAGGTAAGCCTGAATAAGTAAAGCAAAAAAGTACGCTCCGGTGTGGCTGAGTAACCTGGGTCCAGCTAAAAAGCCCGGGCAATATAGAGCGTATACCGTGCTATAGCGATGCCTGCTTATTCTGTCGACATCATCATTTACAACTCAGAACAACCTTGGAGTCAGCATGACCACATTTGTATTGTTTGGCGGCACCGGCGATCTCGCCAAGCGCAAGATTATCCCTGCCCTGTATAGCGCCTTTGTCAATGGTCGTCTGGATGCTGACTTTCAATTTATCGGCGCCGCACGCGAAGCCTTGTCCGATGAGGATTTCCGTAGCCGTGTCGCGGCCAGCATAGAATCGTATGGCGCCAAGACCGAGGACAAAGAGGCCGGGCACAGCGAAAAAACAGCCGCCTTTCTGGCGCTGACGCATTACTCCAAAATCGATGCGCGTGAAGCCAGCGACTTTGATGCGCTCAAAAAACAAATCAAAACCAGCGATACCAATGCGACGCTGTTCTATCTGGCGACCGGCCCCGATCTGTTCGTGCCTATCGTAGAACAACTCTCCAAGCATGGCCTGGTCGAAGGCAATGCCCGCGTCGTACTGGAAAAACCGCTGGGCCGCGATGCTCAGTCCGCGAAAGAAATTAATGCCTCATTACGCAGCTATCTACGCGAAAACCAGATCTATCGTATCGATCATTACCTCGGTAAAGAAATGGTGCAAAATCTGCTGGCCTTACGTTTTGCGAATGCGTTTCTCGAACCGCTGTGGAATCGCAAATCGATCCAGGACGTGCAAATCTCGATCTCGGAACAAGTCGGCGTTGAATCACGCGGCGACTTTTACGACCGTACCGGTGCCCTGCGTGACATGGTGCAAAATCATTTGCTACAACTCGTCTCTATCGTTGCAATGGAACCGCCAGTCAACGCCAATCCTGATGCGATCCGCGATGAAAAAGTTAAAGTACTGCGCGCCCTGCGTAAATTTACTCCGGAAGATATCAGCAAAAAAACCGTGCGCGGCCAGTATCGCGCCGGTGCGGTTGATGGTCAGCCAGTGATTTCATATCAGGCGGAACCTGGTGTGCCACCGGCATCGCGCACAGAAACCTTTGTTGCCATTAAGGCAGAGATCGATAACTGGCGCTGGGCTGGCGTGCCGTTTTATCTGCGCACCGGTAAGCGTATGGCGAGCCGCAGCGCCGAGATCACGATCAATTTCAAACCGATTCCGTATTCGATTTTTGGTAGTTCGCAAAGTAATTTACGCTCGAATCGCCTGGTCATTTCTTTGCAGCCGGAAGAAAGCGTGCAACTGTTTTTAAAAGCCAAAGAACCAGGTGAAGGCATACGCTTATCCGATGTCGCCCTGAATCTGGATTTTGCCGAAGCCTCGAATTCACGCCGTGTCGAGTCCTATGAACGTCTGTTGCTTGATGCGATGCACGGTGATCTGACCCTGTTCGTGCGTGATGATGAACTCGGTGCGGCATGGGCATGGATAGATCCGATCATGACTGCATGGCAAAACGATAGCGAAGGACTGAAGTCCTATATCGCCGGTAGCTGGGGACCGTCGGCATCCAGTTATTTGCTTGCGCAAAACGGTGCGGCCTGGGGTGAAGAATATGTTGAAGGCTGAGACCATGGTGCTACATAGCTTTGCCAGCTTTGAAGAACTCAGCGACGCTCTGGTGGCTGAATGGTTAGGCATTATCGATACCGCAGCATTGGCGCGGCTCCCAGCCTATTTTGCCCTTGCAGGCGGCTCCACGCCTGCGCCTCTGTATCGCCGGCTCGATCAATTGCTGTCGCATCGTGACAGTAATAACGTGAAATTGGTTGCGACCGATGAGCGTTGGGTGGATGATGCGGATGCGCAAAGTAATGAAGGCTTATTCAAACAAAGCATGGCGCAATCGTATGGCAAACAATGGAAATTGATCTCGTTGAAAAATGCCGCGCGTACCCCAGAAGTAGCGACGGAAGCGATCAGTCATCGTCTGGACGAACAGATTCCGCAAGCATTCAGCGCAGTCTTGCTCGGCATGGGCGCGGATGGACATATTGCCTCGCTATTTCCCGGCGCACCGACTCAACATGATGAGTTGGCTTGTCTGGCGGCACTGCATCCACAAACCCGCCAAAGGCGCATGTCCCTGTCGCTACCACGTCTGCTAAATACAGACAGGATCTGGTTGGTGATCACCGGAGCAGAGAAGCGCCGTGTTCTGGAAAATGCAGCAGAAACATATTTACCCGTCGCCGCGCTATTGCATGAAGCCCGTTGCGATGTTGAAGTATTTTGGTGTCCATAATCCGAAATTGTCCATACGGATTTGCAATGATGACAGAGGCATTTTGCCGAGGCAGTTTTGGTGTGAATTTTGATGTGGATTTTGCTGTGACTGCGGCGCTCACATAGTATCGTGGGTGTACCCGCTGGACAATCTCGGATAACAATAACTGATTATAAAAAGCCATGCCAAATTCTGTATCCCGTCTTCTCGATCCTAAGCCGATTCCATCTGAAAAAGGTTTGCTGGCGCGCATACGCACTGCCAGTACGGCGCTGAGTCGTGCCGAGCGGCAGGTTGCGGAGTTTTTATTACAGAAACCGCATGATGCACTGGAGATGTCGATCCGTGTTCTGGCGCAGGCTTGTGATGTCAGCGAGCCGACGGTTGCACGTTTTTCGCAGTCGATGGGATTTGATGGTTTCAAGACCTTTAAGCTCGCATTTGCCAAGAGTCTGGCCACTGGCATTCCGTTCTTGCATCTCGATGTCAATCAAGCCGATTCGGTACGTGATGTGCTGCCCAAAGTATTTGACCGCACCATTGCTGCATTGATGGAAGCACGCAATTCAGCCAACACCGCAAGCTTTGAAGCCGCAGTCAACCTGCTGTCACGCGCACGCCGGATTGAATGTTATGGTCTAGGTTATTCGGGTGCGCTGGCCATCGACGCACAGCTAAAATTTTTCCGGTTCGGCATTCCTACGACTGTCTTTTGCGATGCCCATTTACAAGCGCAATCCGCATCCTTGTTAAACAGTGATTGTGTGGTCGTCGCCTTCTCACGCACCGGCCGCACCCGCGACATGATACGCAGCGTGCAGCTCGCCAAAGGTGCTGGTGCCAAAGTGCTGGTGCTATGCGCCAGTGGCGGCCCGCTGGCGGAACTCGCTGACGTCCATCTCAGTGTCGACGTCGAAGAAGATCCCGATATCTACACCCCGATGACCTCGCGCCTCGCCCACCTGACCTACATCGACGCCCTCGCCGTCGCAGTCACTCTGCAACGCGGCCCGGCAGCAATCGATATGCTGGAGCGCGCCAAGGCCAGCATCAGCGAAAAACGGCTCGATTCAAAATAGAGTCAGTCCGGAATAAACAGCACCGCATCACAAAAAGGCAGATCGTCATACAATGATGAATTACGTCCATGCTAGCGACCAGGCCACTTTCCCACCATGATGCAAACCCTGATACAACTCGCCCATCAATACGGCCTGATCATTGTCTTTAGCAATGTCTTGCTGATGCAATTGGGGCTGCCGATTCCGACGGTGCCGACGCTGATCGTGTCCGGTACGCTGGCCGCCGATGGTCATGTGTCTCTGGCGGCCTTGCTGGCGGTAACGGTATTGGCGAGCCTGATCGGTGACACGGTGTGGTATCTGATTGGGCAGCGTCACGGTTTGCGGGTCATGACTTTTTTATGCCGCCTGTCGTTGTCACCGGATTCATGCGTACGCCAGACCGAGACACGTTTTGAGCGCTGGGGATTGACGACCCTGCTGGTGGCGAAATTTATCCCTGGCCTGTCTCTGATCGTCGCGCCAATGGCGGGGGCGTTGCGCTTGCCTCGACTGGCATTTTTATTCTTTGATGCGATCGGAATATTTTTATGGGCAAGCCTGGCAATCGGCTTTGGCTGGTTATTTCATCCGGATATTGAGCTGATCAGCCGTCAGTTTATGGCGCTGGGTAATGGCGCACTGGTCATTGCAGGCATCGCCTTGCTCGCGTACATCAGCTATAAATGGTGGCAGCGCTGGCGCTTCCAGAAAATTCTGGCAATCGCCCGCATCAGCGTCAATGAGCTGGTTGACATGATGGATTCTGGGAACACCCCGGTGATCGTCGACATCCGCTCACCATCGGTACGCACTCTCGACGCAAGACATATTCCCGGGGCGAAGATGATTGCACTGACTGAGTGGCAAACACTGATCCCGCATGTCCGGCCAGAGAGCGATATTGTGGTGTATTGCAATTGCCCGAATGAGGCTTCTGCAGCACAGATGGTAAAGCTGTTGATGGGACGCGGCTATAAACGGGCGCGGCCATTGCTCGGCGGTTTGGATGCCTGGGTAGAGGCTGGCCACGAAATCCATATCTATCCCTCATGACCGTACTTAGCCGAGGATAGGCTAAGGAACGTCATCGCATAATCTGCATAATCTGTAACCGTAATGCATCAGGGGTCAAATCAAGACCGCCCAACTTCCATCACAATTCTGGCTGTATCAGATGTCCTAATTTAGTCGCCTTGGTGCTGAGATAACGCTCATTATGCGGATTACGGCGGATGATCAGCGGGATGTGTTCTGTGATCGTAATTTTCAGACCTTCCATCGCGGCAATTTTGCGAGGGTTATTCGTCATCAGTTTGAGCGAGCTGATCCCTAAATGTTTTAGCATGGGATCGCATAAGCTGTAATTGCGCAGATCTGCGGCAAAACCGAGTTGCTGATTTGCCTCAACGGTATCGGCACCCTGATCCTGCAAGTGGTAAGCGCGCACCTTGTTCAGCAGACCAATGCCACGCCCCTCCTGACGCAGGTACAGCAACACGCCACGGCCTTCTTGCGCGATTTTTTGTAAGGCCATTTCCAGCTGCGGTCCGCAATCGCAACGCAGGCTGAACAAAGCATCGCCAGTCAAACATTCGGAATGTATGCGCGCCAGCACTGGCTCGCCGTCTGCAACGTTACCCAAGCTTAAAGCGATATGCTCTTTACCGGTGTCCGGCTCCACAAAGGCATGCATCTGAAAAGTTGCCCAGGTCGTCGGCAAATTGCAGGACGTTACGTACTCTAATGCCTGAGCTGAAGTACTCACAGGCGTGTCAATGCTAGACATAAATTTCTCACGGATTATTCTGAATGGACTTACGCAAACTAATTTGCTTTATTACTATTTTCGCAATGATGGTGATGAACCGCGTTGGCAAGAGTATAAACGACCACGGACTTTTGCACTCTGATGGCGCACAAGCTCTAGAGCGGTTCGTCCAAATTACCTGATTTTATCTGCTTGTCTGTAAGATATATGGGCACATCCGGAATTTCCAAGCCTGCTCAGGCATCAATAAAAAAACCCACGATTTTCGTGGGTTTTTGATAAGAGACCGGATCAGCTTTATTCTTACCGGATTCTTGAAGTCGTCTTATTCCTGATGGTAACGCGTGACCAGTTCTACTTCATTTTTTGAGCCGAGAAAGACCGGCACGCGCTGGTGCAGTTTTTCAGGCTGGATATCCAGCATACGTTGCTTGCCGTCGGTCGATGCGCCACCCGCCTGCTCAACGATAAAAGACATAGGATTAGCTTCATACATCAGGCGCAGTTTGCCTGGCTTGTCCGGTTCACGTGCATCCGCCGGATACATAAAGATACCGCCGCGATTCAAGATACGATGAACGTCCGCCACCATTGATGCAATCCAGCGCATATTAAAATCCTTGCCACGCGGACCAGTAACGCCAGCCTGCATCTCGTTCACATAACGGGTGACCGGAGGATGCCAGTGACGGGTGTTCGACGCATTGATCGCATATTCCTTGGTGTCTGCCGGGATTTGCATATTGCGTTGCGTCAGTACCCAGGAACCCATTTCACGATCAAGCGTAAAGCAGTTCACGCCATTACCCGTGGTGAGCACCAGCACCGTTTGCGGACCATACACAGCATAACCGGCAGCGACCTGCTTATTCCCCGCTTGCATGAAGTCTTTTTCTGTCGGCGTTGCCATACCGTCCAGTGCTTTCAGGACGGAGAAAATCGTGCCGATGGACACATTCACATCAATATTGCTGGAGCCATCCAACGGGTCAAACAGCAGCATATATTCACCCATCGGATAGCGATTCGGAATCGGATGAATACTTTCCATTTCTTCCGATGCCATCGCTGCCAGATGACCGCCCCACTCGTTTGCTTCGAGCAAAATCTCATTCGACAGGATGTCGAGCTTCTTCTGCACTTCGCCCTGGACGTTTTCGGTGCTCGCTGTTCCCAGCACCTCGCCTAACGCACCCTTGCCAACAGCATGACTGATGGTCTTGCAGGCACGTGCAACGACTTCGATCAATAAGCGCAATTCAGCAGGAATAGAATTATTGAGGCGTTGTTCTTCAACCAGATATTGCGTGAGACTGACACGTTTCATAAGTTTCCTTTGTTATCCCGGCAGTTAATTACCCAGGATATATTCATCAATAATATGGCCGTCACTATTAAGAAGCCAAAGCTTTGCTGACGACTTCCAGCACATCTTTCGACAGGTTCTTGGTATCAGCAATTTTCTGCAGAGCGACTTTCATATGCGCTTGCAAATTCTTTGGATATTTCTTCCATCGGTCCATACTGCGTGCCAGGCGAGCAGCAACTTGAGGATTGATTTTATTGAGCGAGATAACCAGTTCTGCCCATAAAGCATAACCACTGCCATCCGCCGCATGAAACCGTGATGGATTCGCATTGCAAAAGCTGAACACGAGACTGCGCGCGCGATTAGGATTATTCAGGGTAAAGGCCGGATGCGTCATCAATTCGCGGACTTTTGCCACATCCGTCGTACGCGCCGTACCTTGCAGCATGAACCATTTATCGATTACTAATGCTTCTTTTTTGAATTCTTTGTAGAACTGATTCAAAGCTTGCTCAGCAGACTTGGTATTTTTTGCCGAGCCTGAAAAATTCGTCAGCGCAGTCAGTGCCGCCAAGCGATCGGTCATATTCTCAGCTTCTGCAAATTGTGTTTTAGCGAGATCAAAAGTAGCGTCGTCCGGCCACTCCAGGAGATAAGACAGCGACAGATTTTTGAGTCCGCGCTTCGCCGCAGAAACGGCATCTGGACTGTATTTGCCCGGAGTCAGATTCTCTTCATAGGCAGTCAGGAAATCCGCTTTCAAATGCTGGGTCAGGTTAGCACGCATGAATTTTCTGGCTTCGTGAATCGCTTGCGGATCGACGACGCTAAACTCCTCAGCAATCATCGCTTCCGAGGGTAAGGTCAAGACCAGTTCGCGGAAAGCAGGATCCAGCGTTTTGTCATTCAATGTTTTGCGCAAAGCATCGACGAACATCGTATCGAGTTCCAGCGTTTCGGCTTGCTGGACTGCCTTGGTCAGTTTTACCAGACGGCGTGTTGCAAGGCGCTGCCCCGCTTCCCAACGGTTGAATGGATCACTGTCATGCGCGAGCAAGTGTCCCAGTTCTTCGTCACTATAATTAATTTCCAGAACCACCGGCGCGGAGAAGTTACGTAAGATCGATGGCGTCGGCTGTTCAGTAATTCCCGTAAAACGGAAAGTCTGACTCGTCTTGGTCAACTCCAGCACCAAGGTAGCTGGTGCATCATCGGAACTGACGCCGTCAAGCTGCAACGCTATATCCTTGCCCGCTTTATTCAGCAAACCAACCGCAACCGGAATATGGAAAGGCAGTTTTTTAGTCTGACCAGCCACCGGCAAACTCGATTGCGTCAAGGTGATGTCATAGGTCTTGGCTTCTGCATCAAATCGGGTCTCGACCTTCACACGTGGCGTACCTGACTGACTATACCAGCGCTCAAATTGTGTCAGATCACGGCCAGACGAATCGGCCATCGCAGCGCGGAAATCATCACATTCCACCGCTTGGCCGTCATGCCGCTCGAAGTACAAATCCATGCCTTTACGGAAACCGTCATGTCCCAGCAAGGTGTAATACATACGCACAACTTCTGCACCTTTTTCATAAATCGTGACGGTATAAAAATTATTGATTTCGACAAAGGAGTCAGGACGTACCGGATGCGCCATCGGGCCGGCATCTTCAGAGAACTGTACCTGACGCAGCAAACGCACATCTTCGATACGCTTCACAGCACGGCCAGTCGCAGTACCAACCAGATCGGCAGAAAATTCCTGATCGCGGAAGACGGTCAATCCTTCTTTCAGGGATAACTGAAACCAGTCGCGGCACGTTACGCGATTACCGGTCCAGTTATGGAAGTATTCGTGACCGACCACAGATTCAATACCGGCATAATCAACGTCGGTAGCAATACGCGGGTTCGCCAGGACAAACTTGGTATTGAAAATATTCAGGCCCTTGTTTTCCATCGCCCCCATATTGAAATCGCCAGTCGCCACAATCATAAAACGATCGAGATCCAGCTCGAGGCCGAAGCGTTCTTCGTCCCAGCGTATGCTGTTCTTCAGGGAGTCCATGGCATGCTGGGTCTTATCCAGATTGCCGTCCTCTACCCAGACTTGCAATAAGGCTTTCCGGCCGGATTTGAGCTTGAATTTTTCTTCCTGGCAAACCAGTTTTCCGGCAACCAGTGCGAACAGATAAGACGGTTTTTTGAAAGGATCTTCCCATTTCGCGTAATGACGGCCATCGCCGAGATCACCTTCTTCAATCAGGTTACCGTTGGACAGCAAGACTGGATATTTCTTTTTATCTGCACGCAGCATCACGGTGTATTTCGCCATGACGTCAGGACGATCCGGGAACCAGGTGATTTTACGAAAACCTTCGGCCTCGCATTGGGTAATAAAATTATGATTCGATGTGTACAACCCGGATAAAGAGGTGTTCTTGACCGGCTTGATCAGTGTTTCAATTTCCAGCGTGACCTCATCAGGCGCATTCGCGATACGCAGTGTCTCGCCTTCGATTTTGTAAGCGGATTTTTTCAGGTTGATACCGTTCAGGCGCAATTGCAGTAACTTGAGTGACTCACCGAACAGAACAATATCTTTTTCGCTGCTATCGTGATTACGGCGCATGACCATTCGGGTGGCGACATGCGTCGCGTCCGGATCGAGATCAAAACCCATTTCAACAGTATCAACCCAATAACCGGGAGCGATGTAATCTTTGCGGAAGATAGTGACAGGTGTATCAGCAGTGTCTGTACGCATGAGTTCGAATGCCTTGTAAAAATAAAAGCGAAAAAGGGAGCGCTGGACTGGCCCAAAATTATTCCGTTAAGAGGTATCCGCAAAGACAACCCGGCCGAAACAATTTTACGCCCGTAAATAGTCAACATAGCGCAAAGACTAGTATTTTACCAAGCTGTACAGTCAGTCTTCATCTGCTTTAGGCATTACCATAGAAAATTCGGCAAAAAATCAGACTAATTCGACTAATTGCCTGATATTTCACTCTCTTTTTCATCTTGCTTGCGACAAGCCTCGCGTGACAAAACGTAACGGGACGAACTTACTGCGGCTTATATCATCTAAAATTAGAATGAAAGGAGATTTGCGATGAAAATGATATGTCACTATTGCCTGGCTGCTCTATCCCTGTGCGCCGTTCTCTTCATGACGGGATGTGCTACGACGGTAAGTAGCCGGGTCAGCGTTTTTCACGAATGGCCTGCGGAACTGAAGAATAAAAGTTTCGTTGTTGATAAATCGGAGAAACAAGCCAATAGCCCTGAATTTAAAGCCTATGAGCAACTACTACGCGAGAAGTTGAAACAAATTGGTCTGGTCGAGGCAAATTCGGCAGATGCAGCCAATGTCACTGGCGCAGTACTCTCCGTAACGATGAATTACGCCAGCAACCTGAGTGAGATCCAGTTGTCATCCCCGTGGGATTTGGCGCTGTATGATCCATTCTGGCGCCTGCATTTCAATCGAGGGTTGGTTTTTTACCGGCGCCCTTTCTTTTACCCACGGTATTACACCGATAGCCTGCTGATGCAGGACATCAGCGTGCGCCGGTATTATCTACATCAGCTTGAAGTGAATATCACGGATAAAGCGAGCGGTAAAAAATTGAGTGAAATCAAAGCCAGTACGGAGCAATTGAATCCCGAGATCAATACCAGCATGCATTACCTGATGGACAGTGCGTTCTTGCATTTTCCGGGAGTAAGTGGCTCGACGGTTGAGGTTGAATTGCCGGTAGAAAAATAAGGAATTTCAATTAAAAAAAGCGACTCAGGCGAGTCGCTTTTTTTCAAGCTACTAGCCCGGAGGATCCCGTAACGCCTCTAACAACGCTCTGTCCACCACAGAATCCGCCACAATCTGTACGGCTTCACCATCACGAAATTTATGCGCCAGCTCTTCGCTGGAAATTGAAAACGAGTCATGCCCCTGGCGGTTCGTAAAAATATAACGTGTCCGCTTAGGACTAACCCAGGCGAGTTTAAAGCGTGCAGTAGAGCCATTGGCGCGGGTAAAATCAATCCAGACGCCACGTTCCATCGTCTCCAGCATCAGCGTCCATTCATCTGCGGGCTGCTCGTTCTGATCTTGCACGTGACGATTCAGGCGACGTTCACTCGCGCGTTGCGCGATATTCACAGCGATTTCCAATTGCCGGCGCGGTGATAATTCTAATGGTGCACGCGCAATCGCGGCATGGCGTTCAGCCAGTTTGGAAAAGAAAATAACCCGGTCCGGCTCATCCCATTTAATCGCATTCAGCCAGGCATTCAGCAGGGTCAGCATGGCAGGTAATTTGCTGACTAATTCTTTGCGTTCTTCGGCGCTGTTCTTCGGCTTCAGGCTCCAGATCAGGTCGTCCATGGTTTTGAGGGCATTTTCCAGGGCGTTCGGCTTTTGATCCTTGACGCTATGCGCAATCGTCAGTATCCGTATCCACTGGTCTAGCAAGAAGGTTTCCAGAAAACCGGCTACTTCACCCGTCTCAACCCGCAAAGACACATCATTCTCGGCAAACTCCCGCGCCAGACGCATCTTCTCTTGTTTCAGCGCTTCTGCGACCGGCTGGGTAATGGCTTCTTCGGTTTTTTGCTCTTCTTCCTTCAGGAAGTTTTCCAAATCCGATACGACATCAGAAAACAAATCAATTTGCTGATCAAACTCTTGCTGAACCCGTTCAACAATGCCCTCGATCATCTGGTAAAGGGGATCTTCGCTAGTGCTATCGGTGTTCAACAACACACTGGATTTCGCCAGCGTATCAATCAACACACGAGCCGGATGGGAATCTTTAAAAAAGAAATCCTTGTCCATCAAGGCGACTTTGAGTGTCGGGATTTGCAACTGACCGATGAGGCCCTTGATATCCTCAGGAATACTCGGATCATTGAAGACGAAATCAAAAATCCTTGCCAGCAGCTCTATCGTATTCTGATCAATGTGGGTCAGATTGTCGGTTGGTGCCTGCTGCGATAACTGACGCAATGGCGAAGCGCTCATGCCGCCGGCAATCGATCCCAGGTTGTCGTTCCTTTGAATGCTGGTCAGATAATCAAAGAATTGCCGGTCGATGGTGACGGTATCGGCTTTTTCACCATAATGACCTGCATTGCTCTGGTTGCCGGTCCATGCCAGCGCATGATCCTTCCCCGTCGCCTCAGCATTCACAGGCTGACCGGAGAATATATTCCTGAGTTTATTGTGCAGATACGGGTCACGATCAGCGATGTCATCCGAACGTGTAGTTTCGTTTTTCCGCTGATTTTTTTTGAATGAGTCAGTGATGTCTGGCAAGATACCCCGCGCAATCAATGCGTCGTTAACTTCGGTCAAAATTGGCTGCAATTGCAAAAACAATTGTGGTTGCATCAAGCGTAACACCAGATGATGCGATTCGGGGGTAGGATCGAATTCCATCCACGCCTGATACACCGCATGAACAAATATTTCTGGTCTGAACGGATTCTGCGAGACGCTGATCGGCGTGCGGCGCAGGACATGGCCAATGCGGATATTCAGCGCAACTAATTGCTCGGCATTACTGACTTCGAGAGCCTGACACAGATTACGCATCAGGACTTTACTTTCCATTTCCTCAAAAGTCACGAGAGAAAAATCTTGCTTCTCGTCGTCTTTTTTCGTTTTTTTGCGGGTATTGACGGTACTGACTTCTTTTGCCAGTGCCGCGTTAATCTGACCGGCAACCAGGCGATAAAAGCTTGTGCCGTTTCTCTTCAGCAACTGATATGACTGAAAGCTGGTACTCGCCTCTTCAGGACGCACAGTCTGGTCAGAGATTTTGAACAGAGCTTCGCTTAGTCGCGTAGAAAATGCTTCCAGCTGGGATGACACCCGGTTAGTTGCGACCGGTACCAAACTTTGTAAAATTAATAAGCGACTTGAGCTGGAGAACTCACTTTTTTTTGTTGTATTGTGAAGTGGAATGGTGTCCATCGCGTGGGTCCGTTACTAGTTTCAAGGATGGCTGTCACGATTTTTCATCGCGTCATCAATCCTTGACTGAAGGCAATATACGTTTATGTGTTTTTATTTACGTCTTTTTAATTAGAGTAAATCGCTTCCGATGTAAAGGTAATGACGACGATCAACATCACTGCCAGGACAAGAACAATCAATAAACGCCCGAATTTCGGGCTACCGTCGGAGGAATCATTGCTGATTTGCTCATGTTGTTCCTGTTGCTCTGGCGTGCTCATCGTATCTCGTCAGTAATATCTCAGATTCAGGATGTTAACAGACACGGCTCAATATGGTGGAGAAGTATTGCGTTATGGAATCAGGATAGACGAACCTGTTGTTTTTCGCGCTTCCAGATCGCGATGTGCCTGTGCAGCATCGCTCAGGGCATAACGTTGCCGTATGTCAATTTTCACTTTGCCACTCTCTACCATAGAGAACAAATGCGCAGCCATCTGCTCCAAATCAGCGCGTTTGGCGGTGTAGCTCATCAGACTCGGGCGTGTAATGAATAGAGAACCTCGCGATGCCAGCTCTTGTAAGCCAAACGCCGGAACGGGTCCGGACGCACTGCCAAAACTCACCATCATGCCCAGAGGCGATAAACAATCGAGCGAACCGGTAAACGTATCTTTGCCGATCGAGTCGTATACCACCGGCACACCTTTGCCCTCGGTGATTTCCTTGACTCGTTCGACAAAATTCTCTTTGTTGTAATTGATCACATGCGTACACCCGTGCGCTTTTGCCAGCTCAGCTTTTTCATCGGAACCAACCGTGCCAATCATATTCACACCGATCGCCCGCGCCCATTGACTGGCAATCAGTCCGACGCCGCCAGCCGCGGCATGGAACAAAATCGTCTCGCCGCCCTTGAGCGGAAAAGTCCGGTGGAACAGGTATTGCACGGTTAAGCCTTGCAGCATCATGCCTGCCGCAGTCTCAAAGTCGATACTGTCCGGCAGTCGCACCAGATTATCCGCAGGCATTATCCGCGCCTGGGCATAGGCGCCGTTCGGACGCCCTGCATAAGCGACTCGGTCGCCCGGCTTTACATAAGTTACGCCTTCGCCTACCGCCTCGACAACACCGGACGCCTCCATGCCCAATCCGGCAGGCAAAGGTTGAGGATATAAGCCTGTACGAAAGTACACATCGATAAAATTCAGACCACAAGCAACATGTCGAACCAGTGCTTCACCCAGACCAGGTTGCCCCAGCGGTACGTCAACAAACTCCATGACCTCTGGTCCGCCGGTTTGCTGGATTCTGATTACCTTGCTTGTCGATGTGCTCATGGTCGCTTCCGCTGGTTGAAATGAATGAAAAATGGATGAAGGGTAGACTGCTTACGCTATTTCTTGATCGATAACAGATACATACCGCCAATGACTAATACCGTCCCCGCCAGTTGCCAGCTGGTGATCGGCTCATTTAAGAAAAACGAGCCGAGGAATAAGGTGGATACCGGTCCTATCATGCCCGCTTGCGACGCGGTAGGTGCACCGATCCGCTGCACGGCGATCATTGTCAGAAACACCGGTAATACGGTACAAAAAATCGCATTCACCAAGGAAAGCCAATATACCGCAGAAGGCTGCACCAGCATGCTAACCGGACGCAATACAAAGAACTGACCGATGCAAACCACGCTAGAAACACACATCGCATACGATACCAGCCGTAAAGTCCCGAGTCGCACCACCAGCTGACCCGACTGTATCAGGTACAAAGCATAAGAAATCGCCGCGCCAAGAACCAAGGCAGCTCCCAGCATCACGTCAGCACCGCCAAATTGCAGATCATGTAAAAACACCAGTACGATCCCCAGATACGACACACCCAGAGCCGCCCACTCGATACGACTGACTTTCCGCTTTAAAAAAAATACCGAAATCAGCAAAACAAATGAAGGCGTCAAAAACAGGATCAACCGCTCCAGCCCCGCCGTAATATATTGCAAACCTAAAAAGTCCAGGAAGCTTGATAAATAATAGCCAATCAAACCAAGGCCGACCAGACGCCAGCGATCTGCCACTTTCAGGGCTCCGCCCTTATGCGCTTGCCAGATCGCAATCGCTGCAAAGACCGGTAATGAAAACAGCATACGAAAGCTAATCAAGGTCACCGCATCAACGTGATATCGATAGATTAGTTTTGCGACAATCGCCTTAGTGGAAAACAAAATGGCACCGGTGATGGCGATGGTTAACCCGATCAGATACTGGCGTCGATCATGGGCACTGCGTTGAGAAGTAAGCGAGGTAGTCATGCCAAATATTGTAAATGCATATGCGATTACGCGTACTCAGGACAAATACGCCTTGCCTGTTGACGGCGAATTGGTGGCAGGCTCAACCAACGTAAAAAATCGCACTCACTATGTACTACGGAATACTGCAATCAAGAATGCTGCGTTCAGCAAACCGCTCCCCGCCCGGTAAAAGCTGGGCGCTACCTTCCCAGATTTTTCAGCGACTAGCCCGCTACCACGTTGATATGAGACATCTGATAAACTCAAATGCTTTTTAGAACCTCGGGCAGACCAATGTCAATCGCATTTTTTATGGCACACAGCGGCATCGATCACTCACAATTACCGTCTGATTTTGCGACGCAAGTTTCCAGCTACCAAGAACAACTGCAGCAATTCATCAGATCAACTGAAAAAGACACGCAAGTCCAATGGCAATATCAGGTACCCGAACTAGGCGAAGGTGGCTCCTGTTCCTTGTTTGATCAGCTATCCGCCACACCCTATGATCTGGCTGCCCGCCTGGGCGGACAAACGCCTGACAATCTGCGGCTGTTGCAACAGGTGACTGCACTGGTTAAGTTTTATCAGCAACATAGCGGCAGCCAGTGGTTTGGCGTGTATCGAAAAATCAATCAGAAAATCGACCAGACACCCACCGGATCAGATGGTAATGCTGTATTAATAAAGCTAGCCTACTTTGGTGCCGCATCACGCGCCGAATTTCCGCTCACACCCGAATTCGCTGCCATCAGCAATAACAGCACCGTCGGCATCAGCGGTAAGAGCCGGATTATCAACAACGTCAGCGCCTATCTTGCGACTGGCGGCGAGTATTACACCTGTGATCCAAAAGTGCAGGCAGAAGCTTGCTTGCCGATCCTGGCAGCAGATGGTCACGTGTTGGGGATTATCGATTCAGAAGCATTTACACAGAATATTTTTAACGGCGCTGAGCTCGCTTTACTCGTCGCGGTAGCTACAAGTTTGTCTAGCATTCTCAGCTAAAACTACAGTCAGCTTGTAGTCGTTCTACCCATTTACAGTTCTACTTACCTCCTATAACGACAAAGGACAGACATGAAAACCAAAGCAGCAGTCGCATGGCAAGCCGGCAAACCTCTGACTATCGAAGAAGTTGAATTAGGCGGCCCAAAAGCAGGTGAAGTCTTAGTCGAGATTAAGGCTACCGGCATTTGCCACACCGATTACTACACCCTGTCTGGCGCTGACCCGGAAGGCATTTTCCCGGCGATTCTGGGGCATGAAGGCGCAGGCGTCGTGGTCGATGTCGGCCCCGGTGTCAAGAGCCTGAAAAAAGACGACCATGTGATTCCTCTTTACACACCGGAATGCCGTGAGTGCAAATTCTGTCTGTCACAAAAAACCAATCTCTGTCAGGCAATCCGCAGTACCCAGGGACGTGGTCTGATGCCAGATGCGACTAGCCGCTTCTCATTAGATGGTAAGCCGCTGTATCACTACATGGGGACATCAACCTTCTCCAATTACATCGTAGTGCCAGAAATCGCTCTCGCAAAAATCCGTGAAGACGCGCCTTTCGACAAAGTATGCTACATCGGTTGCGGCGTCACCACCGGCGTCGGTGCAGTCTTGTTCACAGCAAAAGTAGAGGCTGGCGCCAACGTGGTCGTCTTCGGTCTTGGCGGCATCGGTTTGAACGTCATTCAGGCAGCCCGCATGGTCGGCGCGAATAAAATTATCGGGGTCGATATCAATCCGGCTCGCGAAGCAATGGCGCGTAAATTCGGTATGACACATTTCGTTAATCCGACCGAAGTCGGTAACGTTGTCGACGCAATTATCGGCCTGACCGATGGCGGCTCAGACTATAGCTTTGAATGTATCGGCAACACCACCACGATGCGCCAGTCGCTGGAGTCCAGTCACAAAGGCTGGGGCCAGTCGATCATCATCGGCGTTGCAGCAGCAGGACAAGAAATCAGTACGCGGCCATTCCAGCTGGTCACCGGTCGCGTCTGGAAAGGCTCTGCATTCGGCGGCGCACGAGGCCGCACTGACGTACCAAAAATCGTTGACTGGTATATGGAAGGCAAACTCAACATCGACGATCTGATTACGCACAAGCTACCGTTAGAGCGCATCAACGAAGGCTTTGATCTGATGAAGAGCGGCGAGTCGATTCGCTCTGTTGTTGAATTCTAAACTTGATTTTAAACTAGCCACCACAGGATCCAAGATGACCGCCGCCGCTTTAGAAACAATCAGCGAGCACGCCTGCTACGGTGGCGTGCAAGGTTTTTATCGTCACGAGTCTAGCGAGATCGGATTGCCGATGCGGTTTTCGGTATTTCAACCACCACAAGCCAAAGAGCGTGCAGTCCCCGTCTTGTTCTATCTGGCGGGCCTCACCTGCAATGAAGAAACCTTCATGATCAAAGCCGGGGCGCAAAGACTGGCAGCAGAACTCGGCATCATGTTAGTCGCGCCGGATACCAGTCCGCGCGGTGCGTCTATCGCGGGCGATAGCGATGGCTGGGATTTTGGTGTCGCTGCCGGTTTTTATCTCGATGCAACGCAAGCGCCGTGGGAAAAACATTACCGTATGTATTCCTACGTCGTGCATGAATTGCGCCACAAAATCCTGAAAAATTTCGCCGCACAAGCAAATCAGATCGGCATCTTTGGCCACTCCATGGGTGGCCATGGCGCGCTCACACTGGCACTGCGCAACCGGGACATTTACCGCTCAGTCTCCGCCTTTGCACCGATTGCAGCGCCGACCAAATGTCCCTGGGGACAAAAGGCATTTAGCGGTTATCTTGGAGCTGATCAAAGCACCTGGCTCGATTACGATGCATCGATCCTGATGGCAAACACCAGCACGCCTTTTCCTCACGGGATTTTGATTGACCAGGGACTCGGCGATAAATTTCTAGCCGAGCAATTACTGCCTCACGAATTCGAAGTCGCCTGCGCAACAGCGAACCAGCCTCTGACTTTGCGACGTCATGAGGGCTATGATCATGGCTACTATTTCATCACCAGTTTTATTGAAGATCATTTGCGGTTCCATGCGGCGATTTTGAATGCGGCATAAATAAGATCATCCGATGTTTTCCTCTTGATTTCAAAACGGAATCCGCAACACTGGTGCGCCTTTTACGACGAAATACGTCCAGAAGGCGCGCCAGCATTGCGGATTGCATGGATTAATATGATGAAATTTTATAGCGGCACATCCTGCTGGTTGGAAATCATTTTATTTTTTCTTCAAAATAGACCCGAGCACACCACGAATAATCTCACGGCCAACCTGTGATCCGATGGTTCGTACTGCCGATTTAACCATGGTCTCTGCGACGTTATCGCGACGACGTATGCCTCCGCTACCACCGAGCAGATTGCCGAATACGCTTTTCAGCGTATCGCTGATACCGCCGGCTTCCTGAGATTGCTGTGGAGATTGCTCCTGCGTTTGCACTTGTCGCTGCGACGGGATCGTTGGCGCTGACTCCGTGGGCGTACGGCTTGAGGCAGTAGTCCCGCCAGAATTGCCCCAGCCATCGCCGATACCACCAGACTGATCGGGCGCTGGTGCGCTTTGCGGCTGATTTTGCGATTGAGTACTGACGACTCTGCCTTTGAGTTTTTCGTAGGCAGAATCACGATCTATCGTTTTTTCATAGACGCCTGCAACAATCGAAGTCGCCATAATCTGCTGGCGCTCCTCAGGTGAAATCGCACCAATCTGCGATGCAGGTGGCAAGATAAAACCGCGCTGGACAATATTTGGCCGACCTTTTTCATCCAGAAAAGAAATCAATGCCTCACCGACACCCAGCTCACTGATGACCTGCGCTGTATCAAGATCGGGATTGGGGCGAAAAGTTTCTGCTGCTGCCTGCACAGCTTTCTGATCGCGCGGTGTGTAGGCGCGTAAAGCGTGCTGCACACGATTGCCAAGCTGCCCCAGTACGGTATCTGGAATATCAAGCGGGTTCTGCGTGACGAAATACACGCCCACACCTTTAGAGCGGATCAGGCGGACGACTTGTTCGATTTTTTGCAATAAGACTTTAGGCGCTTCGTCGAACAATAAATGTGCTTCATCAAAGAAGAACACCATCTTAGGCTGATCAAGATCCCCGACTTCAGGCAGATGCTCATACAGCTCAGACAGCATCCACAATAGGAAAGTCGAATAGAGGCGCGGCGATTGCAGCAACTGGTCGGCGGCGAGAATATTCACAATACCTTTGCCGCTGGCATCGGTTTGCAGCATATCGTCCAGATTCAGCATTGGCTCACCAAAGAATTGCTCACCACCCTGCTCAGAGATTGCCAGCAGACCGCGCTGTATCGCACCGATGCTGGCCGCGGAGATATTGCCGTATTCGGTCTGAAACTCACTCGCGTTATCGCCCAGGTGCTGCAGCATTGCACGCAAATCCTTGGTATCAAGTAAGAGCAAGCCGTTGTCATCGGCGATTTTAAAAGCGAGCTGCAATACACCTTCCTGAGTGTCATTCAGGTTTAGCATGCGTCCTAACATCAGCGGTCCAAGATCAGAGATCGTCGCGCGTACGGGATGACCTTGCTTGCCAAATACGTCCCAGAACGTGACTGGGCAAGCCTTCCAGTCCGGTGCCGCGATCCCAAGTTGCTCACAACGCTGCTGGATTTTGGGGCCAGACTGCCCCGGGTGCGCCATGCCGGACAAATCTCCCTTTACGTCAGCCATGAAAACCGGCACGCCGATATCCGAGAACGCCTGCGCCATCACCTGCAGTGTCACGGTCTTACCGGTACCGGTTGCTCCGGTGATACAGCCGTGGCGATTCGCCCAATCTGACAGTAAATGCAGTTCCTGCGCTTGATTTTTTGCAATAAGCAGTGGTTTTGACATGGTTTTGGTCGTTCTCTAGGGGGATTTGAATAAAATCACTATGTTAAAATGGCAGACTTCATTATAGAACCGAAGCAAGGGGAATTTGCCTGGCTTTAGGTGAACAATTGCCAATTCAAGAGAGAGCGATCATGGCAGGACATAGTAAATGGGCCAATATCAAGCATAAAAAAGCGGCCACCGATGCAAAACGCGGCAAAATCTGGACGCGTCTGATTAAAGAAATTACGGTTGCAGCACGCATGGGCGGCGATGATGTCGCCTCCAATCCCCGCCTGCGCCTGGCAGTCGATAAAGCGGCCGGCGCCAATATGCCGAAAGAAAACGTCACCCGTGCAATACAGCGCGGTAGCGGCACACTGGAAGGCGCGAACTATGAAGAGATTCGCTACGAGGGCTACGGTATCGGTGGCGCAGCGATCATCGTTGACTGCATGACCGACAACCGTGTACGTACCGTCGCAGAAGTACGCCATGCATTCAGCAAATTCGGCGGCAACATGGGCACTGAAGGCTCGGTCGCATTTTTATTCACGCATTGCGGTCAGATGTTGTTTGCGCCGGGCACGAATGAAGACGCATTGATGGAAGCAGCCTTAGAAGCGGGTGCCGATGATGTTGTTACCGATGAAGAAGGTGGCATTGAAGTTCTGTGCCAACCCTACGACATGTCCGGCATCAAGGACGCGTTGGAAAAAGCCGGATTCATCCCGGAAATCGCTGAAGTCATTATGAAGCCAGGTACAGAAACCGTCTTCACTGGCGATGACGCAATCAAGATGCAAAAATTATTGGATGCGCTGGAAAATCTGGATGACGTCCAAGAAGTCTTCACCAACGCCATCATCGAAGATTAAATCTGATGTGCCCTTGCAGAACATCGGTAGTAAATGCAACTCTATGCAACTCGATGCAACGCAGTCATTGAAAAAAGAAAGTTGTTATGAAAATTCTCGTTGTAGGCTCTGGTGGCCGTGAACACGCATTAGCCTGGAAACTCGCGCAATCAGAACGTGTACAGACCATTTTTGTCGCTCCCGGCAATGGCGGTACCGCACAAGATATCCGCCTGAAAAACATCGCGCTGACTGACTCCGTTGCGTTGGCAGATTTTGTTGAGCAAGAGCATATCGGACTCACCGTCGTAGGCCCAGAAGTGCCGCTGGCAGCGGGTATCGTGAATGT
Organism: Undibacterium sp. RuTC16W; assembly: GCF_049339445.1. NCBI lineage: Bacteria > Pseudomonadati > Pseudomonadota > Betaproteobacteria > Burkholderiales > Oxalobacteraceae > Undibacterium > Undibacterium sp. RuTC16W. The sequence continues at coordinate 17,218 of NZ_JBMPPE010000009.1, read as the reverse complement.
ATTCCGCGCCCGCGGCCTGAAAATCTTCGGCCCGAGCAAAGAAGCTGCGCAACTCGAAAGCTCCAAGGATTTTGCCAAATCATTCATGCAGCGCCACGCTATTCCGACGGCGGAATACCAAACGTTTTCAGATCTAGCAGGTGCCCATGATTACATCGCAAAAAAAGGCGCACCTATCGTCATCAAAGCTGATGGACTGGCCGCAGGTAAAGGCGTCGTCGTTGCCATGACTCTCGACGAGGCACATGCCGCCGTCGATATGATGCTGTCTGACAATAAGCTCGGCGATGCAGGTGCGCGTGTCGTGATCGAAGAATTTTTAGCGGGTGAAGAAGCCAGTTTTATCGTCATGGTGGATGGCAAAAATATTCTGCCACTCGCAACCAGTCAGGATCACAAACGCCTGCTGGATCATGATGAAGGTCCGAACACCGGTGGCATGGGCGCGTACTCCCCGGCGCCCATCGTGACACCACAATTGCATGCACGTGTGATGCGCGAAATCATCGTCCCGACCGTACAAGGCATGGCAAAAGACGGCATCGTCTTCACCGGCTTCCTGTACGCTGGTCTGATGATTGATGATCAGGGCAATCCAAAAACACTGGAATTCAATTGCCGCATGGGCGATCCTGAAACTCAGCCTATCATGGCACGCCTGAAAACCGATCTGGTCAACGTCATGGAACACGCGGTCGATGGCACACTCGATGCAGTAGAACTGGAATGGGATCGCCGCACCGCGATGGGCGTCGTCATGGCAGCCGCGGGCTATCCAGATGCGCCGCGCAAAGGTGATGTGATCACTGGCATACCGGCCGAGACCGCAGACAGCGTAACGTTCCATGCTGGTACTGCCTTAAAAGATGGCACACTGACCGCAACAGGTGGGCGCGTATTGTGCGTCGTCGGTCTGGGCGACACGGTCAAGCTGGCGCAAAAACATGCCTACGAAGTCGTAGAAAAAATCCATTTCGATGGCGCCCAATATCGTCGTGATATTGGCTGGCGCGCAATGAATAAGAAACATTAATTAGCGATAACGAACCACTGTCACCAATTTAATCAGAACGCATGACTGACTCACACGCCGTAAAAACTTACCTGCTTGGATTGCAGTCTAGGATCGTCGCCACGATGGAACAGATCGATGGCAAGGACTTTATTACCGATAGCTGGGATCGCCCGGAAGGCGGCGGCGGGATTTCGCGCGTGATTGAAGAAGGCAATGTATTCGAACGCGGTGGTGTGAATTTTTCTCACGTGATGGGGAATAATCTGCCACCATCAGCGGCAGCTCATCGCCCCGAACTCGCTGGTCGCAAGTGGGAAGCCATGGGCGTGTCGCTGGTACTCCATCCGCGCAATCCGTATGCACCGACTGTGCATATGAATGTTCGGTTCTTCACAACCTATGCCGCGGGTCAGCCCGATGTATGGTGGTTTGGCGGCGGCATGGATCTGACGCCCTACTATGGTTTTGTCGACGATGCACAGCATTTCCATCAAAGCTGCAAAAATGCGCTGGTTCCGTTTGGTCAGGATTTACATCCACGTTTTAAGAAATGGTGTGACGAGTATTTTTACCTGAAGCATCGTAAAGAGGCACGTGGTGTTGGCGGTATTTTCTTTGATGATTTCAATGAGCTCGATTTTGCGACCAGCTTTGCGATGATGCAAAGTGTCGGCGATGCATTTGCCCCCACCTACAGCGTCATCCTTGAAAAGCGCAAAGACTTGTCCTATGGTGAACGTGAGCGCGATTTCCAGGCGTATCGCCGGGGTCGTTATGTCGAGTTTAATCTGGTGTTCGATCGTGGAACACTATTTGGCTTGCAATCCGGTGGCCGGACCGAATCCATATTGATGTCCATGCCACCGGTAGTAAAATGGCGTTATGACTGGTCGCCGGAAGAAAATAGCGCCGAAGCAGCGCTGGCACAAGAATTTTTGCCGCACAGGGAATGGATTTAAATGACTGTGTCACCGGATCCTGTTTCGGTCAATAAGATAGCCGGAACGCATCCATTGCATCATCAGATTCAGCAAGCTCAGCACTGTGTCGTCGTTTTAGGTGGCAGTTTTGATCCTGTTCATCTTGGACACGTCGCACTGGCAAAACGATTTATCACATTATTAGAACCTCAGGAGTTACGCGTCGTACCGGCGGGTAATCCCTGGCAAAAGAAGGGCCTGGTCGCCAGCGCTGAGCAGAGATGTGCCATGCTGGAACTGGCGTTTGCAGAGGTAAACACATGCAAACTGACGATAGATCAGCAAGAAATACAGCGCGCCAGACGTCAGCACGCTACTTATACCGTCGATACCTTGCGCGCTTTGCGGGCAGAGTATGGTGACAAGACTTCCATCGTTTTTTTAATCGGTGCCGACCAGTTGCAGAATCTGTCTAGCTGGCACCAATGGCAACATTTGTTTGATCTGGCGCATCTATGCGCGGCCTCACGACCCGGCTTCCAACTGGAACAAACTAATTCGCCACAAGTAGTAGTGTCAGTAGCGCAGCAAACACAGCAGCACGTGCTGCAAAAATTCAAGCAAGGAGCGGCAACACCGGAACAAATTCGCAATACCCCCGCTGGGCTGACTTATCTGACAGAGGATCTCCTCATCGATATATCAGCCACACAGATTCGTGACGATCTGCAGCGTGGACAGCTAACAACATCGCTAGTACCTCGCAAGGTGCTAGACTATATACAACAACATCATATATACGAAAAATAATGGATATCAAACAACTACAAACTCTCGTCTTTGACGCTCTGGAAGACGTAAAAGCACAAGACATCATCGTCTACGACACGACCCACCTGACCAGCTTGTTCGACCGCGTTGCGATTGCCTCCGGTACATCGAACCGTCAAACCAAAGCTCTGGCAGCGTCAGTACGCGACAAAGTCAAACAAAATGGCGGCGACGTCATTGGCATGGAAGGCGAAACAACCGGTGAATGGGTATTGGTCGATCTGGGTGATATGGTCGTTCACATCATGCAACCAGCCATTCGCGCCTACTACCGCCTGGAAGAAATCTGGGGCGACAAAGAAATTAAATTCGGCGCAGCCAAGCGCGGCACGAAGAAATTAGCCAGCGCATCAGAAGATGAAGAAGCCAAACCAAAACGTGCAAGCCGTGCCAAGGCTGCGCCTGTCGAAGTCACACACGATATGATGGCAAGCCAGACTACGCTGGATGACGAGCCAAAGAAAACCACGCGCAAACCTCGCGTAGCCAAAGTTGCCAGTGCTGATGCACCAGCAAAACCGGTACGTAAAACAGCAACCACCGCTGGTACTGGTGTGAAAAAAACGACTGCCAAAACACCAAGCGGTACTCGCGTTAAAGTTGCTGCAACCAAAACCGCCGTTGCCTCCGCCAAAAAAGCCGCAGATAAAAAAGCGACTACTCGTCGTAAAACTGCAGAATAATCTGGTTCGTTTAAAAGAGTCGGTTAATCAATTCGTTTAAAAGACATCTTTAAAGATGCAGTGAACAAATTTATTTAACAGATAGGCTTGCTTGATACGGCAGATTAAATATAGGCTTCTGTGTAAAACAGAAGCCTTTTTTACGACTGTTTTTTCTGATTTTTTCCAGAAATTTTCTCAACCAATTAGTCACCATTTTATGCAACTCATCATCGCTGCCGTTGGTCACAAAATGCCTGCATGGATAGAAGACGGCTTTAATGAATACAGCAAACGCATGCCACCCGAGTGCCGGATCCATCTGAAAGAAATTAAGCCTGTTGAACGCTCCGGCAGTAAAACTGCCGAGACCGTAATGGGACTGGAACGCGTCAAAATTGAAGCTGTTTTACCAAAGAATGCGCGCATCATCGCCCTGGATGAACGCGGCAAGGACTTGACCAGTGTCGCCCTGTCGCAGCAATTGACTAGCTGGCAGCAAGATGGACGGGATGTGGCATTTATTATCGGCGGCGCGGATGGACTGGATGCTGAATTTAAGGCGAAAGCCGATATGCTGATCAGAATTTCCAGCCTGACCCTGCCGCACGGCATGGTACGCGTGCTGCTGGCTGAGCAACTATATCGCGCTTATTCGATTACGCAAAACCATCCCTATCATCGGGTTTGAGCACAGGATAAAATCCTGGCGCACAATAGCCTCATCAGTAGACATATAGACCTGTGAACGTCGAGGAGACAACATGCCCATCGCCGACAATAAAATATATCTCGCCTCCAAGAGTCCACGTCGCCGCGAACTCTTGCGCCAGATCGGTATCGATTTTGAAGTAGTGCTGCTAAGGGATCTGGCGCCTCGTGGCCCCGATGTGACTGAACAGGTATTGCCGGACGAACTGCCTTACGATTATGTGAGTCGCGTCACGCAGGAAAAAGCTGAAGCCGCGTGGACCATCATGCAGCATCGCAGACTGGCGATGCGCCCTGTGCTGGCTGCTGACACGACTGTCGTGATCCATGATCAAATTCTTGGCAAGCCCGTCGATCAAAATGAAGCGCGGGCGATGTTGAGCCAACTGTCAGGACAGCAGCACGCCGTCCTGACCAGTATTGCCGTCGTCAGCACGCAAGGACGCTGGCATCTCACTCAGCGATCTGAGGTCCGATTTGCGACTTTATCCGAACAGGAAATGTCAGATTATTGCCTGTCCGCCGAGCCTTATGATAAGGCCGGTGGCTATGGTATCCAGGGAACTGCTGCGCGCTTTATTTCCCACATCAGCGGCAGTTATTCTGGCATCATGGGCTTACCCTTATTTGAGACGACCCAGCTGTTACGGCAAGCAGGTATTCATATCCCCTAATTGGCATCTTATTGATCTATGAGCGAAAATCTCCTCATCAACATTACCCCGCAAGAAACCCGGGTTGCCTTGATTTTTCAAGGCGCAGTACAAGAGCTTCATATAGAGCGCACACTGTCGCGCGGTCTGGTTGGCAACGTATATCTGGGTAAAGTTGTACGCGTACTGCCTGGCATGCAATCGGCATTTATTGATATCGGTTTAGAGCGCGCTGCGTTTTTGCATGTCGCCGATATCTGGGACGCACGTTCGCAAGAAGGCGGCAATGTACTGACGCCGATTGAAAAACTGTTATTCGATGGTCAGCCAATTACCGTTCAGGTCATCAAAGATCCTATAGGCACCAAAGGCGCACGACTCTCTACCCAGATTTCTATTGCGGGTCGCATGCTGGTCTATCTGCCGCAAGATTCTCATATCGGCATTTCACAGCGCATCGAAAACGAAGCCGAGCGTGAAGCACTACGCGCCAAAGTGCTGAGCTTGCAACAGCCTGATGAAAAAGGCGGATTCATCGTCAGAACCATGGCCGAAGATGCCTCTGACGAAGATCTGAAATCCGACGTCGAATATCTGAGACGGACATGGGCGAATATCACCCAGATGGCAAAAACTCAGCCGCCCACAACCCTGCTCTACCAGGATCTGAATCTGGCACAAAGAGTCCTGCGTGATTTTGTGAACGAAGAGACTGCAAGTATTCAGGTCGATTCGCGTGAAAACTATCAGATGCTGCTTGAGTTCGGCACCACGTATACACCATCGGTATTGCCGAAACTCCAGCATTACACAGGTGAACGGCCACTCTTCGATTTATACGGTGTTGAAGAGGAAATTGAGCGCGCTCTGGGGCGTCGCGTCGATCTGAAATCTGGCGGCTATCTGATCGTTGATCAGACCGAAGCCATGACGACCATTGACGTCAACACAGGCAGCTTCGTCGCCGGTCGGAACTTCGATGACACTATCTTCAAAACCAATCTCGAAGCAGCCCACGCCATCGCCCGCCAACTACGACTACGCAATCTCGGCGGCATCATCATTCTCGACATTATCGATATGGAGAACGAAGAACATAAAGCCGCGGTACTGGCAGAGCTGAATAAAGCATTGTCACGCGACCGGACTAAACTCTCCATCTCTAATTTCTCCGCATTAGGCCTGGTCGAAGTCACCCGCAAACGCACCAGAGAATCCTTGGCACACATCCTGTGCGAACCCTGTCCGGCATGCAGCGGCAAGGGACAGGTCAAAACCGCACGCACCATCTGCTACGAAATTTTGCGCGAACTCCTGCGCGAAGCCAAACAATTCAATCCAAGAGAGTTCCGCATCATGGCGTCGCAAGTCGTGGTGGATATGTTTCTCGAAGAAGAGTCACAGCATTTAGCCATGCTCGGTGATTTCATTGGTAAGCCGATTTCACTGCAAGTGGAGAATGTGTTTCATCAGGAGCAGTACGACATCATATTGATGTGAAAAAACTTTCTACTAAATTTAACTGTTTCCATCTAGATGAGATGGTTCAATCATTAATTTTATAAATTGATTAATCCAAGCATTAACAAAAACAGGTGACTCATTATTTTTTACTTCAAAAAAACAGCTGTATATAAGAACTGACGTCAATTTGAGCTAGCTTGAACATAACGACACAAATGAATCACAGAAATAACTGGGCTGACTACGCCAAGGCAATCGGTATCCTGCTGGTCGTTTATGCGCACGTCGCACGTGGCGCGTGGAATGCCGGTTTGCCATTAGATAAAGAAAGCTACATGCTGATCGATAGCGTGATTTACAGCTTTCATATGCCATTGTTTTTTTTCTTGTCTGGTTTATTTTTCTTGCCGTCATTAAACAAATACGGTGACATGCAACTCATGCGCAGCAAACTTAGTACGATTATTTACCCTTACCTGATCTGGTCTCTGTTGCAGGGATTCATTGAGGTATTTTTATCCCGGTATACGAACTCACAAACCAGCGTGGGCGATGTCTTGTCCTTACTGTGGATGCCGCGTGCACATTTCTGGTTTTTATACGTTCTCTTCCTGATCTTTGGCCTTGCCGTGCTGGTGCATCGCCAGCAGCAGGCCAGGCAACAAGGCATCATCTTGGTGTCGGCACTGGCGTTCTGGGTACTGCATTTGTATGTGGCGCTCCCTTTTCCTTTTGACTATCTGGCGAATTATTTTATTTTTTTCGTCTTAGGTATGAATGTCACGACGGTCTTGCGATGGATAGAAAATCGAGCTGGCAGTTGGGTATTCGGCAGCCTGATTTTATTCGGAACACTACAGTACATTTTTTATCATCGCTTGCGCCTGATCTATACCGATACGAGTGTGTTGCTCATCGTCCTGTCCTGCGCTGGAATCGTTTTAGTCAGCAGTTTGTCGATCTGGCTCAGCCAAACAAGAACCGGTGTGTGGTTGACGACAATAGGGCAATATTCCATGCCGATTTATCTGATGCATATACTCGCAGCGAGTGGCGTCAGAATTATATTGAGTAAATTTTTACATATTGATGATGTGGCGACACATCTACTGGCTGGCGTCGGTGCGGGAATCGTGTTGCCGGTGCTCGTGTATCGCGGTAGTCAAACAAAATCGCTGAGTGCACTGCGATATTTATTCACGCCACCGGCATGGCGTTTAAAAAACATATCTGCCTGAGTCTTAGTAAGTCTTACTAAGTCTTACTAAGCCTTACTAAATTTCTCAAGTCTATCTATGGGCGATTATCCCTGCAAAATTTCCGCGGCATCTATCGCTGCAATGCGTCCTTCATCGGTTGGGGCAACCGAAGTCTCAAGCAGATTGCGTATCGGGTGAATTGTCGCGACCGCATCTCATTCACTAGACTCAGGAGGTGGCAATCTTGTTCAAGATAGATCGTGTCAGCATCGGGTAACTGCGATCCCCAAACAGTAAAAATCAAGACTCCGGTCTAACATAAATATCGTTGCAGATAAGGTTCGATATCTGATCTGGCTGATTATTTTTCTGACAGATAACGGTGTTCATAGAGCATTTTCTCTACCTGATAAGACATTCAATGAGATTACTGATGCGATGCCATGATCGCCGATATCGGATGATAGACCATCTCTGTCGTCATTTTCTGCATGCAGTTCTGATGCACCAATGGACACTCGCGCTGTTTGCACGGTGCGCAGTTCAGGCGCAAGGAAAGGGAGTAGGCAATGTCAGAAAACGGTGGTGCGTGATCGGGATCGGTCGGGCCATACAGGGCAATGACGGGTCGGTTCAGCGCCGACGCGATATGCAACAAGCCGGAATCATTGCTCACCATGACAGAGGTACTGGCAATCAAGGCAATCGCCTGATCCAGGCTGGTCTTGCCGGCAAGGTGATGAATGGATGGGATGGATGGGACGGATTGCGATAAGGCCTTGATTTCATCACAGACAGCGCTGTCTTTTGGCGAGCCTAGTAAGACGATTTGTGTTGCGGGATAGCTTGCGGCGATCTGCCCGGCGAGTTGGGCAAAATGCGATGTCGGCCAGCGTTTTGCATTACCGAACTCAGCACCGGGCGCAAAGCAGATGAGCGGTTGTTCCCGCGACAAACCGAGTTGTGTATAAGTCGCTGCAATGTGCGATTCGCTCACGGATAGTGAAGGACGCGCACAAGTCGTCGTAACTTGTGGCGCAGGTTCGGCAGCTAATGCTGCATAAAACGGCACCATCGCTCGCGGTGCGGCAAGATCATCATGATGCATCATATTAATCAGGCCATAGCGGCTCTCGCCTTTGTACCCAATGCGCCGGGGAATACCGGCTAGCCAGGGAATCAGCGCAAACTTTAAGGTATTCGGCAAAATATACGCCGCAACATAATGACGCTGACGCAGTTGTCGGGCATAACGCCAACGCTCACGCAATTGCAATGCACCATGCTTAAACGGTGTCTCCAGTACCGTGTCGACCTCTGCCATCGCCCGCAATACCGGGGCGACCCAGGCGGCGGCCAGTACATCAATCGCATGAGCCGGGTACTGCTGCTTTAATAACCGCAGCAATGGTTGCGCCATGACCGCATCGCCTATCCAGTTCGGTGCGATGACCAGTAAGCGCTCAGGAGCCGGTGCCGAAGCAACTGAAGTGATTGGATTAACAGAAGGCGCATTCATAGTCAGGCCGTGAATTGCAAGCGATACAGGTTCGCATAGACACCTTCTTTTGCCAGTAACTCGGCATGGGTTCCGATCTCACTGATCATGCCGTCCACCAGCACCGCGATCCGGCTGGCGCGCTCTATGGTGGATAAGCGATGCGCGATCACCAGTGTAGTCCGGCCTTGCATTAATTCATCCAGTGCCGATTGCACGGCGCGCTCAGACTCTGAATCCAGCGCCGATGTCGCCTCATCGAGTATCAGGATCGGTGCATTCTTATAAATCGCTCGTGCTATCGCCAGACGCTGACGTTGTCCGCCAGACAGGCGACTGCCGTTATCACCGATCATGGTATTCAACCCTTCGGGCAATTCACGTACGACATCTTCCAGATGCGCGGCAGTCACTGCGGCGGCAATACGCGCAGCATCCGGTTGTGGGTCGCCATAGGCAATATTTGCCGCGACGGTGTCGTCAAACAGCACGACGTTTTGACTGACCATCGCAATCTGCGCCCGCAGACTCGAGAGAGAAATCTGATTCAACGGAATACCATCCAATAGAATCTCACCGTCACTCACCTGATAAAAACGTGGCACCAGATTCACTAATGACGTCTTACCACCACCGGACATGCCGACCAGCGCCAGTGTTTCACCCGGCTGGATGCTCAGGTTAATCCTTTGCAACGCGACTTGCTCCTGCCCCGGATAGCTAAAACTGGTATTGATAAATTCCAGCTTACCCAGAGCTCTGGCGGGCAAGGGCTTGCCGCTATCATGTTCAGGCTCTGCATCGATCATTGAGAACACCGATTCCGCCGCCGCCATGCCACGCTGCATCGGACCGTTCAGATCAGCCAGACGTTTCAGAGGCGTCAGTAGCATCATCATCGCCGTAATAAACTTAACAAAATCACCGACGGTAGTGGTGTCCGACTTGCCTTGTGCGACCGCCAGCATAATCACTATGGCGACGGCACAAGCTGCCAGCACTTGCGTAACCGGCGTCGTCGATGCGACGGCCACCGTGGTCTTCATCGCATAACCACGCAATTTTTCATTCTTTTTATCAAAGCGTTGCTGCTCGTAATTCTGGCCGCCAAAAATACGAATCACCTGGCTGGCACGTGTGGTCTCTTCGATGACCTGGGTCAGTTCGCCGTTGACTTCGAGCTGATCCTGATTGAGCTTGCGCAGGCGCTTGCTGACACGCCGCACCAGATACGCCATGGAGGGAATCAAGACAATCGTGACCAGCGTCAGCTTCCAGTTGACCCATAACAAATAGGCGAGCAAGACGACCACCGTCAGCGAATCGCGGAACAGGGTCGTGATCGATACCTTCATCATTTCCACGATTTGCTGCGCTTCAAACATGATGGTGTTGATGATGCGGCCGCTGGATTCTGTATGATAAAAATTGATAGGGACATTCATGATCCGCGCAAATACCTGAGCGCGGATATCATTCAACTGACGGGTTGCAATCCATGACATCAGATAACTTGTCGTAAATGTGCAGAGACCGCGCAAGACAAAAATACCGATGATTGCAGCAGGTACTTTCCACAACGGCAGATTGGTATGCTCGCCTTTAAAACCATGATCCAGCAGATAGCCGAAAACATGCGGAAACATTACCTCAGTCAATGCGGTACCGATCATCGTCAGTAAGGTCCATAACAGACGCTGACGGTGCTGACGCATCGACGCCCATAAGCGCTGCGCGATTTGTATCGTTTGCTGATTCATTATTCTCATTATTTTGATTATTTTGAGTAGGCTGAAGAGATTTTTTTGAACATCTCAACAGCAATCCGCTTGATCCATGCGGCTTTCAGAGCCTTTTCATGCCAGAAGGCGCATGGATAATGCGGATTCAATTTCAATTTTCTTTATTAAGTTACATTGGCTTGTCTATGGTCTGTGCCGACACCTGCCAGCGGAATCGCCAGCAAAATCATCAAGGCCATCCCGAAGACGCCATCGCGCAGGATGGCATTAAACATGCCACCGACCATCATCGTTATTCCCAGCATCGCTAGTAACATCGCTCGCTCCCGTGTTTGTGCCTGCAGGGTCATGCGGTGCGCCAGCCACAACTGGCTAAGCCAGATCCATAACAATGCCGCCAATCCGGCGATACCCAGCTCAGTGAAATACAGCAGATAATCGTTATGCGGTGTCGTCATGGTGCCGCTCATCATGCCTTTGGCGCGTTGCTGATAAAGCGGCATCCAGTTCGCAATACCATGCCCGAGTAGGACCTGCTCTGCGATGATCTGACTGGTTACTTTATAAATCTCCAGCCGCATACCGTCTTCGCCGATATTTTTTCCTTCGTTAAATGAATGCACCTGATGCACCGTACACTGCGCACGCGTTACCAGAATCTGTGCAGGTCTGGCACCGGCAAGCTGCATCTCATTTACAGCACAGGTCACTGGTGCAGGCAGACTCAACACATAGTTCCAGGTACCGACGCCAGCCATCAACAGGCAGGCCAGAACCAGCGCACTACGCCAGGACCAGCGCAAGTTACGCAAGGCCATCAGGACACATAACAAAACAAAGATCAGACTGGCGGTACGGGTTTTGGCCAGCAACAATAAGGCCAGAACGACATATGTCAATACGAACATCCTGATCAATAAATGATTTTTGCGTAAAACCAATTCATGCAACATCCAGCCGGAAGCGAGTGCCAGTAAGATACCGAGCAAGATTGACTTATTCCCCTCATAAACAACATAGCTGCGGAACAGTGTATTGGCTGGCAAGACATGCAGCAGATTCAGATAATACAAACTCGCTGCAAAGATCGCTCCGGCAAAAAAATTCTTGAGCGCTTTTTGCTGCCAGGCACCGGCACCGACACACAGAAAAGGAAATAAAAAAACATAGGTCTGATAGTGCCAGAATCCTGACCAGAATTCGCCAACGGGTCGCTCATGCGAGACCGCAGCGACGATACTGACCGCACTCAATGTCAGCACAGGCAATAACATCGGGCTGCGTCGTATCGCTTGCAGCTTCAATCGCCACGTATCATTCGACACGCAAGACAGTAACAGGCTGATGTAAAACACCAGCACTCCGCCATACATCACACCGACCGGAAAAAATAAAGTCAGTGGCAGAAATGCCAGCACCTGCTGCGGCCAGTTTGCACGTTCAGTCCACAATGGCAACCATCCACCTGACTGGGTCTGCAAGTGCGTGTCAGATTGCGGTTGCGCGGGTAGTGATCCGGTCTGTTTCATGCGGTCAGGCATATTCGATCTGCACTCTGTCAGGTGTCAGCCACTCACCGAGTTTTTGCCGTAGATTGTCGTCAGGATTGACCCGCCACTGATCTGCCAGATACAGCTCGGCGCTGGCGTCGGTATTTTGATAGCGGATCAGGACAGGGCAACCTTCCGGATTCAGGCTAGGTTTGAGAATGTCCTGCAATTTTTTCAGATCAGTTCCCGCATCCAGTGACAAACGCAAGCCTTGTGAAAACTGGACGCGTGCGCGGCCAATGTCCATGATTTTTTCGGCAGTGATTCGAAGTCCGCCGGAGAAGCGATCCTCGGACACCTTGCCTAGCACCGCCAAAAATTCATCTTCTTTAAACAAGTTTTTATACTCATCCAGCATTTCGCTATATACCGTCACATCAACGGTCGCTGTACCGTCATCGAGAGTGACGATCATGATCTTGCCGCGTTGCGTCATCTGCGTACGCAACCCGGCAATCACGCCACCGATCAGGCGCAGATCACGCGAGGGATCAAGCTTGGCGAGTGTAGTTTTAATAAACTGTCTCACCTCTGGAGCATAAGCGTCAAACAGATGGCCAGATAAGTAAAATCCCAATGCCAGTTTTTCTTCCATCAAACGCTGCTTGTCGGACCAATGATCAACCTTGATATATTCCGGCGGCGGAATCATATCGTCATCATCACCGAATAAACTGACTTGATTAATCGCAGCCTCGGCCTGCTCAGCCGCTTCCATCGCCAAAGGCACGGTTGCCAGAAGCACCGCGCGATCCTGCCCCAGACTATCCATCGCACCAGCACGTATCAGGGACTCTACCGTGCGGCGATTGACCTGACGCTTGTCAATCCGTTTTGCAAAATCAAACAAACTCAGGAAAGGTCCATCAGCCTTACGCGCTGCGACAATGCTCTCAATCGCATTTTGACCGGAGCCTTTGACAGCACCCAGGCCATAGCGGATTTGCGTAGCTTTTTTACCCGGCTCACCAACTGGAATAAAGCGGTACTCGGATTGATTGATATCGGGTGCGAGTAAGGTGAGTTTGCAAATATCGAGTGAATCCTCGACCAGAATTTTAATCTTATCCGTGTCATCCATCGCCAGCGATAAGTTGGCTGCCATGAACGCGGCTGGATGATGTGCCTTCAGATATGCAGTGTGATACGACAGCAACGCGTAGGCAGCGGCATGCGATTTATTAAAACCATAGCCAGCGAATTTTTCCATCAAATCGAAAATCTCATCCGCTTTCGCTTGTGGCAAACCGTCCTTCGCCGCACCGTCACGGAAAATCTGGCGGTGTTCCGCCATCTCTTCGGCTTTCTTTTTACCCATCGCACGACGCAGCAAATCCGCGCCACCCAAGGAGTAGCCACCGACGACCTGCGCCATTTGCATTACCTGCTCCTGATACACCATGATGCCGTAGGTTTCTGACAAAATACCTTCGGTACGCGGATCAGGATAATCAAATTTCTCACCATGCTTACGTTTGCAGAAATCCGGAATCAGGTCCATCGGTCCCGGACGATACAAGGCTACCAGCGCAATAATGTCTTCAAAGCGATCGGGGCGTGCGTCTTTCAGCATGCCTTGCATGCCGCGGCTTTCCAGCTGAAATACGGCGACCGTTTTCGCCTTGGTTAACAGTTCATACGATGGCCTGTCGTTGAGAGGCAATTTCGCCAGATCAAAATCCGCCATCGCCGGATCCAGCATCTTGATGTAGCGAACAGCACGATCCAGAATCGTCAACGTGGTCAAGCCCAAAAAATCGAACTTCACGAGACCGACTGCTTCAACGTCATCTTTATCGTATTGCGATACCACGCCGGAATCACCCCCTTGCGTGTACAGCGGGCAGAAATCAGTCAGTTTGCCTGGCGCGATCAGCACGCCCCCCGCATGCATGCCGATGTTACGGGTAATCCCTTCGACCTGTTGTGCCAGATCGAGCAAGGTTTTAACTTCCTCCTCGTTTTCCTGGCGTTCGGCAAGCAAAGGTTCTTCGACAATCGCCTCAGCAATCGTGACTTGTTTACCCGGTTTAAATGGAATTAATTTCGAGACCCCATCGCAGAACATATAACCAAAATCCAGTACGCGGCCGACGTCGCGAATCGCCCCTTTGGCCGCCATGGTACCGAAGGTCGCAATCTGCGATACCGCCTCTTTGCCGTAGCGTTCTTTCACGTACTGGATAACGCGATCACGTCCTTCCTGACAAAAATCAATATCAAAGTCGGGCATGGATACGCGCTCTGGATTCAAAAAACGCTCAAACAGCAAATTGTATTCAAGCGGATCCAGATCCGTAATCAGCAGCGCATACGCGACCAATGAGCCAGCACCTGACCCACGGCCCGGACCAACCGGTACGCCATTATTTTTTGCCCATTGGATAAAGTCCGCCACAATCAGGAAGTAGCCCGGGAAGCCCATCTTGATGATGGTGTCGGTTTCAAACTTCAGGCGCGCTTCATATCTGGGGCGATGCTGTTCACGCTTTTCCAGATCCGGATAGAGTTGTACCAGTCGCTGCTCTAATCCGCGCTGTGATTCATGTACCAGAAAATCGTTGATGGTCATGCCATCCGGTGTCGGGAAGTCGGGTAATTTCGGCTTACCCAATTCCAGCGTGAGATTGCAACGCTTGGCAATCTCGACAGAATTTTTAAGCGCACCTGGAATATCGGCAAATAACTCGGCCATCTCCGCCTGGGTTTTAAAACATTGCTGATCATTAAAACGACGTACGCGACGACCATTCGCCAGCATATCGCCCTCGGCAATACAGGTGCGTGCTTCGTGGGCAACGAAGTCTTCTTTATTGATGAACTGGATAGGATGCGTGGCAACAACCGGCAACCGCAGCTTGCGCGCCAGAGCGATCGCCTGACGCACATGAGCATCCATATTTGGCTGACCTGCGCGTTGAATTTCAATATAAAAATGGTGGGGGAAAATCGCCGCCCAGCGCTGCGCACTGCGCTCGGCCAGATCAATATTGCCATTGTCTATCGCAATACCAACATCGCCGAAGTGAGCGCCCGATAAGACGATCAGGCCTGGTTCTTCGCCCTTTTGCTGATCAGCCTCAAATAAGGCGTGCAGCCATTCGTAGCGGATCTCGGCACGACCGCGATGCTGATTGGTCAGCCAGGCTTGCGCCAATAATTCGCAGAGCTGCAAATAGCCCTTTTTATTTTTCACCAAGAGCATCAGGCGCGACGGCTTATCTCGGTCGTTATCATTGGTGATCCATGCATCACAACCAGCAATCGGCTTCACACCTTTGCTACGTGCTGTTTTATAAAATTTCACCATAGCAAACAAATTCGCCAGGTCGGTAATCGCCAGCGCAACCTGCTTATCTTTCGTTGCCGCTTTTACCACATCGTCAATGCGAACCAAGCCATCGACAATCGAATATTCAGAGTGCAAACGCAGGTGGACAAATTGCGGATGTGCAGCGGCAGACAAGGCAGGCGCCGTACTATCGTTGGTCAGTGTTAATTCAGTATTCATTCGCGTATTTTACCGTGCCGGACTGGCGAAAACGATTGCCAGTGCAGGTAAAAGTGCGGGAATCGCGATATGAATGGTGATATAACCGACAAGAGCCTGGCAGAGAGCGCCAGATAGGCAAGGCACTCCCTCGCCAGATAGCCATATATTCTGCATTGCTCATCAGGGCAAAAGCAAAGTTTGCTTATTGTGAGTCGTGACCGTTTTGTTTTTTTGAATCGCAAAACTGTAATTTTGCGTCCAGAAAAGTTTATAATGCTGCCAAATCAATGACTTACTGAATATCTACTATGTCGCACGCAACTCCCGCAATACAAACCGAAGAAACACCTTACGTTAATATTTCTGCTTATAAATTCATTACATTCGACGATACGGCTGAAAAGCGCCCGGAATTCATCGCTAAATGCCAGGAATTAAATCTCAAAGGCACTGTTTTACTCACGCCAGAGGGCATCAATATGTTCCTGGCGGGATTGCGTCATGAAATAGATGCCTATATGGACTGGCTACATACCGATCCGCGTTTTGCAGATGTCGTTGCTAAAGAAAGTTTTTCGGACCATCAGCCATTCACCAAATTGCTGGTCAAGCTGAAACCTGAAATCATCACCATGCGCATGCCCTTGATTAAGCCTGAGGAAGGCCGCGCACCATCGGTCGATGCACACACCTTAAAACGCTGGCTGGATCAAGGACATGACGATCATGGCAAAGCGGTAGTCATGGTTGATACACGTAATGATTTTGAAGTCGACGTAGGTAGTTTCGATAATACGATTGATTATCGGATCAGCAAATTTACCGAGTTCCCTGCCGTCATTGAAGCCAATCGCGAAGCATTGAATGATAAGACTGTGGTGACTTTTTGTACTGGCGGCATTCGCTGCGAAAAAGCGGCAATCCACATGCAGAATGTCGGCTATGACAGCGTGTATCAGCTAGAGGGCGGGATTCTGAAATATTTTGAAGAAGTAGGCGGTGCTCATTATCACGGTGACTGCTTTGTCTTTGATTATCGTACTGCCCTAAATCCGAAGCTGGAAGCAACGGATACCACGCAATGCTATGCATGCCGTGCAGTGGTGACGCCACGCGAACAACTATCCTCATGGTATGTTCAGGGAAAATCCTGCCCTCATTGCAAAAAACTGCAAACCAGCGAAATAGCAGGCGAAACATCTGGCGCACAAGTTGCAAACCAGTCAGCAAGCTAATTCACAAAAAATAGGCTGACAATATAAGCTGTTAATTTAAGTTCACAATCACAGCAAAAGAAAAGGCTCCGCAAGGAGCCTTTTCTTTTTAGTCAGAACATATTTTGAAGAGAATTACATCACTTCAAGAACTGCTCATTACCAACCATCCCGATCTTAGTGACACCAAGGCGCTGTGCCGTTGCCATCACATGGGCTACCGACTTGTACGCCACCAGCTTGTTGGGCCGCAGATGCACTTCCGG
>NZ_JBMPPE010000008.1:0-194234 GCF_049339445.1 Undibacterium sp. RuTC16W | reverse complement strand
ATGGTGTAAAAAGGGATGCAATTGTGATGCCCCTATTCAACGTGAAGATATCCGTTTGAGATTACAAAGAATTTGTATCGGAGGTAACAACATGTTTCTTAGATTACTGAGGGCGATATTTTTCTCTATATGACTTGAAAAAACCTCTAGCGCTGCTTAGTTTTTTGAACTAAGCAGCCTAAGCAGCTTGAATTTGATCCGAATACATTGGTACGCATGGACCAGCTCGTCGGTCGATAAATAAGCTATTTCCTGATATACGCTTGGCTTGTTTTGTCCCTTATTTCTTTAAACGTAGTAATCGATTATGTCGTCAGATAAAAAACGTTTAAAAATCCTCGGGTAAATAAAATGCGCATTAACAATCAATAGTAGTGCTAATGCGTATTTTTATTAAGTCTTACATAATTCTAATTACCTGGCGCAAACACCCGCAAGCGGTGACCATCCAGATCTGTTGCAACAAAGGTATAGCCAAAATCCAGCTCAACGGGTTCTTGTACCATCGCCAGGTGGCGCTCTTTCCAGTCGTGATATGTCTGATCGACGATGGCTTTGCTGCCCAGCGCAAATGCGATTTCGCAGGTGCCTCCCATTTGCTGATGTGACGGTGCTGGTATTGCGGTGTGCTTTGACCAAAGCCCCAGCATGACACCAGAGTCGAGTGCAAACATGGCGAATGTTGGCGATGACTCTATCGCTTTCATGCCTAATATGGTGCTGTAAAACTGTTCGCTGGCAGCAGTATTGTCGACATATAGAATGATGAAATTAGGATGTGGCATGGTGTGTCCTTTATCAAGAAAATGATGTGAAAGGGAATTGAGTCCCTTTTGTTTTGCAGCGAAGTCATTGTCGTAGCTGGCTGTGTCAGTTTCTGTCAGTAGTGAATCACCGGAGCAACCATATGCCGAAAAATTCTTGCATCACTTGCGCTACACTTGCGAATCCAAAATTAGTGAATCTACTTCCACGTGTCTTTTCATAAAATCAAACTTCCTCTGATCCTCGGTATATTTCTCATCCTTGTATCCGGCGGCGTATATCTGTTGTTTCACGGCTCCATGGTCTTCGATCATTTACACCAGGCCGGGTCGAAGAGCCTCAGTACACCTGAGCAGGCGCGTTCGGCCGTACTCGTTTCACCTGTTACGCGAAGTATATTTGCCGGTGATGGAGTAGCGGGATTCAAGGATGCGGATTTTGCTGCGGCACGTTTTTCTGATCCGTATGGTGTCGTCATTGATGTGGCGGGAAATACGTACGTCAGCGACGCTGGTGACAACAACCGGATACGTAAAATCTCAGCTCAGGGACTGGTCACAACTCTGGCTGGTGGCAGCGAAGGATATGTCAACGGTGCTGGTGCTGCGGCGATGTTTCATACGCCCTCCGGCCTCGCCATTGATATGGCAGGCAATCTGCTGGTAGCGGACACTGGTAATAATGCGATCCGTAAAATTTCTCCCCAAGGTGTTGTGACGACTATTGCAGGAACTGGCGTTGCTGGCTTTAAAGATGGTGCAGGCAAGGAGGCCATGTTCAACGGGCCGATTGGTGTCGCTGCCGATCAGAGCGGTAATATTTATGTTGCCGATACCTATAACGACAGGATTCGTCGCATCGGTCCGGACGGACAAGTCACGACAATTGCCGGTAGTCGCGCTGGTTATGAGGATGGTGCAGGGAGTGACGCATTACTTGATACGCCATGCGCTATCATCGTCGATGCAGCAGGCGAGCTCTTGATTGCCGATACCCGCAACAACGCGATTCGCCGTATCAGTCGCGAGGGTGTCGTCAGTACAGTGGTTCGCTCCCTGCCTGAAGATAAAGAGGCCTTACTCAAAAGGCCAGGCGCCCTGGCGTTGAATCAACATGGCGTGCTCTATATCGCCGAGATGCGCAACGGTAAAATCCTCACCTGGACACCAGAACAGCAAATACAGGCAATGACCGGTATAGAGCCAGAGATTGAATTCGAGCGGCCAGTCGGGATCGCTTTTCAACAAAATGGCAATCTGCTGGTAGTTGATTCGGTAGCGCATTCGGTCCAACAACTGAAAAATACTTCTGCAAACACGGACAACAGTCTCAAGGCTCTGCAAGAACGGCAAGAAGAATCACTGTCCACAGCAACGCTGAACAAATTGCCATGGCCCTTAAAGCCACAACACACTTCGCATGAAATTGTCGGTGTCATCGGAGAAGTGCGCGGTAACTTTAAAGGAGAAAGCCGTGATCATCTGCATAATGGCGTAGATATGCAAGCCGACATGGGGCTAAATGTCCTGGCAGTCATGGATGAAAAAATCAGCGACCCGATGCCGAACTGGGGATTCGGTGAGTTGAGCGAAGGTCTTGCGATCGATAAGATGAGTTACATCCATATGCGGGTCGGCCGGACCATTAAAGATGTTTCAGTGAACCCCGACAAATTCACACAGATCGTCAACGCAGACGGCAAGCTCGCGCGGGTACGCGTCAAGCGCGGCACTCGTTTTGTCACTGGCGATGTATTGGGGACGGTCAACCGCATGTTCCATGTCCATCTGGCGTACCAGGAGTACGGGCGTTACCGGAATCCTTTGGCCTTATCATTGGACGGCTTGATCGACAGAATCGTGCCCGTCATTGATGAGATTTCGGTTCTGGATGGTAAGGGCAACATTATTACCAAGGCACGCGATGGCCATGTGCATATTCCGCAAGGCACAGCCGATCTGGGTATCGTGGTTGATGCCTACGACAAAGTCGATGGCAATGCTGCCAGACGACGCTTAGGTTTGTATCAGCTTGGTTATCAGTTATTAAGCAGGGATGGCAAGGCGCTGGCTGGCTATGAACAACCGGTGATCACTCTCGATTTTAGTCAATTGCCTGCCGACAAAGACGCGGTCAAGATCGCTTACGCACCGCATAGCGGAATCACGGTACACGGCAATGCCGAAACACGGTTCCAATATATGGTGAGCAATATCGTCAGAGGTGGCGTAGCAAAAGCCAGCCACCTGCCTGTCGCTGATCTGGAAAAAGGAAACTACCTCATCAGAATTTTTGCATCGGACTACGCAGGGAATATTGCCACCAAAGGTGTTGACGTAGCGGTGACAGTAGAGTGAAATTTTGAGTAAAAATGTGAGCGTTAAGCTTAGTGAGAAATTCAGTGAATCATCTCTTAAGACGGGGATAAAAAATCCAGAATATGTCGTTTGACGCCATATCCATAGCGCTGGAATTGCTGAAAAGAATGTGATCAGGAAATGATGCCAAGTGCGATTTTTTGGCGTATCGTGACGAAGTCCGATGAGACCTGATCATGCTTGATGGTGCCTGATAATGAGCAAGATGGCTGATCTGGACGATTCTCAACGAAGTATTACTTAGGAGATGGCAATGAAAATTAATCCGGTTGGTTGGTTTGAAATTTATGTGCAGGACATCGAACGTGCTAAGAGTTTTTATCAAGCTGTTTTTAATATCACTCTCGAAAAGCTAAACAGTCCTGGCATCGAGATGTGGAGGTTTCCGGCGAATATGGATGGTTGGGGTGCCGGTGGTTCTCTGGTGTGTATGCCGGGTTATCCTTCCGGTGGCAATAGTACGCTGGTGTATTTCAGTTGCGCTGATTGCGCGGTAGAAGAGGCGCGTGTGGTCGCCGCCGGCGGTCGTCTGCAACGCCAAAAAATGTCGATCGGTGAATACGGATTTATTTCACTGATCTTTGACACCGAGGGTAATATGATCGGCCTGCATTCACTGCAATAACATCCTGGCTTACTGATAAGCGCCAGCAAAGCACTGGCCAAGCTTACGGCCACCACCTGAAGTGCCTGAAGTTCGTATGCTAGTCATACAAGCAATGCACTCTACACTTGAGAAAAGAATTACACTGCATTCGTCCACGGCCGATGCTAGCTGTGTAGCGACATGGCATCATCACGCTGAGCAAGGCCTTCACCGCCTTGTATGGCTCCAGACCACAACAATAGAAAGAGACACTCATGAAAACAGAATTGTTTTATCTCGCACTCGTCACCACTTTTACTGGCTTGTTATGGGTGCCGTATATTTTGAACCGTGTCATTGCTGGTGGTTTGTCGAACTCAGTTGCTTATCCTGAACATCCCAAGCCACAAGCTGCATGGGCGCAGCGTCTGATGAAAGCGCATGCGAATGCGATAGAAAATCTGGTCGTGTTCGCACCTCTGGTGTTGATCGCACAGTTTGCCGGAGTAAACAGCGCAGCGATTGCGACGGCGTGTGTCGTCTATTTCTGGGCGCGCGTGGTGCATGCTGTTACTTACACCTTTGCTATTCCGTGGATACGTACGCTGGCCTTCTTGACTGGTGTCGCTGCTCAGATGACGATTGCCTGGCAATTACTAATGCGTTAAATCTCTTCTTAATATGCATTTCAATTCGTCTTGATGTAAACCGAAGGTGTTGAAAAAAGCGGATGTGTGTCAGGTCAGCAGAGAATCGTTATTACGTTTTTAGTACGCTTTCTATTGCGCTTTCACACCTTCCAGAATTCTCCACTCCTTGAGTAAAGCCTGACGGCGGCGCGGCAAGCTTTGTTCCATCACGCAAAGTTGGGCAATCCGGTCAGTTCGAAAATGCCGGAACTCTTGCCGCAATTCACACCACGCGACAATCACGCGGACGCGATCAAAAAACCCCAGCGCACATGGCCAGATTACCCGCTGGCTGGTGTTGCCGTGTTGATCGAGATACTCAATATCTAGTTTATGTTCGGTGCGGATTGCACGTCTGATCAGACGCAGGTGCTCATCATTTTTTGTTGTCTCTTGACCGGGGGCGATCAACAAAGCTGTGGTGTCGAGATCATGACGTAAATCTCCCGGAAGCACAGCAGCAATTTTTGCCAGTGCATCACGTGCAGCGGCTGCCAGATGTGTATCGCCGTGTTCGTCAACCCAGCGTGATCCCAGCACGATCGCTTCGATTTCTTCTTCAGAAAACATCAATGGCGGCAGATTAAATCCTGGCTGAAGTACATAGCCGAGACCCGCTTCGCCCTCAATCTTTGCACCTTGTTCTTGCAGTGTCGCGATATCGCGGTACAACGAGCGCAGGCTGATTCCCAATTCGCTTGCCAGTGCCGCGCCCGTGACCGGATAGCGGTGGCGACGCAAGATTTGCATGAGCTGGAGCAGACGTTGCGAGCGTGACATGGCTGGTTTTTTATTCGACTTCAGCGATCAGGGCGACGATTTCTGCACCATAGCGTTCGAGTTTTTTCTCGCCGACACCGGTTACGCCGCGCAAATCATCCATCGACCGCGGATGTGCTTTGGCAATTTCACGCAGTGTCGAATCATGAAAGATAATGAAGGCGGCTGTATTATGTTTTTTCGCCGTCTCGACTCGCCACCAGCGTAGTTTTTCAAAGATGGTCTGTTCAACACTGGAGAGATTCTCCTCGGCATAATCCCTGGCGGATTGACGTTTATGTTTGACGGCTTTTTCAGCTTTTTTATACTGCCGTAATTGCACCTTGGTGTCGCCTTTTAATACAGCCCGTGAATCTTCGGTGAGTTTCAGTGAGCTGAAGTTCTCATAATCCACGGCGACCAGACCAAGTGCGATTAACTGGCGTAATAGCGCCCGCCATTCCGCTTCGCTTTTATCTGAGCCGATACCATAAGTCGAGAGCTGATCATGTCGCCATTGCTTGACGCGGTCAGTATCGATCCCGCGTAATACGTCGATGATATGACCCGCAGCGAAACGCTGATCTGCACGATAAATAGTAGAGAGAATTTTTTGTGCGGCAAGGCTGCCGTCAAATGAGGTTGGAGGTGCGAGACAGGTGTCGCAATTGCCGCAAGCCTGTGATTGCTGGCCAAAATAATCGAGGATATGCACGCGCCGGCAATTCAGCGTTTCACACAAGCCCAGCATGGCATCCAGTTTGACGCCTTGCACCCGTTTAAAGGTTTCGTTGGCTTCTGATTCGTCGATCATGCGACGCTGTTGTACCACATCTTGTAAGCCATATGCCATCCAGGCATTGGCACTCGCACCGTCACGACCAGCGCGACCGGTTTCCTGATAATAACCTTCGATGCTTTTAGGCAAATCCAGATGTGCAACAAAGCGCACATCGGGCTTATCAATGCCCATGCCGAACGCAATAGTCGCCGTCATCACAATGCCATCTTCACGCAGAAAGCGGGCCTGATTCCTGGTGCGGTCTGGTAGCGCCATTCCTGCATGATAGGGCAGGGCAGTGATACCGTTTTCGTTCAGGAATTCGGCGGTCTCTTCTACTTTTTTACGGGACAGGCAATACACAATACCGGCGTCACCGCTATGTTGAGCATTGATGAAGTCGAGCAGCTGCTTGCGCCCGTTCGCCTTTTCTACGATCTGATAACGGATATTGGGACGGTCAAAAGAGGAGACGAATTGCAGCGCATTTTCTAGTTGCAGGCGATGAATAATCTCATCACGCGTCTGCTGATCTGCTGTCGCCGTCAGCGCGATGCGAGGCACTTCTGGAAAGCGTTCATGCAGGACAGATAGCTTGATGTATTCTGGCCGGAAATCATGGCCCCATTGCGACACACAATGCGCCTCATCAATCGCAAACAAGGCGAGCGGCGTGACTGATAACAGTTCCAGGCAGCGTTGCGTCATCAGACGTTCCGGTGCGATGTAGACCATATCGAGTTCGCCTTCGCGCATCATTCTCTCGATACGCAGGGCTTCATCAAAACTCTGGGTGGAATTTAAGAACGCAGCACGCACGCCGACTTCTTCCAGCGCATCGACCTGATCCTGCATCAGCGCAATCAGGGGCGAGATGACGATGCCCACGCCAGGACGTATCAAGGCAGGAATCTGATAACACAGCGACTTACCACCGCCGGTCGGCATCAAGACCAGCGCATCGCCACCGCATACGACATGATTGACGATCTGCTCTTGCTGACCGCGAAAAGATGGATACCCAAATACGGTCTGCAATAAGTGCAGGGCAGGATTGTTGCTATTACTTGTTTCTGTGACTGCTTTTATCACTACTTATTCAACCCATGCAATCGTGCCGGTGTACGCAGTAATCAAAATCATGATGCCGAATGCAATGCGATACCAGGCGAAGGCATTGAAGTTATGCGAACTGATGTAACGTAATAACCAGCGCACACAAAAGAATGCCGAAATAAATGCGGCAATTGTTCCCAGGCTAAACATAGGCAGATCGGCGCCAGACAAGTCGTTGCGCGCTTTGTAGAGGGAAAACACGGTGGCACCGAGCAAGGTCGGGATCGCCAGGAAAAAAGAAAACTCTGTTGCTGCCTTGCGTGACAGACCAAACAGCATACCGCCGATAATCGTCGAGCCAGAGCGGCTCATGCCAGGGATCAGGCCGAACGATTGTGCGATACCGATTTTCAGTGCATCGATGATTGTCATGTCATCGACAGAATGGATGCGTGCATGCTGATCATCGTAGCTATCCGCGCCACTGGCTGTAGCGGTATCAGCACGCTTGCGTTCTACCCATAAGATAACCAGGCCACCGACAATAAACGCCGTCGCAACCGGTACCGGGGCGAACAGATGCGCTTTAATTTTTTTGATGAACAGCACGCCGAGAATAGCCGCCGGTAAGAACGCAACGACCAGGTTCACTGCAAATTTACGCGCTTTCGGCTCACTCGCCAGACCGAGCAAGACGCTCGCGATCTTTTGGCGATATTCCCAGCACACCGCAAAAATCGCTCCTGCCTGTATCACGATATCAAATACCTTCGCCGTCTCTGTCGTAAAGTTCAGCAAGCTACCTGTCAGGATCAAATGCCCTGTCGATGAGATCGGCAAAAATTCTGTCAGGCCCTCGACAATACCCATGATGATGATTTTTACGGCGAAGAGAATATCCATAGTCAGCGGAAGAGTGAAAGGGTTAAAAGAGGCAAAAAGCTCAATAATGTGAGCAGGATTTAGTCGGCACGAAGCTTAACATGCGCACCTGTAGCGCGCTGCTCAATATTTAAGCAATAGGATGCAGGAAAATATACTCCCCTATATTGAGATAAAAATAGGCTTAATCCGCATACTTTTATTGGTGTATTGAAAAATACTGTATGGGAGTATGTGTTTTTTCGCAGGTGATAGAAATTATCTGAGAATAGATAACGCGGGCGTGCAGCGACTAGCATGATGCCCTGCGTTTGCTCGCACTTACTGCAAGACCTGGACATCCGGCAAATCGCGTAATACATCCTCAACACGACTATATTTTTCGAGCGTAGCGATAACTACTGATAAGGGTTCCGCCCAGATTTCAGGCAGATCTCTCTCCTGCGCATCCAGAACAGGGAATGCCAGTGCCTCAACCGGCGGCGAAAATTGTGCGCTGACGCCCGGCTTATTGCCGCGGGCATCGATGCGGTACCAGCCGAACTCCTCAAGATAGACTGCGTTCAATCCGTGCAGGCAAAATGGCGCGCCTTGCCCACTTACGGATAATCGCTGATAGCACAATCCGGCGGGGATGCCATTCGCACGTAACAGGGCGGCGAGAAGATGACTTTTTGCATAACAGTAGCCGGTGCCATGCCGTAGCACCTCAGACGCCTTGCATGTGACGGGATTGCGCATGAAGTCAGCACTATGTTTGATCTCATCCCTGACGAATTCAAAACACCGCTGAACCACATCCCGTTGCGATGACGCGCCTTCGGCGAATGTAGCTGCCAGTGCCGATACATCCGTATCGTCGAAATCGATATAGGTGCTTGCTACCAGATAATTTTGCATCAGGTGAGGAACTCAGTTCTACGTATTTTCACGGAAAGCCCGGCTAGAGATCGCAACGGAATTACCGTCCGGATCTTTGGCGTTAGCAAAGGCATAGCCATTGGCCTGATGTATGCTGCCAAAAATCAAACCACGTTCCGCACTCAGCTTTTTAAAACCTTCGATATCTGCAACGTCGAACATCAGTTTTACAGCAGCCTGCCCCAGTTTGACACTCTTGGCAGCCTGATGAATCAATAGATCTGCACCGTGATCCGCAGCCCGCAATTCAATCAATCCTTCGACAACAGTGCCAGTAGTGACGAAACCAAAAAACGTCTGATAAAACGCTGCGGTTCTTTGCATGTCTCTGGCGTACAGGATGATGGTGCTTAGCGTTGGTGTCATTAGGCGATTGAATAAAGATTGAGTAGAATTTCTAAAAATATATTACCCGACCGCGGTAATCCGCTCCAGCTCAGCAATCCATATCAGCGCCTGCTCCCGCGTTTCGCCACACATTTCTGGCGATGCCTGTAAGCCACCGCAACATGCAGGGCGTTCCGACTGGCCGAAAATTTTACAGCGATGATCATCTGCGAGCTGGACACATCGTGTTCCAGCTGGTTTTCCGTTTGGCATCCCTGGTATTGGGCTTGTAATGGAGGGCGCAATGCAGCACGCGCCGCAGTTGTCACGGCAGTTCATGTGATAGTGGAGTGATGATTGCTTTGTTCATGCTTGCTTCAGAAGTTTTTTACTGATTGTATTTTGCTTTCCGTGAGCGCTTAATTTTTTACTCAAAGTGGCGTCGGAGGGGACGCATCTGCGGAATCCGCTGTTATTTTACCGGATACTTTCCGCGAACCTTGTGCTGATTAAAATGCGGGTGTCGCGCGAGGCATTGCCGATCCCGGTGAGGGAGGTGACAGGCAAAAAAAGTGCCGCACGAATGCGGCACAAGGAGTGGGTATGACTAGCGGAATACGGCGTTCAAACTGTATTCCGGTACAACGGACTTACTACAACATTTTTACTGCACGTTCTACTACTTTACTACGACTGCTTTGCCGCGATGCGCTACTGCATACATTAGCGCACTACGGCACTTCTACGACTACTGCCAATTTTGCACTTGCTACCTCAGTGCAGAAACTTAAAACTTAGAACTTATAAGCAACACGAACGCCCATAGTGCGAGGTGCGTTGTAGAACGCGCCGAACAGTTGTTGATCCGGACGGCATGGCAGATCGCCGCACAGATCAGAGACGTCCAGTTTGACGGCTTTATCTGTAGCATTCGTGACGAAAGCTTCTAGTGTGTAGGCTTTGTTGTACGGTGCGTAACGCAGGCTCAGGTCAAGTGTCGAGTAGGCTTCTTGTTTCTTTACTCCCGGATGGCCTGGTACCTCGTTGTTAAATGCGCCGCTGCCGACGAAGGACATACTTTCGTAGTGCAGGGAGGCGCGTGGTGTCAACATACCGCCAGCCAGGGTGAAGTCGTGTTCATACTGCACCGTGGTGGCAAACTTCGGCGCATGCTTCATCGTGCTGCCGCCAACATTGACATTCGGTGCGGTGGAGCCGCAGGATTGTCCGTTTGCGCGGGCTGCATCGGTGTCGCAAGAGATGAAGTCGTCATAGACAGCATTTAGGTAGGTTGCGTTGCCTGTAAAGCGATCAACGTTGGTCGGGCGCCATGCCCATTCTGCTTCTATGCCTTTGACTGTGGCGCCAGCTGCATTGAAGTTGGCAAGTACATTATTGACGACCTGAGATTCGAGTTTGTCTTTGTACTTCATCATGAAGGCATCGATATTCAAGGATAGCTGACGATCGAACAAATCGGCTTTGAAGCCTAATTCATAGCTAGTCAGCTTTTCTGGCTTGGTCGTGGCACCACCATCACCGATTGCCGGAGAGTGGAAACCGGTAGTGACTGAGGCAAACAACAGGGTATTTTTTGCCAGTTTGTATTCACCGCGAGCGAGGTAAGTTGCCTGGCTATATTCGAGCGAGGCATCATTTTCGCCTTGATAGTTACGGCCACACGTTGCCGCATTGATGGTGCCGCCGGGGCCAACGTTGTGGGTATTGACCAGGCCGCCGCCCGGTGTGACCAACTGAGCATATGCATAGGCGTCACTTGGCAATGGCGTGGTGCCATAAACACCTGGGCTAGGCCAGCCAGGACATGCCCAGTTACGGCCACCAACATCGGATTTACTGTCTTTGGTGTAGCGTGCACCTGCTGTTAACTTCAGCTGGTCATTCAAATCCTGACTGATCTGACCGAAGACGGCTTTGGATTTAAGCTGGCGATCCGGTTGGATAAAGGACATCATCGACGCGTATTGACCTACGGTAGGTTGTACAAAAATAACTGAGCCAGATGCAATGTCTTGAGCCAGTGTGGCCGGTGCAATTTGACTACGATCAATGTCAAAACGGATTTTATTTTTTTCGTTGAACAGGAAGACCCCGCCTAACCATTGGAATGGGCTATTGTCATCGGAGCGTAATTGGAATTCATGTGAAGTGCTGTCAAATGTGGACCAGTCAGTACGGTTTTCTGCTTTAAATCCGGGGAACAAGCCGGCGTCGGCATCATTGGCATTGGTACGTTGGTAGCGGGTAAAGCCTCCCATGTATTGCAACTCAGTCGCTTCATTCAGCTTGTAAGAAATCTTGCCTTTATACGACATGATTGATTGATCGAGTGTTCCTGGTGTGTCTACCAGGGCAGAACGCAATGCCTGACCCGCTCTTGGCTCGACTGCCAGATAGATATTGCCAGCACCGGTGTCTTTGTAATAGTCAGCAATGAAACTGGCTTTCAGATCCGGCGTGATTTTCCAGAGCAAAGAAGCGCGTGCGCCTTCTTGATTGCCTGCACCGTATTTGGCCGCTCCAGGCAAAACGTTAGAACCTTTCTGAAAATCGACATAGCCGTCATGCGAATCCTTGATCGCAGCGAGGCGTAATGCCACGCTGTCGCTGAAAGGAATGTTGATCATCGCTTGTGTTTGCAGGTGACGATAGTCTCCAACCGTAATACTGGCTGAGCCGAAGACTTTATCAGTACTTGGCGCGCCGGATACCAGGCTGACTGCGCCTGCGGTTGAATTACGTCCGTTCAGTGTGCCTTGCGGGCCGCGGGCAACTTCAACGCGACTCAGATCGTACATTAATGCAGTGGCTGCTTGCGGACGTGGCATGTAGATACCGTCCATATAAAAAGCCACGGCAGGATCACCTAGTTCGGTGTGGTTGGCAGAGCCGACGCCACGCATGTAGACGTGAACACCGCCTGAATCGCCATGTTGTTCTACATTGAGACTGGGAATCATCGCGACCAGTGAGGCCAGATCTTTGACCTGGTTATTTGCCAGCGTTTCCTGGGTGAACGCGGTAATTGCCATCGGAGTTTCTTGTAGCATGGTGTCGCGTCGTGTAGCGCTGACAACGATACTGTCGATTTTTTCATTATTGGCTGCAGGTGCAGTTTGCGCTGTTGCTGTGCCGCTGGAAACGAAAGCAATTTGAGCGAGGCTCAGTGCAATCGTTGTTTTTTTAAAGTGGTTCATTTGTCGTCCTCTAATATCTCGTATGGAGTTTGGTTTATTGTTAGATTGGATGATGTACATTTTATGATGTGTTCATACTTCTCTCGCTCCCATTTGTACGGCCCCGTACTTCTCATTGCTGTGCGTGGCGCTGTTATTGCCAAGTTGATCAATTTGTCTTGAGTCTGGTTACTTTTTATCCTGCAAAAAATCTGCTGGCACTTTCGTTTAACTGCCATTTTTTAGAGCGGATATTTGCTAATTACTCACCTCTTACTGCACTCCTTGCTGCTGTACTACATCCTTTGCTATCGCCATGCGCTGTTACCCGAGATGACTACGCTGTTTTACTTTGTGCATATTCACGGGTGGCATGTAATGCCATGTGCGAGTCGATAAACTGGCGATACCAGATGCCGCTTCCTTTGACGGTACGCTGTTGCGTCGCATAATCGACATAGACCATGCCAAAACGCTTGGCGTAGCCAGAATTCCATTCGAAGTTATCCATCAGGCTCCAGTAGAAGTAGCCGCGGACATCAACCCCTTGCTGCATCGCTGCTTGCAACGCGTCAAGGTGCCGACGCAGATAGTCGGTTCTTTGCTGATCATCGATGTCACCGCTATCCTTATTCAACTGATCGGCAACGGCGATACCGTTTTCAGTGATGTACACCGGAGGTAAGGTATATTCTTGATGCAAACCAACCAGCAGATCGGTTAAGCCATCGGGATAGGTCTCCCATCCCATATCACTAAAGCCCAATTTGCCCTCGGGTTTGCGCGGGGGGTGTTCGGTACTGATGAAGGTACGGGTGTAATAATTCACCCCCAGAAAATCGAGTGGTTGCCGGATATTTTTGAAATCGTTTTCATGAATAAGCAAAAGCGACTGATCAAGATGTGCCAAAGCTAGTGCCGGATAATGGCCTTTAAAAATAGGATCCATATACCACTGCACAGATTGCGCGTATTCGAGTTTGGCTTTGGCGAGATCCTCGGCAGAGTCGGTGGCGGCGGTAACTGGCCACTGATTCAAAACGATACCAAGTTTAGTTTTGGTGCCGGTAGCACGCATGGCTTGCAATGCCAAGCCATGCGACAGCAACAGATGATGAGACACCTGAATCGCCAGCACGGGATCTGCCATACCGGGTGCGAATTGACCCGTGCCATGACCAAGAACTGAGGTACACCATGGCTCATTATGGGTGGCGATGCTGGCGACACGATCGCCGAAGCGACGTGCTATCTCTGCTGCATAGTGAGCAAAATGTTGTGTTGTATCGCGGTTCAGCCAGCCACCTTGATCTTGCAGGGCTTGCGGTAAATCCCAGTGGTACAGCGTCAGATGTGGCTGGATATTTTTTGCAGCAAGTTGATCGAGTAATTTGGAATAAAATTGAAAACCAGCCTCATTCCATCCGCCTGATCCGGTCGGTTGTACCCTGGACCAGGACACCGAGAATCGGTACGCATTGACATGTAAGGACGCGATCAGTTCTACGTCTTCCTGATAACGATGGTAGTGGTCACAGGCGACATCGCCGGTTGACCCGTCGATAATTTTCCCCGGAGTATGAGTAAAGGTGTCCCAGATTGAAGGACCGCGGCCATCTTCTGCTGCCGCACCTTCAATTTGGTAAGCGCTGGTTGCAACACCCCAGGTAAAGTTGTTCGGGAATTTAGACATGGTTCAATTCTTATCAGTCAAAAATAAATATAAAAATGGATTTCAAAGGGAGAGGTGTCGTATTACTTTTTTTAGTAAAATATGAAAACGATTTCATATAAGGTTAAAAAATATTATCGTATTTTGGCTATGTGCTGATATTTGTGTCCGTATCCTGATGGTGGAAAGGGGCTCTCCAGGTCACCAGAAACGACGGAATGGTCGCAATCATGACAAATACGAAGTAATTTACGTAGCCAAGTAACTGTTGCAAGTGACCGCTGACAGTACCAGTGATCATCATGCACAAGCCCATCAGACCCGTACCGAACGCATAGTGGGTTGTCGTGTATTTGCCAGGGGCGAGTTGCTGCATGAGATAAATCATGAAGCCGACTGAACCGAAGCCAAAAAAGAATTTTTCAATGGCGACACCTGCACTAATGAGTATCAGATTGTCTGGCTGATAGATACTCATCAGGAGGAATGTTATGTTGGGGATATTGACCGCGCAGCACAGGATGAGCAGTGTCGGCCGCAAGCCGCGTCGGGCGACAAAAATTCCACCCAGCAGCGATCCTAATAAGACGGCGCTCAGCCCATAGGTGCCGTAGATGATGCCGAGTAATTCGTTGGATAAACCAAGCCCGCCTTTGTTAATGGGATCCACCATAAAAAAAGGACCAATTTTTTCCAGAAAGCCGATGCTTAGACGGAACAGAAAGGCAAAGGCGATCATCAGCCAGACATCCCGTTTTTGGAAAAAGGTTTTAAAAGAATCGACGAGAATTTCCCACGCAGCTTTGATTGAGCCTGGCGCGTTGTCCGCACGCGCACCGTCGGGCATGACGCGCAGATGCCAGATCGCCATGCCAAGCGTCACTGCAGCAACAATAAAAAATATGATGCGCCAGGATGCAATCCAGTCTGAGCCAAAGATGGTGGCATCATGGTGAAAATAATGAGAATGTAGCCATCCGCTCAGATAGACCAGGCCTCCGGTGGCAATGATGGGGCCGATATTCCAGCTCAGACTTTGAATGCCGCAATACAGTGATTGGGTTTTGCTGTCCAATGAGGTGACGTACACGCCATCCTGTGCAATATCCTGTGTAGCACCGACGAATGAGAGTATCCAGAAGGCAATAATCATCACCATCATATAGTTTGGTAATGCCATTGCCAGCGCGACACCGGCAAAGCCCAGTCCGATGGCTAATTGTGAGCACAGTACAAAAAATTTCTTGGTACGGTACATTTCTACAAACGGTGCGAATAAAGGTTTTACCGTGTATGCAAGTATTAGATAGCTTGCATATTCTGCTGCTTTGCCGTTATCCATACCTAGATTCTTGAACATGATTGCAGTGACACTGGTTAGCGTCATATAGGTCAGCGCCATCGTGAAATAACCGGTCGGCACCCACAGCAGGGGGGACTTTCCGGGGCGTGTGGATGGCGTGGTGTGCAGCGTATTGCCGGCTGATGGTGTAGGCACAGAGTTCATTGGACAAGGCTCTGAGAATTAACCGACATGGCAAAGCCGACTCGCTTCAGTTCCGCGCTGTTAGGAAAGATGATGGTGGCGCGCGATGAGTTCGCGACCACATGCCCGATGGCGTGGTAAGGCTGCATTACTTGTCTCCGCTTATTTTTATTTTGAAATCGTTTTCATTTTCAAATGAAATTTACCACTTCAATTTTATCTGTGTCAATCATGTTGGAGCAATTTTTGTAAATTATTTACCTAGGACTTAGCTTGAAATTAGGCTAGAGCAGGCAGTTTTTCATAGGAGAATTAGTTATTTAAAATATTGTTGTATTTTGAAAACGTTTTCAAATAAAATGTATCAAATAAAAAAATACAAAAAATGAAAAGCCGCGTGACATTGTTTGATTCAATGACGGCAGCAAACACATCCTCAAACGAGTCGGTTCCTGATGTGCCTATGCTATTCTTGACCAGTGTTTTTGAGCGCTTTATCAGTTGAGTGATTAATTCTGCCTCCTGTTGCAGGGGCGGCGGGTGCTGGCTTCCGCTTGATGCGGAGGTCGGTGCTTTGATGATATAAAAATATAGCTGTACGCCATGGGTTGCTTACCATGTTCAAAAGCGAGAGGAAAGAATTGAACAAAGAAGAAAATGCCACTATACCGGTCACGTTGCTAGATGTCGCCAAAGAAGCTGGCGTCTCGCCCAGCACGGTATCTCGCATATTAAATGGTACGGCAAAGGTGTCAGCAGACAAGAGAACCGCGGTAGAGACGGCCATCGCACAAATGCACTACGAGCCGAATCAGCTCGCACAAGGCTTGAAAAAAGGCCGCTCCATGACGATAGGCATCGTTGTGCAGGATATTTCCAGTCCGTTTTTTGATGAGACTTTGCGTGGTGTTGATGACGGACTCAAGGGAACAGGTTTTGCATCCGTGATTGTGAGTGGTCACTGGAACGCAGAGGAAGAGTCCGACCGGATCAAATTATTGCTGGCGCGTAAAGTCGACGGAATTATTTTGCTGTCAGGCCGTATCGAAGATAAAGATGTGCTGCGTTTTGCAAATCAGCGTCCGATCGTAGCGACAGGGCGCATGCTGAATAGCAAGACGGCGATTGGCTTCAAGCTAGACAATGAGCATGGCGCTTATCTCGCTGTACGGCACCTGATTGAGCTTGGTCATCGCAGAATTGCATTCGTGGCGGGACCCTCGAATAATGTGGATGCAGCCGATCGTCTGGCGGGGTACCGGCGCGCGCTGACTGAATCAAATCTGGCCTTTGATCCGCAATTGGTCGTGGAGGGCGATTTTCACGAGGCGAGCGGCTTAATGGCGATGAATCGCCTGTTTGAGTCTCAGCAGCAGTTTAGCGCAGTGTTTGCTGCCAATGATCTGACGGCCTATGGCGTGCGCCTGAGCCTGTATCGCCGGGGTATTCGGGTTCCGGATGATATCTCTTTGGTCGGCTTCGATGATTTACCTGGCTCGCTGTATACAACCCCTCCTTTGACTACCATACATCAGCCCTTATATGACATGGGGCGTCTGGCAACCGTGGCATTAATGGGGCTGATTCATGGCGAGAAAATTACAACAGAATTGCCGCCCCTGGAGTTGGTGGTCAGGGAAACGACAAGGAGGTTTCGTTAATTGCCCCGCACTGAAGTAAAACTGACACAGCAATGACTCACTAAGCAAAATATCTTGCTTAGTGGGGCATTAAGTTGACCGAGTTTTTAGAAAACACCTAAAACGAATCCGCAGGCTGGATGCGCCTCCTGGCCTGAAATGCCTTTGAAAGCCGCGTCCAGCCTGCGGATTCGGTATTGAGTATTTCAAAAAATCATAAAATTGATATTTCATAGAGCCGCCTACTCTTGTACACCTGACTTTCTCCGTGTCTCTTTGTCTCTGCGGTGAGAGGTCTCGGGTTTTGCGTTAGTGCTATTGAGGGGATTTTTCAATTTGGACGTTTTTAGAAATTCTCTGTGAGTTTGTGTACGCTGCTTCTGTTTTGGCGGCATTTCTTGCTTTCCGTCGCCATGCCCACATCGGCTTTAAAACCGATTTCCCCCTGCTTTTGCTTCCGGACTGGTGTAGCTTTGTGCCAGTTTGTTGCATTTCAGGCTGTCAATTTGTTCATTCGTCGCATTCTGATTGTGCCGGAACCTGGCCTTAGTCAGACTCCGTAGCGGATTGCAGGACGGGCTTTGCTTGACGCTGTCGGGATAGATGATTATATTACTGACTCAAAAGTAAGTTAATTTTCTTTCTATGATGTCCTGCCCATTTAAGCCACGTTGGGAGCGCCGCAAGGATGCTCGCCCTCAAGAACTACTCTCTGCCGCTCTCGACTTATTTGTCGAACGTGGCTTCGCTGCGACGCGTCTGGACGATGTTGCGCGGGCTGCGGGCGTGTCTAAGGGAACTTTGTATTTGTATTACAGCAGCAAAGAAGAATTATTTAAAGCAGTCGTACGTGAAAATGTGTTGCCGCTGATCGATGAAGCAGGCGAATTAATACAGGCTTTTTCCGGTAGTACCGCCGATTTGTTCCGCTTGTTCATGACGACCTGGTGGGAGCGCATGGGCAAGACTAAATTATCGGGTTTGAGCAAGCTGATGATGGCGGAGGCGAGCAATTTCCCGGATCTGGCGCAGTTCTATCATGATGAAGTGATTGCTCCGGGCGATGCGATGATCGTCGGCATGCTGCGCAGAGGTATTGCCAGCGGTGAGATGCGTGCGATAGATCCGGAAATCGGAGCGAAAATTTTGATTGCGCCGATGATTATGATGATGATGTGGAAGCACTCCTACAGTGTGTGCCAGATTCCTACTAACGATCTGGATAGTTATCTGGAACATTATCTTGATATGGCTTTGCACGGTCTGCTTGTCAGATAAGGCCGCATGAACTTATGAGTTTGCCGTCAGAGTTCAGAGTAGTAAGGCCAATCAGAATCAATCAGTATGAATTAGTAGTAATTGAAGACGCAGCGTTCAAATTAAGTCATGCCGCACCACTGCGCAGATTTAAAAAAATAATTACTTATATATCGGATCTCTATGTTGAAGCGTCGCGGAACCTGGATCATCGTTGCAGTAGTGCTTGTCATCGTTGCGATCGTCGTGCTGAAGAGGAAATCTTCAGATGCGCCTAAAGCACCAGTTACCGTCAGCACACCGCAAGTGCTGGAATTTTTACCTGGCGACATTACGACAGTCAGTAGTGCTGACATACAAAAAAACCTGACCTTGTCCGGCGCCTTGCGTGCGATGAATCAGTCCGCAGTCAAGGCACGGCTTGCCTCGGAAGTGAAAGAAGTATTGGTTCGTGAGGGGGAGGCAGTACAAGCAGGACAAGTGCTGATCAAGATGGACACGACTGAGTACGACGCACGTCTGGAACAAGCGCGTGGCGCATTGCTGGCAGCGCAGGGGCAACTGGAAATCGCGAAACAGACTCGCGATAACAACAAAGCGCTGCTGGATAAAAATTTCATTTCCAAGAACGCGTTTGATAATGCGATTAACCAGTACGCCATTGCGGCCGCGAATGTGGATTCCGCTAAAGGTGCACTCTCCGTCGCGCAAAAAGCACTCGCCGATACATTGATCAAAGCACCGATTGCCGGCGTTATCAGCACTCGCAGCGTACAGCCTGGCGAAAAAGTTTCGGCGGATAATCGCCTGCTCGATATCGTCGATTTACGCACACTTGAAATGGAAGCTGCCGTGCCCAGTCAGGACATCGCCAATATTCGCTTAGGCCAGGAAGTTGCCCTCAAGGTAGAAGGTATCAGTGCTGCGATTGTCGGTAAAGTGACGCGCATCAATCCCGCGGTCCAATCAGGCTCTCGCTCCATCATGTCGTATATTCAGGTTACAAATCCGGATGGTGTCCTGAAAGCGGGCGTATTCGCAGAGGCGCAACTTGCTCTCGATAAAAAATTCCATGTCCTCACGATCCCGCAAACAGCGGTGCAATATGACGGAGGCAAAGCGTTTGTTTATTCGATTGAGAACAATGTGTTGCAACAGAAAAGTATCAGCCTCGGTTTGCAGGGTGACAGTGTTGCAGGACCTGCGGCAGAAGTCTTATCCGGTCTGACTAGCGGCGCACAAATTGTCAAAGCCAATCTCGGTAGTCTGCGTCCGGGATTGAGTGTCAAACTTGCGGCACCTTCATCCGCACCAGCACCAGCACCAGCTCCAATGGGAGAGCCAACCGCAACGCCAGCATCTGCGAGCAAGGGCTAGATCATGTGGTTCACTCGTATCAGTATTGGCAACCCCGTACTCGCAACCATGATGATGGTGGCGTTTGTCGTGCTGGGCTTGTTTTCGTACAAACGCTTACGGGTCGATCAGTTTCCCGATATTACGTTTCCCGTTGTCGTGATTCAGACCGACTATCCTGGGGCGTCACCTGAGACTATCGAATCCGATATCACCCGCAAGGTAGAGGAGGCGGTGAACACGATCAATGGCATCAGCGCACTGACATCACGTTCGTACGAAGGTACCTCGGTCGTGATCATGGAATTTGATCTGACCATTGATCCGGCGCAGGCAGCACAAGACGTGCGTGAAAAAGTGGCTTTGGTCAAAACGGGATTTCGCAAAGAAGTCAAAGAGCCGCGTGTGACGCGTTACGACCCGTCAGATAAACCCATCTTTTCTGTTTCGGTGACGAATGATGACAAGATCAAAAAACGCGGTTTTCGCGAGCTGACGACGATCGGTGATCAGATCGTTAAGAAGCGTCTTGAAAATGTGCGCGGCGTTGGCTCCGTCACGCTAGTCGGTGGCGTCAAACGTGAGATCAAGATTTATATCAAACCGAATGAGATGGAAGCTCTGGGCCTGGGTGTCGATCAGGTGATCAACGCAGTAAAAAACGAAAATCAGGAGTTGCCAACCGGTGCGATACGTTCTTTAGATAACGAAAAGATTGTCCAGATACAGGGACGTGTCAAAGACCCAGCGGATTTTGGTCGCATTATTGTGACTAAACGTGGTGGGCAGCCGGTATTTTTATCCCAGGTCGCTACCATTATTGACGGTCAGGAAGAGCAAGAAAGTCTGGCTCTGTATAACGGGCAACGCACGCTGGCGCTTGATATTTTGAAAGCCCAGGGACAGAACACGATTGAAGTCGCCGATGGTCTGGCGGAGGCACTAAAAAATCTGGATCCGCAACTGAAAGCCTTGTATCCGGGTGTGAAGGTACAGATTATTAAAGATAGTTCGCGACAGATACGTGTCGGTGTTGAAAATGTACGCAGGACGCTGATCGAAGGTGCTGCGCTGACTATCCTGATTGTGTTCCTGTTTTTGAATTCATGGCGTTCCACCGTGATTACCGGACTGACTTTGCCAGTGGCTCTGATCGGAACTTTTCTGTTTATGGATATGTTCGGTTTTACCATCAACATGATTACGCTGATGGCATTGTCCCTGTGCGTTGGTTTGCTGATCGATGATGCGATTGTGGTGCGCGAAAATATCGTCCGTCATGCCGGCATGAAAGTGAATGGTAAGTTCAAGGATCATCATACGGCAGCACTGGAAGGAACCGCAGAGATTGGACTCGCCGTGTTGGCAACGACATTCTCGATTGTGGCCGTTTTTTTACCAGTCGGATTCATGGGCGGGATTATTGGGCGCTTCTTTCATCAGTTCGGTATTACGGTGACGGCGGCCGTGTTGATCTCGATGTTTGTGTCCTTCACGCTGGATCCTATGTTGTCGTCGATCTGGCCTGATCCCGATGCACATGGGCATGAGGGGCAAGCGCGAAAAGGGTTTTATGCACATACGATTGGCCGCGTACTGGAACAATTTGAGCGTGGTGTGCAATGGTTTTCGCGCGGCTATCAGAGCATGTTGCGCTGGTCGCTTAAACACCGGATCAAGACTTTAATGATTGCTCTGCTGACTTTTGTCGGTGGTCTGATGATTCCTGCTACAGGATTGATCGGATCAGAGTTTGTGCCGCAAGCTGACTATTCTGAAACGGGTGTGACTTTTTATACACCGGTAGGATCCTCGCTGGAATTGACTGAAACCAAAGTGCATCAGGTCGAGACTGTATTGAAGGAGTTTCCCGAAGTATTAGATACTTACAGCACGGTCAACACCGGCTCAGCACAGGGTAAGAACTATGTGACCACCTACGTCAGACTGGTACCTCGCAAGGACAGGGTGCGCAGTACTTCGCAGATGTCGATTCCTTTACGTAATCGCCTGACTCAAATTGCAGGTATCACGGTCACACATATCGGTGCTTTGGATGGTGTCGGTGGCGACAATAAACAATTGCGCCTGAGCTTGCTGGGAACCGATTTGCGACAGCTCGCCACGCTTTCGGAAGAGGCGCAACGACGTATGCGGGCTATCCCGGGAGTTGTGGATCTGGATACCAGCCTGAAAGCCCAAAAGCCGACAATTTCCGTACGTCCCAAGCGGGATCAGGGCGCTGATCTGGGCATTGGCGTGGCACAAATTGGCGCTGCTCTGCGACCCTTGCTGGCCGGTGAGGCGGCAACGACGTGGCGTGCACCGGACGATGAAAATTATGACGTCTCAGTCCGCTTGTCGCCCAATGACAGAAACAACCAGGATGATTTATCACGATTGATGCTGAGCAGTTCGCAGTTGAATACCGACGGCTCCCCTAAAATGGTCGCGCTGCGTCAGGTGGCGGATATTCAGGCATCTACCGGGGCAAATCAGATTAACCGGCGCGATCTTAATCGTGAGGTGGAGTTGTCGGCGAACGTAGTCGGTCGCTCTGCCGGTGAGGCAAGCGCCGAAGTGAAAAAGGTATTGGATAGCATGCAGTGGCCCCCCGGTTATCGTTACAAGATGGGCGGCGCGTCTAAAAACATGGCGGAGTCTTTTGGCTATGCTTTATCTGCCCTGGCGTTAGCCGTCATCTTCATTTACATGATCCTGGCATCTCAATTCGCCAGCTTCTTGCAACCAGTCGCGATTATGTCGGCCTTGCCTATGACCTTGATTGGCGTATTTTTGGCACTGATGTTCTTCCGTTCGACTTTGAATATGTTCTCTATCATCGGATTCATTATGCTGATGGGATTAGTCACCAAGAACGCAATTTTGCTGGTCGATTTTGCGAATCAGGCACGTAAAGAGGGAATGGAACGTATGGAGGCCCTGCTGGAGGCTGCCCATGTCCGCCTGCGTCCTATTCTGATGACAACCCTGGCGATGGTGTTTGGTATGGTGCCACTGGCATTTGCTTTGACTGAGGGTTCGGAGCAGCGTGCGCCGATGGGGCAGGCGGTGATAGGCGGCATTATTACCTCGTCATTACTGACGTTGGTAGTCGTTCCTGTGATGTACACCTATCTGGATGATTTGGGTGTCTGGTTTAAAAACAAATGGACTTCTTGATCTGGTAATTTGCGCTAGTAATTTGATCTTGTAATTTGACCTGGCAATTTGAACTAATAAACAAGGATTCTTCTAATCGGGGGCTGCGCTTTGATAAAATGCGGATTCCCCACCTATATTGCGACAGAGTAAATACCATGAATATCGAAAAATCCCGTTTCAACATGATAGAACAGCAAATCCGTCCATGGAATGTCCTGGATCTGGATGTCTTGAATCTGCTCATCGTTTGCAAGCGCGAAAATTTTTTCCCCGAGAGTCAAAAAAGCCTGGCCTTCTTTGATACCGAGTTGCCTTTAGCTGGTGGCGCTTTCGCATTAAGCCCTAAACTGGAGGCGCGGATCGTACAGGAGGTCGCGTCAAAAAAATCAGAATCTGTCTGGCTGATTGGTGCCGGTACAGGTTATCTGGCAGCACTGCTGGCGCATCAGGCGAAGCATGTGACCGTGACTGAAACTAATCCTGAATTGATTGCGACAGCCACAAAGAATTTGCGTGATAACGATGTCTCGAATGTCAGCATTATTCAAGCCAGTGGACTGACCGCCCAGCAGGGTGCGGCATATGACGTCATCGTCGTCAGCGGCTCTCTCGAAATCGTTCCGCAAGTATTGCAGGATATGCTCAATATCGGTGGTCGTTTGTTTGTCGTCACCGGACAGGCACCCGTCATGGCAGCGCAACTGATACGCCGTGAATCTGACGCCAGTTTTCAAGCGACAACCTTGTTTGAAACCGTGGTGCCAGCGTTGCCGCAGTCTGAGCACGTATCACGTTTCACCTTTTAAACGATTGCGGAAATTGTCATGCAACATTTAACGGCACCTGAGTTAGCAAGCTGGCTGGCGGACACGTCAAAAAATCCTCCGGTTTTGCTCGATGTCAGGGAACCTTGGGAGTATGAAACTTGTCATATCCCAGGTGTTGTTCTGATGCCGATGCAGAGCATACCGGGACGACAGCAAGAGCTCGATCCTGATTCTACGATCGTCTGCATTTGTCATCACGGAGCACGCAGTATGCAGGTCGCTCATTTTTTAGAGCGCCAGGGATTTACCCAGGTAATCAACCTGACTGGCGGTGTGCATGCCTGGGCACAGTCGGTCGATAGTGCAATGCCGACTTATTGATTGAGACGTTTGACATGTCCGAAACGCTTGAAGCGTAACAAGCTCAAACATAAATTTAACTAACTACTACTCTCTGGAGTGTTACATGCGTAATCCCATCATTGCCACACTGATTGCCAGTGCTTTTCTGACGCTCAATGCCAGCGCTAGCGATCTGCTGCAAATATACAAAGATGCCTTAGTCAATGATGCGCAATACAGTAGCGCCCGCGCTTCGCAAGTAGCAGGTAAAGAAAAATCTGTACAAGGCCGTGCAGGTATTTTGCCAAGTGTGGCATTGAGCGGTAGCGATGTGCGTACCAATAGTAATTTGGAGTCAGATATTGCTGGCCGTGACAGCAAGGGTACTAGCTATACAAATACTTATACATTGGCATTGTCGCAGCCCTTGTTTCGCTGGGCGAACTGGCAGCAATTTGAACAAGGTAAATTATCTGTCGTCGCGAGTGATGCGCAATTTGCCCAGGCTCAGCAAGATTTGATCGTAAGAGTAGGTCAGGCTTATTTCGATGTACTGGCTGCGCAGGACACACTCGCCACTTTGCAGGCTCAAAAGTCCGCAACATCGGAACAACTGGCGTCAGCAAAACGCAATTTCGAAGTTGGCACGTCGACAATTACCGATACGCACGAAGCACAAGCCCGTTATGACTTGATCATTGCCCAGGAATTCGCTGGTCAGAGTGATTTGCAAATCAAACGCGCAGCACTTCAGCAAATCATCGGCAAAGAAGCGAGCGATTTGTCCAGTCTGAAACCCGGCGTTAAACTCAGCTCACCGCAGCCGGAACGTATCGAAGAGTGGGTAGGCTCTGCAGAGAAGCAGAACTATGGTGTAGTCGCCTCACAAGTCGCCTTGGAAATCGCACAACGTGATATCTCAAGAAATCGCGCTGGTCATATGCCAACGCTGGATTTAGTTGCCAGTACTGGACGCACTTCAACAGGCGGCAATTCTTTGTCCGGTACCGGTGTTGTGAAGCCGACGACTATCGGTGTTCAGTGGAGCATTCCTCTGTTCTCTGGTTTTGCTGTAGACAGCCGTGTGCGTGAGTCAATTGCTTTAGAAGATAAAGCCAGAAGCGATCTCGACAATGTACGTCGCACAGCTGCACAAGGAGCGCGTCAAGCCTATTTCGGCGTTAATAGCGGATTGGCACAAGTCAAAGCTCTGGAAGCTGCAGAGATATCTTCTCAATCCGCGCTGGATTCAAACAAGCTTGGTTATCAGGTCGGCGTGCGTATTAATATTGATGTGCTGAATGCACAGCAACAGTTATACACAACACGTCAGAACTTGGCCAAAGCACGTTATGACACGATTATGAATGGCCTGCGTTTGAAATCCGCTGCCGGTACTTTAAAAGAATCGGATCTGGCAGAAATTAATGATTTGCTGCAGCGTTAATTTTTAGTTCAAGTTCAAATCCAATAAAAAAGCTCGCGCAAGCGAGCTTTTTTATTGGACCATCATATTGTTTACAGCCTATCCCAGCCTGATGGTAATTGTTGTACCACTGTCTGTATCAGACAGAATTTGAATATTGCCATCTAAAGCAAACACCCTTTCTCTTAAACCGATCAGGCCAAGACCTGAGGTTATCAGTGCTTGATCAAAACCTGTGCCGTCATCGGAAATGCGGAGATGAACTGCATGGGTCACAGCATCTCTTTGCAGAATGATTTCTACATGTCGGGCATTTGCGTGCTTGATGATATTGGATAAGGCTTCCTGAACGATGCGATAAATTGACATCGCAGAGGCGTTATCTAAGCTGTCAAAATTTCCTTCTGATGAATAGCTGAAATCGCAGCTCGGGTAGTTATTTTGGGAGCTGGAGACCATTTCTGAAATAGCGCCTTCCAGTCCTAGCATGTCTAATACTTCTGGTCGTAAGCGACGTACTAATGCACGTCCGTTATTGTATAAATCGAGTGCGATTTTATTGATCGATTGTGCATGATGTTGAATTGTATCTTGCCCGATTGATGGTGACATTTGTTTGCTTAAATCGATGATGCGCTGTGATTCCAGGCGTACTGCAATCAATGAGGCATTTAGCTCGTCATGTACTTCTAATGCGATACTCTTTCTTTCTTCTTCAACGATGCCATGAATTTTTTGGATTAGCTTTC
This sequence comes from Undibacterium sp. RuTC16W, assembly GCF_049339445.1. Taxonomy (NCBI): domain Bacteria; kingdom Pseudomonadati; phylum Pseudomonadota; class Betaproteobacteria; order Burkholderiales; family Oxalobacteraceae; genus Undibacterium; species Undibacterium sp. RuTC16W. Next base: position 168,033 of record NZ_JBMPPE010000008.1, on the reverse strand, counting down.
TTTTTTCCATGTTCGCTTTAAGTGCCTCGTTGCGGGAGGTTTCCAGCTCTACGGTACGCATTGCAACGCGGCTCTCCAGTTCTGTTGTAGAGCGCTGCAAGCTTTCCGCCATTTCCTTGATGGAGATTTGTAATTCGCCGATTTCACCGCCATCTTTTACCGCCAGATCAACAGAGAAGTTACCACTTCTGATTGACCGGCAGGCATCGATGAATTGCGCAAATGTGACTGATAAGGTTCTTGATAGATGCACAGCAAGCCATGCGCTGATGATCAATCCCAGCGCTGCTACTGCTAACTCAACCGCAAATCTATGTTGTTGTTTGTCCTCTAGTTCGGCAAAGGACATGACAACGACGACATATCCCGCTAATTGTGTTTTTGGTGTTGATGGCAGATTGTCGTTTTGTGCAGCGGGATCTGCAACGCTTGGGATCACGTTGACCCAGGTCAGACGCTTTTTAATGGGAAGATCAAAAGTGCGATGGCCGGATATTTTGTGTTCTTTTGACTGGCTATGAAGTAAAACTCTTCGGCTGGCATCTAAAATATCAATACTCCAAATACCTCTCTCGGATTGTACCAACCCGTCTAACGATAGCTTCAGATCAGGGAGTTTGTCCGATGCGAGCGCATATTCACTACTTTCTGCCAATACCTTGGTAACAATATTGCCGCGTTCTTCAATTTCATTTTTAACTTCCTGTGTGTGAAGCCAATATGAATGCCACACCAGCATACAAAAGAGATAGCTCACTGGCACAAGCGTAATAAAGAGCAGACGCTGCCGTATGCTCCAATGTCGCGTTGTGTTGAATTTTCTGATTAGTCCAGACAAATACTCCAGCATTTTTATGCCTGTATCAAGCCATGTTTGAGAGCTAGCTTTGTCATATCGGCTTGTCGGTGAATTCCTAATTTTTCTTTGATCATCTGGCTGGTATTACTGACGGTTTTAGTAGAGATATCTAATTTTTCAGCAATCTCTGCATTCGTAAATCCCTCTGCAATCAGAGTAAATATGTCTAGTGACCGTTCATCTAAAAGTGACTGAGGAGATGCATCACCTTTCACAGACAAATTAGCGAGCCGCTCTGCTATTGCAGGTAAAAAATATAACTCACCGCAATGTGCTTTTCGAATGGCTGTCGCTAAGTCTTGTGGATTGCAATCCTTCGTCACAAACGCCTTACCGCCAAGGCGATACGCTTCTTTGATGAAGCTATCCTGATCAAATTGGCTTAAAAAAATTATTTTTGCCGCAGGGTGTGTGTCGAGAATTTGTTTGGCGACATCGAACCCTGAAAGCTGTTCGCCAAAACGAATATCGAGAATTAATACATCCGGCAGCAATTCTTTGAATTGTTCGATGGCTTCCTGAGTAGTCTTTACTTGTCCGATTACATCAACGTGCTCGCCTTGTAAGGACATGGCAAACCCAGACATGACAATCGGATGATCATCCGCAAACAGGACGCGAATAGTAGTAAGGGAATCTTGCATGAATGCTTTACTTTTCTCTGTGGGAGTAGAAATTATACTTCTATTGAGTATATTTTATGTAATTGCTATTTGAGGTTTACGAGGTAGTTATGCCTCGCAATGGCGAAATCGCTATTTTTCACATCAATCCCCCTTGATTATTATCTTTTTGGCAGTAATTCATTCAGATTATTGCTATTTTCTATTAATTTTAATTCGAAGTTGAGAATAAAATATGCTTCGAAGTAGTTGATATTTCTTTTTTTGAGTTATATATTTGCTTTTAAGTGGCAATTTAATTGCTATTAAAAAGTATTTAAATTTAACAAAAGGGAAAATATATGGAATTTTCTATTTCTGGAAAGAAAAAACCGACATCAATATCAGGTGTTTTGGTCGTGAGCCTATTGCACTTGCTACTCTTAGGCGGTTTGCTTTATGGATTGAGGCCACCCGCAGGTTTTTCGCGCATCGATCCGGATTTCGTCTATGTTGAGCCGACAAAGCCGGAACCTTTACCTGAGCCAAAGGAGTTGTTGCCGCGACCTGTATTGAAGAATCCACTGATACCGGTCGTTGTGCCACCTGATGTGATCGTTTCCCATGAGCCCGCACCAAGTATTACCGTCGTTCAAAGAACTGAGTTCAGTCCACAGGACGATGGCAACCGTACTGGCCCGGTTGAGATGTTAAAAGCGAAGGCGGATCTCGTGCCGGTGTTTATAGGAGCTGTTGTCGAAGCAAAGTCCTGTGAAAAACCTGAGTATCCCCGGAATGCCTTACGCAATGAATACACCGGGACGGTTACTCTGGCCTTACTCGTCGGGATAGACGGCAGAGTCGTTGATGCACGTGTAGAGCAATCAAGTGGATATAAAGAGTTGGATCAGGCCGCCAGAGCTGGCTTAAGTTTGTGTAAATTTAAACCCGCGAGTCTCAACGGACAAGCACAAAAGTCCTGGTCCAAAATACAGTATGTGTGGAGTCTGAGTAGCTAAACGCATTAAAAGGACATTCGCTATGTACATAAACTAAGCGCCACTAATTCCGGCACTCGATTCAAAGGCCCGTTTAAAGTTTGATTAACGGACTTTTGAATCGTAAATTTCATGATGGGTATTGCAAGAGAATTAATCCTGCTAATATGTGCGGCTTGCTGCATCACGCTGTCAGATTGCCTGATGTCTGCACACCTAAGCCCACCTATCGAAAAGGAATGAAAAGATGACGATCAAATCTCGTATGACTCAGCGTATTTTGTTGGCAAGTGCTATGTCTATGCTGGCACTTACTGCCTGTAATAAAACAGAGGTTGCTGCGACCGGTCCAGCGGCAGCTACCGTCAACGGTACAGCGATCAGCGAGAGCCGCGTGGATTTAATGATGAAGCAACGTGCAGCGCAAGGGCAGCCGGACACGCCTGAGGCACGTAAAGAAATCGTTGATCACCTGGCAATGCAGTTATTGATTTCACAGGAAGCGGTAAAAAAGGGGTTGGATAAATCTCAGGAAGTGTTGGATCAGAGTGAATTAACCAAGCAATCCATCTTAGCGAATGCGTTCATTCAGGACTATCTGAAAAACAATGTGATTTCTGATGATGTACTCAACGCAGAATACGACAAACTCAAGACGAAATTGGGCGGCAATGAATACAAGGCTCGTCATATTCTCGTAGAGAAAGAAGCGGATGCCAAAGAGATCATCGCGAAATTGCAAAAAGATCTCAGCGCATTTGAAGCGATTGCGAAACAAAAATCTCTGGATGCCGGTTCAAAAGTAAACGGTGGCGATTTGGGCTGGTTTGATCCTAAGCGTATGGTGCCTGAATTTGGCGATGCCGTTGCTAAACTGGAAAAAGGTAAATTCTCCCAAGAGCCAGTCAAATCACAGTTTGGTTATCACATCATTCTGTTAGAAGATTCCCGCGCCAAAGTGATCCCGCCTCTGGCGCAGATCAAAGACGGCTTGAAACAGCAAGTACAGCAAGAAAGCCTGAAAAAATTGCTGGATGATATTCACACCAAAGCAAAAATTGAAATGGTAAAAGCTGCCGCACCTGCACCAGCATCAACTCCGGCAGCCAGTTCAGCATCTGCTATCGCTGCTTCTGCCGAAGTGAAGGCGACAGAGCCAGAGAAGAAATAATTTTCACAGTTCCTCATTCATTTAAACGATCAGGTAATCAGGTGTCAGATAAAGAGATCGCGAGATTGAGTGAAAAACAGACGAAATAGAAAAGGAGCTTCGGCTCCTTTTTTCATGTCTCTGCATTTGCCGTAAGGCAAGCAATACATCGCACAGAAAAAAAGCGGAATTTCTTGTGGTCTTTATGATATTAAATGATAATAAAGACAACTAAGCTTTTGACAGAGCCGCTTAGTCTTTCATCGGCCCCATGCGCTATGAACGGGGTTTGTCGCGACGCAATGGCCGGCGTGCCTGAATCGGACGCCTTGCCTCTCACAAGTAGGGAGTTGGTTCATGTTCAACGCTATTTCACGACGTCAATTTATCGCTGTTACTGCCGCAGGGAGTGTAATACCTGCATGGGCAAGCTCAGCAAAGGTCCTGGCATCAGATCCCGCAACGCCGAGCAAACTCCCACCAAAGGCGAGAGTCGATCCTGTCACGGATCGCTACTGGGGTGTTGATGTGACAGATCCGTATCGCTGGATGGAGGCGCAGCCTAAAACCGCTGAGTGGGAAACCTGGCTGCGTCAGCAAGGCGAATATACGCGTTCAACTCTCGATGGTTTGCCAAAACGCGCTGCGATATTAAAGCGTCTGGAATTCTACGGCTCCGAGACAGACACTTTGCAATATGTTGCTTCCGCAGGTGGTCGTCTATTTATTTATAAGCGGCTTGGGGGAGAGCAGGGATTTAAAGTATTTGTAAAGGATAAGGCTGATGGTGCCGAGCGTGTCCTGATCGATCCATTGGCCGGACGTAAAGCGGATGAACCGCCAGCGACGTTAGATTATGTGTTGCCGTCTCATACAGGCAGTCATATTGCTTATGGCATCTCTATCGGAGGCTCAGAAGTTACTACAAGCTATATCAAAGACGTGATGAGCGGTGACGTCGTTGAGATCACCCGCATTTTGTCTCGCGGTACTGGATGGAGTGCTGACGGGACGCGGTTTTTTTATTATCGGGTACGGGCCGATGCTGTTCTGGGATCCCAGGATTTTGGTCGCGGCGCAAGTTGCTGGATGCATAAGCTAGGTACGCCACCATCAACGGATGTCGAGGTGCTTCGTGAGGCTGAGGGGCCAGATTATGAGCCCATGGAAGATGACACTCCGCAGGTCAAAGGTGCAATGAATAGTAACTGGGTACTCGGACTACATCTGTTGAACGGAAATGATATCGCAATGGTGTACATCACTAAAGCGCAGGATCTCATCAGTGGCAAGCCGCAGTGGCGCAAGATCGCTGGACGTGCCGCAGGCGTGATGAGTGCAAAACTAGTAGGCGACACCGTCTATATTTTAGCGAAAGGTCGTCAGAGTAACGGTGAGCTGGTCAAGCTGGATGCCAGCACCGGAAACTTCACAAATGGCACAGTCGTATTGCCAGCTGGCGAGGGGGTAATTGACACGATGGACGTTGCCCGCGATGGCATATATGTCCACGACCTGACCAAAGGTCTGGGCGGCTTGCGACGGGTTTCATTTGATGGAAAAATCGAACGGGTTCAATTGCAGAAATCTGGTGCAGTCTGGAATGTATTTGCCACGCAAGATGAAGATGGCCCATGGTTTCAAATGGACGACTTGACCTGGCCGGGTGTTACCTACAAAGTGAATGCCACTGATTTGAGTACAAAGCAGTTTGTTTTTGCGAAGCCCCCGAGCTTCGATGTCGCTGCGTTCAAGACTACTCGTATTGATGCACCAACCCGCGACGGTGTGCGGGTACCGCTGGAAATTCTACATCGGAAGGATATCAAATTAAACCGTCGTAATCCTTTATTGATAGTCGCCTACGGATCGTATGGCTCCATCCTTGACCCCGGATTTAGCGCCAGTAATCTCGCGTTTCTGGAGGCTGGTGGTGTGATCGTTTATGCGCATGTACGAGGCGGTGGAGAGCTTGGCGAATCCTGGCATCTGGCAGGGAAAAAAGCGACCAAGCCAAATACCTGGCGTGATGCAATTGACTCGGCAGAGCACCTGATCAAGCTGGGCTGGACAGCGAAAAAACATCTCGCCTTGTGGGGTACTTCTGCTGGCGGCATCATGGTCGGCAGAGCGATTACCGAACGTCCAGATTTGTTTGCCGCCGCAATCGGCGAGGTTGGGTTATTCAATACTTTGCGATTTGAGTTAACTGCAAACGGACCGGGCAATGATGCTGAATTTGGTACCGTAAAAAAAGAAGACGAGTTCCACGCACTACAAAAAATGGATGCCTATCATTCGGTAAAAGACGGCACGCGTTATCCCGCTGCCTTATTGATTACCGGTGCAAATGATCTCAGGGTTGAGCCATGGCAAATTGGTAAATTCGCTGCTCGCTTACAGGCGGCCTCTACCAATGTCCCCGGTGCTTTATTGAGAGTCGATTATGAGACAGGGCATTTTGCGACGTCGCGTAAAAATGGCATGGCAAAAATGGCGGATATTTTTTCCTTCATTTTTGCACATACAACTTAATCACTAAGCCAAAATTTTTTATCCCTTCTGATCGCGAGACTTAAAGCGCGTCATACCAACGGGGCGTAAGGCAAGATGTTTTGTTTTTCGCCCCGTTACTCTTGCTCGCCATAGCGCAAAACTTGAGCGTTTTAAATTGCCACGCATCAGTTTGATTACCTCGGATTCGTTCAGGCCAAATTGCGCCTTGATGGCATCGAACGCAGTCCGGTCTTCCCAGGCCATTTGGATAATCCTGTTGATATCATCCGGTTCCAGATTGATTGTGGGCATCGTTGAGTTGGGTCGCTAAACTACTAAAATTTACTAAGTTAAATGGTCAATTTGTCGTGCTGATTTGTACGACTGAGTGCATGAGACTCAGGTCGCCTGCAAGCTGTCGATCAACTGGTGAAGTCCATCAGTCAGTGCTTGTACAGAAGTCGTCATATCCCAATTGTCATCGCCAATTTTTGCGATATTTGAGATAGCACGCAGTTCCAAGAAACGCTGATTCTCATGCAGACAAACATAGAAGAACGCTGCACCTTCCATATTCTCTATATCGATGTTGCCAGTATCAACAAATGGCGCAAGAGCCGCATTCAACGACAAACTATTCGCTCGTTTAAATGGTGTATCTACAGGAATGTGAGGACAGTGCAGCGTATGACGTCGTTCAAATTCCATTGCAATTGGCAGGTGTGCCATATGCACAAATCCATTTGTCGTAAAAAACCCCAAATCCGCTTCCACCTCACTCTCGACCAGCGCTACATCAAATAGTTTGAGCGACGAGTGTTCATAGACGCCGGCAATTCCAGCCAGAATCAGAATGTCCGGCTGATCAGACTGAATCGCTTTCAACGTTGCCATAGTCGTCGCAGTGAGTCCAACACCAGAGATGATGGTATGAACGCCATCCCGTTGAAACAAGCTGGCCTCGGTATGCGTAGGGAAAAGTACAGTAATTTTCATTTCACAATTTTACCGCGCCGGATTTAAGGGAGAGCAGTAATTTCCGTGACAACGTCAACACGATTGATCATGCTCAATCAGTCATATCGTGTATGGACTCTGTTGAGTCACAGAGTTTTTCGTGATGGGCAATATTAGTTGCGACTGACTTTACTGCAGAAATTTGGATGTCAATAATTCCTGCCAGCGATACATTTCCTTATTCTGATGGGATTGTGCCGCTATCTCTTCAGGTTTTTCGTTGCGGCAACGAGATTCAAATGCAACTAAATGTTGTAATTTGTAAGCAAATGTATAAATAACGATTGGAAGATGGATCCTTACAATTTATGATTGAAACAACCACTGCTACAGACAGCAATGCCATTTTTTCTTCATCAACGTACTTTTTAAAACACCACAATGGATAAAAAGCTATCGCGTAATAATAAGGAAAAAGTGTTGCGCCGACTGGACACACTCCTTCAGCAGAAAGGGTTTCTCAGGAACAAATCGATGTATTTCATTCGTACATCACTTCCCCATCTGGAATATATTCACCTCCATCATGCCACCACCAACACATCTTTTCGTATCACGATGGGAATGCACATTGTGGATGATGCCTGGAATACCCTTGGCTTAAACGACCTGGTCGGCGAACAATACCGGTCTGGGCTAGACAGTGAGCGGACTAACGTATTTCAATATGCTGAAGATGAACACTCTGTGACAATGTGTGCGAAAAAGATCTTTGATTTTGTCGAGAGTGTAGTTGAGCCTTGGTATCAATCGATGCGTAATCACGCATTCCTGATGTCCTATGAGGATTCCCTCTATACAAGCAAAGAAAGAGACATGCTCTCGCGCTCGACGACGATTGATACCAACGTTTGCGCTGTTGGTTAATGTGCGTGCATAGACTTTTTTAAGAGTAATTGGCTCGACAGGCTATTTATTTTTAAAGCAAGAGATTCATAACTCGTGACAAATCGTACAAGCAATATTCTCTTCGAGTTATTTTCATTAAGCTAGATAGACTTAGGACGTTGTCCGTTTATTCGCAATCCCCGTGTTTCGAGATGCTCGAACAATCTACTTACGGCGCGCTCTTTGTATTTGAAATCGCCAGACCGAGAACACCAATGAAGGCGAGTACCGTCATTAAGCAGAAAACTCACTTGATGTTGACGGGACATAAAAGCCCATTTCAATCCAGTTATTAATGCAAGTGCCAGAAGACCAATCCGGATGGATGTTCCTTGTTCAAGGTGTGCACCATAAACACCTATCAGATAGAAAATTGTAAGCATCAAAGCAACCAGCAAGATACCAAAAAAAATACGTACGGGTGATAACCTAGATTGGTAGTCTATTTGAGTGCAATTAGTTATTGGTATTTCCTCTATCTCATAAGGCATTTTGATCGAAAACCTTTTGCGAAGAACTCTAAAATAATCCGTGCTAATGCTCACTACCTGATTAATATGATATGCGTATTTCTCTGGCGAAACAAATATAGCGACGACTTCTTCATGCATTGACATAGTTGGATTCTCTAACGATTTAGATGGAAAACTGCTGAGCATGCCAGGTAATGATCGGAGCATGTTTTAGCCGTTCGAAAATAGGTAGGCACCGATATCAAATCATTAGGCGACATGCAGATAGGTTATTGGGAATACTACTATATTTAGTTGCTTTATGGATATTTTAAGGGTAATGGACCTTATCGTATTTAACTAAAATAGTGTTGAATTTCCAATTTCACAACAGCAAGATGTAATACCCTCATACTCTGTCTTTGACTTCACTAAATAAGACCTAGGGACTTGAGAGGGCGACTTTTTCATGGCTATCCGCAGGCGGTCGCTAGCAAATAGCTAAAGTTATTGAAAGATTAGATGGAACTACGTAAATCACCGCCACATGCACGAATCAGTGAGGCCGTGGCCGTATAACCGTAAAATGTTGGATGAATGGTATTCAAGCCCACCAATTTGATATGAAATAAGGCCAGTGATATTCACGGGCCTTATTTTTAAGAACGAAAACAGGGGTAGTTACAGTAACTACTTTTTTTTAAATCATAAATTGCTTTAGTTTTGCTATCAAATGATTAGTACAGCTTTATGCCTTAACCACAAGAATATTAGTTAAAAAATCGCAGATTAATTTAACCGCAAGCACCCACATAACCGCAAGACACACAACGACTGCAGCCGTCTATTTTCTGCAAGGCATATGCGCCGCAATCCGGGCATTTTTTGCCAATGGCGACGTAGCTGATCGGGGCGGTCTCACCTTCGTAAGCCAGGTCATCCATGCCGTAGGCGAGGCTTTTGCTGCGGAACTGTTCTGCCAACACGGTCACCGGTACCTGATTGCCTGAGGCGTCAATAAAGCCGCGTTTGATCAGAATGCGTTGCAGAGAATAGCCAATTGCTGCGACTTCAGATTCGTGAAATAGTGGTGCTTGCGTGCCATCTTCTTTGGTGATGGTGCCGCAACGTACTGTACCTTTGTCCCAGACTACTTCACGCATGTCGGCTAGTGCTTTGGCGATAGATCCGCCGGAGCGTGCTGCCATTGATAACAGGCGCATGCTTGCTGAAATCCATTGCTGGCCATCGTTCTTTTGTCCGGCTGGCATGAAGAATTCAAATGGGCGTTCTATTGTTACGCGCTCGCCGCCGACCATGCCTTGCAAGTGGATGAAGCTGACTGTCAGGTAGACAGTTTTCTTTCCTTCGTAGGTCATATACTGGACTTTGGATGTCACTGATTCCAGATCGCCAAAAGGCCGGCCGTCGAATTGTTTGCGTAACAAGTCGTCGTCAGGAACCGTATTGACTACTGGTGCTGCCACTTCTGTTGCGACGGATAATACGCTGCCCAGAATACTGTTCGGGCGGTAGGTTGCCAGGCCCTTGAGGCCAGCGCGCCAGGCGTCCATATACAGATTCTGGAAATCCTCGTACGGATAATCTGCGGGGACATTGACCGTTTTTGAAATCGAAGAATCGATGTAAGGCTGCACCACTTGCAGCATCTTCATATGGTCGGTTGCCGACATGTTTAGTGCGGTGACAAATTGTGCCGGTAATTTGCTGTCGTCGCTGACGTCATTACCCATGTGGCGATATAGACGCCACGCATGATCAGCGACTTCGTAGATTTTGCTTTCGCCATCGTGCATGCGTTTTTTGCGGTTATAGACCCAGGAGAACGCAGGCTCAATTCCGTTCGAAGCATTGTCGGCAAACGCGAGGGTAATCGTGCCTGTTGGCGCGATAGATAGCAGATGGGAATTGCGCAGACCGTTCTTGGCAATCGCTGTGCGGATGTTTTTTGGCAAGCGCTTGGCGAACAGACCTGCCAAATATTTGTCGCCGTCGAATAAAGGAAATGCGCCTTTTTCTTTCGCAAGTTCGGATGAGGCCAGATATGCGGCATCGCGCATGACTTCGGAGATTTTTTGCGCGACTGCACGACCTTCGTCTGAGTCGTAACGCAAGCCCATCATGACCAGCGTACTGCCGATGCCGAGATAGCCCAGGCCGATGCGGCGTTTGGATTGTGCTTCGGCTTCTTGTTGCGGCAAAGGCCACGCCGTCGCTTCCAGTACATTGTCCAGCATGCGAATGGCGATACTGACGACGGTTTTAAATTTATCGTAATCAAAACTCACCGCATCTGAGAATGGTGCGGTCACAAATCTGGTCAGATTGATTGAGCCCAGGCAGCAGCAACCGTAGTCGGGCAGTGGTTGTTCGGCGCAAGGATTGGTCGCTTCAATTTTTTCGCAGTAGTACAGATTGTTTTCTGTATTCATGCGTGACAGGAACAGGATGCCAGGTTCGGCGTGATCGTAAGTCGATCGCATGACTTCATCCCATAGCGCACGGGCCCGTACCGTCTGATGTACCCAGATACCGTCCTCACGTTGATAGGCGCCGGCTTCTTTTTTCTCATCACCTGGCTCGGCTCTATGTACCAGGCAATAATCGCTATCGTTGGCGACGGCTTCCATAAATTCATCGGTCACGCCAATCGAGATATTGAAGTTAGTCAGACCACCTTGATCCTTGGAGCGGATAAACTCCAGAATGTCTGGATGGTCACCGCGCAATACACCCATTTGCGCGCCACGACGCGCACCCGCCGACTCGACGGTGGAGCAGGACGCATTGAATACCTGCATAAACGAGACCGGGCCAGACGCACGTGAACGAGTGCCGCGCACCAGAGAATCTTTTGGGCGTATCGTAGAAAAATCGTAACCCACGCCACCACCGCGGCGCATGGTTTCTGCCGCATCGGATAAGGCTGTGTAGATGCCGGGTTTGCCGTTGGTGGTACTGGATACCGAGTCACCGACTGGTTGTACGAAGCAGTTAATCAACGTTGCATGTAAATCCATACCTGCAGCGGAATTGATACGGCCAGCAGGGACGAAGCCATTTTGTTGTGCCCACAAGAATTTTTCTTCGTAATAACCGTGAAAATCTGCGCCCTCTACCGACGCCAGTGCTTTGGCTACACGCTGCTGAACTTCAAGAATATTTGATTCATTACCCTTGGCATATTTTTCGAGGAGAACGTCGAGAGAAATTTCCTGGGTTGGCATTTCAGTGATGCCGAGCATTTTGTCGTTGGCGTTCATGGTTCTCTGATTCCGTTCATTCATGTAAAGCAAAAAATAGGGGATGCAAATATTGGAAGGTATCAATGCAACTGTAGATGTGCCGGGTGACTGCGCAGCCACCAGCAATGCCAATGTAAAGAGCAAGCTAAGCGCAATAAATTAGTAAAAAGGCAGGAAATTTTCAAATAGAGATTCATTATAAACCTCCGTTCCGAGTTTGCCTTGAACCCCCTCAAGAAGGGCAAAAGGCGCGAATTGTAGTGTAGCTTTTGGGGATTGTCACTAACTGTAGTGTTTTGGTGTCGTAGCGTGATCAGGCCGTCTTGACGATTTTTTCCAGCATGTGCATGGTTCTGGCCGTTGCACCCTGATGTTGCAGGAAGAAGGCGTGCGCATTTTGCCCCATCGATGCCAGCGTTGCCGGTTGATCCAGTAAGGTCCAGGCTTGCGCAAAAAGCTGGTCTGGATTGGCGACACGTAATGCCGCCTGTGCAGTGATGGCTTGTTCGGTAATTTCAGAAAAATTAAACGTGTATGGCCCCGTCATCACCGGCTTTGCCATGGCGCAGGCCTCAATCAGATTATGACCGCCAAGGTTCACCAGACTGCCGCCGACAAAAGCTAGATCGCAAGCGGCGTAATACATGTACATCTCACCCATACTATCACCCAGAACAACGTCAACCGACGACGGCAGCGGGTTCTCGCCAGCGTCCAGGTTCATCACCGAGCGACGTACGAAGCTCAAGCCATGCTGTGTCAGCATCGCTGCGACCTGGTCAAATCGCTGCGGATGACGTGGCGTGAGGACGAGCAGGGTATTAGCTTTGCGGTGCGCGACAAACGCGTTCAGCAGTAAGTCTTCTTCGCTATCGCGGGTGCTCGCACATAAGAAAATTTGCCGGTCACCCAGCCAGTGCCGCAAGCGTGCGCCACGTTCGGCCATATGCTCCGGCGGTGTTACGTCAAACTTCATATTGCCTGTCACCTCCAACTGATTCACGCCCAGACTTTTTAAGCGCTCTGCATCGGGGCCAGATTGCGCTGCCACGCAGGTAATCGCACTGGCCGCAGGCAAGATCAGGGAAGACAGCTTCAAGGCTTTTTTTAATGATTTTTCAGAGAGCCGCGCATTGACCAAGGCGACGGGCACGCCAAATTGCTTGCATTGCGCGACCAGATTTGGCCAGACTTCGGTTTCTATCAAGGCGCACAGGGAGGGCGAATAATGACGCAAAAAGCGCTTGATCATCCAGTTGATATCGTAAGGCACAAACACCTGTGTAATCCGGGTCGAGATATCGGAAAATAGCAGTGCACCAGTGGCACGCCCTGTTGGCGTCATATGGCTGAGTATCAGATGATGCTGCGGATAGCGCAGCAGCAGTGCGCGTATCAGAGGTTCGGCAGCACGCGTCTCACCGGCAGATACCGCATGCACCCAGAGCGTTTTTTGATGGGAATAGACAGGATAAAATCCTAGGCGTTCGCTAATGTGTTGACGATAACCAGGCTCCTGGCGACCACGTATCCATAGTCTTAGCAAGACGATGGGCAGGGACAAACTCCAGACAAATGAATATAAAAGGCGCATGGCGGCAGAGTATCAGTTTCGACGAAAATTGACCAACACAATGCCGGTCAGTACCAGCGTTGCTCCCATCACAAAGCGCGGACTGACGGGATCATGCAAAAACACAACGCCCGCAGCGACACCAAATAAGGGTGTTAAAAAAGAGAATACCGATAAGCGCGATGCCAGATAGCGGCGCAGCAGCCAGAACCAGGTCAGGTAGCTGATAAATGCAATCACAACCGACTGAAATAAAAGATTGATCCAGATATGGGCATCCCAGGCCTGTAACTGCAAATCACCTTTCGCCGCCGAAAACAGAAGCAGCAATATTGCCGCACCTGTCAACTGATACAGCAAGGTCGTGGTCGGCTGTGCCTCGGATAGTTTGGAGCGACGTATCACAACCGTCGTTGCCGCCCATAAGATACCGCCTAAAACGCCCAGCGCATCGCCAATCAGCATGTCGCTGAGAGCATGCGCATCGGCTTGAAATGCGGCTGAAAAAGCAATCGCCACGCCAATAAATGCTGAGACGATACCCAGCCACTGGCTGGTTTGCATGCGCTCTGCTGGTATCAGCCAATGTAAGCCCATTACCGTAAAAATCGGTGCGGTGTACAGAAACACCGACATATGCGAAGCCGAAGTGTAGTTCAATCCGATAGAGATACACATGAACTCGACCGCGAACAACACGCCAGCGGCAATGCCAGGAAGCAGGCTGCCATCGCGTAGGGAAAATGGAATGCGGCGCACCCCTATCAAGAGCATGACGAGCATTGCAGCGATAGCAGAGCGCAGACCCAGTTGCATGCTGGAGCTGAGTACAGGCGCAGCGAGCTTAATCGCCACTTGCTGCAACCCCCAGCAAATACAGAGCACGATCATGATCGCGACAGCAAAGCCGTCAAGATTTTTACGAGTGGAAGTCATCAGAAGCGAGGAAAAACTTCCTCTTTGGAAACGAAGGCAAGGGTGGAATATACCTTAAAAAGAGGCTGTGCTGATGGCGGGCAGGTGAAATTGCTGACTTGAATTCTATTTACGTTCATAGGCGATAGTCGTCGTCTGGCCATCATGTATTGTTAGCATGCAAATCTGGAATAAGGACGAGCAGGCTTAATATGAAAAGTATGCTGCCGTAATGCGAGCTTGATAAATTGGTGGCCGCACTTTCATATGGCTCTTGTACGGTCGCAGTGACAGCCAGTGGCGCAGCACAAAATGCCTCCAAGGTTTGAATGCTCATAGATCTTGGCTTAATACCGCATGGGGTATGGCAAATGAGTTAGCCAATACTTATACAAAAAACTAAAACTAAAATATCTCACACAAAGACGTAGCAGGAGTATGTGGCTTCGTTGAGTATCGATATTAACGAGGGAGCTACTTAAAAAATAGCTAATCGATATTTCATGACACCGCTTACTCCTGTCTTTTCTCTTTGTCTCTTTATCTCTTTGTTAGGAGGTCTTGATTTTTGCGTAAGTCCTATCGATAGGACTTTTCAACTTGAAGGTTTGTTGAAATTCCCGCGTATATGCTTGCTAAGCAGCTTGTCGTTTTGCCGAAGTCCTGTTAACTTAACGACGGGACTTCGTGATACATATAAATAGTCGAAGTTGACAGATAGACTCGTTATCGCGGGAGGTCGAGTGATGTCGATAAATAACTTATGGCGCAGCTAGTCAAACTCATACTTCGTCGCCTGTATTATTTGCCTGCGTTATGTATCTTTTTTGCCGGATATGCAATGAGCACGGTGACCTACGCAGCTGAGCGCGAAGTGAATTTACTTATTGGCGATCTGATTGACGATAAAGGACAGCCTATGCCTGTGCCTCCTTTATTGTTGAAACAGCTCGATTATATTGCGCGCGAAGCACAACTGAAATTCACGCTACAGCGTTTTCCCTGGCGTCGTGCCTTGCAAAACGCTGAGAGTGGTGAGGCGCTGATATTTGGGGTATCAAAAACTTCTGCGCGGCTCAGACGGTTTCATTTCTCATCAGGTTTGTACACCAGCTATGTATTTCTAGTTACGCGTAGTGATATGCAATTTACATTGTCAACAGCCCAAGATTTAAAAGGCAAAACCTTAGGAGTCTCTGCCGGTACCGAGTTTGGCGATGAATTCGATCGGCTCAAAGATGGGTTTTTTAAAATTGAATCGGATAGTGGTTCTCCGATGTCCCGGTTTAATAAGTTGTTGCGTAAGCGGACTGATGCAACCCTGATCTCGACAAGGGGCAGCAATCCATCAGTGCTCCAGGAGAAAATTCGTCGGTTATATGAACAGTCACGTGGCGAGGATGCCCAGTTTGAGTCGGTGCAGCTCAGTGTATTGCCGAAGCCTTTGATTGCCGAGGAGATTCACTTTGCGATTCGGGCGGATAAGGACGATGGCATTATCCAGATCTTGAATCAGGTCATCTTAAAAGGGCGGAGTAGCGGCGAGTTAGATTCTCTTCCCGCAAAAAATAATTTTATTCTCCATTGAATATGCGGTAACTAATCGCTAGCGGGCGTTACTCTATTTGAGCAACTGAGTTACAGCCTGCTCCACCTCGGCCAAACTGGCAGGCTGCCCTTTATTTCCCAGGTTTACAATCTTGTCGGACCAGTTACCTTCAGTTTTCCAGCGCGGCGAATCACAATAAATTTCGACGGTCGGCGTTTCATAAGCAGCGGCGATGTGGGTTAGTCCGGTATCAACGCCAATGGCAATGCGGGCGGCTTGGGCGAGGAGGATGGCATCTTGCATGGACAGTTGCGGTAATACGGTGGCGTCGGGTATGTGGGCTGCCATCTGTTCTGCTTCTGCTTTTTCTACCGCGTTACCCCAGGGAAGCAGGATAGGCAGATTGGCTGCCTGCAAGGTCTGAGCAAGTTGTATCCAGTTTTCTCTTGCCCATTTTTTTGAGGCGCCGGCAGTACCGTGGAAGAACACGGCGTAAGGCTGATCTGGCATCCATGCCGGTCGAATTTGTGACAGGCTATACAACTGGCGCAGGCCAAAACTCGCTGGGGTGTCGACGCTATAGCCGCCGGCATGTGCGGCGACCAGACGACCGCGCAAGACGGCATGGGTGCGGGGATCGACCGCTACGCTGGCAGTGTGAAAAATGCGGGAAATACCTTCATAGCCTGATCCTTCGGTACCATTCGCGAGGCCTACTTTCTTGCCCGTTGGTGTAATTCTTGCCATGCCCATGATGATGCCGGTTTTCAGCAAACCTTGTGTATCAAGTACCAGATCGTATTCCTGAGCACGTAACTGATAGAAAAAGTCACGAATCTCCTGACGCGTCGGTTTGCTCATCAGGGTCTTGCGCCAGCGGCGTAAGGCAAACGGAAAAACCTGTTGTACACCGGGATTGAGTCTCACCAGATGCACATAGGCTTCTTCGACGACCCAGTCGATTTGAGCGTCGGGGAAGTGCCGCAGCAGATCGTGCACAATCGGCATATTGTGCAGGACATCGCCTAGCGATGAGACGCGGATGAGCAGGATTTTCACAGCAATAAGATCGTTTGTTGAGAGAGGTTTTTCATATACTCCCCCTATTTATAATAAAAATAAGCCTTTATCCGCTTATTTTTATTGGGAGTGTCAAAAATACGATGTAGGAGTATATCTTTATCCAGAGCGGAGAGATAATGCTTTCATTGACGCTCTTATTGCTGTGCAAATTTCAGTGCAGGTATCAATAAGAGCGTCGTTCGTCGTCATCGGGCGTTGCTTGTTTAGCCTTTAGCCGAGTAGTTAATATGGCAGCTGTGCATCGGGTTTTACCGCCAGGACAGCTTGTTTTAACGCTGCCTGAATACGCGCCAGTGCGGCCGGATTTTCTGCCTCGAAGCGCATCACGATCACGGGTGTCGTGTTGGATGAGCGTGCCAGGCCAAAGCCGTCCGGATATTCGACACGCAGACCATCGATGGTAATGACTTCATCGGCACCGGGGAAGTTGGCGTTCTTTTGCATCTCGGCGATGATCGCAAAATTCTCGCCTTCATTTAGCTGTAATTGCAGTTCCGGCGTGCTGTCGGATTGTGGCAGACTGTTTAATGTGGCGGTCATATCACTGACTTTGCTGAGAATTTCTAGCAAGCGGGCGCCGGCATACATGCCATCATCAAAGCCATACCAGCGATCTTTGAAGAAGACGTGTCCGCTCATTTCGCCACCGAGAGGGGAGCCGGTTTCACGCAATTTTGCTTTGACCAGCGAGTGACCTGTTTTCCACATCAGTGGTACACCGCCACGTGCTTTGACCCAGGCTGAAATATGACGCGTACATTTGACGTCATACAAAATTTGCGCGCCGGGGTTGCGGGTCAGGACGTCTTCTGCAAACAACATCAGTTGACGGTCCGGATAAATGATTTGGCCATCTTTGGTCACCACACCGAGCCTGTCGCCATCACCGTCGAATGCCAGACCGATTTCGGCATCGCTGTTTTGCAAAGCGCGGATCAGGTCTTGCAGGTTTTCCGGATGTGCGGGATCGGGATGATGGTTAGGGAAATTGCCATCGACTTCGCAGAACAATTCGCTCACTTCGCATCCCATGCCACGATACAGTTCGCCAGCGAATGCACCTGCCACGCCATTGCCGCAATCAATCGCGATCTTGATCGGGCGCGCGAGTTTGACGTCACCGATGATGCGTTGCAGATAGGCGGCCTTGATGTCGTGCGTCTGATAAGTGCCATTGCCTTGTTTGAAATCTTTATTCAAGATGGTCTGATACAAAGCCTGAATCGCATCGCCATAAATTGCTTCGCCAGCTAGTACCATTTTGAAGCCGTTGTAGTCAGGCGGATTGTGGCTGCCAGTGACCATGATGCCGGACGCAGCACCTAAGGTGTTCGTGCCGAAATACACCATCGGTGTGGCAACAATACCGAGGTCAATGACATTGACACCGGTTGCTTGCAGGCCGCTCGCCAGTGCTTTGATCAGGTCAGGGCCGGACAAACGGCCGTCGCGACCGATGATGACGGTTTGCTCGCCTTTCGCCAGCGCTGCGCTACCGAAGGCTTGACCGATGAGGTAAGCGACATCGGCGTCCAGAGTTTTACCGATAATGCCGCGGATGTCGTAGGCTTTAAAAATGCTGGGAGAGAGTAGGGACATGATGGCTTTCTATCTTTCTATTATTTTGTTGAGTCGATTCGTATTAAGTCGATTCGGTCGGTGTCTGGGCAGACAGATGATGTTGTACCTGCGCTTGCCATAAAAAATCTTCGATACCGCATTGTGGTTCGTATTCTGCCACTATTTTTAGCAAGAGAGTACGGACTTCTTCGTAGTTAAATTCTGTGCAGGCGATGTCAAGCTGCTTTAGTAAGGCGTGCAGTTCGGGCCAGGGAATTTCTTTTTCCTGCGCGCGCATAATCAGCGGGTGAGTGGTGCGCTCGACGTTGTCGCCGATCAGTAATTCCTCATAAAGCTTTTCTCCAGGACGCAAGCCAACATGATGGATTTCTATCGTGCCGTCGGGGGTCGCATCACATTTCACTTCGAGGCCGCTCAGATGCACCATCCGGCGTGCCAGATCGATGATGCGGACCGGCTCTCCCATGTCGAGCACGAAGACATCGCCGCCACCATCCGCGGTCATGGCACCCGCTTGCAACACCAGTTGTGCGGCTTCCGGGATGGTCATGAAATAACGCGTAATCTCAGGATGCGTCAGCGTGATCGGACCTCCTTGCATAATCTGCCGGCGGAACAAGGGAACCACGGAGCCGGACGAACCCAGTACATTCCCAAAGCGCACCATGCAGAATCGGGTCGACGTCTGTTTACGTGCGCAGGCTTGCAGAATCAGTTCGGCCAGACGCTTGGTCGCTCCCATGACATTGGTAGGACGAACAGCCTTGTCGGTCGAAATCAAGACAAAGTTTTTGACCTGCGCCTTGATCGCGGCTTCAGCCAGACGCAGGGTACCAAATACATTATTGCGTATGCCTTCGATTGGGTTGTGTTCTACGAGAGGCACATGCTTGTAGGCGGCGGCGTGATAGACGGTGTCGATCTGATAGGTCTGAAAAATTTTGTTTAGTTTTGCGCTGTCATGAATTGAGCCGAGAAAGGGCAGAATCTCGCAAGGTGAATTCGTTGCCGCGCACAAGCTGCTGAGTTCATGTTCAATCGCATATAGCGCATATTCGGACATGTCGAGCAGAATCAGTTGCGCCGGTTGCTGGTTCAAAATTTGACGACAGAGTTCGGAGCCGATCGATCCACCCGCACCGCTGACTAACACTTTTTTATCAGTGATGCAGGTTGCCAGCAAGCGCGGATCAGGCTCAACGGCATCGCGCCCCAGTAAATCTTCAATCCCGACTTCCCGTACGTCCTGTACTCTGAGTTCGCCATTTACCAGGCTTTTAATGGATGGCGTGACTTTGATCTTGAGCTTGTATTGTTCGAGTTCATCGAGCACTTGTTTTTGTCTTGTTTTAGAAATCGACGGCATGGCGAGCAGGATTTCTTTGATCTCGTATTGAGAAATCAATTTATGCAAGGCTTGAGCCGGGCTGACTTTAATACCGGCGATCAGAGAGCCTTGCACATTGACATTGTCGTCAATGAAGGCAACGCAGGCATATTCATCGCTGGAGCGCAAGGCAGTGGCGAGTTGCACGCCTGCTTTGCCAGCGCCATAGATGGCGACTTTGATGGCATCGTCATTCCGGTTGACGCCCAGTAGATAAGACCGCACCAGCAAACGGCTTGCACCGACATATAAAATCGCTCCCGCCCAGTAGATGCCAAACACCGCACGAGACAGTGCCATGATGTGCGTCATTACACTGACGAAAGCCAAAAATAAGACGGACATGGTGACGCCGAGCACCACGATGTAGATAATTTTTTGATCGAGATAGCGGATAACCGCACGATATAGGCCGATGCGGATGAATATGGGAATAGATACCAGCGGCACCGCGACAATTAATATCGCGTAATGCGACAATACTTCAATACTTAAGCCGTCGTAACGCAGCCAGATCGCGAGGATAAAAGTCAGAGGCAAACACACGGTATCCGCCAGTGCGGCAATGGCTTGCTTTTTCAAACGGGGTAAAGCGAGTAGAAATTGCATGCGATTTTTATTCTTATTCGAAGTAAGGAGTTTGTCCTTGCGTGTTTTTACGAGAGTTCAACTGTGTATTTATTGACTACTAAGCTAGTGGGTAACGCCATCACGCCTGACTACTTTGTAAAAAGTGAGGAACAATATTTTGATATCGAGCCAGAACGACTGATGCTGTACATAGTAGGCATCAAGTTCGACCTTGGCAGGGATAGGTAATTCGTCACGTCCGTTAATTTGCGCCCAGCCGGTCAGGCCTGGCAGGATACGGTCAACCTGACGCTCTGACCGCAGTGCAATCAAATCATCCTGATTATAAAGCGCAGGACGGGGACCGACAAAACTCATATCGCCTTTGAGTATGCTCCATAACTGCGGTAGCTCATCTAAACTCGATTTTCTGAGAAAAGAACCGATGGGAGTCAGATACTGATCCGGATTGCTGAGCAGATGGGTCGCCACCGCCGGCGTATCAATGCGCATACTGCGAAATTTTGGCATTTTAAAAATGCGATTATAGCGACCGACGCGATTAGACCAATACACGACCGGTCCCGGCGAGCTAAGCCGCACACAGATGGCCGTCAGTACGATAGGGATAAATAAGATGCTGGCGGCAATCAAGGCCAGAAAAAGATCAAATGCACGTTTCAAAAAATATCCTTCAGATTGTTCAGGCGCTGTTTGATGGTTGATGCAGTGCCGCTGCTGTTGCCTGCAAGCCTTGCTGTACCGTACAGGGTGGTGTCCATCCCAGCAAGCGCTGCGCTTTGCTGAT
Organism: Undibacterium sp. RuTC16W; assembly: GCF_049339445.1. NCBI lineage: Bacteria > Pseudomonadati > Pseudomonadota > Betaproteobacteria > Burkholderiales > Oxalobacteraceae > Undibacterium > Undibacterium sp. RuTC16W. Next base: position 146,839 of record NZ_JBMPPE010000008.1, on the reverse strand, counting down.
ATCGACTTGTAAAGAGCCGCATAGGCGCTCAGCGACAGACAGTTTCCCCACGATTCTGGCTGCCAGCATCAGCCCGCCCGGCGGAAACGGAAATAAGCGCGACGGCACCTGTAAAGCGTTTGCGCAGTATTGTAATAGCTGGGCCGTAGATAAGTCTTGTCCATCGGATACCAAAAATACTTCTTGCATCGCTTTCGGATGGTCGATGCAGGTCAGGATCAGACTCACCAGATTGTCCAGACAGACAAAGCTGCGTCGGTTATCCACGCTGGCGAGCGGTAAGGGAAATCCCTTTTTAACCCAGCGCAGCATACTCAAAAAATTCGCCTTCACACCCGGACCATAAACTAGCGGCGGACGAATGATGGTAATCCCCATACCCGTTTCACGACCAAGCGCCAGCAGCACTTGCTCTGCTTCATGTTTTGAGATGCCATACGCATCCTCAGGACGAGGGACGCTGTCTTCGCTAAACGGAAAACCTTTGGCAGTCGCTTCGCCGTTGACCTTCACTGAGCTGATAAAAATAAACTGCCGGACGCCTGCTGCTACAGCCTGCCGCGCCAGATTCAGCGTGGCATCAACATTCACCTCCCGAAACAAGGCCAGGGGATCGGCAGCCGTCTCGTTCATGACGTGGACACGGGCGGCGCAGTGGATGATATGAGTGATTCCTGTCAATGCGGGCTTCCACTGCGTTGCAGAGCCGATTTCTGGAATGTGCAGATAAGTATTATTGCCGGATTGTTGATTGAGGGTGTGCTGGCGGCTGACACAGACAATTTTCGATTGTTGTTGCTGCAGTTGATGCAGCACCGCTTGTCCTACAAAGCCGGTAGCTCCTGTGAGTAAAAATATTTGACTCATTAGCTACTTTGCCCAGTTGGAGGCCGATAGAGGTTTTTGTCGCTGATAAAGAAAATAGCGGCGTGATAGGAATTTCATAAAGCTACTAAAAAACCAGATGGCGTGTTGAGAGACAATATTTCTGTTTTTATGCGCCGCAAGATGAATTGCCTTGAACTGCGGATAATACAAAACTCCTTTACCTAACAACTGTTGTGAGCGGTAGCAAATATCGACATCTTCAAAATACATGAAATAGGCTTGATCAAAACCTTGTAGTGCGGCGTAATGCATTGCATCGAAGACGAGAAAAGCGCCCGATGCCCAGTCAACATGACAAGCTGAGCGCATATTTTTTTTGTCATAATTTTTTGTAATGGAACGCTTGATAGTCATTCTCAACAAAGAGAATAAGGTAGGGAAGCGACGAATATTCGCATCACTGGTCAGGTACTCCTGGTCTCTGTAGAGATTAATTGTAGCCAAAACGCATGCATCTTTTTTCATCTGCTCAATCAGCGCCAGCAGCGTCTCTGGGGCAATACTTAAATCAGGATTGAGTACGACGAAGTAATCATCCTGCTGAAAACCAGATTCCGATTTGATCTGCGCATACAAAAAATTATTATTTTCTCCGAAGCCCAGCCCGGGCATGCGATCGAAGTAGGTAACAAGATGCTCATGGCAATAGGTCTTTAAACGAGCTGAAGGCTTATTGTCCTTTACCCAAACGCGAATCCCTTCACCTGCCTGAAGCAATCCCCCTAGATTACTCGCGATGAGTAATTCTTCGTGTCCATGGCTTACGATAGCAATATGGATCATGCGGTTCTCTCCATCCACATTTCCTGATCTTTCTTATGATTATCTGATCTGTTATATGATTATTGATGCATGGCTTTACCTGGAATAGGCGCCATTTTTATTGTGTAATCCAGCCCATATTCCTTTGCACATCATTGTAAATTGTGACCAACGCTTATTTTCATAGAATAAACTGACGACAAATCGTAAAGCCAGTCCTGTCAAAAGTCTTTTTTTCCATGCAGCGGAGACATAGGGTTTTTTACAGATTAATAAAGTATTTCTGAAATAATAGTAACGCCGTAAAGCGGAATAGTGGAAGAAATTCAGCTTAAATAACCTTACCGGAGGTGCATCAGATAAAGCATGACCCATCTGCGCCTCTGTGCTGCCGAACAGGCGATAGCCTTTATCTCTCGCTCTGAAACACCACTCGGTATCAGTGTAATCAACAAACATTCCATCGTCGTAACGTAATGTGTCTAGCCATGCATCTGTTTTAATCAACATGCCAGACGTGATCAGTACATCGACCTCAACAATTTTAGTATTGTCCACGTGATTGGGCGGGAGTATTGTTTGAATTCCTTCAGCACCCTCTTTGTAAAAAGGAAAATATACTTTTTTCGTTTCCCTCCGGTCAAAGAAACTAGGGCCGATTGCCGCACAATTAATCTGGTTATTTTTTAAAAGCAGGTGCTGTGCCAGGAGAGTTTCTATCAGATTGCCGGGTGGTGCGCTATCTTGATCAAACGTGGCAACATAACTTGCGCCATTGTTGTGTGCCGCTTCAAAACCCTTATTCAGAGCATAGCCAAGACCATAATTTTTATCTAATTTGATATGCTGACAGCCTGGAAGTGCATTGAGATCTAATGCGTCGCAGCCCCCGTTATCGACGAGGTAGAGTTGCTGTACTTGCGTATGCAGCTTGTTTAATAACGCTTGCAGAACATCCACCTCAGGAAAAAAACCGACTACAACTGCGGCAATGAGGGGGGCAGATAAATCAGATTGTTCGTTGGTCATTTCGTGCGATCGATACTCAGGTCTTGAAAAGGTAGTTTTTTTAAATGTTGTTTCGCTGCCAGGTGTAACAATATCCAATCCAGACTAACCCGGAAAGTCCATGCCAGCGCTGCGCCAATTAATCCAAATTTTGCGGCAAGAATATATAGCACGGCAATGTACAAGACTAGTTCAAACAAGTGGAATTGTGCGGTCTTTTTTGTCTGACCTTGAGCATGTAAGAAGGTATGTGGTACCAAAGCAATGCCATTTAAAAAAGTTCCTGCGGTAAGTATGAGAGTGATTGGCAATGCATTTTTGGCAAAATCAGGTGACAACCAAAGACTTAACCCGGGGTAGGCGATCAATGCAGTTACGCTGCATAGCCCGAGCATGATGACAGCCATACGTTTGTAATTCTGCTGATAACTTTCTTGCAGCGCCCGATAGTCGGAGAATGTGGCAAATAATGGTAGTAGTGCACCGCAAATCGCCATAGGAACAATTAATAGCCTCATCAGACCTTCCTGAGGAATAGCATAAATCGATAATTGATCTGCGCCTACCATCGCGCTGACAAAGAACCGGTCACCAAATACCATCAGAGGACTAATAATGCTCGAAAGGGTTACCCATAATCCATACGACATCAGGCTACGCATGCGGTGTGATAGTGCATACTCTGGATCTGCTGTCGTCACTGTTGCAGCACTTTTTTGGATAAACAGATATTCACGCAATTGCAGCATGCCGCCGAAGACTACAAGCAGGCGCGCCATTGCCAGGTAGAGTGCAATTTGCCACAGGCTGGGGCCGTGCAATTTGATTGCTACTGCTGGTAAAGTGAACATGCAAAAACCAAGGAAAACGCGATTCAGGTTAGAGGCACGGAATCGCTCCATTCCCTCCATGGCGCCTCTTAAGCCGCTTGTGACGGCGGTGGGGATGACGCCTAGCGCCGCAATTTCAAACGCTATTTGCGCATTTTCTTGCAATGGTAGGCTGATTTTTAACCAGGTTTGCGCCAGATACGGTGCCAGTACAATCATGATCAGCGTGCCCAAGGTTCCCGTAGCAACAGTGAGCATCAGACCTGCTTTTAAAACTGCCGGAATCAACTTGGGTTGCGCGTTGGATCTTAGTTTGCTTATCTCATAAGTGAGCGCTCGTCCGGTTCCGAAGTCAAACAGACTGAAATAGCCGATCAATGCCCAGATAAGTGTTAATACGCCAAATGCCTCGTTGCCTAACTCTCGCAAGGTGTAGGGAGTAAAGGCCGCAGCGGCGATCAGAGGTAAGCCGTTACCAAGCAGATTCCATAAGGTATTTCGCTTTAGTGACATTGGTTATTAGTCACTTATTGATTGCGGACGGAGTTACTCGTCAGGCAGCTATCCAGTACGGCTTGCCATGTTGGCGTTTGAATAGAAAAATGCTGAGTCAGTTTCGCAGTATCAAGCAGTGAGTTATGCGGCCTGCGGGCTGGCGTTGGGTAGTCGCTTGAAGGAATACCCAGTATGTTGGGGGCGTCTTTGAGCAACATTTGACGTTGACTTGCCTGAGTAATAATTTCCTCAGTAAACCCGCACCAGCTTGTTTTGCCTGCTGGCGTCACGTGATAAAGCCCTTGGTGTTGCGCCCACCATTCGCCAGGTTTTTCGGCCTGCTGAATTTGCCGCACGATGTCTAAGGTTGTTTGCGCCAGCCAGTCAGCAGAAGTAGGGGCACCCCACTGATCGTTGACTACCTTCAGTTCAGGTCGTTCATTGGCAAGTCGTAACATGGTTAGCAAAAAATTTTTGCCAAATAAGGAATATACCCAGCTGGTGCGAAAAATCAAATGGCGGCAGCCACTTTGCAGAATTGCCTGCTCGCCAGAGAGCTTGCTCTGCCCGTAGACATTCACTGGATGAGTTGCATCCTGTTCTTTGTACGGCACCCAATTACCTGAGTCGTCTTGCTTGCTACCACTGAACACGTAGTCGGTAGAGTAGTGAATCAAGATGCAGCCCGATTTTTTCGCTTCTTCTGCCATGACGGCCGGTGACTCAGCATTAATAGCATTGGCCAGGTCTGGCTCATTTTCAGCTTTATCAACAGCGGTGTAGGCAGCTGGATTCAGAATCAGATCAGGCTGAAGATCACGTATTGCTTGCCGTACCAGCTTAGGTTGGCTCAAGTCTAGTTGATCGCGTCCGGGAGCGATGATGGTCCCCAGACCTTGTAGCTGACGTAGTAAAGCATTGCCTACTTGCCCCGTGCTGCCGGTCAATAATATCCTCATTCAAAAACCTCAGCGTCAACCAGCAATTTTCCTTGCTGATCTTTGGCCGACATCACTGGCGGGTGCAGTAACGGCCATTGAATGCCGATTGCAGGATCATCCCATTGCAGACAACGCTCGTGTTCTGGCGCCCAGTAATCGGTAGTTTTGTACAGAAACTCAGCCTCATCGCTGGTGACTAAAAAGCCATGAGCAAATCCTGGCGGTATCCACAGTTGCAAGCGATTGGCTGCGGATAAGGTAATTCCTGTCCATTGACCGAAATGTGGTGAACTTTTACGCAAATCCACTACAACATCGAATACCTCACCTGAAATGACGCGTACCAATTTACCTTGTGCTTGCCTGATCTGGTAATGCATTCCTCTGAGCACATTTTTTGTTGATCTGGAGTGGTTGTCCTGAACGAAGTCACTTCTAATGCCCGTAAGGTCGGCGAATTTTTTTGCATTAAAACTCTCATAAAAATGGCCGCGGTTATCACTGAAGACACGTGGCTCGATGATGACAACTTCAGGCAAGTTCGTTTGTATGATGTTCATATGCAAAATATTTGTTATTGTTTTAATTCAAGCAGACTGATTTTGAGCAGACTGGTCTTAAATAAATTATCGTTCGATTTAGTAACTGTTTCCGTTTAGTAATTGTAATAAATACCGTCCGTAGTCGTTCTTTTTGAGTGGTTGTGCGAGCTTTTCCAGCTGCACATCATCAATGTATCCGCGGCGATAGGCGATTTCTTCAGGGCATGCAACTTTTAATCCCTGACGCTTTTCTATGGTGGCAATGAATTGACCTGCTTCTAGCAAAGACTCATGTGTGCCAGTATCCAGCCATGCCATACCACGCCCCATTAGTTCTACACGCAACTGACCTTGCTTTAAATAGGCATTGTTGACATCGGTAATTTCTAATTCTCCTCGAGCCGATGGTTTCATGCTCGCCGCAATATCCAGTACTTGCTGATCATAAAAATATAAGCCGGTGACAGCATAATGAGATTTTGGCTTTAAGGGTTTTTCTTCAATGCTGACAGCCTGCCTGTTCTGATTGAACTCGACCACACCATATCGTTCCGGATCATGTACGTGATAGGCAAATACTGTCGCTCCGGATATTCCTTCGTCCGCGGCACGTAGCTGGCTTTCAAATTCATTACCATAATAAATATTGTCGCCGAGAATCAGCGCGGAAGGTGCGTCTCCAACAAATTCCCGTCCGATAATAAAGGCTTGGGCCAGTCCGTCCGGGTTAGGCTGAACGGCATATTGCAAACTGATTCCCCATTGGGAACCATCACCTAATAATTCTTTAAAACGTGGCGTATCCTGAGGCGTTGAAATAATCAAAATTTCACGGATACCTGCCAACATGAGGCTGGTTAGCGGGTAATAGATCATCGGCTTGTCATACACTGGCAGCAATTGCTTGGATACTGCTTGCGTTACCGGATACAACCTGGTGCCTGAGCCTCCGGCTAATATAATGCCTTTTCTGAGGCTGGTGGTTCGCATCATATAGCCTCCGTCTTATTGCTGTATTGCAAATCTACCCATTTTAAGTAATCTCCCGACTGAACCTGGTTCACCCAAACATCGTTTGCCAGATACCATTCCACAGTTTTTTTCAAGCCTGTCTCAAACGTTTCTGCTGGTTTCCAGCCAAGTTCCCGCTCAATTTTTCTGGCATCGATGGCGTAACGTCTGTCGTGTCCGGGACGGTCTGTGATGTGCCGGATCTGATCGCGGTAGCTACCATTTTTTTTGGGTTGAAGTTCATCAAGCAAGTTACAAAGGGTATGGACAACACTCAGATTGGTTTGCTCGTTCCAGCCACCGATATTATAAGTTTCGCCACTCCGCCCATCTGCCAGCACGCGGCGTATTGCAGCGCAGTGATCATTCACATATAGCCAATCGCGTACTTGCTGACCATCACCATAAACGGGCAATTCTTTACCGGCACGAGCGTTGGTAATAATGAGCGGGATTAATTTCTCCGGGAAATGGTAGGCACCGTAATTATTCGAGCAATTCGTTGTTAAGGTGGGTAGTCCATAGGTATGGTGATACGAGCGTACCAGATGATCGGATGCTGCTTTTGAAGCGGAATACGGACTGTTCGGCGCATACGGAGTCGTTTCAGAAAAGGGCGGATCTTCTGCGCTAAGTGTGCCGTAGACTTCATCAGTGGACACGTGCAAGAAGCGAAATGCTGATTTTTCTGTCGAGGGTAATTTGTGCCAATACGTTTTGGTCGCCTCCAATAAGTGGAAGGTGCCATTGATATTTGTTGTTACAAATGTGGCAGGTCCGAGAATGGAGCGATCTACATGGCTTTCTGCCGCAAAATGTAAAACAGCACGTGGCTGATGTTGCTCAAGCAACTGGGCAAATTGATCTTGGTCGTTGATGTCACCTTGTACAAAAAAGTGGCGAGGGTCGCTGCGCAAGCTTACAAGATTGTTCAGATTGCCTGCGTAAGTCAGTTTGTCATACGTGAGAACGGGCTCATCGCATTGTGCTAGCCAATCGAGTACAAAATTGGCGCCAATAAAACCTGCGCCACCAGTGACGAAAATCATGCCTGAGTTCCTTTTTGCTAAAAGCCGTCTAAAGTTAGCAATTTTACGCGACTAGGCTTGATTTTCGATTCAAGTGGAAAAATTTACCTGTGTAAAGGGTCTGTTTGTAAGGAGTTTGCTGGTATTCAGAAGATTTTAGTGCGAGTTTTATTTAAGTTGATTATGTTTTAAATAATATTTGCTTGCGACATGCAAATCCAGGCAACCACGATTACGGTATATGCGCAAACGACAATGGAAATAAGAGATAATTTCATTTTGGTAATCTCCTTAATAAGCTGACAGGCGCTATTCATGGTCAGTACCAACGCATGAATCTCACTAGTAATGGTAGTGGGTTTCTCTAAATTTTCCAGACCTGATTCATGTAAAATTTGTAACAAAACGTCTAATTAAGTAGCATATTGTCGTTACTTGCGCTGGCCTCGCTGCCAAACCCCGAAAAAGTTCATGAATACCCCTTGAAATGACATGGTTACCCCCCATTTCCTAAGAAATGTGTATTTGATTTGGAGATAAACGATGCAAGACCAAGAAAAGCCTGTAGACAACGTTAATACAGAAGTGCCTGCAGAACCTGCCGTGGAATCGGTGAATGATGCTGTGCAAGACGCTGATGCTGCAGGAACTAATGCAAACGAGACTTTAGCGCAGTTGGAAGCCAAAGTTCTGGAGCTGCAGGATGCGTTCATGCGTGCTAAGGCCGAGGGTGAGAATATCCGTCGCCGTGCCCAAGAGGACATCGCGAAGGCGCATAAATTTGCGATAGAAGGTTTTGCTGAAGCAATGGTTCCGGTTAAAGACAGTCTGGAAATGGCCCTGAAAGTAGAAACACCATCGATTGAGTCTCTCAAAGAAGGTGTTGAAATGACATTAAAACAATTGAGCGCTGCGTTTGAAAAAAACCGTTTGCTTGAAATTAATCCTGTTCAGGGTGAGAAGTTAGATCCAGCTAAGCATCAGGCGATTTCCATGGTACCTGCTGAGCAAGATGCAAATACGGTTGTGACAGTGCTGCAAAAGGGTTATACGATTGCCGATCGTTTATTGCGACCAGCATTGATTACCGTGGCGCAAGGGAAATAGCAAAAACAGGCAAAAAAACGATAAAAAATGCTTGAAACTAGGGTTTTTTGCCCTATATCCAGAACAACAGAGCGGCAATATTGCGTAAAGCAGCTCAATAAATATCAAATAATTAAACTAAAAAGGGAAACATCATGGGAAAAATGATCGGTATTGATTTGGGTACCACCAACTCTTGCGTCGCTATCATGGAAGGCGGCCAGCCAAAAGTTATTGAAAATGCAGAAGGCGCACGTACCACACCGTCGATCATCGCTTATCAGGAAGATGGCGAAATTCTGGTCGGTGCGTCAGCAAAACGTCAGGCAGTGACCAATCCAAAAAATACATTGTTTGCGGTCAAGCGACTGATCGGTCGTAAATTCGACGAAAAAGAAGTACAAAAGGACATTGGTCTGATGCCTTACACAATCTCCAAAGCGGACAATGGCGATGCCTGGGTTTCTGTACGTGACAAACGTCTGGCACCACCACAAATTTCCGCTGAAGTTTTGCGCAAAATGAAAAAAACTGCTGAGGATTACCTCGGTGAAGAAGTGACCGAAGCGGTTATTACTGTTCCAGCTTACTTCAATGATGCACAACGTCAGGCAACTAAAGATGCAGGCCGTATCGCTGGTCTGGATGTAAAACGTATCATCAACGAACCAACCGCTGCAGCTTTGGCTTTCGGTTTAGATAAAAAAGAAAAAGGCGATCGCAAGATTGCAGTCTACGATTTGGGTGGCGGTACTTTCGACGTATCGATCATTGAAATCGCTGACGTTGATGGCGAAATGCAGTTCGAAGTATTGTCTACCAACGGTGATACTTTCTTGGGTGGTGAAGATTTTGATCAACGCATCATCGACTACATCATCGACGAATTCAAAAAGATCAATGGCCTGGATTTGTCCAAAGATCCTATCGCTTTGCAACGTATTAAAGCGTCGGCGGAACGTGCGAAAATCGAATTGTCCAGCTCACAGCAAACAGAAATTAATGAGCCATATATTGCTATGGCAAACGGCGCACCGGTGCATTTGAATTTGAAAATCACACGCGCTAAGTTGGAAGCTCTGGTTGAAGAGCTGATCCAGAAAACCATGGACCCATGCCGCATGGCGATCAAAGATGCAGGCGTAAAAACCTCAGACATCGATGACATCATTCTGGTCGGTGGTATGACGCGTATGCCTAAAGTTCAGGAGTTAGTCAAAGAATTCTTCGGCAAAGAACCACGTAAAGATGTGAATCCGGATGAAGCGGTCGCAGTCGGCGCTGCAATTCAAGGTTCAGTATTGTCTGGCGATCGTAAAGATTTGCTGTTGCTCGACGTGACGCCATTGTCCTTAGGTATTGAGACTCTGGGTGGTGTGATGACGAAGATGATCCAAAAGAATACAACGATTCCTACCAAGTTCAGTCAGGTATTCTCGACAGCAGATGATAATCAGCCGGCAGTAACGATTAAAGTTTACCAAGGTGAGCGTGAAATCGCTGCACGTAACAAAGGCCTGGGCGAATTCAATCTGGAAGGTATTCCGCCATCAGCACGTGGCACACCACAAATTGAAGTCACTTTCGACATCGATGCCAACGGTATTTTGCATGTAGGCGCAAAAGACAAGGCAACCGGTAAAGAAAACAAAATCACCATTAAGGCAAACTCTGGTTTGACTGAAGAAGAAATTCAAAAAATGGTGAAAGATGCCGAGTTGAATGCGGAAGAAGACAAGAAGGTCAAAGAACTGGCTGAATCCCGCAATCAAGGCGATGCATTAGTTCACTCAACCAAAAAAGCCCTGAGCGAACATGGTGACAAGCTGGAAGCGGGTGAGAAAGAAAAAATCGAAGCCGCGATCAAAGATCTGGAAGATATTCTGAAGAATGGTGACAAGGCTGAGATTGATACCAAAATTGGTGCTTTGTCCACAGCGTCACAAAAGCTGGGTGAAAAAGTCTATGCCGATATGCAAGCTCAGCAGGCTGCGGCGGGCGGTGCAGCAGGTGCTGCTGGTGCAACTGATGCGCATGCAAAAGATGATGATGTTGTCGATGCAGACTTCAAAGAAGTCAAAGACGGTAAGTAATTAGTCCGGCGGGCGATCCCCGCCAAGACTCGCCGGGCAGGTTGATCGTAGTCGCGATTTCCCTGCTCGGCGTTTTTGCTTAATTCGCTGAGAGTTAATAAGGCGCAAAGAACAAGGTGTAAAGAGATGGCGAAGCGTGATTTTTACGAAATTCTGGGCGTAGCAAAAAATGCCACGGAAGATGAAATCAAAAAAGCATATCGCAAACTGGCGATGAAATATCATCCGGATCGTAATCCGGATAGCAAAACTTCGGAAGAAAAATTCAAGGAGGCGAAAGAAGCCTACGAGATGTTGTCCGATGCGCAAAAGCGTGACGCTTATGATCGTTATGGCCATGCAGGCGTTGACCCAAATATGGGCGGCGGCGGCGGTGCTGGCGGCGCTGGTTTTGCCGATGCTTTCGGTGATATTTTTGGTGATATTTTCGGTGGTGGTCGTGGTCGCAGCAGCGGTCCGCAAGTGTATCGCGGTGCTGATTTACGCTACAACCTGGAAATTAGCTTAGAGCAGGCGGCTAACGGCTTTGATACAACGATACGTGTACCGAGCTGGGATGAATGCGAAACCTGTCATGGTTCCGGTGCCAAACCAGGTACTCAGCCAGTCACTTGCAGCACCTGTGCAGGACACGGTCAGGTACGTATGCAGCAAGGGCTGTTTAGTATTCAGCAAACTTGTCCCAAGTGCCATGGCACAGGCAAGATGATTCCTGACCCTTGTACTAGCTGCTCCGGTGTTGGTCGCATCAAGCGTAACAAAACACTGGAAGTCAAAATACCAGCCGGTATTGATGATGGCATGCGTATCCGTTCATCGGGTAATGGTGAGCCGGGCGTGAACGGTGGCCCTCCGGGTGATTTGTATGTTGAAATCCACATCAAGCAACATCCTGTCTTCCAGCGAGAAGGTGACGATCTGCATTGCGAAATGCCAATCTCCTTTGTGAAAGCCGCATTGGGTGGTGACATCGAGGTCCCCACTTTAAGTGGTAAAGCCTCATTCACGATCCCCGAGGGCACGCAATCCGGTAAAACTTTCCGCTTGCGTAGCAAGGGCGTGAAGGGCGTACGTTCAGGCTATGCAGGGGATTTATTTTGTCATGTTGTGATTGAAACCCCGGTTAAATTGACGGACAAACAAAAAGAGTTGCTGCGTAATTTTGAGCAACTCACTGTTGAGGGCGGTGCCAAGCATAATCCGCAAAGCAAGACCTGGATGGATAAGGTTAAAAAGTTTTTTGAGTAAGTAATGAGCGCTTAAGCCGCATTGCCTGTCATCTGATGACAGGCAATGCATCTGTAACCTGCCAATAATCTGGCAGGTTTTTTTACGTCCTCGTTTCGTATTGGGGGCGTACTTGCTCGGCTTGACAATTCATCATGTCAGTCATCGTATATATTGCTGATGGTGCTTGGTTTTTACTAATTTTGATGAAAATTTATTCTTTCGATACCGAGTTTAAGCAAGGCAAGCATAAATAATTTCAGGTAAGCTTAACTCTGTGGTGACGTGGCAACGAATTACTTTTGTCACGACTGCTTAGTGGTCTTACTCTAACTTCGCATTGCATAATAAGACACCCGTGCGAAAAATAAGGGTGAAAAAAATTAATGGAGACAAATATGGTTTGGAATACAAGTAAACGCTTGTTGGTCGTGGCATTGTTTGCGTCCGCAAGTCTGGTCACGCATGCAGCAACGACGGAAGTAGCAGGCGCGAAGTTTGAAGACACAGTTCATCTGGCAAATACAGATTTAAAACTCAATGGCGCTGGCATTCGCTATAAAGCGATTTTTAAAGTCTACGCAGCAGGCCTTTACTTACCAAGTAAAAAGACGACAGTGCCTGATGTACTGGCATCTACTGGCCCGAGGCGCGTAACAATCGTGATGCTGCGCGATGTTGGTAATGAGGAGTTTGGTCGGGGATTCATGTCCGGCATGCAACAAAATACCGATAAGGCAGAAAAAGGTAAATTGACCATGCAATTTCTGCGCTTGGGCGAATTATTCGCGTCTGTGCCTGAGTTGAAAAAAGGTGACATCATGCTCACCGACTGGGTACCTGGCGTAGGAACGACGTTTTATTTAAACGGTAAAAAACTGGGTGAGCCGTATCCTGATATCGCTTTTAATAATGCCTTGTTACGTATCTGGTTAGGTGAAAAACCAGTCGATAGCTCCCTGAAAAAGGCCATGCTGGCTGACACTGGTGAAGAAAAAAGCGGTTTCCGTTAATTTAGCGGTTAGTTCTGGGTTAGTCGAAAACCTACATCACAGATTGATCTAGACGGAATAAGTTAAGTTCAAAAACGCGGTGATCAATTGAATTGATCGCCGCGTTTTTTATTTTCTTCACAAAATGAACTACGGACTTCTTTTCAATGGATATAAATTTAGAATGAATTCTCGGTTAAAATCACGCCTGTCGAAAATGAAGGGCAAGTATGAGTACGCAAGACCAATCTATTCTCTCTCCTGAGCAACTTCTCCAGAATAATCGTCAGTGGGCAGATGCAATTAATGCCAAAGACGCTGACTTTTTTAAAACACTCGCTGCGCAGCAATCTCCGGAATATCTGTGGATCGGTTGCTCTGACAGTCGGGTTCCTGCCAACGAATTATTAGGTTTGTTGCCAGGTGAGCTATTTGTTCACAGAAACATCGCGAACGTCGTTGTTCACACCGATCTCAATTGTTTGTCCGTATTGCAGTTTGCGATTGATGTCCTGCGCGTAAAGCATGTCATCATTTGCGGGCACTATGGCTGTTCCGGTGTACATGCTGCCCTGACGCGCCGTCGAGTTGGCCTGGCGGATAACTGGTTGCGACATGTTCAGGACGTGCATCAGAAGCATGAAGCGTATCTTGGTGATGTCTACACCGAACGTGAAAAGAGTAATCGCTTGTGTGAGCTAAATGTGATTGAACAAGTTGTGAACCTTTGCCAGACGACGATTGTGCAAGATGCCTGGGAACGTTCACAGAACCTGACGATTCACGGCTGGGTGTACGGTCTGCATGACGGCTTGTTGCGTGAGCTGGGGATGCGGGTGAATTCCGTTGACACTCTGGCGCAGCATCTTGAAACCAGTCTGGCACGTTTCAAAGACGAGAGCTCTGTGTTGGTGAAATAAATTTCAGTTTATTCGCATGGCGCAGGTGTAATGCGCTGCACGATAGTGTAGCGCGTCTCCAGTTCATGTCTCTTTTGGCTTTCGCGCTGGATCCGGCGAAGTGACTCAATCGCTGTCGTGACAGACACTAACCAGAATAGACATTTAGTGATGGCTAGACGACTTGTCACAAAATGCGATCACTGGTGAATGCCACACCGATCCCTATACTCGATTAGAAGCAGTGTTCCGGAGCAGGGAATGACTTGTCCTTGACCGCCGCCACATACGCTTGAACAGCGGCATCAATCGTTGTTTGTCCATCCATAAAATTTTTCACAAAACGCGCTTTACGTCCGGGGAATACACCCAGTAAATCATGCATGACCAGGACCTGTCCTGAACAGTCCGAGCCTGCGCCGATACCGATCGTCGGTATCGTCAGTAAGTCGGTGACTTCTTTGCCCAGTGCCGCGGGAATCGCTTCTAGCACCAGCACGCTGGCCCCCGCTGCCTGCAAGCTCAGTGCATCTGCTTTAAGCAAATCTGCGGCGGCGGTAGTTTTGCCCTGTACTTTGTAGCCGCCAAGCTGATGTACTGACTGTGGTGTCAGGCCGAGATGCGCACAGACAGGCACTGCCCGTTCCGTTAAAAATTTAATCGTCGGTGCCAGCCAGGCACCACCTTCGAGTTTGACCATTTGCGCGCCTGCTTGTATCAACTGTACGGCGTTGTTAAAGGCAGACTCAGGCGTCGCATAGCTACCGAACGGCATGTCTGCGACGACCAGTGCACTCTTATTGCCGCGGCATACACTTGCCGTGTGATAGGCGATATCCTGCACGGTGACAGGCAGTGTAGAGTTGTGTCCCTGGCATACCATGCCAAGCGAATCGCCGATCAGCAGCATCTCAACACCGCAGCGATCCATCAAAGCGGCAAAGCTGGCGTCATAGCAAGTCAGCATTGTGATTTTTTCACCTTGCTGGCGTTGGGCGATCAAGCCGGGGATGCTGACCGCTTTGCGATCTTGTAAATATTCAGCCAAGATAATTCTCCAGAATAGTGTTGATATATTGATTCTTTGTACTGAGTGTCAGCTTCTGAAAATAAAATACACCGCACCGATTAAACATAAGCCTGCCCATACATAGTCGAGCTTAAACGGCTGTCCCATATACAGCATAGCAAAAGGCACAAAAACGATCAGTGTCAGCGCTTCTTGCAAGATTTTTAATTGCGCCAGACTGTATTGCGTATAGCCGATACGGTTCGCGGGCACTTGCAGCAGGTATTCAAACAGAGCGATGCCCCAGCTGATCAGCGCCGCGACCCACCAGGCTTTGCTGGACAGACTTTTTAAATGGCCGTACCACGCCACGGTCATAAACACATTGGATAAAATCAGCAGGCCGGTAGTTTGCAGGATCACAGGTATTTGCATGGGAGTATCCCTCTTTGCTACTCTATCACGCATAGCAATATTGCGGATTCATCTAAAAATTGGTGGTACTGGTAGGGAGTATAAGTAAATTATCCCAGAAATTGAATGCCCTGACCCCTGATCAGTTCTATAAAATCACGTGCTGCGCCTTTGCCGGGGATCTCTGTGTCGGGATTCACTTGCAATAAGGGCAGCAAGACAAAAGCCCGTTCAGTCATTCTTGGATGCGGCACGGTCAGATCTTCGTGATCAATCTGTTCCGATCCGTACAATAACAAATCCAGATCAAGCGTGCGTGGCGCATTCCGGTAGGGACGTTCACGTCCGAACGCCAATTCGATTTCTTGCAATGCCTTGAGCAACTCATCAGCAGACAGGCTGGTGCTGATTTGTACGACGGCATTGATGTAATCGTCGCCCGAGGATTCAATCGGGGCGCTCAGATATAGACCTGACTGTGCCAGTAAACGCGAGGCGGGCAATGCCGCTAGCCGAATGATTGCCTGCTCGACGGTGCCTCGTGCATCGCCGAGATTTGCGCCGATGCCAATACATGCCTGGATTGTCGTCACCATTTATTCGGCAGCAGCCGCTTTACGTGGTGCGCGGCGGCGCGGGCGGCGTTTTTTTACCTCACCTGCGGCGTCTTTGGGTTTGATCGTCAGCAAATGCTCACGCTCGCTGCCGTCAGCTTCCATGAAGGCTGTCCACCATTCGCCAATCTCCGCATCAATCTCGCCAGAGGCGCAGCGCAGTAACAGGAAATCATAGCCAGCACGCAGACGCGGGTGCTCCAGTAATTTGTAAGGAGATTTGCCGATACGTTTTTCAAAGCGCGGTTGCATCGCCCAGATATCGCGCATGTCTGATCCTATTTTGCGCTGCAAGGCCAGGCTATCAGTCTGCTTATTCAGTACGTCGTCAGCAGCCAGATGCAGTGCGGGAATCGCCATTTCGCCTGCGGCTTTATAGGCTTCCCATTTTTCCAGAACCTGATGCCATAGCAAGGACGCGAACAGGAAACCCGGTGAAACGGGCTTGCCTTGCCGTACCCGCTCATCCGTATTGGCCAATGCCAGAGTGACAAATTTTTCACCCAGTGGTTGCTCCAGTACGACGTCCAGCAAAGGCATTAAGCCGTGATGCAGACCGGCTTTTCGCAGTTGTTGCAGGCATGCCATGGCGTGCCCGCTCATCAGCAGCTTGAGCATCTCATCAAATACGCGGGCGACCGGTACATTATTGATCAGAGGTGCCATGACAGGGATAGGCGCGCGCGTTGCTTCGTCAATAGTGAATTGCAGTTTTGCGGCGAAGCGCACGACACGCAGCATGCGCACCGGATCTTCGCGGTAACGTGCCTCAGGCACACCGATGATACGCAAGGTTTTTTTACGGATGTCGGCAATCCCGCCGTGATAATCCAGCACGGTTTGCGTAGCGGGATCGTAGTACATCGCATTGATGGTGAAGTCGCGTCGGACGGCATCTTCATGCTGTTCACCGAAGGTGTTATCGCGCAGTACACGACCATGTTCATCCTTGGGTGCGCCGTCAGTCGCCGCACCGCGGAAGGTGGTGACCTCTAGCAAATCCTGACCAAACATGACATGCACAATCTGAAAACGTCTGCCGATGATGAAGGCGCGGCGAAACAGTCGCTTGACTTGTTCCGGTGTGGCATTCGTCGCGATATCAAAATCTTTGGGTTTGACACCTAGCAGCAGATCCCGCACTGCACCGCCTACGACAAAGGCTTTAAAGCCGTTTTCCTGCAGAGTCTGCGTGACCCGAACGGCGTTCGATGACAGCAATTCAGGATTGATGCCGTGTTCTTTGGCGCTGAGCACAGTGGGTTTGTGCTTTGTTCCTGCTGGTTCTGGCGGGTTTTTGACACCCAGCATTTTGCGGATAAATTTCTTGATCATTGCGCGTCAAATAAATGAATAATCGGCCAGCCGAGCTGTTCGGCGTGGGCACGTAGTTTGTTATTAGGATTCGTGGCGACAGGATGACTCACAATTGACAATAAAGGAATATCGTTTTGTGAATCGCTGTAAAAATAACTCTGCGGAAAATCACTAAGCTGCTTGCCCTGAGAGGCTAGCCATTGGTGCAGATGGATGACTTTGCCTTGACCGGAGGTAGGGATGCCCAACAGTTTGCCGGTAATTTTTCCATGGTTGTCCAGTTCCGGCTCGGCGGCGATCAGATGTTCTACACCAAGAGCTTTGGCGATCGGTGCTGTCACAAAGCGATTGGTCGCCGTGATGATGGCGATCAGGTCTTGCTGATCTTGGTGTTGCTGCAACAAATCTCTGGCCGCTGGCAATAGCGCCGGATGAATGACCTCATGCATAAACTGCTGATGCATTGCATCAAGTTGATGATTGGGAAATTGTGCCAGGGTGCCAAGTGCAAATTCCAGATATTCAACCGGATCCAGAGTGCCGGCCTGATATTGGGCAAAAAATTCTGCGTTACGCCTTGCAAAGGCATCGGCATCAACAGCACCGGTACGTGCTAAAAACTGGCCCCATTCATAATCCGAATCGATAGGAAGCAGGGTATGGTCAAGATCGAATAAAGCGATGTTACGCATGATGGCAGATGACAAAGGCTGAGAGTCGTTGGTAGGCATTAATTGGTATAGGCTTGTTGCTGTTGTAGCAGTTCGCGCAGTAAAGGTAAGGTGATCGCCCGTTTGGTTTCCAGCGAGTAGTGATCCAGTTGATCAAGCATGGAGGTCAGCGAGCGCATATCGCGTTGGTAATGCGTAATCAGGTAGGGTAACACGCCACTTGAGATGCTCATGCCACGCGCATGCGCCGAGCGCTCCAGCGCATCTATTTTATCTTCATCTGTCAGTCCCACAACCTGATAGATCAGGCCCCAGCCGAGGCGGGTACGTAAATCATCCCTGACATTCAGGATCATAGGCGGGTGATTGCCGGCAGCAACCAGAAAACCACCGTGGGCGCGGGTTTCATTGAACAGGTTAAAGGCATCGATCTGGGATTGCGGTGGTAGATTTTCGCAATCATCGAGCAAATACAAGCTGATTTCCGGAGTGTGATCAAAGGCGCTGCCGGGGGCATCGGCGCTGATATAACGCGCTTGCCCGCTGGTAGCCAGCGCATGCAGCAGATGTGTTTTACCCGCACCAGCTTCGCCCCACAGGTAGACAAAACGTTCGCCATATTGACTTGGCGTGCGGTGGGAAAACAGACTCAGCAATTGGGCGAGTTCCGCATTTTGTCCGACCACAAAGGTATCCAGGGATGGCAGTTTTTCTGCATCCAGATCAAGCAGTAATTGCCTCATGGTTGACGATAAAGAGAGCTATTAAAATAAGAAACACGCAAATGTTTGACCGCCACGGCGAGAATGGCCGAAGCAGGTAGTGCGACCAGGATGCCGATAAAGCCAAACAACTGACCAAACGCCATCAAGGCAAAAATCACTGTCAGCGGATGCAGGCCTATACGTTCCCCAACCAGCCGTGGTGTCAGGAAAAATCCTTCCAGTATCTGACCAATGCTATATACGACTGCGACAGCAACCAGACCATGCAGACCGTCGAACTGAAGTACAGCACCAATCAATGCCAGTACCAGGCCGAGTCCGAAGCCCAGATAGGGGATGAAAACCAACAATCCCGTGATGATGCCGACCGGCAGCGCCAGATCAAAACCCGCCAGTGCCAGTCCGCCTGAATAGTAGACCGCGAGAACGATCATGACCATGATCTGTCCGCGCAGATATTGCGCGAGGATACTGTCGACTTCGATGACGCCCGATTTCACGCCGCCGACCCAGCGCCGCGGGATGAATTGTTCCAGCCTGTTCATGAGCGGATGCCAGTCCATCAGCAGGTAAAACAAGACGATAGGAATCAACAGCAGGTTCGCTACCATCCCGATGACCGCCGTACCACCCACCCGTATCGACGACAGAACAGCCTTGCCGATAACATCACCACTGGTAGCGAGTTGCTTGGTCAGCATGGTTTTGATTCCGGCGCTATCTAAGCGTACTTTGATTCCCAGATCGCTCAGCATTGGACCCAGCAAGTCATTGGCTTTGTCAAAAAAGCGTGGAATCTGGTCTTGTAACTGAGGAATCTGTTTTTGCAAAATCGGCGTCATGATCAGCAGCATGGTCAATACCAGCAGAACCACCAAGATAATCAAGAGGCTCGCTGCCATTGCGCGCGGCAGCCGGAATTGCTTGATGCGCAAGGCGCACAGGCGATCTACCCATGGGTTGAGGATGTACGCCATGATGCCTGCAACGATGAACGGCATCAGAATCGGCCCAAGCATCGATACCAGCAAAAGAAGTGCGCATCCGATCAGCAGCCACAGGGCGGTCTGTTTTTGTTCGGCAGTAAAAGAAAATGGCATAGGCTGGCTTGGTGGCGTCAGGTCAAAAATTCTTAGCAAATTTTACAGTGCCAGAGTGGCAATGTTGTCTTCGCTCTCGGGTAACAATTTAGGCAAGTATCTGGCCTGGTATGAATTAAAGCCCCTAAAAACTAGGAGCGGAGCGAGCGTTTTGTTAAAATAGCGCTTTTGCCGATGAAATTTGCAGGATTCAACGGCAAGCCTCCTATTTTACCGCCTCAAGCCCCTATTGACGAATATCATGAGCACACCAAGCAATGTTTCCCTCTCTTACCGTGACGCTGGCGTCGATATGGTCGCTGGCGATGCGCTAGTCGACGCGATTAAGCCTTTTGCTAAACGCACAATGCGCGAAGGCGTCATGGCTGGCATCGGTGGTTTTGGTGCCATGTTTGAAATCAGTAAAAAATATAAGGAACCTGTTCTGGTTTCTGGCACTGACGGCGTCGGTACCAAGCTAAAGCTCGCTTTTCACCTGAATCGCCATGACACTGTTGGTATTGATCTGGTTGCGATGAGCGTCAATGATATTCTGGTACAAGGTGCGGAACCTTTATTCTTTCTCGATTATTTCGCCTGCGGCAAACTTGATGTGGCTGTCGCGACTGATGTGATTAAAGGCATTGCTTTTGGTTGCGAACAGGCAGGCTGCGCCCTGATCGGCGGCGAAACCGCGGAGATGCCATCGATGTACCCGGATGGTGAATACGATCTGGCCGGTTTCGCGGTAGGTGCAGTAGAAAAATCCAATATCATTGACGGTACCAAGATCGCGCCGGGTGACGTAATCCTCGGTCTGGCCTCTTCTGGCATTCACTCAAACGGATTCTCTCTGGTTCGTAAGATTATTGAAGTTGCTAATCCTGACCTGAATGCTGATTTCCACGGACGCAGTCTGGCAGATGCACTGATGGCGCCGACCCGTATCTATGTGAAACCTTTGCTGGCATTGATGGCGAGCATGGAAGTTAAAGGCATGGCGCATATCACCGGTGGCGGCCTGGTCGAAAATGTACCGCGTGTACTGGGTGATACCTTAACGGCAGTATTAGACAGCAGTGCCTGGCAATTGCCACCTTTGTTCACATGGTTGCAGCAACATGGTGGTGTTGCCGATGCAGAAATGCACCGTGTATTCAATTGCGGTATCGGCATGGTCGTGATCGTATCGAAAGAAAACGCTGATGCTGCGATGGCACAGCTGGCAGCCGCAGGCGAAACTGTGGCATGTATCGGTACTATCCGTGCACGTGAAGGTAACGAACACCAGACCATCGTCATCTGAGGTCAACCAAGAGCAACCGGTTCATTCGTTTGATTCCATAAAAAAGCGCATGTGCATCATGCGCTTTTTTTATTGCCGCTAGTTTTTACTTGTGACGACGCTGCTTGACCCATCAGGCACCGCCTTATTGTGCCCTTGTCCTGCTCTTGACCCGCTTCTCTACTGTTCGTCACTGATACAGAAAAATTCCTGCTGTCTCGCATTTGTATAATGCAAATCATGAGTTACAGCATCGTTTGGTTTAAACGTGATCTGCGTTTACATGATCACCTCGCGCTTCACACGGCCGCCGCTCGTGGGCAGGTGTTGTGCGTCTACGTGATCGAGCCAAGGATATGGGGTCATGCGGATGCGGCGAATCAACATTATCAATTTGTGCTGGAAAGTTTGCGCGAGTTGTACACCGCATTACGTCAGTCAGGTGGTCAGTTGCATGTGCTGACGGGGGATGTCCCCGAAGTGTTCCAGCAGTTGCATGCGGCTTTGCCTTTTCATTCGATTTACTCCCATGAAGAAACTGGTAATGCGCTTACTTATCAGCGCGACCTCGCACTTGGGCGCTGGTGTCGTCAGCAGCAAGTCACCTGGCGAGAATTTCCCCAATTCGGTGTTGTACGGCGACTTGCCAGCCGCAATGCCTGGCATACGCATTGGGATGCACATGTACAACAAGCCTGTCTACCAGTCCCCCTGTTAAATAGCGAAAGCTTTGCCACTTTTCCGCTCACCCGGCAGCGTCCCCCTGCACCTCAGGAACTGGGATTACAGTTAGTTGATCCACCTCGTCGTCAATCAGGTGGACGCGCTGCAGGTGTAGCGGTGCTGGAGAGTTTTTTGAGTGACCGCAGCAACCAGTACCGCGGTGGTATTTCTTCCCCTTTATCCGCACCGACCGCCTGTTCCCGCTTGTCCCCTTATCTTGCGTATGGCTGTTTAAGTTTGCGCGAAATCGTACAGGCAACCCTGAGGCAGAGTGCGCAACTGCCGGTCACCGCATCGCGTCAAAAACAAGGACTGAGCGCATTCATCAGCCGTTTGTATTGGCATTGTCATTTCATCCAGAAATTAGAAAGCGAGCCCGAACTGGAATATCGCAACCTGCATCGCGGCTACGACGGCCTGCGCGAGCACGACTGGAACCCGGATCATTTCGCTGCCTTGACCACAGCACGTACGGGCTGGCCACTGGTTGACGCCTGTGTCGCCATGTTGCGTGAAACCGGCTGGCTGAATTTTCGTATGCGCGCCATGCTGGTGTCAGTGGCCGCTTATCCTTTATGGCTGGACTGGCGGCCGGTAGGTCATTGGCTGGCGCGTCAATTTCTGGACTATGAACCCGGCATACACTGGAGTCAGATGCAAATGCAATCGGGCACGACGGGAATTAATATTCCGCGTATTTATAATCCAATCAAGCAGGCGATGGATCACGATCCGCAAGGACGTTTTGTACGTCATTGGTTGCCAGCCATGCGACGGGTTCCTGACTCCTGGTTGTTTGAGCCTTGGCGTATGCCACCCGAAGTACAGTCGAACTGTGGTGTCACGATAGGTGAAGATATTCCTATGCCAGTAGTGGATCTGGAGCAGGCAACAAGAGCGGCCAAGGCGCGTCTCTTCGCGCTAAGAGCACAGCCAGCGGTGAGGTCAGCGAAAGCAGCGATTGTCGAAAAACATGGATCAAGGAAAAAAAGCCAGTCCCGCTCAAAGCGCAAACAAGCCAGCGCGAAGAATTCGCCGCAACTGAGCTGGGAGTTCTGAATGAAAATGCGTAAAAAATCCGATTTGCCTTGCAAAATGTGCCCGCAATGTCAGCGGCCGTTTAGTTGGCGTAAAAAATGGGAAAAAGTATGGGACGAAGTCAAATATTGCTCAGAACGCTGCCGCCGCGATAGCCGGAGCGCTACATGATCACATTAATTTACTGGTTTCGTCACGATTTACGTCTATCAGATAATGCGGCGTTTTTAAGTGCTTGTAGCCGGGCGGACAGATTGATTCCGGTTTTTTGTCATGACCCTGATGTATCGATAAAAACGATCTGGGGTTTTGAGCGGATGGGAGCACACCGGCAACAATTTTTAGCCGCGAATTTAGACGATCTCCATACGCATCTGCAATCTTATGGCAGCGCTTTGCTAGAGCTTACGGGGGAGCCTCGCCAGGTTCTGTTGGACTTAGCTCGTGAATATGATGCAGCAGCCGTTTTCTGTGAGGCGATTGCAGCACCTGAAGAAGAGGCGGCGCTACACGCCTTGAGGCATCAGGGTGTGCAAGTGATCGCGAGCTGGCAATCGAGTTTGCTTGATCCTGATGACCTGCCATTTGCTGAGCAGGAACTGCCTGACGTATTCACGCAGTTCCGCACGGTGATTGAGGCCGCTGGCATTAAACCGCCACGTCCGCTGGGTGCGCCGGAATCCGTGCCACCTTTACCTGAGCAGATGGATTTCCTTGCTGAGCATCGCCGGTCCAGATCCGTTACCGTTTGTGCCGGTCACATTGAGGATGACCGCTCCTCATTCCCTTACAGCAAGGCAGAATTTTCTGGTGGCGCGGGCGCCGCGAATGCGCACCTGCAACAGTATCTGGCGAGAAAACTGCCGCATACCTACAAACTCACCCGCAATGGCTTGACCGGCACGGATTATTCCACCAAATTCTCACCATGGTTGGCATCCGGTGCGCTGTCCGCCCGGTCCATTCATGCCGCGCTGAAAACCTTTGAGCGGGAGTATGGTGCCAATGACGGCAGTTACTGGATATGGTTCGAATTATTGTGGCGGGATTATTTTCGTTTTCTTCATCTCAAATATGGGCAACGTTTATATGCTGCCCGCGGCTTATCGGATTTGCCTGTACCACCTCATGATGACGAGGCCTTTATACTCTGGTGCAAAGGCGAAACGGGTGAGGAATTAGTCGATGCCGGAATGCGCGAATTAGCTATGACGGGTTATTTGTCGAACCGGTTGCGGCAAGTTGTTGCCAGCTATCTGATCCATGATCTCGCATGCGATTGGCGGGCAGGGGCGGCTTGGTTTGAGTCGCAACTGATCGACTACGACGTCTACAGCAATCAAGGTAACTGGTTATATATTTCCGGGCGGGGTACGGATCCGCGGAATGGGCGACGTTTTAACCTGCAAAAGCAAACACGAGATCATGATGCGGACGGTAGCTATCGCCGGCGCTGGCTTAGCCTCTGATTTCTCTTTAACAGTTTCAGCGAGTTTCAACAACTTTCAACCAGTTTTCACATCGCGCTGACATAGTGTTAGCGCACATCCTCAGCATACCTGGCATCTCTATGACAATATTACGATTAATCCTAGGCGATCAACTAAATCTCCAGCATCGCTGGTTCTCCGAAACAGCGGACGATATTGTGTATGTCTTCATGGAAGTGCGCCAGGAAACCGACTATGTTTTACATCACGCACAAAAAATTCTAGCCATCTTTGCCGCGATGCGCGATATGGCGCGCCAGTTGAAAGAACAAGGCCACCGCGTACATTATCTGACGATTGATGATGCGACTAATCTGCAATCATTGCCTGCCAATATTGATGAACTTATTACGCATTATCAGGCGGTCAGTTTTGAATATCAGGCGCCGGATGAATGGCGGCTTGATCAGCAATTGTATGAACACGGACGGCGTTCAGCAGCCAACTGGGTGATGGTCGATAGCGAGCATTTCTATACAACACGCTCAGAGGCCGCGGATATTTTCACCGGTCGTCGTCAATGGCTGATGGAGTATTTTTACCGGCAAATGCGAGTCAAACATCAGATCCTGATGGAAGACGCGAAGAAGCCGACCGGTGGTCAATGGAACTATGATCATGACAATCGCAAGCCTTGGCGCGGCACGCCGACGGAGCCTGTCGATCAACGATGTTTTCACGATCATTCTGCCTTGTGGAATACGATAGTCGCCGCTGGTGTAAAAAGTTTTGGCAATCCTCAGGCAGATCAACTGGCATGGGCTCTCAACCGCGCTGAAGCATTGCAACAACTCGATGCTTTTATCGATCATGCTTTGCCACATTTTGGTGATTTTCAGGATGCAATGAGTAGCAACGCCTGGCGCTTATTCCACTCACTATTATCGTTCGCATTGAATGT
The DNA here is from genome assembly GCF_049339445.1 of Undibacterium sp. RuTC16W. Classification (NCBI taxonomy): domain Bacteria; kingdom Pseudomonadati; phylum Pseudomonadota; class Betaproteobacteria; order Burkholderiales; family Oxalobacteraceae; genus Undibacterium; species Undibacterium sp. RuTC16W. Next base: position 121,771 of record NZ_JBMPPE010000008.1, on the reverse strand, counting down.
CAAAATGCTGAACCCGCGTGAAGTCGTCGCCAAAGCAGAAGCCGCATATCAACAAGGTCATGCATCACTGGCGGCAGTAGAGGGGTTTATCCGGCAAATTCTGGGATGGCGTGAGTACGTGCGCGGTGTGTATTGGACAAATATGCCGGATTACGGACAGCACAATGTGTTCGGCCACTCAACTGCCTTGCCCGTGTGGTTCTGGACCGGGCAGACTAAGATGCGCTGCTTGTCTCATGCAATAGGACAATCTCTGGAGCAGGCGCATGCCCACCATATACAGCGATTGATGGTGATCGGTAACTTTGCACTATTAGCCGGACTGGATCCGCATGCCGTGCATTGCTGGTATCTCGGTGTCTATATCGATGCGTTTGAGTGGGTGGAGATGCCGAACACTCTGGGCATGAGTCAATTTGCTGATGGCGGACTCCTTGCAACCAAACCTTATGTATCGAGTGCTGCTTACATCGACAGAATGAGTGATTATTGCAAGGGCTGTCATTACGATAAAAAAGCCCGTCTCGGCGAACGGGCTTGCCCGTATAACGCGCTGTACTGGGACTTCTTCTATCGCAATGCCGAGCGTTTGGAAAATAATCCGCGTATCGGCATGGTGTATCGTCAATTAGAAAAAATGGATTCAGAAGCGATCCAAGGCTTCACTGAGCGAGCCGCCCTGTTACGTACTCGCCTTGACGAACTTTGATTCAATGCGGGTTGAACATTGATGTGGCAACTGTCATTGCTGACAGCATGATTTTATTTAGACTTATTCCAATGACAACCAGAGTTTGTCCCAGTCGCCGGGCTGGAATGTGCCTTCACGTTTAAATACAAGCTGGTGTTGTGGGTTGAGAACAAAGTGAGTTGGTTGTGTCACGATGTTACCGAAATTATCTTTGTGGCCAGGCGCATTACGCCATACGGTAGGAAAACGCTGATCTTTGGGATAGGCATGCGTGGTGATGTCATTGTATTCGTCCAGGTCTTTTTTGTTTTGATCGATATTGACACCCAGCAGTACGAATTTTTTCTTCGAATTACTGACATAAAACTCTCGCATTAATTTCAGATCATGGCTACAAAGCTCACAATCGAAGGTAAAGAAGCTGACTAATATCGTACGGCCTGAAAAGTCTTTGAGGTCGAGTATCTTTCCCGTGATATCTGTACCATGCAGCGTGTATTTAAGAAGCTCAGCTTTTGACTGTCCTGATACGAGTGGTGACGACATCATCAAGCCAGCAATGCTCGTCAACTGAATGAAATTTCTTCGATTCATATTATCCCCTAGACGTAAGTACAGCGAATTGAGTAACGAAATAAGCAAGAAAATACGCAGAAAATAGGTAGCCGATACATAGAGTACCAGAAGAATGAGGTGCTGCTTATTGCATGTTTTCTGGTAAGTAAGTTAACTCAGAGAGAGCCAGAGATTGTCCCAATCATCTGGTTGAAAAGTACCTTCGCGTTTAAACACTAATTCACTTTTTTGATTTAATACAAAGTGGGTTGGTTCGCGGACGATGCTACCGAAATTATCCTTGTGGCCAGGAGCATGTCGCCATAAAGTAGGGAAGCGCTGCTCTTTCGGAGTCGCCAGTGAAACGAATTGGTTATACGTATCGAAATCTTTTTTATCCTGATCAATATTTACGGCCAGCAAGACGAATTTTCGTTTCGAATTGCCGACATAGAATTCGCGCATTAATTTTAAGTCGCGGGTACAAAGATTACAGCCACCGGTAAAAAAGCTGACGAGTACAGTCTGGCCGGATAAATCATTCAGATCGAATTTTTTACCGTTCATATCTGTTCCCTGCATCGTGTATCGGGTCGGCTCTTTACTGTTTTGCGCCATGATGCCAGCGCTTGCGATGGATAAGCCTGAGATCGCCAGGCTGTGGATGAAATGTCGTCGGTTCATGATGCGTCCTTGTGCCAAATTAATTTCGATGTCGTATGAAGCAAGAAATAAATTGAAGATGGAAGAATGGCCTCAGCCATATCTCAGCCATATGTATGACCAATTAGTCTGTAATAAGCTCACAAACTTACAAAATTCAGTAAATATATTTCCAGCAAGAGCACCATTGATATGGTTAATTTGATAATATCATTCGCTTATTTCGATGAGCGCAGATCAACTGCCCGCAAAATCATAAAACCACAAAGGGAAACCATGTTTAAAAAGTTAGGAATTATCATCGCCGTTGCTTTCTCAATGCTGTTGACACCGTTGATACAAGCCGCCGATGCGCCAGAAAAGAAAATGACAGCAGAAGAATTCGTGGCGTCGTTGAAATTCCAGCAAGGCAAAATCACGCTGCCAAACGGCATCGCAAGTTTGAATTTGTCGCCATCGTTTCGCTATTTGTCTCCTGAAGATACGGAAAAAGTATTGGTCGATGCATGGGGTAATCCGCCGGGCGCAAAAACCTTGGGTATGATTTTTCCTGCGAATGTCAGTCCACTCAGTTCGGCAAGCTGGGGTGTGGTTGTGACCTATGATGAAGACGGTCATGTCAAGGATGATGATGCTGACAGCATTAATTACGATGACTTGCTAAAGGATATGAAAGAGGCGAATGTCGCTGCGAATGAGGAGCGCAAAAAAGCAGGTTATTCACCTATGACACTGGTGGGTTGGGCAGAGAAGCCAAGTTATGATAAAACGAGCCATAAATTTTATTGGGCGAAGGAATTCGCTGGTAGCAAGGCCGGAGAAAATTCCTTGAACTACAACATCCGTGTTCTTGGCCGCAAGGGCGTGCTGGTATTGAACGCTGTGGCAGGTATGGAGCAAATCGCGGAAGTGAAAAAAGAAATGCAAAACGTTGTTGCTTTTACTGAGTTCGCAGACGGCAATCGTTATGCTGACTTTGATGCGAAAAGTGATAAGGTTGCCGAGTACGGTTTAGCGGCACTGGTTGCCGGTGGCGTTGCTGCTAAGTTAGGATTTTTCGGTAAAATTTTTGCGATGTTGCTGGCCTTTAAAAAATTACTCTTGTTAGGCCTTGCCGCTGCTGGCGCTGCGATTGCCAAATTGTTTGGCAAAAAGAAGGATGGCGATGCCGGGCAAGTGTAAGTATGAATATGGGTACAGGTATGATCACTCCACGTATAAAACAAAAACTAATTAGGAGGTTTCAGGATGGTTAAGTTGTTGACGTGGCTATTCGCCGTTGGCAAATTGGGTAAGTTGCTGACGACGGGTGGCACGATGCTCATCTCCATGATTGTCTATTCATGGATTTTTGGGTGGCGTTATGCGGTAGGTTTTGTTTTACTCATTTTTATACATGAAATGGGGCATTTCATCGCTGCTCGTCAGAGGGGATTAGATGTTGGAGCACCGACGTTTATCCCTTTTGTCGGTGCCTGGATACAGCTTAAAGAATTGCCACATGATGTAGAGACAGAGGCATATATCGGATTTGCTGGACCGATTGCTGGAAGTATGGGAGCGTTAGCATGCTATTGGCTGGGTAGAAATTATGAAAGCAATTTGATGTTAGCGTTAGCCTATTCGGGATTTATGATTAACTTGTTCAACCTTATCCCGATTTCGCCACTAGATGGTGGACGCATCACCGCCATCATTTCTCCAAAAGTCTGGTTGGCAGGTATCCCTTTACTGATTGCCTTATTTTTCTACAATCCAAGCCCTATGCTGATTTTGATTGCGATTCTGGCGTATCCGCAGTTAAAGCAAGCATTTTCCAAAGAACCACCTGAGGGTTTGCCTGCGGATTATTACCAGGTTCCGACGAATACACGGCTTAACTATGGCGCGTTGTATCTGGGCTTGGTTGCCTTCCTTGCTTTGATGAGTTATGAGCTGCACGAGATATTACCGAAGTCTTAATTTTAGATTGATTTTGTTTGTTCAGAAATCATAATAAAAAAACGCAGACTGTGTCTGCGTTTTTTTATGGCTCGCAATAAGTTTGCGATGTGCTGCAACTATTTATTTAATATGCGATTCTGTCTCCATGGGTAGCGTATTTGTTCTCCCTGAATAACATTATTATTGACTGAGGTCATTGATTTTTGTGCAGCAGAAACGGCCGGGCAGCTCCCCGTCTTAACATAAGCTAGTGCGCTGGAGAGTTGACGTTCGCTAACACTGCCTAAATCATGATCTAAATCGTCAGGCGCATTACACGTTGGTGTAAATCCGTTGTTGTAGTCACCCTTTCCAATACTGTTGACGCCGGAGAATTGAATGGCAAAATAAGCAGTCCCGCAATTATTGGTTTGTACAAAGCCAGTGGGTTTGCCGCAGGTTGTGCTGCCGACGGTAATGACTTGTACAAACGGTGAAAGGCCATTAATGACGGCTTCGCTGGCTGAGCAGGTATTAGCCGTCGTCAGGATAAAGACGCGTGATAAGCTGAGCTGAGGTAAAAGCTGGTTTTTGGTTCCCGTTGTACTAAAGCTGAATTTGTTATCGGGGTTGTTGGTTTTTTCTGGATGCTTGTCATTAAATTGCAGTTGTTCAAAAATTTGATTTTCTACTTTTTTCCCACCGATCATGGAGGCCAGAATATCGGCGATATACAGATAGCCGCCGCCGTTATAGCGCATATCCAATACCAGCTCATCAATCCCGTTTTGCCGGAAATTTTGCAAACTGGTGACTAAAGGATCTTCCGCCGTTGCAATGTGATCGGTGAATACCAGATAGCCAATTTTTTTATTGTCATTCGTGGTCAAAATTGTGCTTTGTAAAACAGGTAATTTACTGATTTTTGTTGATGTTATTTGGACGGTTCGCACAATGCTGGTGCCGGTATCGAGAATGTCGAACTTGTTTATCGCTCCGGCCAGACTGGGATAGAGTGCGGCAATTTGTGTTGCTGCGTTGAGTTGAGTAATTGCGACGCCATTAATGCCTACAATCTGCGCGCCACGTCCGATATTTTGTTGTGCTGCCGGCGAATTTGGCTGCACGTAAGTGACTCGCAAATTGCCAGAACTATTGACTAGTGACATGCCGTATCCGATGTCTTCACCAGACTGGAAATAACCGTCGATTTCAGACTGGGATGCGGTAAAGCTGAACCGGTCTCTTGATTTGACTAATAATGCGTTGAAATAGTCTTGCGGGGTACTGTAGCTGGCGGCACTTAAGTTAACGATTTCTTTGTACCAGAGATACACATCGTCAAGGTGGGCGCGAACCCAGACTTTTTCTCCTGATGGGGTACATATATTGGCGAGACTGTCTGGCGTTCCCTGTGGCCCGTCCGCCGTGACTGATGAGCCTGAGGTCGTACCGTTTGATCCATAGCAGACAGCCGCGCTGCCATTGCATGTGCCCGGGCTGCCACCACCTCCACCACAACTTGAGGTGAGTATTGCACCGATCAGAACAAGTATAGCGCCGGATGTTTTCATGATAGTGAGCCTGTTCAATATGTCTGTTTGCTATCATGCCACTTGCATCACTTCTGTCAACGAAATTGCTGCGTTCCATGCAAGAATATGCATCTTGTTACATCTGTATATCAAATAAATCATGACTAATCGACGCTGCTCCTGGGCTAATCCATCGAATCCTCTTTATCTTCATTACCATGATCATGAATGGGGTGTGCCTTGTCATGATGAGGTCCGTTTATTCGAGATGCTTAACCTTGAGGGAGCGCAGGCGGGGTTGAGCTGGGAGACGATACTCAACAAGCGTGAAAATTATCGCATTGCTTTTGATCATTGGGATGCAAAGAAAATCGCAGCATATGATGCGGAAAAAGTTGCGCAGTTATTAGCCAATCCAGGCATCGTGCGGAACCGGCTGAAGGTTGCGGCGGCGATCACCAATGCGCAGGCATATTTGCGTTTATGTGAGGAGGCCGGTAGCCTGGATACGTATTTATGGGCGCATGTGAATGGCAAACCTATTCATAATAATGGCGACCGGATTATTAAAACTGAATTGTCAGACCGGATCTCGAAAGACCTGAGCAAGCGCGGATTCAAGTTTGTCGGATCGACAATTATTTATGCGTATATGCAGGGAATTGGCATGGTGCAGGATCATGCTGCGGACTGTGCCTGGCGTACCTAGCGGCTAACTTAGTGCTAATTTAGGACTAAGTTTAAGACTAATTCTAAGGGCCGATTTGTCGCGTTGTTTAAAAAAAATGGCACGAATTCCGTGCCATTTTTTTGATGATTGCCTGCCTGCGTGACGTCCTCAGAAAATTATTGTTGCTTGCTATTGAATTGCTGAGCCAGACTTTGCAGAGGAGCTTTATCCATCCCGGTCGCACTGACATGACTCGGTATCGCTACACGGACAGGTTTGCTGTTCATGTTGGTCGATGACAGGACATTGCTGGTCGCATCGGGTGCAGCGTCCCATACCGGGTCATCGATACCTTCGAATACGCTTTTCAACTGACGTCCCCAAGTGCTGCGTATCATCTGGAAGTATTGATTTTTTTCGTCTATCGTTACAAAGCGTGTCACGGCCAGACTATTGTTTTCATATACTAGCAAGTCCAGTGGCAGGCCGACGGATACATTGGATTTCAGGGTTGAATCCATAGAGATCAGCGCACACTTTGCCGCCTCATCCAGCGGAGTCGCTGTCGTAACAACACGGTCGATAATCGGCTTGCCATATTTGGCTTCACCAATCTGGAAATAGGTATTTTCGTTATGCGATTCTATGAAATTACCGGCAGCATAAATTTGGAACAGGCGGCAACGCTCGCCTTTGATCTGGCCACCAAAAATAATACTGACATTGAAGTCGATACCGAATTCAGATAAGGAGGCGGCATCTCGTTTATGCACTGTACGTACGGCCTCGCCGAGAATGCGAGCCGCCTCATACATATTCGGCGCATTCCAGATCGTGCTGCCATCGGCGCATACATGTTCAGACACGAGTTGGCGAATTGATTGTGAAATAGAGAGATTCCCGGCGGTCATCAGGACCATCATACGGTCGCCAGGATTTTCAAACACGCTCATTTTTCTGAAAGTGCCGACCTGATCAACGCCCGCATTGGTACGGGAGTCGGAGAGAAAAACCAGCCCCGCATCGAGGCGCATGCCAACACAATATGTCATTGTTACAAGAGTCTTTTATAAAAGTCTTATTTTACCCTAAGGCTAAATTATGTCAGCAATTTACGCCTCGTAGCTCAGTGGCGTTAATCGATCCTAGTTCTCATAAATCGGTATTACCTGTACTTTGACATCCAGGATTTCGTCGCCGCCGCCGCGCCTGACGCCGCGAATAGGGGCGGCAGAATCGTAGTCGCGACCAATCGCCAAACGGCAATAGGCATCGGTCATCAGTCGCGCATGCGTGACATCGATGCTGACCCAGCCGGAGAAGTCGCTGTCTTCGACCCAGACATCGACCCAGGCATGACTGGCAGCATGATCGGTCGAACCCGGATCAATATAGCCGCTGACATAGCGTGCTGGAATGCCATGCGCGTGGCAGCAGGCAAGGAACAGATGGGCGTGATCCTGGCACACACCTAGCCCTAGCATCAGAGCATCATTTGCCGTAGTTGTGACAAGGGTTGCACCACTTCGGTACGCTACCGCACCAAAAATGTGCTCAGCCATCTTCATGAGATGCCTTGTCTGGGTTTGCTCGGGCCTGGCGGGCAGACAGTTGGCTGAAAAGGCGACGATACTCGGTGTCGGCTCTGTCAGCGGTGTCGGTACCGTGAAGATCCATGGCGATAAGGTTTCAATTAAATTCAGTCGGCCCTGATAAGGGAAGACGGTTTCCACCACACCTTGTGCGACGATACTCAGCGTTTCTAACTGGCCATTGATAGTGAGCATGTGTGAGAGATTGCCGTAGGCATCGGTGTAGGCGTGGCGATTGCCTGTTGTCTCGATTTGCCATGACAGGCTGCGCTGTTGCGATTCTACGCGTGGTGTCAGGCGCAGTTGCTGGATGGTATATGCCAGCGGAGTTGTGTAGCGATATGTGGTTTCGTGCCGTATTGATAGTTGCATAATTTATATACTCCCACCCTTTTTCATTAAAACAGGTTGAATCCGCTCATCTATATTAGGTGATGTAAAAATACTGAGCAGGAGTATATTGTTATTGTCAGTTGATTCATCATGCTGCAAGAGGTACCAGGAAGTCGCGGCTGACGCGGTTCCCCAGTGCGAAGATGCGCTCCAAAAACTCCGTCAGCGTATCGTGCAAGCCCGCTGCCAGAATATCTTCGATACGACCGAACTGTAATTCTGCGTGTAGTTTGCCTGCGAAACGTTCTGTGTCTGAGGACACATCATTACGCACTTCCTTGAGGTTATGGACGACTTCATCCATGCAGGCGAGTAAGGACCTTGGCATATCGCCACGCAGCATCAGGAGCTCGGCCACGCGCTCAGGTGTGATGACATCACGATACACTTTGCGGTAAATTTCAAAGCCCGATACTGAGCGCAACAACGCAGCCCAGTAATAGAAGTCACGTTGTACGGCCTCGTCGGTGCTATTAATGTCTTTTGCCGCGTGAAATTTCACATCCAGAATCCGGGCAGTATTATCGGCGCGTTCCAGGAAGGTACCTAGTCGTATGAAATGCACGGCCTCATCTTTGAGCATCGTGCCCAGTGTCACACCGCGTGATAAATGCGAGCGGTATTTAACCCACTCAAAAAATTGGCTAGGATCAGTTTCAAGCAAGCCGCTACTCAGCCGCTCCTGCATATCGAGCCAGGTGGCATTCTGAGTTTCCCATACTTCGGTCGTCAGCGTGCCACGCACGGCGCGTGCATTTTCGCGGGCTTCGGTCAGGCAGGCGGCGATTGACGATGGATTGTCCGGGTCGCGCACCATGAAATCAAGCACGTCTTTTGCATTCAGCAAGCCATACTTATGATCAAATGCGCTTTGCAGTTCCGAGATGCCAAGCATTGCGCGCCAGCCTTGTTCCGCATCCTCGGCGGATTGAGGCAGCATCGATGTCTGTACGTTGACATCAAGCATGCGCGCGGTATTTTCAGCACGTTCGGTATAGCGTGCCATCCAGAATAAGTGATCTGCGGTGCGGCTCAACATGAGTTCTTCTCCTGCGCAATGTCATGATTATTGTCAAAAAGGTGGGGCGGTCGATACTCGTGCGTACCCTTATTTTTCGAGTATCCAGGTATCTTTGGTGCCACCACCTTGGGATGAGTTGACGACCAGTGACCCTTCTTGCAGCGCCACGCGAGTGAGTCCGCCGGGTACCATCGAGATAGTTTTTCCTGACAATACAAATGGTCTTAAATCAATATGTCGAGGGGCAATACCGCTTTCAACATAAGTAGGGCAGGCGGACAATGCCAGCGTCGGCTGGGCAATATAGCCATCCGGTTTGGCAATCAGTCTTTGCCGGAAATCCTCGATCTGTGCCTTGGTCGACGCCGGGCCTACCAGCATGCCATAGCCCCCGGCGCCATGAACTTCCTTGACGACCAGTTCGGGTAAATGTGCCAGCGTATAGGCAAGATCTTCGGGTTTGCGGCACTGATAGGTCGGTACATTGTTCAGTATCGGTTCTTCCGTCAGGTAGAACTTAATCATGTCCGGAACAAAAGGATAGATCGACTTATCATCCGCAACACCGGTGCCAATCGCATTTGCCAGGGTGACTCTGCCGGCACGATAGACAGACAGCAAACCAGGGACACCTAAAGAGGAGTCAGGGCGGAATGCAAGTGGATCCATGAAATCATCATCAATCCGGCGATAAATAACATCGACCCGTTTAGGACCGCGTGTGGTGCGCATATACACGGCGTTGTCATTGACGAACAAGTCCTTGCCCTCAACCAGCTCGACACCCATTTGCTGTGCCAGGAATGCGTGTTCAAAATAGGCTGAGTTGTACATTCCCGGTGTCATCACGACGATGGTAGGATCATTGACACCCATCGGGGCAACCGAGCGTAGATTGTCCAGCAGCATGTCAGGATAATGATCGACCGGCGCAATCTTATTGCGCGCAAATAAATCCGGGAACAAACGCATCATCATCTTGCGATCCTCCAGCATGTAGGACACGCCCGACGGTACGCGCAGATTGTCTTCCAGTACGTAAAACTCACCGGCGCCGGCACGCACGATATCGACACCGGCAATATGCGCGTAGATATCTGATGCGACGGAGATCCCTTGCATCTCCGGCCGGTATTGCGCATTTTTATAAATTTGTTCGGCTGGAATAATCCCTGCCTTGATGATGTTTTGATCATGGTAAATGTCATGAATAAACATGTTCAGCGCTTTAACTCGCTGTACCAGACCAGTCTGCAATTGCGCCCATTCCGATGCAGGAATAATGCGGGGAATAATATCAAAGGGGATCAGGCGCTCAGTACCTGCATCGTCGCCATAGACGGCAAAGGTAATACCGACACGGCGAAAAGTCAGATCAGCTTCAGCGCGCTTGCGTTGTATGGTCTCTGGCGATTGCTGCTTTAACCAGGTACTGAACTCACGATAGTGTTCACGGATGTTGCCTGCTGCATCGATGCCATCAGCAGTCATTTCATTGAAAAATTTTGCCATGATGTTAGTTCGCTGTTGTTTGAGTAGGTACTATCAAGAAGCATGCCAGCGTAATCAAAGCGGTCTAAGGGGTCTGACAGCGGGCTATGGTGCGCGAATAAAATCAATCAGGTCCTGCGTATGCGGATCGGGTTTGGGTGTCATCAGACTGATGACCGCCATACTGATCAGACCCGCCGGTACGCCAAATACACCAGCAGAAATCGGCGCAATATGCCACCACTGATTAGCAACACTACCACCGAATAACGGGTGTGTGTTGAGCATATAAAACACACAAACGATAAAGCCGGCGACCATGCCGGTGATTGCTCCCTGATGATTCGTCCGCTTCCAGAATATGCCCAATACCAGTGCAGGGAATAGCGCCGACGCTGCAAGAGAAAATGCGGCACCGACCAAAGACAATATATCAGCGGGTTTTAAGGATGCGACATAGGCGGCCACCAACGCAACCACCAGCAACAAGAGTTTTGAAATCGTGACCCTTTTTTGTGTCGACGCGCTTGGGTCAACAATCTTGTAATAAATATCGTGAGATAAAGAATTGGAAATCGTCAGTAACAAACCATCCGCTGTGGACAAAGCCGCGGCCAGTCCGCCAGCGGCAACGAGGCCGGAGATCACATAAGGCAGACCGGCGATTTCCGGTGTCGCCAGCACCACGATATCGCCATCAATCGCAATCTCTGCCAGTTGAACAATGCCGTCATGATTGATGTCAGTGATATTGACCAGCGGATTAATTTTGTCAATGCTGGCCCAGTAGGTGACCCATGACGGAAGCTTAGAAAATTCCATTCCGACGAGCGAGTTATAGATGTCGTATTTCACCAGGATCGCCAGTGCAGGAATCGTGATGTACAAGAGCATGATAAAAAACAGCGACCAGAACACCGACTCGCGACTTTCACGTACCGAGGGGGTTGTGTAGTAGCGTATCAACACATGGGGCAGGGCGGCGGTTCCCATCATGAGACAAAAAACCAGCGCCAGAAAATTATTCCGTTTGATGTCCGATTCGTTACGGTCTTTTGCCGCATAAGGCGTGTAGTTCGTGATGGTGGGTTCGGCACGTCCCAGATTATTATTTTTCGCGTCAGTCCAGCGTTGCTGCGCCTCTTGCGGTGTCTTGGGGTAATTCGCCAGAGCGCGGCCTGCGGCTTTGATCTCTATCAGCGATGCGTTGCCGGATTTAAGTTCATCAAGCTTGCGCTGTAATTCATAGCGACCTTCTTCCCATGAATTAGGTAATTGCTGGATCTTGAGCTGAAACCCTTCCGCGCGTTGTTTGAATATGGCGCGGACTTCTTGTTCTTTGGGATCGGCGGCAAACAGTTTTTCTTTGCTGCTTAATGCGGATAATTTAGAGCCGTAGGCAATTTGCGGTATCGGCGTTTGCGTATGCTTGACGGATAGCCATGTGACCGGAATCATATACGCAATAATGATGATGATGTACTGCGCTACCTGAGTCCAGGTCACTGCGCGCATGCCACCTAAGAATGAGCACACCAGAATACTCGCTAACCCCAGAAAAATTCCCACTGAAAAATCAACGCCGGTGAAGCGCGAAGTAATCAAACCTACGCCATAAATCTGCGCGACCACATAGGTGAAAGAAATAAAGATAGTAGCAATCACAGCAAGCACTCTGACGGTGTTGCTGCCTTGCGCACCCGCGAAGCGTGTGCCTAAAAAATCTGCAATGCTGTATTGGCCGAATTTGCGTATATAAGGTGCGATCAGCAGCGCCACCAGACAAAATCCACCCGTCCATCCGATGATGTAGGCGAGTCCGTCAAAGCCCTGTAAGTAGAGTCCGCCGGCAAGACTAAGAAAACTTGCCGCCGACATCCAGTCAGCCGCTGTTGCCATGCCATTAAAAATCGCGGGGACACGGCGCCCGGCAACATAGTATTCAGAAATGTCGGAGGTTCTGCTCAAGACACCGATACCTGCGTAGATCACGATCGTCGAGAACATGAACAGATATCCTATCCATGCACGCGGCACGCCCTCTTTTTCCAGTAGCGCCAGACTGATCAAAAATACGATGAACAGCAGGGTGTACCATGCATAATAAATCGTCAGACGTTTAGTAAAACTGCGTTGTACCATTACGCACTTTCCTTTGCTGAGGCTGGCCTATCAACTGCGTGCTCAATAGAATTTTTCAGATACGTTTGATGCGCTCGCTCTATTCTGCGCATGACGATCGATAAAATGGCCAGTAGAAGGACATAGAATAAAGTCAGTCCTTGTGCCGCCATATAAAAGGACAATGTCCAGCCGAAGAAAGTATACGCAACCAGTTCGCGGGCAAAAAATAATATACCGAATGTCAGCGTCAGCCAGCTTGCCAGCAAGATCGCTGTGAGCTGACGGGTATGGCGCCAATAAACGCTATTCACGGTATTGGCGCGGCTGCTCGAGGTGATGGCGGGGTTGGTCTCTGTCATGAGTCGTCTTCGCCCTGAGTTCAGGAAAAATCACCAGGCAAGCTGGCATGTGGATTCATCTGAAACGAAACGCGGAACAGGCAGCCCGGAAATTTTGCGTCCTGATTACGCGGGTTATACATGATCTCGATCGGAGCATTATGTTGCTGAGCAATTTCCCGCACGATAGACAGACCCAGTCCGCTTCCCTGGACGTTGCTGCCAAGGATGCGATAAAAGCGCTCGAACACATGGTCATGCTCTGCCACCGGAATTCCGGGGCCATTGTCCTCAACTTCCAATATCGCCAGAGCCTGTTCTTCGCTGACCCGAATTCTGACAGTGACGCTCATTCCTTTTGGGGTGTAGCGAATCGCGTTATCAATCAGGTTGCTCAACAATTCGCGTAGCATCAGCGGATTACCAAAAATCATCACAGGAAAATCTGGCTGTTCCAGTCCCAGATCGATTTGATATGAGAAAGAGGTTTGTATCCAGTCATGGACAGTACTGCGCACTAGCTCGGTCAGCTCAACAGGCTCCAGAGGCTTGGTCGCAGGCGTTTGATTTTCTGCTCTTGCGAGTGTCAGTAGCTGGTTGACCAGACGTGTGGCCGCTTCCGAGCTTTTTGCCAGTTGCAGCAGGGAGCGATGGATTTCTTCCTGATCTGTTTGCCGCAGCGCTAACTCAGATTGCATGCGCATACCTGCCAGCGGTGTTTTCATCTGATGTGCTGCATCGGCGATAAAACGTTTTTGTATATCGATCGTTTGTGCAAGGCGTTCCAGCATCTCGTTCAAAGAGCGAACTAGCGGGGTAATTTCTTCAGGAACCTGACGCGAGTCAATCGGACTTAAATCGTCGGGGCGGCGCGCGCGTATACGGTGCTGTAATTCTGCCAGGGGCGAGAGTCCGCGGCTTAATGCAAACCAGACCAGTGCCAGTGCAATCGGTAAAATAATAAACTGTGGGAGGATCACGCCTTTAATGATTTCGTTGGCGAGTACAGCGCGTTTTTCCAATGTTTCTGCGACCTGAATCAATACGAGATTCGGCGCATATTTCTCTGCATTCTGGGTTCCGAAATTACTCGTGGTTTTATTTAAATTGATGTAGCTGTAAGCGATACGGATATCAATCCCGCGCAGTGTTTCATTACGTATCTGTACTGTGCCGGTGGCGGCTTTTTCTTCCTCTGGCGGAGTCGGTAAATCTTTGTCGCCATCGATCAGATCGCCATGCTCCGTTTTGACCTGAAAATAAATACTGTCGAGATCATCAGCACGCAAAATATCGCGTGCCGGACTGGTCATCTGGGTAACGACTTTTCCATCGACCTGTTTTACTTGCTGTGATAAGACCAGGACATTGTCTTCAAGTGCACGGTCAAACGGTTGATTGGCGATCGATTTTGCGACCAGATAGGTGATCGCGATGCTCATTGGCCATAGCAGTAGGAGTGGCGCCAGCATCCAGTCCAGAATTTCACCGAATAAAGAGCGTTGAATTTTTTCCGGTGGCTGGCTATGCACAGGATGTTCCGGCGCTTGCGGGCGAATCGCTAGTTCTGCGCCGTGGTCATCAGTCATGGTGTGTCGGTAGGTGTGACTATGGTGGTAGCGGGGGCAGGTGCAACAAAGAATTTTTCTAGGCAATAACCTAAGCCACGGACGGTAGCGATCCTGACGCCATCGACTTCAATTTTTTTGCGCAGGCGATGAACATAGACTTCGATGGCATTGTTACTTACTTCTTCGCCCCATTCGCAGAGATGATCGACCAGCTGTTCTTTGGACACCAGTCGCCCGGTTCTTTGCAGGAGCACTTCGAGCAGACCTAATTCTCGTGCCGACAGATCGAGCATTTGTTCATTGATGTAGGCAATACGCCCGACCTGATCGTAGGTCAGTGGGCCGTGTTTGATGACCGTAGGGCCACCTCCCGCTCCACGTCTGGTCAAGGCGCGGACTCTCGCTTCGAGTTCAGATAGCGCGAACGGTTTTGCCATGTAATCATCTGCGCCTAGATCAAGGCCTTTTACCCTTTGTTCGACGGAGTCCGCCGCTGTCAGTATCAGCACAGGCAAATGTGAGTTACGTGCGCGCAGGCGGCGTAATACTTCCAGTCCGCTGAGCTTGGGTAAGCCCAAGTCCAGAATCAGCAAATCAAAATCTTGAGTCGATAAAGCAGAATCCGCTTCCTGACCGTTAGCGACACAATCGGTGGCATAGCCAGATTGTCTCAGCGATCTGGTTAGGCCGTCAGCGAGAACACTATCATCTTCAGCGAGCAATATGCGCATAGTGGAATTTTCTTATTGTGGACAGAATGCAAACGTCATTTTAATCGGGAAAAGCACGGCGTCGCTGCAACTGGATTGCCGTCACGACATTCTTATGCAGCTATTCTGCGCCCTAAAACGAGGCTTGGTATTTGTCCAATGGTTTTGTTTGTCTCTGGACTTAAGTCTATTTGGTTTGGAGGCTTTTGTCACAAACTCAGACTAACTATCCGGCGGATGCCATTGCTTTGAGTGCTATTGTGTATTTTTCCTGGCAAGCAGAGTTTTTACGGTCTGAAATGCGTAATTGGTATCGCGTTCTGATGGTGAATGTGAATTGTCAGGCTTGTATATTAGATGTAATGACAGGGGCGCATTTCTTGCACATTTACACTGTCTGCGGCTAAGCACCTATCCGACCATTTTTGAAACGACCTTTTTGTGTGACAATATGTTTGTTTTTAGACTATATTTTGCGTCATGGTTTCAAGTAGCAAGAAGGATTGTTAGGCAGTGTACCTAGTCAATAGGTATTCAAGCAGGAATTGCGCTCACGCCCCTGCATATGGCTTCACGTTCATAAGCCGATGTATTGTTGGACGGAAAATCTTATCACTACTAAGGAGTTGCTTCATGACAGAAGAAACGTCGAACTTGGCTTCGCTGCAAGGTTCTTGCCATTGCGGCGCGGTGCGACTTACTCTGCCGTCAATACCGGAGACGTCGATAAGATGTAACTGCTCGTTGTGCCGGCGCCTGGGCGGTCAATGGGTCTATTATCCATTTGGTACGGTAAGTATCGAGGGGCACCCAGAGAATACAAGCGATTACGTGTGGGGCGACAAAACCCTAAAGACAGTCCGTTGTAAGATCTGTGGTTGCGTGACGCACTGGGAGCCCATAGACGGGCAACAGGGTGCAAGGCACGGAGTGAATTTGAGCAATTTTGAACCACGGTTGAAAGAAGTGGTTGAGGTGCGTCATTTTGATGGGGCTGATACCTGGACCTTCTTGGATTAATTTCAGCTAGGTCGTCCTTATACCTAAGCGCGCTATCTATTTCTGTCGTGCATGTTCATTTACTTGCTGAACTGCCTCACTCAGTTTGCCCCCACTGTCTGGCGAATGCAGTATCCCTTTCGTAAAACTCCTTAAATCCTAAATTGATAAATTCCCTATGGAACTGCTTACGGCTGCCTTGCTCTTGAGCCAGTTTGAAAGCTGGAGGGTTTATGGATTAATGTCAAAAATCGACAGAAAATGTCGATTTTCAGTTAAGTCTGAAATGCATTCCTCGTTAAATCAATGACTTATAGCGCACGTGCTTATTTAAGTCTGAACTGCAAATTCATTTAACTCTGAATTCACCAGGTTTTCGTTCATTTAACTCTGAATTCTAAGGTGCTTAGCAAAATATCTATAATTTAATGGTGCTTAAATGGTAATAACGCTCAGCGATCGGTTAAGCTTAATTTGAAAGAATAGAGTGAGTTGACCTGCTCGGCCTGCTGATCAATCGAAGGAGCTTGCTTCCATGACAAAACAAGACAATTTTTCGACGACGCTGAGGGACCAGCCTAATCGCCTTCCTAATCCCACAAATTATGGTTTTGATCCCAAGGTTTGGCATGATGCTTTTCAAGTGCTGAACGACGGTAGTCCGCAAGACCTAAATCTGTACCTTTTAGGGCTGGTGTTTGGTCACCAATCTAAAAGGGTAATAAATAGTGTTGAGCATATTTCGTCTAAAACAAAATTTTATAGTTTGCCGGAGCTTGCATCACACTTTTCCCGGCGGGCGAATGATGTTATGAGAATGGCTTTCGATAGTTACGGGCGAGCGTTAGAAAACGTCGACGCTATTTCGCAAGAGCAGACACGAGAAATGAAGTGTTTCGTAGACTCGGCCGGGAATTCGTACTCGGTACAGGTGCCAATGGAGGCTGTCGTTGACGCCATCGGGAATGCGATGAAAATGTTGAACCACACTGGCGGCTTTGGAAAATTAAATTCTGATGAAATCGAATATATTGACATTAAGGATTCTCTGTGCAACTTGTTGGACTTAGCCCAGCACAGCTTGTCAATTCAATGCATTTGGGGCTCAGTCATTTGGCTGCGCGCGCATGTTCAAGTAGATCCTCATTCGGGAAACTATATAGTCGACGAAACAAAAAGCGATCTGGCGCGTCGGTCGGCAATCGACCTTTCGCGCCGTCCGGTATTCATGGCGAGAAGTTTTGATAGATTTGAATCGTTAGAATCGCTCCCTGATGCGAATAACGTATTAATACCCCAAGTCAACCTTGAAGGTGGACGTTTGACGGTGCGTGCAGTTCCTGCTTTTAAATTTCCGGAAGAAGAGCTCGACTCGCTAATTAAGGCTCGCCGCAGTCACGGATTATTGCAAGATGGAGTACTTCGCGATTTCGTCGAGGCAGAGCATCCTTCAGTTGGACTGACAATCTCTGAAATGATCCTTATTTGGGGTGAGCTTGCTTTGATTGCCCAGCAGCTTCACGCTCTGGCTCAATCGCTTGATACTGAAAAAGATAAATCAACACTCGCCATGGTGCTTAATAGTCAGTTTAGGCTGAGTGATATAGTGACTGTAATCAAGAGCTGTGTGGTTTTATCTCGCGAGAGAACTGCGGAATGTTTGGAGTTTCTATGCTTTCGACCCACAAAAGGAGCGCTCTGTGGGGGCACCCTATTCTTCCAGCAGGTAACGAGATTTGTCTTCTTTGGTGGCCCTTGATGGGCGTACACCACGCTCGGCTTTTATCGTCCTGGGCAAAAACCCATCCATCGCTTAACAGGCCGTTCGAATTGAAGGGAGCCCTTAACGAGAAAATGATGGAAGAAGAATTGCGCGCTGCGATTGAGCGGAGCCCCTATCGGGATCACATCAGATTTGTTGGATCCTGCCTTCGTCCGAGGCTGAAACCGGATGAGGAAATTGATCTGTTGATTCTTGTTGGAGATACCGCGTTCGTGATTGAAACCGCTACGATTCCCTCTCCTGCTGAAGCCTATGAATTCCTTGAGACGGAAAAGAGGCTCAATCAAAAGGCCGGCCAATGCAGAGATCAATGCACGATTCTTCGACAAGACTTGGCTCAAATTGATGAATGGCTAGAAGATCGCGACCCGACTAATCCAGTAACTCAAGTAGCTGGCTTGGTAATAACGAATTCATATCTGCGTGACGGCAATTACGTCGGGGACATTTGCCACTGCCATTGGGAGACGCTGATAAATATTATCAGTTACGGCGGGATGCATTTCGGAGTGCTGCGCAACAATCAAGAGTTCATACTAAAGGCCGAAATAAAAAATGTTGCTGATGAGACCATTGCGGATTCGATTCTCAATGCATTGAGAAGATCGCCTAAAGCAGAATTTTATGCTGCATCTCTTACATGTGCCGACATGCATATAAAGGGGTATGACCAGACGGACCAGGAAGGAATCTATCGTGCGTGGAAAATGGAATTTCCCTCCCCGCATGACCTTGAAGAACGACTTAAGAACTGTAGCTTTGGAGCATTGCTCGTGGAAGCAGAAGATCCGTTGCTCAACCAGCGATGATATTGGAGCTAGCTAGCTAGCCGGTCCGTCTTAAAGTTACAGTGAAAATAGGTCTCGAACACGGGCGAAAGGGTTCCCAGTTTCCGCTGCGTGCCTTAATTTCCGTTCAAGAACGTTGGTCAAAGGTATTTCGCGGTCTAACATATCATATAGGTCTAGACCATCCATGCAAATGACGCGCTTCGCTTTACCAAAGGCGATCAATCCGTCAGGCGTGAATCCACTTTCACTAACAAACAATCCACGGGTCCAAGCGGCTTTCTGTTCTATTTTTCCATGAAAAACGTGCAGGTCCGCGACGCCGGTGGGCTCTCCTTTCCACTTTGCCTCGACCAAGTAAGTTTCGCTCGCATATTGGAAGCTTCCGTCAATTTGTTCGCCACGAAGCCGGAACGGTTCCTGGGCGGATAAGCCAAAAGCATTAAAAAGTCGCTTTAAGAATTTCTCGAATGCATAGCCACGCGCTTGAGCAGCCAAGTTGTTAAGGGCGAGCAATTCGGATTTGAGCTCTAAAAGTAGAGGTCGATTGAAGGCCGGAACAGGAGGCGAGACCTTAGACGTCGGAGTTTCTGCTTTTCCCTCAAGTCTGTTGATTAGGGAGAGGAGTCTGCCGCATGCGTTGTGGACCTTTTCCTCTTGGTTGCCCCGAATTGCCTCTCGATATTCCCATAATGCCTTTAAGGTCCTTACTGCTACGATCGTGTCCACTGTTTGCAAGAAACAGCGTAGGCGTTTCGCCTTTGAGCTCCCGTTTCTTGAATATAGTGCTGCATTAATATCGATGTCCAGTTCGGCGAAGAAATGGGCAAACGTTCTGTCAGAAAAATTTAAGACATAACCACTTCCCATGTCGAAAATTTCATCCAGCAATGTCATGTCAATTAAACGAAATCCGCTCATAGGAAGATATTTGATAGATATTTAAATTGCGCTGAATACAAATTGCCCGGCGCCATGCAGTAGTTTTATAAAATTCGTACAGAAATTGCTGCACTTAACCTTTATAGGCGCACGAATCGTCAAATTTGTTTTTGAGGAGTTCTTCAAATGCCCGCAAGGTAAGCTGGTTATCTTCGTAAGCTGATATGGATTCCCAGTCCTGAATGTCTTGCTGAGCCATCGACCTCTCAACGAAATCGCTAGGGTGCCAATCGACATGACGCCTGGCTCCAATTAGGGATGCTGGAACGACGGAGCTATTACGTAGCTTATGGTAGTCCTCGCGGGAAAGGTACATTCCATTCAAACGAAAACGTACGCGGCTGCCAATGGCTTGCATGGCATTTCCTCTTTCTATTTGATTTGCGAAGTGAAATAGGAGTTTGATGTGGTGACGGCAGCGCCAATAACTCCATCGACCCTCATCCCATATTTCGAATGTTTCGTACGTTTCGCCGGCAGGAAGTGTGTATTTGCGGATGAGTACAGGGATAAAGTGGGGAGTTTTTTCTTGATCAACTCCGTCCTCTTTGTCGGAAGCGAGGTCAAAACCCCTTGAGCAAAAAATCCACAGCTCCGCTGATTCGCTGTCTCTTGCAGCAGCTAACAGAGCCCTGGCCGCGCCGACCTCATTTTTATACCAGCTATGGTGTTTTACATCGGAAGGAAATTCGCTTTTCCCGACAAACCATTCATACGATATATGGAAGTGATTCGCAATCCATTGGATATTCTGAGACGTAAGTTTTGCCCGCAATCGCTCCATGTCAGCCATGTCATTTAGCGAAATATCTACTGGCTTGAGAACTTCTGCTGCTGCAGGAAACGATAATTGATGGTCGCGCAGTAGTATAAAAAAACGCTCTGCAATCGCACTAATTAACATGGGGCCATCCCTATTCATTTCGGTCATTGCAATTCCATCTAGAAAAGCGCCAGCGATACCTCCGATGGAAGAGCCGAAAGCCTTGGCTTGTTCCTCAAGAAATGCTCTCGTTTCAGGTTTGACCACGACAGGGAAGCGCCCCGGTCCCTCATCTCCAGGTGGTATAGCAATGGCGTCTGCTGTTGCCTTTTCACTAAGCTTAGTAAACAGCTGAAAAAGAGTGGGAACAAAGCGGCTGGCCATATTAACCTTCAATTGATTCAAATTGATTCAATTATATATCGGTGAATCAGAATAATTCAATTGATTTTTGCAGCCAATAAATGTTTTATGAGAGGCTGTTAGCAGTTTGGTCAAAATGACCGTGACGGTTAGAGTGAAAATTCAGACGCTACATTTAACGTGCGCCAAAATATAGCGACCCTGCTGGCAGATTTTCAAAGAGGAATCAAATTAGCATAGTGGTTTTATATTCTTTTCCCAAGTAGCCAATAGATCCGGAAATAACGTCGCGTTGCCGGGGTGTGATGCCAAGGTTGTCAGGGCACAGGCTTTTTATCACCTGCTGATGCAATCTGCGACACATAAGCTAATTAGTCTTGCTGCATTAGTCGCTCGTAATCCAGACTACCAAACTCTCGGCCAACTGGTGCCCATGCGAATTCCTCAGGAGATTTTCTTGGATATAATTTGTTTTGAAACCACAATTTATAGAGCCGTCGTTTGTTTTTTCTATTTTTCATTTTATTCAAGCCACTAGTGAGGAAAATTAAGCCATCAAGCGCAATACATTATTCGATGGAGATTCGCAATCAGGAAACTATTTTTTACTTTCTGCCATAGCAGAGATTTGCACATGGGCTCGTTCTCCAGTTTCTAATTTCGAATCAAGAAAATGCAAAAAACTAGAAAAAATACCCTCTCCCCAAGCGGGAGGACTGCAACTGTCGGATTTGATATCTGATGCTAGTAGACCGGCATTGTAGAGATGGAACATTGACTGCAATGGGAAGCGTTCTGCCCAGGGATGAATTTGGAAATAACCATAGACAACAGAAGCCATCATGCTTTGTTGAGTCTTGATTTGTTCAACACTGCTTGTAGCAAACTCTGACTGAATTTGTTGTATTGAATCGCCAAAGTAAAACTGACAAAAGTAACAGAATGCCAAGCTTGGGGTCGCGTTGTTTGAGACTAGTAATTCGCTTCTTAAGTCTGGTGATTTCAGGCAATAAGGACATCGAGTAAGTATGTCGACCAAATGTTTGGGACATGTTTGCCAAAAATAAAATCGCCACTCGATCCGGTAATAGGGGATCGCGTCAGTTCTTAAGCATTGCCAGCAAAAAGCCGTTGTTGGAGATTGATCTAATCCCGTTCTCAACTGCTTTCTCAGAGCCTCAGTCAATAAAATAGATCGATTTACTGCTTTAACAAGTTGAAAATTTTCAATATCGTGCCGCGTCATACTCATCAATTTCAGTATGGCCTCAGGAAATTCTTCGCTATCAACATCTTCTGGCTTTCTAAAATTAAGTAACTTATATAATCGCTTGGTGGAGATGCCATGCGATTGACAAAGGCGGTGTATCCAGGATGACAGTGCTTCTCCTGGAATGATTTTCGGGGCAACCAAGAAATATTGCTCAGTCATCTTAAAATAGTCTCATTTGAGAAAGAGGGTTCAGGTGGAGCAGGCTGGCCTTCGGGTTTTCTCGGCGTTTTCCTAGTAATAGCAACTGAGAAATCAAAACCTGGTCAGTGACATGATCCGTTTCATCGATTAATGAACGTAAAATGCTCTCTGAGAAAAGAGATCGGATCTCACCGATATTTTGATAAACCAGAGCCTCTTTGAGACGCGAAAAACTGCGACCTACACATTCATCAGCGCGGTGGATACTGAGGGCCTTTGATCCGGTACCGACGTCTATTCGGTCATCTGGAAATTTTTTGATGCCAGTTGCCCAGACAATCCTCAAAGCGCTGTCGATGGACAATGGATCTAACATTGAAAGCACTGGCTCAAAATGCGAAGAGTTTTCCCGCCATACTGCCGATTGAGAAATACGTTGCTGTAGCCATCCTGAAAACGCTATAGATTCTTCACTGCTTCTTGACTGCTGGCTTTTGCGAATGTCGTAACCGCATTTGCAAAGAGATATACCAGGGCGATTCCAACTGAAATTCTTTGAACATTTCTCGCACCTATCGACCAATTGCAGGCAGTGAAATGGACATCCTGACGCCATCGAAAAATCCCATGATTTTCTGACATAGTTGTTTTCAATGAGGCACGCGGCACAAACTTGAGGGCGACGCATTCTTAACAAAAAACTTCTCCTGATGATATGGCCATAGGTATGAAAGACCGTGTGTCCGCCGTCCCGGCTAGAAAAAATGCAATTAGCTGGCGAGTTGACTACATGCGAGCCGAAGAGCCAGGCAATCGTTGGGAGATGATGCAAAGTCAGGTGAGAAATTTTCTGGGTATGAAATATATAGGAGAGCCATTGAATGCTCTCCATATGATTCATTTCCGAAAGACGTAAAGCAAATCCCATCAATGACTCGTCACTGAAAGGATTCGCTCTTACAGGCATTGGCGTGAGGGTCATTTACTTTTGAATGGATTGTCTAAAATGGCAGACGTGCCAAACGTCGATGAAAAAGCGAATGACAAATGCTCTTCGTGGACACCGGATGCTCCTTTCTCCACAGCGTTGATCGTGGCCGCAATGATCAAATATTTCAACGTGCGTGGCGACCCCAAAGTGGCGCTATGCATTTTTTTTGCCAGGCTTGATAGGACGCCAACGTCAAAGGCAGAAATTTGTGACTCGAATGCTTTTATGAAGCCGATCCATTCCTCTCCCCAGTAGAAGGGGCGAATTTGATAGCGAGCAGGAATACGCGAAGCAAACTGCGGATCCAAATTTTGTAAATCACCCAATTCATCGGTACCAAAGACAAAAACAGGTATGCCGGTCTTATCCATGATTTCTTTAAGTAAATCGGTGATTTCAGATGCGGTAAATTTCCCCTTTCCTCTAAATAAATGCTGGAATTCATCAATAACGATAAATCGCACGCCCCGTTCCTTGATCGCTTGTATCAATATTGTTTGCCGCAAATCCTGTACACGCGTTGCCCTTAATCCAGGTGGGTGTCCCAGCGCTTGCAGCATGCGATCAATCATTGAACCTATGCTTGGCGCTGCTGCGGCTGATATTGATATGACTGTACTTTCTGTCTCTGTTAAATCTGTCTTTTGAGAAAAGCGCCTCACAAGAATATTGATGAGATGAGTTTTTCCTGAACCTGTCGGTGCGATCACGCTTGCTCCTAAAGGGACACCAGAAATTGAACTCTGTATGACCAGTTTGCATATGCCATCAAATGCAGCCTTAAATTGCGGATGCATGACGGTAGTGGCGTTAATTTGGTCTGAGACATGTGTGATATTCATGGGTGAGTCTCTCAATCTAAAAGATAGGCGTCAAATGTAGGAATCACTACATCTTCTCTTCTGGGTTCCACTTGCGAACAGAATTGAACGGGTAGTGGAACTGCTGCAGGACTATTGTCTGGTAGTAGGCACCGTGCGCTGCTGAGGCCCGCGAATCTGGCAGCGAGTTTATTGTCTCGATTCAATGCCTTTCCACGTGACATACTCAGCCACTTCTCTGATAGTTCTATTTTGGCTTGCATGTAAGCTTCGTAGTGTCCGCTCTTCATGTGGTAAGTCTTGATATGTTCACGAATGGTTTTATGCTGAATGACGGACAGGTTATTGGCATATTCCGGCTGACAATTTGGTACATACAACCAACCCAGGGTTTTTGGATGTTGAACATAAACAAAGCCAAGATTTTCAGGGTCGTATTTAACTTGGGTTTTAAATTTGACAGATAACTCGCGCCTAACCAATTGCAATTCTGGGCAATTGAAGCGAAGGCCTGGCATGACAATTCCCTCGTTACCAACGGCAAGCGTTTTTTGTTGGGCGGCGATCAACCCAAGACTATCCAGATTGGATGGCAACAATGGTGGCCGGGTCTGTTCAAAGCTTTCCGGAAACAAGTCGATTGGCCGAGTCAATGACCTAGAATTAATCTTCATGGGATAGACATCTACGAAGTACTGCAGTAGACCTTTGCATAATTCGCTGAACGAAATGCGCGCGGTTTTCCGAGGATCGAGTGGCAAGCTGTTCGCGATGGGTTTCAGTACTTTGCCTTGTTTCGGGAGATGATTCCCTAATTCGCCAAAGAAACGCTCGACATTCGGTTTCAACCACGGCTGTCGGACCGGGCAGTATTGAATATCGGTATTGAGTTCCGTGGCGGCGGAGACAAATTGCCTGGAATGGAATTCAAGACCATTGTCCACGACGTACATTTCGCCAATTCCATAGCCATGCCAAGTTTGCGTAAGAAATGAAGCGTGGTCTGTATATGCGCTTTTAGGCATCAGTCCTACCTTCATTGCGTTGAGTACCGGGGCAAGACCAGCACCTGCAAAGGAAATATAGAATCCGACGCAGTAACTGCTGTAGGCATCAATGATTACGGTAATGACCGGTCTGCCATGAGGCATTCCTGTACCATCGGCGACAACGACTATATCCAATATAGTGTGATCGATCTCTAGGCGTTGCAAGGCGCGTATTGCCTGAGTTCCTCCTAATGAATAACGCCATTTATTTCGCGCAAATGCTGCACCAAATCGATGAACATCCCGTATATACGGATTCACTTCCATTACCCGCCTGTGTAATGAGGAAAGACTAATGGTTTTCTTGACTTGATCTTGGGACTGATTGGCAGCCAGCTCCTTTAACCGGCAGTTCAAGATCATGGCGGCGTGCTCAAGCGTTGGACGGCTGCGTGTGAAATATTCCCTCAGTAGTACCCTGGTAACCTCGGCCTCTTGATCTCTTGAAAAAGCCTTTTGACGTAATCGTCCGAAGTTCTTGGTAACTAGAGAGGAAGGATTTTCGCCTGACTCGTCCCACAAACGCATCCAAAGCATTGCCGTTGATGTTGTGGGCGGCTTGTGGGTTTCGTCTGGCATCTGCGGGAATTTTTTTAATATTCCTGCGATCGCCTGGCGCTGGCCTCGTGACGCACCATTTTTTTTGATCCACTTCACGATACGGATCCGGAATTCAAGCTCACTTTTATATTTAGCGGGCAATGAATCAATACTTGTCAGAAATCCCGCAGATGCTTCGCTTTCGACGATGTTCGGATCTCTGGATATTGTGTCAGCACCGACCACAGATAACTCATGATTGAAAATCTGATTCGTCACCTTGACGATGTCCCACGTATAGTTTTGGCGAGTGATCGGGTCTTCGAACTGAACTCGGTTTTGGTCTATCTTGCGCACGAACTCCAGCGTCTGGGTTCCACGCCGCAGCGTCAAGCCAACTTGGAATGCAAATATTTTCATGATCAGTCTCCAAAGAAATAGATTTAATGTGGGTGTCGTCAGCCAGCGAAATGCTGTCATGGAAGATAAGCATCGTTCTGCCGAGCATGTGTAGTACAACTGTTTTATCGACTTGCGCCATTTGCATGACGGCGGCGATTGATAGTGACTCTGCAGTCGATCGCAGTGCCGCCTGGACAGCCTCTACTGATTGATCAGGTACGCTGCCTCGTGCATACCGAAGAAGTAACTCGATCATGACTGGCAGGTCAGCCTGATCAATCATGCGATCCGTCACTACATGAAATGAAAGTACTCGCTGTGTGAGAATGGATGAAACCTGGTCGAATATTTCAATCCATTTCTTGACGAATACTTCTGGCTTGACTTCTATAATCAGTGTCCTTCCTGAAAAAAATTCCACGAGGAAATCTGGTGTGTAGGATTTGTCTTTCTCCTCGCCGTAAGTCACAGTGAACGGCTGGTCGATAATGCGTTTTACGCCAGGAGTGAGTAGCATCCTCTGGATGAACCGGCGTTCAAGTTGGCTTTCATATTCGATGACTTCTTTTTGCAGCCAGCCGCAGGACACAAGGCCAACGGTACGATGGGGTGATCGTGTGATTACTTTGCGCTTGGGTTTCATATGCAACACCCACTTGCAAGAGAAAAGGTAATGGATGTTCTTGTAATTAGAAAATGCGATTGCTTACAGAGATCGCAACCAGGATGGGGCGATAGCAGAACGGGTCTGCTAACTAAACTGACGTGCGGCGCGCGCGGATGTATGGTGCCAGCGCGCGCGTGCGCTTCCAGGCGTAGACGGAAGGGTGAGGCTGACGGAGGGAAATACGAACTCTTTTTCATTAGGTTTCTCCTGCGTACAGGCGTGCGAGTACACCGCCCGCTTTTACGCGATCACAAAAATGATAAAAAAGGGGTTGACGCGTACGAATGACGCAGGTAAATTTCAGATGTGAAGTGAAATCTGGGAATCAACCCCCGGAACGAAAGCACCTTGGTTTGGCGACCTTGGTGCTTTTTTTATTTGCTTTAGTTATTTATTTGCTCATATTTAGTCTCTCCTTATGTGGGATTAGTGTTCTGGATTAAGAGTGAGAGTCAACCAGGAGTATTTCTGTTGGAGCTTCCATGCTCGAAAGGTCCGGTTGGGGCTTCAGTCCAAGTGCGACTGCTATCCGATGACTTTCCCCACGTCTTGCCTTGGCTCTACCAGAAAGCACGGCATACACAAGAAACGCATCAAATTCGTGTGCGCGAGCCCAGTCTCCAATGCAGATGCCTTGCTCAAAAAAGCGTTGCTTGACTGCGTCAAGAGCTGTCTGTGAGAGGTTCATGATTTAAATTTGCTTAAATTCAAATGAAATTAGTTTGGTTTTTGTTGAAAAACCTGAAATTATAATTATTAGATTAATGTAAACAAATATTTACGTCAATTAATCTAGGGAAAAATTATCTTTTAAATTAAAAGCCTATGGAAATTACCTTCTATTTTCACAAATAAGCATTTTTAAAAAACTTATTTGATCCTATATATTTTCTATTCAATGTAATTTATGTATTCTAAATGTGTGCTTTATGTATCCTTTTTGTTTACTTATTGTGTACTATTTAGAAATTGAAAAATGTTGAAAGCTTAGAAGATATGAGCACAGTAGAGTTGGGCATGGGAGCAGCACAAAGATTGTTGGAAGAGCGGACTCGTCTAGGGTTAACCCAAAGCACATTAGCAAAAATTGCCAATTTGTCTAGAGTTAGTATTGTAAAATATGAATCAGGAGGGACGCTGCCAAGTTCTGAAGCTCTAATTGCACTAGATCGCAGTGGAATTGACATTCGTTACGTTCTTGTTGGAATCCGTTGCACAGGAAATCGCATTATCCGAGATCGATTTCGCTTTGCATTTGAAGAGGTTGGGCGGCAAGCTCAGGCGAGTAAAGAGGTGCTTACGGACGAGATTCGACTTGAATTAGCCTGGCGTATTTACGACGCATTCGATGCTTTTGAGAAATATAAGCAGGGTTAGTAAGGTATGTGGCGGGATATCAATAACCATCTGAGGAGAAGTTCTTGACGGACAAAAACTATAAATATGATGTCTTTTTAAGCCATAGCGAGGCAGATGCGTCAGTTGTTGGGTTAATAGCTCAAGGTTTGCGCGACGGTGGACTGCGTGTATGGTCCGGTGAGCAGAAGGATGGACAGACAGATCACTTTATTTATGAGAGAAACAACGCCTTGGATCAATCTAGAGTGCTTCTGCTATTTGTTTCTGAGCACGTGTTGGGAAATCAGTGGCACCAGTTTGAGAAGGAAACGTTTAAGTTCCGTGACCCCATACATCAGGAGCGGCGCTTCATTCCAGTACGACTTGAAGATGTTCCATTGCCAGATACTTTACGCCAGTTAGAATATGTTGAGTGGCGAGATGGACAGGCTACCGAGATTTTTGCGCGACTGGTTGCCGTCTGTAGGCCCAGCACACCAAAACCAACTTCGCGTGGTAAGGATGTATCTCGTATTCCGTCGAAGAAGCGCAGTAAATTGAACTCATCCTCTCTCATCAATACAATTGAGTTTGGTCTTCACAATAGAATCGCAGCCTATGGAACAGTTGTTGGCGAAATTTACTTGATCGACATCAATAAGCCGACGGAATTCAAGCTAAAACTCGTAGGGCATGAACGCTGGATCAACAGTTTAGACTTTCATGAGACCAAACAGCTCCTAATGTCCAGCTCGAAGGACTGCACGGTAAGAATTTGGGATCTGACTAGCGAAAAATGCATACGAACGATCTCCGCAGGTATTGAGGCGCTTACTGCAGCGAGATTTGCTGGCGACGCAATAGTAGTGTGCATGCATGACGGAACCATTCAGATTTGGGAGGATCTCGGTAATGAAATGTCAAAGGATC
The DNA here is from genome assembly GCF_049339445.1 of Undibacterium sp. RuTC16W. Classification (NCBI taxonomy): domain Bacteria; kingdom Pseudomonadati; phylum Pseudomonadota; class Betaproteobacteria; order Burkholderiales; family Oxalobacteraceae; genus Undibacterium; species Undibacterium sp. RuTC16W. The sequence goes on along the minus strand of NZ_JBMPPE010000008.1, from coordinate 92,704 downwards.
TGCGAGGACATACCGGCGCTGTGCTCTCAGTGCAGGCGTTCGATAGTACCTTGATCTCAGCTGGTGTGGATGGCACGATTCGAGTGTGGAATTTGCGTACTGGCCAATGCACTCGTGTTCTTGAGGGGCACACTGGTGCAGTGCGTTGTCTATCCCTAAACGGGAACGGAACGATGCTCTTGAGTGGCTCAGATGATTGCACAATTCGGTTATGGGATCTTCGCTCTGGTCTATGTCTTAGTATCTTTGATGCACATACTGACAAGGTTCTAAATATTGCTTGGCATTCAGATGAATATGCTTTTGTTTCCAGTGGTGGTGACAGATTTCTTCGTCTGTGGGAGGTCGAAACTGGCAAGCTACTTCGTATTCTAGACGGCAACGATAACGATGCTTGTGGTCTTGCTTTTTTCGGCGATATTCTATTTTCTGGAGACACGGAAAAGTTATTCGAGTGGAATATTCCATCAGAGCTTATCCACAAACGCGGTTTCATTTCGGAAAATCTTGTAAAAGCAGAAGAGCAGGTTCAGTACACCAACGCGAAGGTACTGCTTGTCGGCGATAGTGGCGCGGGTAAGACTGGATTGTCCAAACGGTTGGCACATGAGCAGTGGGAGGCAAGTGCTGCGTCCACTGTAGGGGCGTGGGCGACGCAATGGTCGCTTCCTGCCAAAACACCCGGTGAGCGGGGTGATAGAGAGATCTGGCTTTGGGATTTTGGTGGGCAAGCGGACCAACGACTCATCCATCAACTGTATATGGATGATACAGCACTCGCTATCTTGGTCTTCGATGCTCAGAAAACAAACGTTTTCGAGTCCCTTTCCCAATGGGATCGTGATCTTACACGTTCAACAGATAAGCAATTGGCCAAGCTTTTAGTTGCCGGTAGAATTGATGCTAGCCCCATTCGTGTTAGCAGACAAGACATACAACAGTATGTAAAGGAGCATGGTTTCCTGCAATACCTTGAGACGAGTGCGCTGACTGGGAAAGGATGTACCGAACTCCGGGATGCCATCGTTGAAAGCATCAATTGGGAAGGTATTCCATGGCGATCCTCTCCCATCTTATTTAAACGTCTAAAGGCTGAAATTGTCAGGTTAAAGGATGACGGGCGCGTTCTAATGCGATTTAACGAGCTTCGAGACGCGCTTCGCCTAAGGTTGCAGCCGAATGAAATTAACTTTGCAGATGCGGAGCTTAAAGCGGTATTAAGCCTGCTCTCTGGTCCAGGCGTTGTCCTTGAATTGGAATTTGGTGCATGGGTGCTTTTTCAACCTGAGTTGATCAATGCATACAGTCAAGCAGTAATAGCGACCATGCGTGACGATCCTAGCGAACTCGGTTGCGTCAGCGAGCAAAAAGTGCTTGGCGGTGATTTGGTTTACGGTAGCTTTCAGCGCCTTCCTCTCGAGGACGAGCGCATTGTTCTTCTTGAGATGCATCGTAAACTCCTTCAGCGAGGCTTGTGTGCGAGGGAGCTTACCGAGAAAGATGTTTTTCTTGTCTTTCCAAGCTACTACAAACGCAATAGGCCTGAACTTCTTGGTCACCCGGCTGTACTTGTAAACTATCGGTTTGATGGAGTGGTGGATGAAATTTACTCTACTTTAGTCGTTCGGCTAAATCATACGCACGAGTTCAAACGCGCTCAATTATGGCAAGATGCAGCTGAATTTGCTACAAAGAGTGGGAAAAAAATTGGTGTGAAGCTGACTAGGCAAATTGCCTCTGCCGCAGCTTCAATTGAAGTTTACAGTTCCCCAGACACGCTGTTAGGCGAAAAAATAATTTTTGTTAAGTATGTCCATGACCATTTGCTTCAGCGAGGTGCGCGTGTAACTCGGCGACGCCATTATGTCTGTCAGGACTGCTCGAACCCGATCGCAGACGTAGATGCCGCAGAAAAGCGGAAAAACAGCGGCAAACAAGATATCGGGTGTCCAATGTGTGACGCCCGTGTTCTGTTAGTCGATGAACTGGAGAAGCTATATACATCGCCGGAATATCAACGGACAGTGCGTCGTTTGGAGGGCGTGGCTAATGAAGAGCTAGACAACGAGAGCAAAGAACGAGTGCTTGTAGGTGAAGTTATCTCGAAAGTGGCACTTTCTCGCCAAATATCAAGAGAGAAAACCGTTAGTGACCATGGGATCGATATGGAGATTGAGTTCAAAAATGATGACGGAACGGCTTCCGGGCAACTTTTGTTCCTGCAATTGAAGTCGGGGGATTCGTATGTCAGGACGACTGTCGACGGAAAAGAATTATTTTCCATAAAAAAGGAAAGGCATTCGAAGTATTGGGCTGATCAAATCGCTCCAGTCATGCTTGTCGTCAGGAGCTCAAGCGGAGAAATTCGATGGATGGAAATTCGCGATTATATTCGCAAAAAATCTACAAAAAATAAGCCTGTCAAACAAATTGAGTTCAATGGTGAACGTTTTGATACAGAAAGCATTTTAAAGTGGCGAGAAAGTTTATTTAAAAAAGCAAGTGAACTAGAATTTTCGACAAGATGATTTCGAGCCGTTTTTTTTAGTAGTCGTATTCAATAGATCATTACTTTTATTGCTTATGGTCATTCCTGACTCTTGCCCTTTACTAAAAATGACAACCGAACTCTCCATCCTTGTGGGCACTGTAACAGGCGCGCTTGCCGCGTATATCACTGCCAAGGTTACTACAAATACGCAGCTGAACATTGCACGCGGTAACGCCGACAAGGACATTACCCTGCAAAGGGATCGCCTAAAACATGATCACTTCACGAATGAGCTTTCGGTCGAAAGAGCGAAACTAGACGCTTTACATCGAATACTTTCCCGAATCGAACTGGAGAATTCACAAACGATGAGTTACATCCAGTCTGTTTCGAATCTTGGTGTTGAGGACTTCCGATCTCGCTATCTTGAAAATTGCGAGCGTTTACATGAAGCCATGGCAATTGCAGACATCCATTACCCGGAGATGAGTGAGAAGGTTTGCGAGATATATGGACAATCAAACATTTTTTGGGGCAACCAAGAAAATCTTCTCCGCACTGACATCAAGGCGAATGAATTTGGCTGGCAGACGTTACTTTCAAAGGTCTTAGAAGCAAGTCAGGCAATCTCTACCAGAGCGAGGCACCTTAAGTTTGAGATAGCTCATCGCGCAAAAGAGCTTTCAGGAAACATTGCAATTCCTTAAAGTAGTCCTGTACAACATCTTAGTAATTGGGATTACTTATATAGATCAATAGCACTGTGTCACCATAAGACATGAATGTGCTGGAGCTCAATCAACATCTCAGCAACCGACTTCATATTGGGAAGCGGTACTTCCAATCAACAGTTCAAAATTAGATGAAAAAAATTCAAAGTTAAATGAAAATCGACATTAGATGAACAAAATTCAGAGTTAAATGAAAATCGACAGAAAATGAACAGTTGAAGCAACGTGCATGAATCATAGTTACCATGTTGGTTTGAAGAATTTAAAAAACGTGCTTGCATAAATCACTGATTTTTTATACAGTATAGTCAGATTAAATAAAAACGAGAATTTCACTGTTCTCAGTTAGTAAAATTAAGTAACCAACAACTAAGCGTAACAATAACCAAGCGCACTATTTCCGAAAGAAATCATGGACGACAAAAAATCCGATTCCAGCTCTGACAAAAGCAAAGCATTGGCTGCCGCTCTGGCGCAGATTGAAAAGCAATTTGGTAAAGGCTCCGTTATGCGGATGGCCGATGGCGAGGTTGTAGAAGAGGTTCAGGTTGTATCGACAGGGTCTTTGGGTCTGGACGTTGCTCTTGGTGTCGGTGGTCTGCCACGTGGTCGTGTTGTTGAAATCTACGGACCTGAATCCTCAGGCAAGACAACCCTGACGCTGCAAGCTATTGCAGAGATGCAGAAATTAGGTGGTACTTGTGCATTTATCGATGCAGAACATGCGCTGGACGTGGGTTATGCACAGAAGCTTGGTGTTAATTTGTCTGAACTGTTGATTTCTCAGCCTGATACAGGCGAACAGGCTCTGGAAATTACGGATGCCCTGGTTCGCTCCGGCAGCGTCGATCTTGTCGTTATCGACTCCGTCGCGGCATTGACGCCACGCGCCGAGATTGAAGGCGATATGGGTGACTCACTTCCTGGTTTGCAGGCACGTCTGATGTCGCAGGCTTTGCGTAAATTGACTGGTAGTATCAAGCGTACCAATACCTTGGTTATTTTTATTAACCAGATCCGTATGAAGATCGGCGTGATGTTTGGTAGCCCAGAGACAACTACTGGTGGTAACGCACTGAAATTTTATGCATCGGTTCGCCTGGATATTCGCCGTACCGGCTCAATCAAGTCGGGTGATGAAGTCATTGGTAATGAAACAAAAGTGAAAGTTGTGAAAAACAAGGTGGCGCCGCCGTTCAGGGAGGCGCATTTCGACATCATGTATGGCGAAGGAACCTCACGTGAAGGCGAGATCTTGGATTTGGCCGCAGAAGCCAAGATCATTGAGAAAGCTGGTGCTTGGTATAGCTACAACGGTGAGCGTATTGGTCAGGGTAAAGACAATGCCCGGACTTATTTGAAAGAGCGCCCAGAATTATCGCGAGAAATTGAAAATAAAGTTCGTGCGCATTTGAACGTGCCTTTATTGCCACCTGTCACCGAGTAAGTGCAACGTAGTATTTAGTTGGGTTCGACGGCGTTGTTCGTTATGCTTGGCTAATTTCATCCATACTTTGTGATACCTACATTGAACGCCGGATCCGCATTTCAAAGAATGTGCCGGCGTTTTTTTATTGAGCTTATGATTTTATGCCTAGACCGCAAATTAGCTTAAAAGCACGCGCTCTCCGGTACTTGTCTATGCGTGAACATAGCCGTATCGAGCTGGCGCGTAAGCTGCAACGTTATGCACAAGATGGTGATGATGTGTCGGCTTTATTGGATGTATTAGAAGCGGCTAAATATTTATCTGCTGAGCGTTTCTCTGATTCTCTGGTGAACCGGAGGATTGCCCGCTTTGGTAATCAGCGTATTTTGGCTGAGTTGCAAAGTCATCAGTTGGACAGCCAGGAAATATCTCGCATTAAGGCCGAGATAAGTCTTACAGAGTCGGACCGGGCGATAGAGGTATTGCACAGAAAATTTCCATGTACAGCGGTGGATCATATAGACAGGGCGAAGCAAGCGAGGTTTTTGCAACAACGTGGATTTTCGCAAAAGGCAATTCAATTAGCGATGAGAGCACCCAGAGAGAATGACTTTGATAACGACGAGCTAAGTTAAGTAAAAACATATCGAAATCATGATCAAATTATCCATAGATATGTAGCTCGTCGATACAAATAATTCGTGAATCTGGTGGGTAAACATCTAGGTAAACGAGGATTGCTTGAGCACTTGTGCTACACTTCTGTGGTTTTTTGCAGGGCCGCAGGAGCGGCTGTTATCGTAGAAGCTGCGGTAACGACACGCAATTGTGGCTCTTTATTCTGAAATAGCCGCCAGCAGGCATTATGCCCTTACCATCAACAACTATCGGACGTGCGCTGAAGCATACGCGTTCAATCCAGATCGACGCGTTCGCTCGTGACGACGGATTGTGGGATCTCGACGCCCACATCACCGATACCAAGACTCGTGACATCAAACTCGCTTCAGGCGTTCGCCCTGTTGGCTCTGCCCTGCACGATCTTAGCCTGCGCATCACTATCGATACTGATTTAACGATTGTTGATGCCGTTGCTGTTTCAGATGCTGTTCCTTATCCCGGGTTTTGCAACACCATTGGTCCTGACTATAAGAAATTGATTGGACTCAATTTGTTTCGGCAATTTCGTCAGGGCGTCAAAGAGCGCTTGTCCGGCATTCACGGATGTACCCATATTACAGAGCTGGCACAAATTCTACCGACGGCAGCAGTGCAAGCATTTGCTGGCGATGTGATTGACACCAGAGATGGCGCCAGTGCGTCAGAGCAAACACAACAACCGTTTCAACTTAATCGTTGCCATGCGCTGCGCCTGGATGGGCCAGCGGTTGCGCAGTATTACCCGCGTTGGTCGACAGCTTTTAGTTTGCCGACCGACGCAAAATCATCCAGCTAGTTCGTTTTTGTTGTTTTACTTATTAACTAATACCTCAGTGTCTGAAGGGAAGTCGTATGAAAATCCATGAGTATCAGGGTAAAGAAATCCTCCGCAAATTTGGAGTAACTGTACCGCGCGGTATCCCATGTTTAACCGTTGATGAAGCAGTGAAAGCGGCTGAAACTTTGGGCGGTCCGGTTTGGGTCGTAAAAGCGCAAATCCACGCAGGTGGTCGCGGTAAAGGTGGTGGCGTGAAAGTCGCTAAATCCCTGGAACAAGTGCGTGAATACGCTGACGCGATTCTGGGCATGCAACTGGTCACGCATCAGACCAGTGCTGAAGGTCAAAAGGTTCGTCGCCTGTTGATCGAAGAAGGCGCAGACATCAAAAAAGAACTGTATGTCAGTATGGTCACTGACCGTATCAGCCAGCGCGTGGTCTTGATGGCCTCCAGCGAAGGCGGTATGGATATTGAAGAAGTGGCAGAAAAATATCCAGAACTGATCCACAACCTGGCAATCGACCCGACTGCTGGCTTGCAAGATGCTGAAGCGGATGACATCTCCCGCAAAATCGGTGTGCCTGAAGAATCCATCGCTGATGCGCGCGTACAGTTGCAAGGTTTGTACAAAGCCTTCATGGAAACTGACTGCTCCCTGGCTGAGATCAATCCTTTGATCCTGACTGGTTCCGGCAAAGTCATCGCACTGGATGCAAAATTCAACTTCGACGCGAATGCTCTGTTCCGTCAACCAGAAATCGTGGCTTACCGCGATCTGGATGAAGAGGATCCAGCTGAAATCGAAGCCTCCAAATTTGACCTGGCTTACATCTCCCTCGACGGCAATATCGGTTGCCTGGTTAACGGTGCTGGTCTGGCGATGGCAACGATGGATACCATCAAACTGTTCGGCGGCGAACCAGCCAACTTCCTGGACGTAGGTGGTGGCGCGACGGCAGAAAAAGTCACTGAAGCCTTCAAGATCATGTTGAAAAACCCAGGCCTGAAAGCCATCCTGGTCAACATTTTCGGCGGCATCATGCGTTGTGACGTGATCGCTGAAGGCGTGATCACTGCATCCAAGGCAGTTTCCCTGCAAGTACCACTGGTTGTGCGTATGAAGGGTACTAACGAAGACATCGGCAAGAAGATGCTGGCTGACTCCGGCCTGCCTATCATCGCGGCTGACACGATGGAAGAAGCAGCACAGAAGGTTGTTGCCGCTGCTGCAGCTCACGCTTAATTATCGCAAGGAATCACTATGTCCATCCTGATTAATAAAGACACTAAAGTCATCACCCAAGGTATCACTGGCAAAACTGGCCAGTTCCATACCCGCATGTGCCGCGATTATGCAAACGGTAAAAACTGTTTCGTCGCTGGCGTGAATCCGAAAAAAGCTGGCGAAGATTTCGAAGGCATACCAATTTTTGCCAACGTATCAGACGCTAAAGCAGCCACTGGCGCAACAGTTTCCGTGATCTACGTTCCACCAGCAGGCGCAGCAGCTGCCATCTGGGAAGCTGTTGAAGCTGACCTGGACTTGGCAATTTGCATTACTGAAGGCATCCCTGTCCGTGACATGATGATGTTGAAAGACCGCATGGCAAAGTCCGGCAGTAAAACAAAATTGCTCGGCCCTAACTGCCCAGGTCTGATTACACCAGACGAAATCAAGATCGGCATCATGCCAGGCCATATCCATCGTAAAGGTCGTATCGGCGTGGTTTCCCGTTCCGGTACGTTGACTTATGAAGCAGTGGGTCAATTGACTGCACTGGGTCTGGGTCAGTCTTCTGCTGTTGGTATTGGCGGTGATCCTATCAATGGTCTGAAACATATCGACATCATGAAGATGTTCAATGATGATCCAGATACTGATGCTGTCATCATGATCGGTGAAATCGGCGGCCCAGACGAAGCCAATGCATCCTATTGGGTACGCGACAACATGAAGAAGCCAGTTGTTGGCTTCATCGCCGGGGTGACTGCGCCTCCGGGCAAACGCATGGGCCATGCTGGCGCGCTGATCTCCGGTGGTGCTGATACTGCACAAGCCAAGCTCGACATCATGGAAGAATGCGGCATTAAGGCCACTAAAAACCCGTCAGAAATGGCGCGTTTGTTGAAAGCCATGCTGTAATCTTTGCAGCCACAAAAAAGGGGAGCTTTGCTCCCCTTTTTTTATTGCAATGATCGAAAGGTCTTATAAGTAGGTAAGTGCTAGTTAATGGGCTAGTGGTAGATAGCAATACTCTATAATCGCATTGATAAAATTGCATTCGACCATTGAGTTTTTTTCGATGTGATAATGCAAAGGGATGCGGCTTCGTCACGACAGTTTTTATATGTAGGTATCAAAAACCAGACTGCTATTAGGCTGCTACACCAATTGACTATATCGAGTAATGTTGGAAATTACTTATCTTTACGCAACAATTCCTCTGGTTAGTGTTAAGCTTAGCCGCACAGGCTTACTGGCTGCATTTTCAGTTTTCACAAATGCCAATGACCTTTAACGCATAGCCTGAACTTAACTACTTTTATATCCATGTCATTTCAACGCGTATTAGAGTTTGCAGGTCTCTCAGATACCGGACTGGTACGTGCGCACAATGAAGATGCCATAGAGATTTGCGCAGAAGCGGATTTCGCCATATTGGCTGATGGCATGGGTGGCTACAATGCCGGTGAAGTCGCTAGTAAAATGACTGTTGACAGTATCAGGCAGCAGCTACTTCGTAAAAAATCGTCGACATTTTCTTCTCTGTTTGGACATAAAACATCGATCGCTATGCGATGGATTAAAGATGCTATTGATCTGGCCAATAATCAGGTTTGGGGTGCTGCACAGGAGAGCGCAGAGCTCATCGGCATGGGAACTACGGTTGTCGTTGCATTTTGCCATTACGATAAATTACTGGTTGCACATGTCGGTGATTCCCGGATCTATCAATATAGATCCGACAAGTTACGACAGATCACTCATGATCATTCCGTATTGCAAGCGCAAATTGATGCCGGATTGATCAGCGAAGAAAATGCTCAGTTTTCACCAATCAAAAATCTCATCACCAGAGCTGTTGGAGCACAAGACGACGTGGAAGTGGAAATCCATGAGCATCCAATGGAGGAGGGCGACATTTACCTGCTATGCTCCGATGGATTGACCGATATGCTCAATCATGATCAAATTCTTCATCTGATGAGGCAGCATGCCGATAATTTAAAACTATGCTGCCAAGTCCTAATTGATAGCGCAAACGACCAGGGTGGTCGTGACAATATTTCAGTGATTTTGATGAGAATTTCGAAGCTAGGATCACAATCGCTAAAGAATTACATCCTGTCAAAATAGATTAATCACTGTGGTCAGGTTTTTTTAAAAAGAGAGCACTATGGCGAAAATCGTCGTCACTTTCAATGGTCTGGTTCAAAAAGAAATCAGCATCCTCAAACCCCGGCTGACAATCGGACGACGCCCTACGAACGACATCCCCATCGATCATTTAACTGTCAGCGGTCAGCACGCAGTCATCGATACCACATCGACAGGATCATTCGTACTCGATCTGGGTAGTACCAATGGCACCATGGTTAATGGGCAGCCCATCAAAAAACATCTGTTGCAGCATGATGATGTTATTGATGTTGGTAAATATAAGTTGAGGTTTCAGGCTGAGTCAGTGGCTGATTCGCTTAATGGGGCGGCAAATTTGATAACAGCCATTCCAGCTGAGCAAAAAGCGTCTGTCATCAAAGTTCAAAGCGGCCCCAATGCTGGGCGAGAATTGATTTTGAATAAACCCGTGACAACAATCGGTAGCCCGGGTATTCAGGTAGTTGCTATTACCAGACAGGATAGATCTTATTTTATTACTCATGTAGATGGCGACTCGGTCCCTACAGTTAATGGACAGAGTATCAGCTTAAAACCTCAGGTCCTCAACAATGGAGATGTAATTGACATGTCTGGTACCAAGCTTGCATTTGTCGCAGTACAGTAGATGACAAATTTTTGCCTTCAAAGTTTAACCGACAAAATTTGTCAATTAAATGGCTTGTTTACTTAGCTATTTTGTCGTTTTGTGTCTGAAAGAATAATTATTTCAGGGGTGGCACGGCATTTGCTGAACAAGCTGATGTAAGTCCCTAATTTTTTAGTCACTCAGGAGTTTGAACATGAAATCCAATAAAATGATCCAACGCGCACAAGCTGGTTTTACTTTGATTGAATTGATGATCGTTGTTGCGATTATCGGTATTTTGGCAGCAGTTGCTTTGCCAGCCTACAACGACTACACAACTCGCGCACAAGTTGCCGAGGTAACTGAATTGATCGGTGGTTTAAAAGCGCCGGTTGCTGAATACGGTTACCAAAAGAATGCTTGGCCGACAGCTTTCATTGTTTCAACTGGTACGCCTGCTGCGACAGAGTTGACAGCAACTATTACAGGTAAATACTCAACTGTGACTACTCCAATGACAGGCACATTTCCTGCTGGCACTATCACTGGCACTATGAGTTCCGGTCAAGCGAGTACAAAGACTGTTACGTTTGTTACTGCTGACGGCGGCAACACGTGGGATTGTACTGGTGGTACGATTGATAAAAAATATCGCCCAGTAGCTTGTAAGTAATTAGATGACACTAAAAAAGCGCTCTTTGAGCGCTTTTTTTAAAGAAACTAGAAGATATTTCTAATTTCTAACTTTCAAGGCGGTTTATGTATGAGAGCTAAAAAATTAATAAAACCCCTGCAAACAGGTTTTACCTTAATTGAATTGATGATCGTTGTTGCGATTATCGGTATTTTGGCAGCAGTTGCTTTGCCAGCCTACAACGACTACACAACTCGCGCACAAGTTGCCGAGGTAACTGAATTGATCGGTGGTTTAAAAGCGCCGGTTGCTGAATATGGTTACCAAAAGAATGCTTGGCCGACAGCTTTCATTGTTTCAACTGGTGCGCCTGCTGCGACAGAGTTGACAGCAACTATTACAGGTAAATACTCAACTGTGACTACTCCAATGACAGGCACATTTCCTGCTGGCACTATCACTGGCACTATGAGTTCCGGTCAAGCGAGTACAAAGACTATTACGTTTGTTACTGCAAATGGTGGCAATAGTTGGGACTGCACAGGTGGTACGATTGACAAAAAATATCGGCCAGTAGCTTGTAAGTAATTAAGTATGCAAAAAAAGCGCTCTAAGGGGCGCTTTTTGTCATTTTAACTTGCGGCATGTAGTTTGCTTATTGGTAATCCTAGTATTCACAATTTTCTGCTTATATTAGGAGGTCAAAAATGTTATTACAAACATCAAAATTATCATGTCAAAAAGGTTTTACCTTAATTGAGCTAATGATTGTTGTCGCAATTATCGGAATTTTGGCTGCAGTTGCTCTGCCAGCTTACAATGATTACACCACGCGCGCGCAAGTGGCTGAAGCAGTAGAATTGGTAGGGGGCATGAAGGCCACCACGTCAGAGTATGCCTATCAAAAAAACAGTTGGCCAACGGCCTTCGTATTATCTACCTCATCACCTGCAGCATCTGAGATTATTGCAACTCTTAATGGTAAATATTCGACCATTTCCAGTCCTATGACCGGAACGTATCCTCAGGGGACAATCACCTCAACGATGATATCTGGTCAGGCTAATACACAGACTATCACTTTCGTTACGGCGGATGGTGGAAATACCTGGAGCTGTACTGGCGGAACCATTGCCTTGAAATATCGTCCTGTGTCATGTAAATAACGTTTTGCCAAGTTAACCACGCAAGCATTCTACTTTCGTTGATCTGGTGTAACGATGGTCATTCAACCGGACACATGTTGTCCTTTTGATTTTTATCGTTTTTTTATCCATCTAATTACGTTGCTTCCAAATGATACATATTCAATCTCGTTTAAAAGCGGCGGGCGTACATTTAATAGTGTCTAGTGTACTTGCCATGACAGTTGCTAGCCTTGTACTACTTGTTTGGTATCCTGAGTCATATAGTAAATTATGTGGCGGTATCTCGCTACTGTACATTGTTACTTCCGTTGATCTGATCTTAGGGCCTATATTAACTTTTGTTGTGTTTAATCGACTTAAAGAAAAAAAAGAATTAATTCGTGATGTCTCAATTATTTGTGTTCTACAAACGATAGGATTTATTTATGGCCTGCACACAGTCTATATTGCTCGTCCAGTAGCACTCGTATATGAGGGGGCTCGGTTTAGAGTGGTAACGGCAATCAGTGTTCCTAAGGAAGAACTCTCCAAGGCTGAACCGGAATTTGCGGTACTTTCTCTCAACGGCCCAAAGCTATTAGGTATCAGAGAGTTTAAGAATCAAGAAGAGAAATTTGATGCTGCCAATAAGGCATTGGCAGGCATGGATGTAGGTGTTAGGCCTATTTTTTGGCAGGATTATTCGCTGTCCAAATCACAAGTACTTAAAACCGCCAGGCCTGTATCGGAGCTATATAAAAAATATCCAGACTCAAAGGATCTTATAGATGCCAGTATCAGTAAAACTGGGTTAGATAAGGACAAGCTTGCTTTTCTTCCTGTCATTGCTCGATTGTCTGACTGGAGTTTATTGTTAGATACCAGAACGGGGCAGCCCGTAGGTTTTATAGAAAAAGATGGTTTTTTCTAATTTGCGATGAATCCCTGCTAGCAAGTAATGATTCACCTCCAGGCTTATTTTCTCTATTCTGAAAATTAATATGAACATATTTAGCTGGTTTGATGCGTCTCAGGAAAAACAATTTGGCTTGACCTTAGCGCAAGCACTAATTGAAAGGACGCCGGTAGATAAGGCCCTTAGCGAAGGTGCTTTAAGTAAAAAACATGAAGCAATGTTGAATAAATTGAACCAATTAGCTATGGAATTCAAAAAAGACCGTAAATTGAATACCTACAAAAAAGCGGCTTTAGGAAACAGTTTTAAATGGGCCTTGATTACTAGGGGATACGACAGTAACTATGTCGATCAATTGACAAAATGGATTATTTTGAAATTGTAGTATCTCCATCTTAGAGCGCCAGCAATTAGCGGGACATTACTCGTTACTCGAATCATTTGATTTGTTAATTTCTTGAGCTAAGGTTTGAAATAAAAATATCTAAAACAATTCACCACACCTACACATTTTTGAATAGAGGATTATTTTTCTGGGGCCTTAAATGACAAGCAAGGTTCTACAGGCAATGCAATTCTATGTTTAACAAGTCCACCTATTTCCTTTATGTTTAATTGGTTAAAAAAAATCTTTAACGAATCGTCTCCGATTAGCCAACCGCCAAATATCGGAGCGAGTAAAAGCGAACATGATGTCCCGAACACGTTAATTAGTGCTAAAGATAGTGAAAAGCAGATTGCTAGTTCATTAATTGATCAGGGCAGATTAAGCGAATCCGAGTTGCATTATCGGAATGCACTTGAGTATGACAAAAGCGATCCAAGTACTTACGTTGCTTTAGGATTTGTATTAAAGGAGCAAGGGAAAAATCAGGAGGCAGAGGTGCAACTGGGAACTGCACTTAAACTATCGCCAGATGACTTTGATGCCGAGTATTTGATGGCTTCCATTGCTAGCGAGGGTGGACGTCTATCGGAAGCTATTCAGCGTTATGAAAAAGTTTTAAGGTTAAATCCACAATTTCCATTTGCTTATCGTGAACTGAGTTTTCTCCTTGCTCAGGAGGATGAATTAGAAAAAGCTATAGCTGTTATAGACTCAGGATTAACCCATATTCCTCAAAATGCAGATTTTTACTTAATTAGAGGAAATCTTTTGAATCGTCAAAATTCTTCAGATGAAGCAATATTGGCGTACCGAAAAGCAATTTCGATACGGCCTGATTTTTTTCAGGCATATATTCAATTGGGGCAAATATTTAAGCGTCAAAAACGTGTGGAGGATGCGTTGGAAACAATCGACCATGCAGTGCGTTTGAATCCTGGCGATTTGGACGCACTCCTCATTCGCGGCGAATTACTGATGACACTGGATTATGTTTCAGAGGCATTAGATACTTACAACACTGTACTCAAAATACAACCTGATTGCGTTGATGCTCTGATCAAGTCGGGTATTTTATTGCAATTAGAAAAGCGTAATTCAGAAGCTCTTAGTTATTATCAGGTAGCTTTAAATAAACAACCCAATCTTTCTATTGCTTGGCATAACAAAAGTGTGATCGCTTTTGATAGTGGTAATTTCCAATTAGCGTTAGATGATGTAGAGCGGGCGCTCAAATACGACCCTAGCGACGTAGATACTATCGTAACCTACGGATTAACACTTACCTCTCTTGAACGATATGTTGAGGCAATTAAACAATTTGATCTTGCTTTGCAAATTCAATCAGGACATTTACTGGCAAATTTTTATCGAGGGTGTGCCTATCAAAAATTAGCAAAACATGAAGAAGCATTACTTGACTTCACTAAAGCAATAAATATTCAGCCTGATTTCGCCAAAGCACATTTCGAAGAAAGTTTAAGCCGTTTGGTATTGGGTGATCTATCTGTTGGTTGGAAAAAATACGAGTGGCGCTGGCAATGCTCTCCTTTCATGGAAGGAAAGCGCTATTTCTCAGTTCCTCTCTGGTTGGGTGAGCAGTCGCTCAAAAGTAAAACGATTTTGCTTTATGGCGAACAGGGGTTGGGAGATACGATTAATTTTGTCCGATATGTGAAATTAGTTGTTAATCAAGGAGCTGTAGTTTTACTTGAAGTGCAACCGTCACTCAAGGCGCTATTGAGTAGCCTGCCAGGGGTTTTGGAGGTTTATGCGCAAGGAGAGGATTTGCCTGATTATGATTTCCATTGTCCGCTCCCAAGTCTGCCATGCGCGTTTGACACGCAATTAGATACTATTCCCGTTGAGAACGAATATTTTAATATTCATCAGATTGCTCCGCTAGCGGTAGCAAAATGGCGTGAAAAAATTGGCGAAACTCCGCTTAAAAAAGTCGGGTTAGTGTGGTCTGGCAATAAGGACCATCAGAATGACAAAAACCGCTCTATTCCATTTGAAAAATTTTCAAAAATCCTGATTGATGGAATCAATTTTTTCAGTTTGCAAAAGGAAGTGCGATCCACTGATCAAGCGGCTCTGGATGCTCACCCTTCAGTCGCTAATTGGGGCGACAGTTTTACCGATTTTGTAGATACAGCAGCGCTTATCGCCAACTTGGATCTGGTAGTTACTGTTGACACTTCGGTCGCACATCTTGCTGCGGCGATGGGTAAACCAGTCTGGATATTGATCCCATTTAATCCGGATTGGCGATGGTTGCTCGATAGGTCGGATAGCCCATGGTACCCGACCGTAACACTTTTCCGGCAAGGAGCCGATAGAGACTGGGCACCGGTCTTAGATAAGGTGGCGGCTAAATTAGCTTTGTAGTAAGCTCACACACGTTCTAAATTCACATATCCTTAATGAATCCGCCATGAGTATTAATATGCATGGTGGATTTTTTATTATTAACAGCCTGTTGCTAAAAACTCAGTGCGCTGAGTTGGGCTACATAGCCTGGTATTTTGCCAAAAAGTAGGTACAACAAGACATGTTTATCAGAAAGCAGCCCATCTATAGTTTGGCAATATTTGGCATTTTCCTTTCCCTTTCTTATCTTCATCCTCATCATATTCACCCATATCGAACTTATTATCACGATGCATTAGTCATCGCTGGCTTAATTGCTTGCATTTTTTATTTCGCAGTTGATATGTATTCGCGAATTGTTTTTCCAAAAATTTTAGCCTTACCGTTATTCATCGGCGTGATTGTTTTTTTTCAACTAATACTGGGGCAAGTTCAAATACCACAGGATTTAGTTTTTCCAGTACTTTATATTTTTATGTTTGGATTGGCGCTAGTTGTTGGCGCGACTTTTACAAAACAACAAACTGGAGCTGAGTCCATCTGTATTTCTGTTGCAATCGCGCATTTATTTGCAGGTTTATTGTCTGTTGCAATGCAAACGATACAAATTTCTGGTTTCAATGCGATGCCGTATGTAATGTTTATTTCGCGTTTGTCACAACCCTTCATGCGGCCTTACGCAAATGTGGCTCAACCGAATCAACTGGCTTTGTTATTGTGTTTTTCCTTGGCATCGATATGGTTTTTATATCAACGAGGTTTATTGAAGAAATGGCCTTCAGTGATATTGGTCGTTTCCTTGCTTTGGGGACTTGCATTAACTCAATCTCGCATAGGCTGGTTAATTGTTCCAGGTTACGCACTGATTTTGGCAAGAAAAATTGAAGGCCAGTCCAGACTGAGTATTTGGTTCACCGTTAGTTGTTTATTGACGTACATTACATTCATCTTATGCCTGCCTTTGATTGCGAGCTGGATGGGTTTTGAAACAGGATCCGTTGCTGATCATCTTGGTGGGCGCTCTGAGCGTCTAATATTGTTGCAACAAGCTTTAAAAATAGCAATTGATCATCCTTGGTTGGGTGTCGGGTGGTTTGGATTTTGCGCTGAGCAGGTGCGTATAGCCGCAGACTTTGGATCGACCACCTATGCTGAGCATTCGCACAACCTAATTTTAAATCTTGCGGCGGAAATTGGAATTCTTCCAACAATGTCCTTATGTCTGGGACTTGGCTGGTGGTTTTTTCAAACCTGTATTCGTCCAGGGGCAACAGTTCATTTAAGGTTCGCGCTATTGTTCTTTTTTGCTGTTTTTGTACACAGCATGGTTGAGTTTCCTTTGTGGTACGCGTTTGTATTGCTGCCAATCGGCATTTTGGTGGGTATGGTGCATCAATTTAGGTGGCCTTCTGATGGTAGCTTAATGTACCGTCAGCTTATTATTGTGCCCTTAATGTTATTGGGATTGATCTTGGTGGTCATAACGTTGGATTATCATCGAGTGACTTCTGGCTTTCAAACGTTAAGATGGAAACAGGAGGGTTACTCTGTTGATATGTCAAAGACTGAGCGTCCCGCATTCACCTTATTCCCGCAATTTTTCGATTATTTTAAATTCACCAAACTGGTCGCTCGCGAAGGCATGTCAAGTGAGGAAATCGCATTCGCTGAGCGTATGAGTCATCGCTTTGGCTATGTTCATGTATTGAGCAAAATGGCAGAAATTTATGTGCTTAACGGAGAACCCGAAAAAGCAAAACGGATGATGCTGACTTTGCAGCGTTTGCATCCGATTGTCTATCCTGAGTATTTCGACTATTGGAAAGTACAGGCATCGCTGGATAATCGCTATGCCGCAGTTTTCAAAACCATGCCGCCTCGTGATGCGCCTTAGTTATCTTGGTTGCGCTTTAACGATGCTGGGCTGTTTTATTTGAGTAGTTATGATCGATGTGACGTCGGTGTGATGTCGATATGATTTTGGTATGATTTACGCGTCTATCATGCTGACCCAGTCGCCCGATTTGCCACCATGCTTTTCCATCACGCGGATGTCGGTCATGACCATGCCTCGGTCGACGGCTTTGCACATGTCGTAAATGGTGAGCAGGCCGACTTGTACGGCTGTCAGAGCTTCCATTTCCACGCCTGTTTTTCCTACTGTTTCTACTTGGGCGGTGCAGCTGATGCTGTACTTGTCGGTGTCGATGCTAAAATCGACGGCAACTCGTGTTAAGGCGAGTGGATGGCATAGCGGTATCAGGTCACTGGTGCGTTTGGCTGCCATGATTGCGGCAATTCGTGCGATTCCCAGTACGTCGCCTTTTTTTGCTGTTCCTTGTGTAATGATGGCCAGTGTAGCTTCTTTCATGCGGATGGTGCCGCTGGCGATGGCAATGCGATGACTGTCCTTTTTTTCTGCGACATCGACCATATGTGCCTGACCAGCGGCATCAAAATGGGTCAAGGTTGTTGTGTGATCGTTTGTCATGGCGGGAAAATTAAAATCGGCAGTAACGGTAGTAGATAAAAAATATCAACGCGAATCAGCATGACGTAGGATATTGTTGAAAACAATCCAGGAACAAATTGAATAGCGAAGTATCATAGCACTGTGAAACTGAAACTCCCATCCTCACCCAAGAAAATCATGTGCCTTGCGGTTCTGACGGCGACTTGTTTTTTTTCTGCTTCCATCGCGCCTTCTTCTACTCTGGCGCAAAATTTACCCACTTTAGGTGACACCGAGCGTCAGGATTTATCGCCCTTGATGGAGCGTAAACTTGGTGAGCAGATCATGCAAAGTGTCCGGCGTGATCCGGATTATATGGATGATGCGCCTTTGTCAGAATACTTGAATCGCTTGGGTAACCGGATGTTAGAAACGCGTCCTGATGCACGGGGCGAGGCGATGTATGACTTTGAATTTTTCGCTGTGCGTGATCCGGTCTTGAATGCGTTTGCATTTCCCGGTGGGTTTATTGGTTTTCATTCTGGCCTGATTTTGACTGCACAATCCGAATCTGAATTGGCATCGGTGATGGGGCATGAAATCGGTCATGTCGCACAGCGCCATATTGCACGCATGATCGGTAGTCAGAAAGTCGATTCGCTGATTCCGATCGCGGCCATGATTCTGGCTGCGTTAGCAGCGCGATCCAGTCCCGATGCCGCGATGGCGCTGGCTGTAGGCGGACAGGGTGTTGCGATTCAGCGGCAATTAAATTTTAGTCGTGAGGCTGAGCGAGAAGCGGATCGCGTCGGTTTTCAGATCTTGCGGGATGCGGGTTTTGATACGGCGGGTATGGTGTCCTTCTTTGGTCGTTTGCAGGTTGCAACGCGTAATTATAACGATACGGCACCGGCGTACTTGCGTAGTCATCCTTTGACCAGCGAGAGAATGGCCGACATTCAGGCGCGGATGATCGATCAGCGCTATAAGCAGTATGTCGATAGCTTTGAATTTTCACTCGCCAGAGCTCGGGTGCGCGTACTGCAAACCGATACGCCGCAAGGGTATATGGACGCTGCCACCTTCTTTGATACCCAGCTCAAGACCGATCAGGAAGACAGTAAGCTGGCAGCACGTTATGGCTTCGCGTTCTTAGCTTACAAGCAAAAAGATTATGCCAAGGCGCAAGAGTTGCTGGATAAAGTGGTCAAGCAGGTAGAGACATCTCCGCGACAAAAAATAGCGCTGAAAACGACCAGCATGTTTGCGAGTCTCGACATCGATATCAAGCTGGCGACCAAACAATACGACACTGCCGTCAAACTGGCAGAACAAGCGATGCAGCAGTTGCCATTGTCTCGCGGCATTGTGTATCAATACGTGGATGCGTTGGTCGCCGCGAATCGTCACGAAGATGCCGCCCGGTTTTTGCGTGATCAGGTGCAGTTATACCGTCAGGATCCCAAGCTACAAAATCAGCTGGGCAAAGTGTATGAGTTGCAAGGTAAGCAGGCGCTGCAACATATCGCGCTGGCTGAGGCTTACGCTTTAAACAGTGCATTGCCAGCGGCTTTGCAGCAACTCGATATCGCCCGCCGCGCCCCGGATGCGCAGTATTACGATCAGGCGGTGATTGATGCGAAAGAGCGGGAGTGGAAAGAAAAGCACAAAGATGAAATGAAAGATGAAAAAAACCGCAAGTAAAGGGCTGGATTTGCTTGCAGGGTTATCAAAACCCAAAACCTTTCACCACAGAAGTACAAAGACATAAAGACACAGAGGAAAAGAAAAAGAAGAGAATACTCTCTACAGTCTTGCTGATATGAAAAGTGAATCCGCAATGCTGACGTGCCCTCTGGCGTGAAAAACTTCTGAAAGCCGCATGAATACTAGGGATTGGTTTATTTTTCTTGTCAACCCGGACGCTCTTCGCTCTGCGCTGGTGACGCTACATACCCGCGCTTCTTCATCAAACCAAGTACATCTGACTGTTCTATCAGGATAGCTGCCTGAGGTGATAGCTGTAGATACAAGGGCGTAGACGACGCTTGTTCAGCATGCTCCAGCCAGTGCAATAAGGCGTCGTCGCCGACTGGATGATTATCCTTACGTATCCATTCAAGACAAATCGCCATATCCCTGTCATCGAGTTGTGCGATGCCATTGGCGTTTTCAAATAATAAGGTGCCGTCTTTACTAAGATAAACATGACGTACATCGGTCAGTACGTCGCCTGACTGCAGGCTGATGCCTTGTGGCGTCACGCGGGCGATATACGGCGTCGCCTCCAGCTCAATATACACCCGCTGGGGACCGTTTTGAAAATACCAGCGACCGGCATCATCGCATTGATAATTGCGGTTGATGAAGCCTAATAACGCCGGATTGCTAATCTTGTCTCCGGGCAGCTTGAGAGCTTGCGCACGTTCATCCCGCATGCGCCAGTTGCCACGTGCGTCGAGTGCCAGCCAGCCGTAGCAGTGCGGTACGTTGGGCCATTTGGCGATTGCCGCTTTGACGATCTCATCCATGCTGTACTCTCATCGTTACCGTTGTCATTTCCGGTGCTTCAAACACTAGAGCAGGCTTATTTATCCTGTTCAAAAAAATGCAGGATTTTTTGCGGCAGCCAATGAATGCTGCCTGGTAAACCTCCAACGGCAAAACCAACGTGGCCGCCGTGTTGAGGATAATCCAGTGTGACATGCCGGGATGCTTTGCTCGGTAAATGCTGACCCGGTAAAAACGGATCGTTTTTCGCATTCATCACCAGAGTCGGTACGCGGATATCCTCCAGTACATGCTTGGCGCTGGCACGATTCCAGTAATCCTCGGTATCGAGATAACCGTGTAACGGTGCCGTGACGACGTTGTCGAATTCATAGAGATTCTTGGCGCTCAGCATGGCATCGCGGTTAAACAAGCCGGGAAACTGATGCAGTTTTTGCAGGCACTTGGGTTTCAGTGTTTTTAAAAACATTTTGGTATAGACCATATTGAGGCCGCTCGACAGCGAGGCGCCGCCTTGTGCCAGATCAAGTGGTGCCGAGATCGCACATGCCGCGTCAACAATACTGGCTTGTTGTGGCGATTCGCCTAGCCAGCGCAGCAGGGCATTGCCGCCCAGCGACACACCCGTCGCATAGAATTTGCCCTTGCCTTCACGCGCCCGAAATTGCTGATGCAGTTTTTGCGTCACCCAGGCAATTTCCTGCGCATCGCCAGAATGATAAAAGCGGGGAGCCTGGTTCAACTCGCCCGAGCAGCCTCGAAAATGCGGTACGGCGCCGGACCAGCCTTTTTCTTTTAGCAATGCCATTAATGCCCTTGCATAGTGACTGTCACTGGACCCCTCCAGCCCGTGAAATAGCACTACGAAGGGCTGGCCGGTATCGCCATCGACAAAATCAACATCAATGAAATCACCGTCCGGTGTGTCCCAGCGTTCGCGACGAAACGCGACTTCGGGTTTGCGGATATACAGCGCCGGATAAATGGTTTGCAGGTGGCCGGAAGGCAACCAGCGGGGTGCTGAGTAGTGCATAAATAAAACGATCAGTGCAATACGCTTGCTTTAAATAAATCGATGGGTGGTTTGCCAGATGCGACCGAGGCATGATGCATGGCGATGCGCCAGCCATGCGGCGTTTTGACATAAATATTGGTGGCCAGAATATGAACTTCCTGCGCACCATCATTGGTGCGCTGAACTTCCTCAATAATACTGTGTACCGCCGTCATCAGATTATGTGTCGCATGCAATTGCACGGGGTGGATGTGCACGCTACCCCGCTCAAAAATGGCTTCCCATGAGCTGCGGATTGCGGCGTGGCCGATTTGCCGGGTGGAGCCCGGGTGAATGCAGACAATTTCTTCATCCTCGGCCCACAGCGCCATCAAAGCATCAAGATCAGCACGACTGATCGCGTCATAAAAGGCGCTTTCCACTTCGTCGGCACTGCCGTTGAGCTGCTTTTTTGCTGCCATGATAAATGCCTTCCGGGCGACGGGCCTGAGATGTTAATACGGTTATGTTGCGGGTAATGCGTTAACTATACTGGGTAGGAGTACCTATTACATCAATCTGAGTCCGCTTGTTCTACGGGGTGTATTCGACGTTGAGTGCCTATACTCCCATATAAAGTCGGTATTGCCTAATGCAGATGAATGCTGGTATCCGGTGAAAAGTTAATGCCCTTTGATCACTGCGCCGGGCGCCAGCTTGTATTGCGTGCCGCAGTAGGAGCAGGTCGCTGAACCGCCATGAGATAGATCCAGATAGACGCGCGGGTGTGATGACCACAGTGGCATTGCCGGATTGGGGCAATGCGCCGGTAAATCTTTGGCTTGCAATTCGACGACGTTATTATTTGATGTACTGGTAGCTGACATGAATTTCTCCGGTTAACTTTTGTGGGACGCGTGCCATATGGTGCTTATGTTGCTTACGGTGCTTCTGTAGCGATTGATATAGCGCGACATGGCATGATTTTAACGGATTGCAGGCCAGATGCATGTGCGATGAATCAGTTTAGTCGGTAAAATGATGGACTTTTCTGCATAAATAAAGCCCCCCATGAGTTTTGAATCCGATCAGCTTGCTTTCCGTGAGGGATTGAAAGTAGGCATGCCTAGCCTGTTTGGCATCGGTGCATGGGGACTAGTTGTCGGCGTTGCTATGATCAAGGCCGGCCTGAGTGTCTCGCAGGCATTCGGTATGACCTTCATGGTATTTGCTGGCTCAGCCCAATTGGCTTCCTTGCCGCTGATCGCTGCGCATGCGCCGGCCTGGGTTATTTTTGCCACGGCGCTGGTAGTAAATCTGCGGTTTGTCATTTTTTCGGCAATTCTTGCGCCACACTTTGCACATTTGCCCTGGCGCACGCGTGCTTATCTCGGCTATTTTTCCGGTGATATTTCCGTCGCCTTGTTCATTCAGCGTTTTCCTGGTTTTGGTCATGAAAAAGGCAAGTTGCCTTATCTTAAAGGCCTGATCATCCCCAACTGGGCTTCTTGGCAGGTAGGTTCTGTGGTCGGTATTTTGCTCGGCAGTCAGGTGCCAATGAGCTGGGGACTGGGATTTGCCGGGACTCTGGCGATTTTATGCATCATGCTGCCTCTGGTAATGAACAAAGCCGCAATGGTTGGCGTCGTGGTAGCAGGCACGATCGCGCTGCTATTGGTCGATTTTCCTTACAAGCTTGGTTTGCTGGTCGCTGTTGTACTCGGTATGGGAGCCGCAATGGCAGCAGAAGAATGGCTGGAGGCTCATGGGAAAAATGCCTCCGCGAAGCAGACCGGCGACATCGACAGTGAAGGAGATGCCCGTGAGTGAGGGAGAAATCTGGTTGGTGATTGTGTTGCTTGCCGTGGCGACCTTCATCGCACGCAGTTCATTCTGGCTGGTGGGGCATCGCATTAATTTGCCAAAACGGGTACAAGAGGCACTGCGCTACGCGCCAGCCTGTGCTCTGGCCGCGATTATCATGCCTGATTTGCTCATGAATAACGGGCACATCGCACTGAGTATGACGAATCCCAAGCTCATCGCTGGCATTGCCGCGACGGCATTTTTCCTGGTCAAGAGAAATATGCTGCTGACGATTTTTTTCGGGATGGCGGTATACACCTTCATTCGCCTGGGATTGTAAAATTTACATCTGTTTTGCGCAAAACCTGCTAAAAACGGTGTAGTCTGGGGCGGCTGTTTGGTAGAATACGGGACTTAGATTTTTCTCCCACCTCTTTCATTCGCCACCTCCATGCAATTTAATCGACTCAGCGACCTGATCGCCGCTAATCAACTCCAGGGCAAGCGTGTATTTATCCGTGCAGATTTGAATGTGCCGCAGGACGATCAAGGCCATATCACCGAAGATACCCGTATCCGCGCCTCAGTTCCAGCGATTCAGCAAGCATTGAAAGCAGGCGCTGCCGTCATGGTGACGTCCCATCTAGGACGTCCGACCGAAGGCGAGTTCAAGGCCGAAGACAGTCTGGCACCCGTTGCGGCACGTTTATCGGAGTTGCTGGGGATGTCCGTCGAGCTGAAACAAAACTGGCTGGATGGTGTTGATGTCGCCGCAGGTCAGGTTGTTTTGCTGGAAAACTGCCGCGTCAACAAAGGCGAGAAAAAGAACGATGACGCGCTGGCGCAAAAAATGGCAGCACTGTGCGACGTGTACGTGAATGATGCCTTCGGTACAGCCCACCGTGCCGAAGCGACGACTCATGGTATCGCCAAATATGCCAAAGTCGCTTGCGCCGGTCCATTGCTATCCGCAGAACTCGATGCCCTCGGCAAAGCGCTCGGTCACCCTGCACGCCCTCTGGTGGCGATTGTTGCAGGCTCCAAAGTGTCGAGTAAACTCACTATTCTGAAGTCCCTGGCAGATAAGGTCGATAACCTGATCGTTGGCGGCGGCATTGCGAATACCTTTATGCTCGCAGCTGGCCTGAAGATCGGTAAATCCCTTGCGGAGGCAGATCTGGTCGATGAGGCAAAAGCCATCATTGAGATGATGGCCAAACGCGGTGCATCTGTACCCATTCCAACTGATGTCGTGTGCGCCAAAGAATTTTCCCCGACTGCGGTAGCCACTGTCAAAGCAGTCAGCGATGTCGAAGCCGATGACATGATTCTTGATATCGGTCCTGTTACCGCAGCAACCCTGGCAGCACAAATCAAACTGGCAGGCACGATTGTCTGGAACGGTCCGGTCGGCGTGTTTGAATTCGATCAGTTCGGCAACGGCACCAAGGTATTGGCGCAGGCGATTGCTGACTCGAAAGGATTCTCGATTGCTGGCGGTGGCGATACGCTGGCGGCGATTGCCAAGTACAACATTACGGACAAAGTAGGTTATATCTCGACAGGCGGCGGCGCTTTCCTCGAATTTTTGGAAGGTAAAACCTTACCGGCAGTAGAGATTTTGTTGCAACGCGCAGCGAAGTAAGGCGCAGCGATAAATATCGCAATACCGAAACGTCATAAAAGTAATAAAGCGATAAAAATCGACAAAGCAGTATTCAATTATCAGGAGACCAGATGTCACGCGGAACCAAAATTGTTGCAACGATAGGCCCAGCTTCTACTGAGTTAGCGATTCTAAAACGCATGCTGCAAGCAGGCGTTAACGTTGTTCGTTTGAATTTTTCGCATGGCAAGGCGCAGGATCATATCGATCGCGCCACTCTGGTTCGCCAGACAGCAGCAGAGTGTGGTCGTGAGATTGCCATCATGGCTGATTTACAAGGTCCGAAAATCCGCATCGGTAAGTTTGAAAACAGCAAAATTGACATTGCAAACGGTGATAAATTTATTCTGGATGCCGATTGCACTCTGGGTAACCAGGAACGTGTCGGTTTGGATTACAAGGCCCTGCCACGCGATGTGAAGCCTGGTGATGTCCTGTTGCTCAATGATGGTTTGATTGTGCTGATCGTAGAAAAAATCATTGGCAATGAAATTCACACTATCACCAAAATAGGTGGTGAGCTGTCGAATAACAAAGGGATCAACCGTCAGGGCGGTGGCTTAACTGCGCCTGCATTGACTGCCAAAGATATGGAAGACATCAAGACCGCGATGTCATTTCAAGCCGATTATGTCGCCGTGTCTTTTCCGAAAAACGCAACCGATATGGAAATGGCGCGTCAGCTGGCGAATATTGCTGGCGAAGCCTACAGTCACAAGCCGATGATGATTGCCAAGATCGAGCGTGCTGAAGCGATTCCGCTGTTGCAGGAAATCCTGGATGCGTCGGACGGCATTATGGTGGCTCGTGGTGATCTGGCTGTTGAGGTTGGTAATGCCGCAGTCCCTGCGTTGCAAAAGCGCATGATCAAGATGGCGCGCGCGTCGAACAAGCTCGCGATCACGGCGACGCAGATGATGGAGTCGATGATTGTCAATGCTGTGCCGACCCGCGCTGAAGTATCCGATGTCGCCAATGCAGTGCTGGATGGTACCGACGCCGTGATGACTTCTGCAGAGACCGCATCCGGTAAATATCCGGTCGAAACCGTCGAGGCAATGGCGGCTATTTGTGTCGAGGCAGAGAAGTTCCAGGAATGTAAACTCGATGCAGATTTTTTGAATCAAACCTTCACCCGCATTGATCAGTCGATTGCTTACGGTGCCTTGTTCACGGCGTATCACTTGCGTGTGAAAGCCATTGTGGCCTTGACCGAATCGGGGTCAACGGCGCTCTGGATGAGTCGTCACAATATTGATATTCCTTTATTTGCGCTGACGCCTAGCATTGCGACACAGCGCAAAGTTGCCTTGTACCGTAATGTGCAGACGTATACGTTGCCGCACTCAAATGATCGCGAAATGGTGTTGAAAGCAGCAGAAGATATTTTGTTGAAAAACGGCGTGGTCGCAAAAGGTGACATGATCGTATTGACCTGGGGCGAACCGATGGGCCAGATCGGTGGCACCAATGCGCTGAAAATCGTCAAGGTCGGAGATAACTAAACAGATGGAACGCACTTAGCTGGCGTCGCAGAACAGTTTCGCCGCAAGCCATTGCTTTCCTCGCACAGATTTTTAATCGTACTTCTGGAGTTCTATTATGCCTCTCGTATCCATGCGCCAATTGCTAGACCACGCAGCCGAAAACGGCTACGGTTTGCCCGCGTTTAACGTCAATAATCTGGAGCAGGTCACTGCCATCATGCAAGCCGCCGATGAAGTCGGTGCGCCCGTCATCATGCAGGCATCCGCCGGTGCCCGCAAGTATGCGGGGGAAGCGTTTCTGCGCCACCTGATTGAAGCTGCGGTCGAAGCCTATCCGCATATTCCTGTGGTGATGCATCAGGATCACGGTCAGTCACCTGCCGTATGTATGGCCGCGATCAAATCCGGTTTTACTTCCGTCATGATGGACGGCTCCTTGATGGAAGATGGTAAGAGCGTTGCCAGCTACGAATACAACGTCGAAGTCTCACGTGAAGTTGTCAAATTCGCGCACTCCATCGGCGTGACGGTAGAAGCCGAACTGGGTGTACTTGGTTCACTCGAAACCATGATGGGCGACAAAGAAGACGGTCACGGTGCCGACGGCAAAATGACTCGTGAACAATTGCTGACTGACGTAGATCAGGCCGCTGATTTCGTCAAACAAACACAATGCGACGCGTTGGCGATTGCGATCGGTACTTCACACGGTGCGTACAAATTTTCCCGTAAGCCTACTGGCGACATTCTGGCGATTGATCGCATCAAAGAAATCCACGCACGGATTCCGAATACTCATCTGGTAATGCACGGTTCTTCCTCCGTACCGCAAGAACTGCTGGAAGAAATTCGCCAGTTCGGCGGCGACATGAAAGAAACCTACGGTGTACCAGTAGAAGAAATCGTCATTGGTATCCAGCATGGCGTACGCAAAATCAATATCGACACCGACATCCGTTTAGCAATGACCGGCGCAATCCGCCGTTATTTGTTTGAGAATCCAGGCAAGTTCGATCCGCGTGATTACCTCAAGCCAGCACGCGAAGCGGCAAAACTGGTCTGCAAAGCGCGTTATCTGTCGTTCGGTTGCGAAGGTCAGGCGGCCAAGATCAAGCCTATGCCTTTGGAAAAAATTGCTGAACAATACAAAAAAGGCAGCCTGGCTCAGCTGGTCAAATAAGCCAGCAGTTCAGTGCAGCAAAATCATTGCAGTAACATCAGTAAATCAATTTAAAAAAGACGGGGCGCACACTGCGCCCTGCGTACTTTTAAAAAGTAAATATTATGACGACGCAAATCAATTCCACTCTGCATTCTTTACCGCTATTAGGTCGCGGTAAAGTCCGTGACAACTACGCTGTCGGCGACGACAAACTCCTGATCGTTACCAGCGATCGTTTGTCCGCGTTTGACGTGATCATGAATGAACCGATTCCTGATAAAGGTCGCGTATTGAATCAGATGGCTAATTTCTGGTTTGAAAAACTCGGACACATCGTACCAAATCATTTGACGGGTATCGCGCCAGAAAATGTTGTCGCTGCTGAAGAAGTGGAGCAAGTGCGTGGTCGTGCGGTCGTGGCAAAACGTTTGAAACCGATCATGGTTGAAGCCGTCGTGCGTGGTTATATCATCGGCTCCGGCTGGAAAGATTATCAAGATACTGGCGCAATTTGCGGCATCACCTTGCCAGCGGGTTTGCCACAAGCGGCGAAGTTGCCTGCACCGATTTTCACCCCAGCAGCCAAAGCAGAAATGGGCGAGCACGATGAGAACATCAGCTATGCCAAAACAGAAGAACTGATCGGCAAAGAACTCGCTGCCAAGATCCGCGACATCAGTATTCAGTTGTATTCCGAGGCCGCAGAATATGCTGCTACGCGTGGCATCATCATTGCCGATACCAAGTTTGAATTTGGTCTGGACGATGATGGCGTATTGCATTTGATGGATGAAGTGTTGACGGCAGATTCTTCCCGTTTCTGGCCTGCAGATTCGTATGCGACGGGGATTTCGCCGCCGTCGTTCGACAAGCAATTTGTACGTGATTATCTGGAAACTATTACGAGCTGGGAAAAGACAGCGCCAGCCCCTGATCTGCCGGATGAGGTCGTACAAAAAACAGCTGCCAAATACCGCGAAGCGCTTGAGCGCCTGACCGGTGAGACATTGAAGGCCTGAATCATGACGCAAGCAAATCAAGCGGCGGTCAGTCCGGTGCTCATCGGCGTTGTGATGGGTTCTTCATCCGATTGGGACGTGATGCAGCACGCGGTTGCCGTGCTCAAAGAATTCGGTATCGCTTTTGAAGCGCAGGTCGTTTCTGCGCATCGTATGCCGGATGAGATGTTTCGTTATGCCGAGACTGCCCGTGAACGCGGCGTGCGTGCGATCATCGCTGGCGCTGGCGGTGCGGCACATTTGCCGGGGATGATCGCAGCAAAGACTATCGTGCCGGTATTGGGCGTGCCGGTGCCGTCGAAATATTTGCGCGGTGAAGATTCTTTGTTGTCGATTGTGCAGATGCCAAAGGGGATTCCGGTCTCAACGTTTGCGATCGGTGAGGCAGGCGCTGCGAATGCGGCTCTGGCAGCGATTGCCATGCTGGCGACGACCGATGAAGCACTGGCGCAAAAGCTGATGGACTTCCGTATTAAACAGACTCAGGTTGCGCGCGATATGATTTTGCCGGTGTAAGCGACGGCTATTGGTTGAGGAGGGCGATGCATGAATGTACTGAGCCGTTTACATTCGTTTTAGCCTTCTTCCGTTTGCTTCATCTGTGCGCATTGACTGCGTATTCAACATGTATTTGATATGCACTAAATACGCATTAAATACGTGTTGATATATAGATACTCCTATCTAGTATATTTTAATGCACTGGTAAAACGGTGCGGAATAAGCCTGTTTTTGTAAATTTAATGGGGAGTATCTGTTTTTCTCCCTTGTGCCTTGTACTATCTGGTGCGATCCCTCGGTTGCTTAAAGCTAAGGGGCGTACCGCTTTCAGTTTGACATCATGACTATCGATACCCAACCACACCCACGTCAGGCGCTGTTGCCGAATACCGATCAAAGTTGTCTCGGCATTTTAGGCGGCGGCCAGCTCGGCCGCATGTTTGCGCATGCTGCTCAATCCATGGGGTATCGCGTTGCGGTGCTGGAGCCTGAGGCCGGTTGTCCGGCGGGGCAGGTCGCTGAGCACCATGTGCAGGCAGCCTATGATGACCGCGATGCTTTACTCGCTCTCGGCAAGCTAAGTCACGCAGTGACGACCGAGTTTGAAAATGTGCCTGCCGGTAGTTTGATCATGCTGGCACAACATGGCTTCGTCTCTCCTGTCGGAGAATGTGTGTCAGTGGCTCAGGATCGTTTGCAGGAAAAAGAATTTTTTACGCGCTGCGGTGCGCATACAGACGTATTTCCAGCGCCACATCGTGGCATTGCCAGTGAGAGCGATCTTGCCAGCGTGGGTGACCATTTATTACCGGGTATATTAAAGACGGTACGCATGGGCTACGACGGCAAGGGTCAGATCCGCGTGCGTACGCGCGACGAGCTGGCAGCCGCGTTTGCAGGAATGAATGGTCAAGTATGCGTGCTGGAAAAAATGCTGCCGCTTGCGTATGAAGTATCGGTGTTGGTAGCGCGTGGTATTGATGGCGAAGCAGTGGTGTACCCGATTGCCGAAAACGTACATCGCGATGGTATCTTGTTCACCACAACGGTACCAAGTCCGAATGTCACCGATGGGGTAGCGCATAAGGCGCAAAAAGCCGCTCTCGAAATCATTGCCAAGCTTGGTTATGTCGGCGTCTTGTGTATAGAATTTTTTGTGCTGCAAGACGGCTCGCTGGTGGTTAATGAAATGGCGCCGCGTCCGCACAACAGCGGCCATTACACGATAGATGCCTGCGTTACCAGCCAGTTTGAGCAACAAGTGCGCGCGCTTGCGCAGTTGCCTCTGGGCGATGTACGCCAGCATTCGCCCGCAGTCATGCTGAATATTCTTGGCGACGTCTGGTTCGACAGCGACACCAGCTCAGTACGCGAACCGGACTGGGATCAGGTACTGGCTTTGCCAGGTGCTCATCTGCATTTATACGGTAAAGCTGAGGCGCGACGTGCCCGCAAAATGGGGCATATTACCTTCGTCGCTTCAACAATGGATGCGGCGCAGGCAACGCTGGTGAAAGCCTGTGCGATCCTTGGTATCGCGGCATAAATGCGCTGAGATTGCTGCTATGCCTTACATGTTACAGGTGAGGCGTAATATAGGCAGCACAGGCAGCACAGGCAGCACAGTCAGAGCAGATTGCTAAAAATTAAAGCAACATGAATAAATCAACATAAGTAAGCATGAGTCAGCATGAGCAAGTACCCGCAATTCCTAACAGTCACTAGCCACCATGAGTAACAGCGGCTCAGTATCCCCTGCCGCCGTAACAGCGCTTGCATCATCGCTTACGCTAGCCGCACAACAGCTCGCAGCTGGGCAATTAGTCGCTTTCCCTACCGAGACCGTGTACGGACTAGGCGCAGATGCCGAGAATCCGGCAGCGGTCGCAGCGATCTATGCGGCCAAAGGACGACCATCCAACCATCCGGTCATCGTGCATCTCGCTCCCGAGGCCGATATTGCCTATTGGGCGCAAAATATTCCGGCCGAGGCGCATCAACTGATCGCAGCATTCTGGCCGGGACCGCTGACCTTGATTTTGCAGCGTGCAGCTCATATTCCTGATGCAGTATCCGGTGGTCAGGATTCCGTCGGTGTGCGTTGTCCCTCGCATCCCATAGCGCAGACCTTATTGCGTGCATTTAAGCAAGGCAAAGGCGGTATCGCCGCACCATCCGCGAATAAATTCGGTCACGTCAGCCCGACCACGGCACAGCATGTACGAGATGAATTTCCTGCTGAAATAGCCAGCGGCATGATTGCTTCTGTGCTCGACGGCGGGCAGAGTGAGGTCGGTATCGAATCGACGATCGTCGATCTGACACGGCTGGCGACACATGGGCCGGTATTGCTGCGTCCGGGCCATATTTCATCGGCGCAATTAGCCGCGGTATTGGGTCGGGAGATTGCCGCACCTGACGCCGCCGCACCGCGCGCATCGGGTACGCTGGATGCGCATTACGCGCCGAACACGCCGGTCGTTTTAATTGCCGATGCGATACTGGAAAATACCGTGCAGTCCTTACTGGACGCCGGTAACAAAGTAGCGGTCATGCGATATCACGAGCATCGTTCGCAAGCGCTGGCGGGGCTGAAAATCCTGGCTGCAGATCCTGCTGCGTATGCGCACGACTTATATGCAGGTTTGCGCGAGCTGGATGAGATTCAGGCCGACGTAATTCTGGTTGAGATGCTACCTGATGATAAAGCCTGGCAAGGTGTGAATGACCGCTTGCGCCGTGCCGCGTTTGATTCCAGAGATGTATTACAGAAGCTGCTCAAATAGGCCGTTCCATAAATCGACGTAACCAACCAGTGTGCCAAGCGGCGTATTCAGCCAGCGTCGCCGTTTATTTATACCGCAGCTTCATCACCAGAATAAAAATCGCCAGCACCAGCGTAATAAAATTCGCAATGATGATGGGCAGTGCGTGCAGCATCAGGCCATATGCCAGCCACATCGCAATCCCGCCGACCAGAATGACGTACATGCCAAGCGATACACCCTCTGCGCGTTTACGACGCCAGGTCAGCCATGCTTGCGGAATAAAGGCGCTGGTGGTCATGCAGGCAGCGAGATAACCGATGAGATCGGTGAGTGATGCGGTCATAAGATTCAGAAAATTATTTGGAAGGCGCTAAAAACTGTCCCGAATGAAAGACCAGTGGCGCCTGTGGTGTGAATTCGCAATGCTCGACTTCACCGACAAAGATGACGTGATCGCCTTCGGGGTAGCGGCTGCGATTATGACACTCAAACCACGCCGATGCACCAACTAAAATCGGATGGCCAGTGCGCGATAAGCTGTAGTCGACACCGTCAAAACGATCCTTTTTCTTGCTCGCGAATTGCTCTGCGAGCCAGGCTTGCTCTGCCGATAGGATGTTCACCACATAATGCGAGTTGCCGCTAAATACCGGCATACTGGTGGCGGTATGCGCCAGACTCCACAGTACCAGAGGTGGATCGAGCGAGACAGAATTGAAGGAGCTAGCGGTCAGGCCGAGGAAAGTACCGTCGGCCAGACGTGTTGTAATGACCGTCACCCCCGTCGCAAACTGCGACAAAGCCTGACGGAAATGACGGGTATCAAATTCGCGCGTAGCAGCGCGGGGAGAGCGAGTGTGCATCAGGATTCCACAATTATTCGGGGCGTTTCAGCGATTGTCCATCAGGCGCACTAAAAACGCTATCTGGGCGCTGACGGTGTATGGCCGCTTGTATTCTTTTTTTTGGACGATCTTCGTTACTCATCGTTGGCCATGAGTGTCTCATTCACGGTAAAACATCCTGGACAAGTGCATTCGTCATCATCTCAAATCTTGATGGACAGCCCCGATTATGCCAAATAAGTCGTTATCACGTGAGTCCTGTAAGCGGTTCAGTCAGCATGTGTTAAACTTGCGCCCTCAAAAGACCTTGCCGATGTTGCATAAGTTGTTGATTTGTTTGTCTATTTTGTAGGAGGTGTTCATATGGCTTGTCTACTCGTGCTGCGACGCTATTGCGCGATGTTTTTATTGCTTGGCTTAGGCCTGACGGTGAGCCTTGCCCATGCAGATCCGCGTGCTTTCCCGGCAGGCACCAAGCGGGGCGTGCTGACCGCGTCTGCCTATCCTGACATCGTGATCGATGGCAAAGTCCGCAGAACTCAGCCCTCGACACGGATTTATGATGAAGTCGGTTTGCTGGTCTTGCCTGCTACCTTGCCGTCAGCAACATTGACCGTCAATTATCTGGCGAACGATTATGGTGATATTGAGCGCATCTGGATTTTGACCACAGAAGAAGTCAAGCAAGACATCAGTAAGCAAATTAAACAAAATTAATTATTTTATTTATTGTAATAATTAATTGAATGTAGCTAGTTCATACGTTTAATGATCGAGCTTAATTGCTGAACTTAGTTCGCCTTCCTCATTAATTGGCTCATTAGTTGACTCACTGATTAGCCCAGTATATTTAGCAATACTATCCGTTGATGATGATAACAATCTGCGGAAGAATTTGACCTCAGCGTACATAGAAAAGAAGTCAGTTTTATGCAAAAAAAAGTATTTATTAAAACCTTTGGTTGTCAGATGAACGAGTATGACTCGGACAAAATGAATGACGTGCTGCACGCCGCCGAAGGCATGATTAAAACCGACAAGGCAGAAGACGCCGATGTCATCTTGCTCAACACCTGTAGCGTGCGTGAGAAAGCATCGGAGAAAGTGTTCTCCGATCTCGGTCGCCTGCGCGAGCTTAAGCGCGATAAGCCAGATCTGATCATCGGTGTCGGCGGTTGCGTGGCATCGCAAGAAGGCGCGGCAATTATCAAGCGTGCGCCCTACGTTGACGTTGTATTCGGCCCGCAGACCTTGCATCGTTTGCCACAATTATTAAATGACCGCCGCATCAGCGGGCGGTCGCAAGTGGATATCAGTTTCCCGGAGATAGAAAAATTCGATCACTTGCCTCCGGCAAAGGTCGAAGGCGCAACTGCCTTTGTTTCCATCATGGAAGGTTGCAGCAAATATTGTAGTTATTGTGTTGTGCCTTACACCCGTGGCGAAGAAGTCTCACGTCCGTTCAATGATGTACTAGCGGAAGTGGCCGGATTGGCCGCACAGGGTGTGAAAGAAATTTCTCTGTTAGGTCAGAACGTTAATGCGTATCGCGGCACCATGGAAGATGGCGAGATTGCGGATTTTGCCTTGCTGCTGGAATACATCGCAGAATTCCCTCAGATTGAACGTATCCGTTTTGTCACTAGTCATCCGAAAGAATTTAATCAGCGCCTGATTGATGCCTTTGCGAAGATCCCGAAAATTGCGAATCATGTGTTCCTGCCGGCGCAGCATGGCTCGGATCGTATTTTGTCTGCGATGAAGCGTGGCTATACCGCGATTGAATATAAATCGGTATTGCGTCGTCTGCGCGCGGTACGACCTGATATTTCGATTTCATCGGATTTTATTGTTGGTTTCCCGGGTGAGACGCAAGAAGATTTTGATGCCTTGATGAAGCTGATTGACGACATCGGTTTTGATAATAGTTTTAGCTTTATTTTCAGTAAGCGTCCTGGCACGCCTGCAGCAAATCTGGCCGATGATACCCCGCATGAACTCAAGCTAAAACGCCTGCAGCATTTGCAGGCAGTGATTGACAGCAATACGAAGAAATACAGCAACGCCATGATCGGTACGGTGCAGCGCATCCTGGTAGAAGGCCCGTCAGTCAAAGATCCGAATGAGTTGCAGGGGCGTTCTGAAAATAATCGCGTGGTCAATTTTGCTGGCCCAGCCAGCCTGATCGGCCAGCTGGTGAATACCCGAATTACAGAGTCCTACAATTATTCGCTGCGTGGCGAGCTTGTTGATGAACTGATCGAAAATTAATGAAACCAAAAACGCCTGTTCCTGTTCTTCATTTTGTTCCTCAACCGATGGACAACACCAGGCTTGCACATTTGTGCGGGCCTCTGGATGAAAATTTGCGCCAGATTTCGGCGGCTCTCGATGTCAGTATTTTTCGCCGCGGTGACAAGTTTATTGTCAGTGGTACGAATGCTCAGCATGCGCTGGAGATGCTGGAGCATTTCTATGCGCGGGCGAAAAAAATCATTTCGATTGATGAAGTCCAGCTTGCACTGGTTGAACAGCGTGCCAATGCCAGCGCCAAAGCACATGCTGAGGCCGGTGGCGATACTGTCGGTGCCGCCGACAAAGTAAAAAAAACACGTAAACTGGTCAAAGTTGTTGAGGTGCTGGAATCGCCAGATGACATCGAAGAGCCAGATGATGTTGAGAGTCCCGTACTCAAAACCCGTCGCAGCGATTTGCGCGGACGTACGCCACATCAGAATTTGTATCTGAAAGCGATTGTCGAGCATGACATCACTTTCGGTATTGGCCCTGCGGGTACTGGCAAGACTTATCTCGCGGTTGCCTGCGCTGTCGATGCCCTGGAACGTGATGCCGTTAAACGTATTATCCTCACCCGTCCTGCGGTAGAAGCAGGCGAGCGCCTGGGATTTTTGCCCGGTGATCTGGCACAAAAAGTTGATCCTTATCTGCGTCCTTTATACGATGCCTTATACGATTTGCTCGGCTTTGACCGCACCCAAAAAATGTTTGAGAAGCAGGCGATCGAAATCGCGCCGCTTGCTTACATGCGTGGCCGTACATTGAATCACGCTTTTATCATCCTGGATGAGGCGCAAAACACCACGCCGGAACAAATGAAGATGTTTCTGACCCGTATCGGCTTTGGCAGCAAAGCCGTGGTGACTGGCGATGTGACGCAGATTGACTTGCAGCGCGGTCAGCGCAGCGGTCTGGTCGACGCTTGCCAGGTTTTGAGCGATGTGCGCGGTATTGCATTTAATCGTTTTACCAGTGCCGACGTCGTGCGTCATCCTCTGGTCGGCCGGATTGTCGATGCTTATGAAACTGCAAGCGCACACACTGCTGACCTTGGCAATCTGAAGCATCCGACGCCGCTGGCATCGGCCTATCATGGCCGCAAAAAATAATGCCAATCATCTGCTGAATCTTATAACCCTGACTCTATCGCTGTTAACATCGCTATGGCTGCAAAACATAAACTGACTCTATCCGTGCAATATGCCGACCCTCGCCTGAAGGAGGTGTTGCCACGCCCACTGCTACGCAAGACCATACAGGCGGCGTTGTTTGCACCGGCAGAACTCACACTGCGGTTTGTCGATGCAGAAGAGGGCCGCACACTAAACCGCGATTATCGCGGCAAGGATTATGCGACTAATGTATTGACCTTCGCCTACACCGAAGATGAAGACGCCGAAGTCACCCAGGCAGATATTATTTTTTGTGCCGACGTATTGCTGAGCGAAGCGCAGGAGCAAAAAAAATCGATCGAGGCGCATGCTTTGCATCTGGTCGTGCACGGCGTGTTGCATGCGCAGGGCTACGACCATGAAAGTGATGAAGAAGCCGAAGAGATGGAAGCGCTGGAAGTCGAGATTCTGACGGAGCTGGGTATAGCAAATCCCTACCAGTAAACCAGGATCAGCATAACCAAAATAAAAAAGCTATACCAGTGAGGTGTAGCTTTTTTTATGTCTCAGCAAAGTTATCAATACCTGAACATGCTGCCAGTGAGCCCGACAGCATACTTGGAAGACTCTCGTCAGACCTTACGGTAATTATTCACCACACGATAGTTTCTGGCATAGATAGCAAACGCCAGTGCGGCTAGTAACGCAAAGCCTGCGAAGAAGAACATCTGGAAGGCGGTGACACTCATGCCTGTGCTTTGTATCTGCGTCGTCACCGACTCACTCTTCACACTCGAATTTGCCAGTAATACCCACAAGTTGCCGATCGTGACAGACAAATTCCAGAAGCTCATGATCACGCCTTTCATTGCTAGCGGCGCCTGGCTGTAGGCAAACTCAAGTCCGGTTGCCGAGACTAGAACTTCACCAAATGTCAGCAAGGCATATGGCAGAATTTGCCATGTGATCGATAAGGCATTGCCACCGTCAATCGCGATTTGCATCATGCCGACGACGATCCACGCAATACCGGAGAAAGCAATACCCAGTCCCATGCGGCGCAGCGCGGTGAGTTCTACGCCCATACGTTTTAAAAGTGGATACAGGATCAGATTGTTGAACGGGATAAGCAGCATGACCAGCAAAGGATTCAGTGCCTGCATTTGCGCCGACTGGAACCAGGATGGTTTGGTCATCTGGTCTGCCTGCAAAATCCAGGTCGAGGCTTTTTGATCAAACAAGGACCAGAATGGCGTCACCAGAGCAAATACCACCAGCAAACGTAATACGGCACGTACACCATCCACGGCTTCATCCGGATGCACGCCACGAGCGCGGTCAAGCTGTATCCATGCGCCTGCACCGCCAAAGCCAAGGATTAATACCAAGGCCAAACACAAAGCGGCAACGATACCGATACCAGGTGCCATGAAGAGCGCGCCGATCGCCAGCGCCACGCCCATTACGGCGATGATAAAACCAGTGCGTGACTGACCTGGTGCGGCCGTCATCAAGGCAGTGCGGATGACGTTCAGGAAGGAGTCAGGATTTTTTGCTGCGGGCGCGACGTGTATATATTTTTTGTTGCCGGACCAGAATACCAGCGTCGCAATCAACATTAATAAACCTGGAATACCAAACGCAACGCTCGCACCGTATTGCTTCAGGAAGATAGGCATCAGTAGCGATGCAAAGAATGAGCCGAAATTAATAATCCAGTAAAAACCATCAAACACTTTTTGCGCGAGATGTTTATTGGTATTGTCAAACTGATCGCCGACAAATGAGGCAACCAGAGGCTTGATGCCTCCCGATCCCAGCGCAATCAGGAAGAGGCCGGTATAAAAACCATTTCGGTTATCGTCAAATATCGCCAGACAGGCGTGGCCGGCGCAATACACCAGACTCAGCCAGAACACGGTATTGTATTTGCCGAAAAAACGGTCAGCGAGCCAGCCGCCAAGCAGCGGGAAAAAATATACGCCGATGACGAACGTATGAAACACCTCTTTCGCCATGCCCTTACGCATCGATTCTGGCATCGACAATAACAGGCTGGTAATCAGGAATGGCGTAAGGATATTGCGCATGCCATAAAAGCTAAAGCGCTCGCAGCCCTCATTCGCAATGATGTAGGGGATCTGCGACGGCATTTTCGCCTGATCGTGATTATCTGGTGTCTGACTCATTCAATTCTCCATCTAACTATTATTGTGGTTTGTTAGAGATAGCCAAACGGCCTCCGAAAAGGCCGTTGTGGATGTCTGCAATCGCACGCTTGTCGTTTGTGACATGTACGAGGGTACGCGGCTGATTGACTGAACGCTGACGATATCAGGTGTTTGGCTGACATGAAAGCAAAGCAAGTCTCGCAGTATCCCTAGTTGCCTAAATATCTGTCAAGAATTAGTTGAAGATGAAAAGAAAAACGACAAAAATAGAGATGAGCGCGATTATTTTTTTGCCTTTGCAGTCACGCGAGCTTGCCGGCACAAGCCATCAATTCATCTATTTTTCAGAATTTCTTTGTTTTGTGAATATATATACTTATAAGGAGTATTTTTCATCTCCCTTTAAAATACAGCGTGAATATAGCTATTTTTAGTCGAGATATGGGGAGTATATGTATTTTCTCTAGACTCATGCTTTCAATCCGGCTTTTGTGTGCCGGTGTTCAATATGGCAAAACTGAACCGGGACAAGAAGCAAAGTACAGCAAAGCCGGGGGCTTGCGCGTATTTGTGACGCCGTATCGGGTTGATTCTCACCATGTTTATCCAACGAATCTGCAACTCAGTGCACTAGCATGGCGTTGAGAGCAAACGCAGCCTCTGTTTCGCGCTGGCATTACGTATAACTACAGCAATGTACAAACCAGGGTGCACGCAAGACGCGCTCGCGCAATGCGTGGCAGGTGCAGCCATCTTTAGTGAGATAGTTGAACTTCATTTTTATCGCTCCTGAAAAATAAGAATGTATCGACCAGCATATTTTGTGGAACAAGACCTTAACCCGGCTGTGATGAATAAAAAATAAGCAAAAATAAACCAAAATCCGAGTTTAAATTAAGCAAAAAACATTCAAAATTTGGGGCGGGGCTGCATTTGTTGTATCCTATAGGATTGAAACAACGGCGTTATGCCTTATATGCAAGAGCACTCTAGTAGCGTCAGACCATCTGACGTTAAACCACACAGGTCATTGTTTGAACGCTTGACCGCACTGATTTCTCCCGAACCTGAGAACCGCGCCGAACTGCTGGAAGTCCTGCACGACGCGCAAGAACGTAACCTGATCGACGCCGACGCGCTGGCGATGATCGAAGGGGTGTTCCAGGTATCTGATCTTGCTGCACGCGACATCATGGTGCCGCGTTCCCAGATGGACGTGATTGATATTTCCAAACCGATCGAAGAATGGATGCCTGAAGTCTTGTCGACGGCGCATTCCCGCTTCCCTGCGATTGAAGGTGATCGCGATAAGGTAGTTGGCGTTCTGCTTGCGAAAGATTTATTGCGCTATTACGCTGAAGAGTCGTTTGATGTGCGCGTGATGTTGCGTCCGGTGGTGTATATCCCGGAATCAAAACGCTTGAATATCCTGCTACGCGATTTTCGTGCGAACCGCAATCACATGGCGATGGTGGTGGATGAGTACGGTGGTATCGCCGGCCTGATCACGATCGAAGATGTGCTGGAGCAGATCGTTGGTGACATCGAAGATGAATATGACTTCGATGAAGAAGAAGACAATATCATCGCGCTGGAAAATAACGGTGATGGTGTGCGCTGGCGTGTCAAAGGCCTGACCGAGATTGAACAATTCAATACCGTACTGGGTTCACATTTTTCTGATCAAAAGCTTGATACCATCGGTGGCTTTGTAACTGACTATCTGGAGCACGTGCCGCATAAGGGCGAAGAATTCAATATTGGCAATCTGCATTTTGAAGTCTTGCGTGCCGATGCGCGCCAGGTACAAATTTTACTGGTCGAAAAACGGCCAGTGCTAGTGGCCGACGAATGAGGTGGATGTTGTCCTCATTCGTATCGTTCTTGTCGCTAGCATCCTCATGCTGAGTTAACTCACTTGCGCGCTCTTCATCTGTCTTTTCGTTCATCCATCTTGCTGGCGTTGCTGGCGGGTGGTTTGAATGTCTTTGCATTCGCTCCTTTTTATTTCTGGCCATGGCAGACAATTAGTCTTGCGCTGATTTTCTGGTTAAGCCAGTCGCCCAGTTTTTCTTCTCTGCGCCGTCAGTTTTTGCTGGGATGGATATACGCCTTTGGCTGGTTATTTTGCGGCGTGAGCTGGCTCTTGATCGCGATGACACGTTACGGTGGCATGCCCTGGCTGATGGCGATTGTGGCGCTTGCTTTACTGGTCACGTATCTCGCGTGCTATGCCGGTCTCGCTTTGCTTCTTAGTACAAAATTAAAGCAGCGTTGGCAGCTCACTGATGTCAGTAGTCTGCTGCTGGTCATGCCGGTATTCTGGATGTTATCCGAGTATCTGCGTGGCTGGGTATTTACCGGTTTCCCCTGGCTGGCATCTGGTTACGCGCACACAGACAGTCCATTAGCCGGTTTTGCCGCTCTGTTCGGCGTGTATGGGCTTGGCTGGATTAATGCTTTGCTGGCAGGTGCTTTGGCGCTCGGTGTACGGAAAAAAATCTGGCGCTTGCGTTTATTGCTGGCAGTTGTTGTCATTGCTTGCGGTGGTCTGGCTGTGCGGCAAGTGCAGTGGACGCAGCCATACGGTCAGCCGCTCAGCGTGAGTTTATTGCAGGGAAATGTTGCGCAAGATGTGAAATTTAATCCTGAGCATATCGGCGAGTCGCTCAGCTTGTATCACGACATGATTCTCAACGCACCGGCGGACCTGGTGGCGGTTCCTGAGACTGCTTTACCTGTATTGTCCAGCCAGCTGCCACCTGATTATCTGCCGACGCTGAATGCGTTTGCGCAAAGTACGAATAGCCATCTCGCGATCGGTCTGGGCGTGCATGATGGTGGTGATCAATATACGAACAGTATCCTCGGTTTTTCCAGGGAATATGCATCGCGCGCTTACCGTTACGACAAACATCATCTGGTACCGTTCGGTGAATTTATTCCCTTCGGATTTCGATGGTTTGTCAATTTGATGCATATCCCTTTGGGAGACTTTAGCGGTGCTGGTGTCTTACAGGCACCGATGCAAGTAAAGGACCAGCTGGTGATGCCGAATATTTGTTATGAGGATTTATTTGGCGAAGAAATTGCACATCAGCTTTCGGAAGGTGCGCATAGTCCGACGATATTATTGAATGCATCGAATATTGCCTGGTACGGCGACTCGATTGCAATTCCGCAGCATTTACAAATTTCTCAAATGCGCGTACTGGAAACCGGTCGCCCTATGCTCAGAGCGACCAATACAGGCGCTACCGCAGTGATCGCCGCAAATGCCAGGGTGACTGCGCTGGCGCAGCCTTTGACCCGGCAAGTATTGCGGTCAAGCGTGCAGGGAACAAGCGGTCTGACGCCGTATGTGCGGTGGGGGAATCTTTGTGTGTTGGTGATTGCCGTACTGGCATTGTTACTGGCGTATATGTCTGCCAGACGATCAGGTTCTGCTGGCGCACTTGTGCAATGAGAGCTTGCAAGGAAGTAGAGTGAAGAACAGCAAAGTATAAAAACAATGTCGAAGGCAACAAGACCAGCGAGTCTTAGCGATAGTTTTTATATTTTTAAATACTTTTTAGTATTGCTGCTTGCGACAAAGCGTCGGCGATGGCATTTCTCTCTCTCGGTATCCAGTGCAGGCGTAACTCCCTAAATTGGCTCGCCAACGCTACACTTTGTAAAAAAAGGGTTTGCAAAATACTCGACGGAAAATGCGGCACCGTGGAGTTTTGTTTTTGCATCGCAACGCTCTCAATCCCATGTGCTGCATTGTTGATGGTATCAATCACGACGCGGCTATCACCCCAGACACGTAATTGATCAACACCCAATTCCAGTGCGCGTAACAGGACACTTTGCAAGGCATGGAATTCTGCTTCATTGTTGTCGCCATCGGGCATGCGCCGGCTAATTTCGATGCGTTGCCCGTCAGGACTGATCAGCACGCCACCGATACCGATTTTTCCCGGATTCGGATGTGCGGAACCGTCGAACCATGCTTGCCAGGTACGACAGTACGCCATGGCGTCGACTGAAGCGGACGCTTGTCTGCGCAGAGTGTTTTCGGATTTTTGCTGTTGACGTAATGCCGATGCGGCTATGCGTTTTTGACCGATCACCTGACGCTGCTGAATCAAGACATCGAGGCCAGCTTCACCGGCTTGCTTTTGCAGCACGCGTTGTAGCGCACTTTCTTCAGTAAACTCACCTGCCTTGATCAGGCGGCGACTTTGCTTGAGCTCTGCTTTAAAAGCGATGGACAGGAGTAAATCGTGAGTTGGCATGAATGCTCGTATACACTAGATGTTGTAAATAAATAATAACTAAGCTGAGC
Organism: Undibacterium sp. RuTC16W; assembly: GCF_049339445.1. Lineage (NCBI taxonomy): Bacteria > Pseudomonadati > Pseudomonadota > Betaproteobacteria > Burkholderiales > Oxalobacteraceae > Undibacterium > Undibacterium sp. RuTC16W. The sequence goes on along the minus strand of NZ_JBMPPE010000008.1, from coordinate 50,089 downwards.
GAACTATGTCGGATCAAGATAAAAACGAAAGCCTGTCATTTCTGCCGGTTGGCATGATTGCCAATGGTGGCACGTATGCTCAGGCAATCGAGTTGGCAGCAATCAAGAAACATCAGGTCGCAGGCTGGGCGCCGTTTCATTACGCTAAAATATCCGATACGGAGTATGAGTGTACCGGCGGTTTCGCGATTGGTAGCGGCGGGCAAAAAAAATGGCCTGAGCCGCATACCAGCATGATCGTCAATGAAGCAGAAATTGCATCCGAGCTGACCCTGCTACTGGCCGATGACGACGCCAGTCCCGTCGCCCCCCCCAAGGCTGCTACATCTGCCAGCTCACCGCAGGCATCACAGCTGACGTCGGGATCTGCATTGAATAATGTGACTGGTTCACTCAAATATCTGACGGTAGTTTTTCAGTTGCCCGATGATACGGAAGGACAGCAGCGTATCAAGGAGGCCTTCAAAATCGATACTAACTTCTTTGGCGCACAAGTTACTTCCGTATCGACTCGTCTGCCTTAATCAATCTGGCTGATAGCCATATTGCATACTGAACAACGATACCGATCAATAATGCAGGTCAGCGTGCCCAGCCCGTCGGTCTCGCAAGAGTGAAATTTTCTGTTGCTTTAGTCCGGCCGTACCAGTCAGCTCCCATGCGTGAGATCAGATCGAGTTTCATCGGATCGATTTGCCGGTCGTCGCCGAGAATTGCGTCGTCAATATGGGCTGCCACGACTTCACCAAAAATCACGTAACAGGATGGCGCATGTGCCGGGTAAGGCATGAGCTGACTCAGCTTGCATTCGAAACTGACAGGCGTGCCGTCAACACGTGGCACGTTGATCTTGCTTGACGGTAAGGAGCCTACTCCGCACTGCTCAAATTCGCTGATCTCTGCATCGTAGCCAAATGAGGTGTCGTTCATCAGCTTGACCAGATCGTGTGATACCAGATTGACGACGAATTCACCGGTTTCTTTGATATTCCTCACAGTGTCTTTCATACTACCATTACTGTTCACCAGCGGTGAAAACATCAGCGTCGGCGGTGATGGTGTAATCATCTGAAAAAAACTGAATGGCGCTAAATTTGTCCGTCCATGTTGGGATCGTGTCGAAACCCACGCGACTGGTCGCGGTGTGATCGTCGATGCCATCCAGAAGTAGGCCATGCGGGGTTCAAGGGTAGAAAAATCAATCAGCATATAACTTGGATCCAGTAGAGATAAGGCGCGCTATCAGGCTAGCCAGTTAACGAGTGGGAATTTGGTTCTGAAGCTCTCTGGCATGGCAACTACGCTTGCTTGTTTATAGTCATAAAAAACGAAACCGGATTTTGCCATGGCAATCAGACTGTGATCGTATGGACGGGTAATACGGAAGGTAATATCGCCACCATATTTGTTGAAGTCCATGACACCGACTTCAAACTGCAACTGATCTCGTGCATGCGCTTCGGCTTTATACGTTGTTGCAAGGTCGGTCACGATAATGCCTGTGCCGTTGTCCTCAGTTTCGCCAATGCCAAATTCAAATAAAAACCGTGCGCGTGCTTCCGAGATCATGGAAATCATCGAATCGTTGCCAAGATGATTGGCTGCATTAATGTCAGTGACGCGGACGGTAAGCAGAGTGGTGTAGCAATATTGGTTTTCGGGAAAATGCAGACTAAGACGTGCCATAAAAATTCTTTTTCAAAAAATAGGATGTGTAATACCAAGGTCGTTTAGTTAAGCCCTCAACCTGACGCCGCCATCTCTGCGCAGGCGGGGGCAGCGTCTTTTGGCAATGACGGCACTAAATTCCGGCTTCGCCGGAACGACGAGAACAAAGGATATGGTTTAACTGAACAGCAGTAGTAAGTCACACCCGAATATTACCCTTGTGGCGAACGAATTTCGGCAGATGTTTGGCGCCAGTTTGGAGGAGTAGATTATTTTCATTTAAACCACAAAAAATCCAATGCGCTTTGGAAAAAAATGACAATAAAGCCAATGCGCTTTGGGAAAATCTAGTCACTACAAAATATTTATGTAGTATGACTACATAAATATTTAAGATTGACTGTGGTTCAAACACAACGTTCATAGATGTTTTTCTCTGAGGGTAAGATATTTTGTTCCGTAAAATTACGTAGAAATTAATTGACACGTAATTTAGTTTTAGTACAAACTCGGTTTGGGGCATCAAGTTAGCGATAGTTACAAAAAAGTTTGAGCTGCCAAGAATTTGCTGCTGGAGTTGGGTTTTTTATAAAAATCAAGGAGACGGGTAATGACTAGCTTTAAGAAGAAGCAGGATGGGAGTGTCGCCATCAATCGCTTTGCGTTCAATGTGACACCGATCGCTGCTGCATGTGCAGTGTTGATTTCTGCATCGGCGGGTAATGCTTATGCGCAGCAGGCTGATGCTGCTAAGTCAGAGGATGCCAACACGGTTGTTGTGACCGGTATTCGTAAGGGTATTGAAGCCGCGATTGATATCAAGCGGAATAATAGTTCTATCGTTGAGGCGATCTCTGCTGAAGATATCGGCAAGTTGCCGGATGCCAGCGTTGCTGAGTCGATCGCACGTTTGCCTGGCGTCACTGCACAACGTAGCCGTAGCTCTGGTAAAGCCGCTGACGTCAGTGTTCGTGGTCTGGCGCCAAGTTTCAATGGTTCTTTGCTGAACGGCCGCGAGCAAGCGTCTACCGGTAATGCTCGTGCACCTGAATTCGATTTGTTCCCTGCGGAGCTGATGGGTTCTGTCTTGATCTACAAAACGCCGGACGCATCCCTGGTTGGTCAGGGACTGGCGGCGACGATTGATTTGCATACGTTGCAGCCGCTGGATTTTGGCAAGCGTGTCATCGCAGCTAGTTATCGTAAGCAACGTACCGGCGTACAAACGCCTTCCGAGGGAACGGGTGATCGTGCGACATTCTCTTATGTGGATCAATTTGCTGACCGCACTATCGGCGTTGCCCTGGGTGTGACTAAGTTCAAAGAAGACACTGGTGCGCAACAAAAATTTGATTCATGGGGTGGCTGGGCTCCTACTGTCGCTTATAACGGCGCACAGGTTGCTGTTCCCGGCGGTTTCAAGGCTGACACAGAATCTGGCAAAAGCAATCGTGATGGCGCATCCTTGACTTTGCAGTTCAAGCCAAACAAAAACTTCAAATCGACAGTTGATATTTTCTATTCTTCTGGCTATACATCTCAGAAAAAAACGGGTCTGGAAGGTGCGATTGCCGGCTCTGCGGGTGGATATGATCCTAATGGTGTGTTGTCCAATGCAACGATTGTCAATGGTGTAGCTACCAGCGGTACGTTCAGTAATTACAAAGGTGTCGTACGTAATCATCAGGAATCCGCTGACGATAAATTGACATCCATTGGCTGGAACAGCTCATTGAAGTTAGATGAGTGGACGCTGGATGCAGATCTGTCTCATTCCAAAGCAAATAAAAATGCTTCCCGTTTTGAGACAACCGCTGGTCAGCCTGGCGACGCAAGCTCACTTGGTACCATCTCTTACACAGGCTTTAACGGCGGTAACTTCAATGACGTGAAGTACACGACATCGCTGAACTATGCAGACCGCGCTGTTGCCAAACTGACGGACGTTAATGGCTGGGGCGGTGGTCCGAATACGCCACAAGCTGGTTATGTCGCTTTGCCTACCTTGAATGACAAGGCGGATGCGATTCGTTTCACTGCAAGCCGTGACCTGAATTTTGGCCCTGTTGTTGCTGCACATTTTGGCCTAAATCTGTCTGACCGTGAAAAAATCCGTGCAGGTCAGGAAGGTCGTCTGGTTGTAAAAGGTGGCGGCGGTTATGCTGCTGTGACAATGCCAGGTTCTGCAGTGGGCACTGCCGGCACGACCGGTTTGCAAGTCGCGTCCTGGGATCCATCTAATTCACTTGGCTCGATCTATGATCTGGCGCAATGGATTGACGCCTCTGTACTGGCAAAAGACTGGTCCGTGCATGAGAAGGTTACTACCGCCTATGCAATGGGCGATCTGGATGGACAGTTATTTGGTCTGAACTACAAAGGTAACTTTGGTACACAATTCGTTCGTACCGATCAGTCATCGACCGGTAATCAGGTTGATGTGGCAAATTGCACAGGTATTACCGCGGCAACTTGTCCTTCAAAAGTAATCAGCGGCGGCACAACATACTCCGACGTATTGCCAAGCCTGAATGTGTCTTTTGATATCGGCAGTGAGCAGTTCATTCGTCTGGGTGCGGCTAAAGTATTATCCCGTGCCAATATGGATGATATGCGCGCAAGTAATCAGTTTGGCGTGAATACACAAGGTTCCAATCCTATCTTGACTGGTACCGGTGGTAATCCAAACCTGAAGCCATTCAGCGCGAAATCGCTCGATATCTCTTACGAAAAATATTTCGGTAAAAAGGGTTATCTGAGTGTTGCCGGTTTCTACAAGCAGCTGGATACTTACATCTATCGTTCGCCGACAACATTTGACTTCAAGCCTTATGTCAGTGCGAATACGCCATTGCCACTCACTGGTGCGTACCAGGGTTCTACGGTTGGTCTGATGACGGCACCACGTAATGGCGAAGGCGGCAATATCAGCGGTTTTGAAGTTGCTCTGAATATTCCGTTCTCTCTCGTGACGCCATGGCTGGATGGTTTCGGTGTCATGGTTAATCATTCAGACACTTCCAGTGAGATCACTTTGCCAGGATTTGGTTTTGGTAATGTGGCATTCACCGCGATCAATATTCCATTGCCAGGCTTGTCCAAGCGCGTCAGCAATCTGCGCCTGTACTACGAGAAAAATGGCTTCCAGGTTGCATGGGCTGCACGTAAGCGCTCTGATTTCTTGGGTCAGGTCAGCGACTATCAGGATAATCAGCAGTTGACGATGGTAAAGGGCGAGACGATCATCGATCTGCAAGCTTCTTACGAATTCCAGACTGGTTGGTTTAAAGGCTTGTCGGTCTTGTTCCAAGCAAATAACTGGACCAATACACCGTTCCAGGAATACGCCAATGATCCAAATGTAATTACCAACAAAATTACCTACGGCAGATCCTACCTGCTCGGCGCGAACTACAAGTTCTAAACCTTATGTACGAATGACCCCTGTTGGCTCTGGCCGGCAGGGGTTTTTTGCTATGATGGAATGCTGATTAATCGCTAAGGTAAGTTCATGCAAAATTCTCTGATAAAAAATGTGGTGATTGTCGGCGGTGGTACTGCCGGTTGGATGACAGCGGCGGCTCTGGCGACGGTATTGCGCGGGAAATATTCTATCCGTGTAGTGGAGTCGGATGAAATTGGTATTGTCGGTGTCGGCGAAGCGACCATACCAATGATTCAGCGATTCAATCAGGTGCTCGGTATTGATGAGAATGAATTTCTCAGAGAAACGCAGGGTACGTTTAAATTGGGTATCGAATTTGTCAACTGGGGCAAACTGGGTGATCGCTATATCCACGGATTCGGGACGATAGGTCAGGATCTGTTCACGGTACGCTTTGATCAGTACTGGCAAAAAATGCGCAGCCTTGGCAAGGCAAAAGGTCTGGGCGAATACTCGATCACCCGCATGGCGGCACTGGCGAATAAATTCATGCCAGCGCGTCACGATGTTCCTAATTCTCCTCTGAATCAAATTGCTTATGCATATCATTTTGATGCGAGTCTGTATGCGAAGTTTTTGCGCAAATTTTCTGAGGCGCGCGGTGTCAAACGTGTCGAAGGTAAGATTGTCCAGGTAAGTCAGCGTGAGACAGATGGCTATATCGATGCAGTCGTTTTGGAAAACGGTGAGCGTATTGAAGGTGATTTATTCATTGATTGCTCTGGCTTTCGCGGTCTGCTCATCGAACAGACGCTCAAGACCGGTTATGAGGACTGGACGCATTGGTTGCCATGCGACCGTGCTCTGGCGGTACCCTGTGAATCTGCGCCTAAGCTGACTCCCTATACAAGGTCAACTGCACACAAAGCCGGCTGGCAGTGGCGGATTCCGCTACAGCATCGCATTGGCAATGGCCATGTGTATTGCAGTCAATTTACCAGTGATGATGAAGCGGCCGCTACCCTGCTGGCAAATCTGGACGGTAAACCGTTAGCAGAACCTCGTATGCTGAAATTCAATACAGGTATGCGTAAGCAAGGCTGGAATCGTAATGTGGTTGCCATCGGTTTATCCAGCGGATTTCTGGAGCCGCTGGAGTCAACCAGTATTCATTTGATCCAATCGTCGATTTCACGACTCATCGATTTTTTCCCGAACCAGGGATTCAATCCGACCGAGATCAGTGAATATAATCGCCAAAGCCGTTTTGAATACGAACGTATCCGTGATTTCGTGATTCTTCATTACAAGCTCAATCAGCGTGATGATGCAAGCTTCTGGAAGTCTTGTGCTGAGATGCCTGTTCCTGACACGCTGGCGCACAAGATGGATTTATTTAAAACCAGTGGACGTCTGTTGCGTATTGATAATGAATTATTTTCCGAAGTAGGCTGGCTGCAAGTGCTGGAGGGGCAGAATCTGAAGGCGGATAGTTACCATTCATTGGTCGATCTACAATCTGAGGCCGACATTATTGAGTATATGGAGAGCGTTAGGGACGTCATCGCCAAATGCGTAGATGTCATGCCTGACCATGCAGCGTATATAGCCCATCACTGCGCTGCAAAATCTTAATATCAGGATTTACATAAAACGATAATGCCTGTTGCTATACAAATGGAACCCGCATGCTATCTGCGGTTTCCAGAAGCATGTTGTGCCATCAGGCGCATTCTGCTTGTGGGTTCATTTTGATATCGATATTTCATGAAATTGCTTACATCCGCTTTTCTCCGTGTCTCCGTGTATTTGTTGTGAGTGGTGAGTAGTTTTAGTTTTTGCGTAAATCCTAAATAGGTAGTGCATCGCTCTGGCTCGTCTTGAGCGGTTACAGGTTCTTCACCTAATTATTTTTCTGGTTACTGGAAAACACATGTCAATTGTTATGAGTACGACGGAAATTTTTCTGATCGCGATGTTTGTTATTTTTACCGTGCCTTATCTTATCTGGCGCGTGGGCAGGACGGATTATTTTGCACCTCTGGTTGTGGTGCAGATTATTACTGGAATTTTGCTGGGGCCTGGCATTCTCGGAGCGGCATTTCCCGGCTATTACCAGTTTGTTTTTAATCCTCAGGTGATTCAGTCTTTGAACGGTATTGCGTGGTGGGCAGTCATGATTTTTGTGATGATTGCCGGTATTGAACTTGATTTGAAAAAAGCATGGGAACATCGCCGCGAGAGCGGCATTACGGCGAGTCTGGCACTGGGGATGCCTCTATTGTTTGGCTGTGTCGCCGCAGTGGGTATGCTGACGGTTGACGGATGGGTGGGGAGCAAGGCGTTGACCTGGCAATTTATCCTGGGAATAGGCATGGCATGCGCCGTGACCGCTTTACCTATTCTTATTTTGTTGATGGAAAAATTGGATGTACTGCGGCAGCCGATTGGTCAGCGGATCTTGCGCTATGCCAGTCTCGATGACATCGCAATTTGGGGTGTGCTTGCCATCATTTTGCTCGACTGGACGCGCGTCGGAAGACAGTTGGCTTTCTTGTTGCTCTTTGCTGCAGCGACCTACGGCTTTCGCAGGCTGATGGTATGGCTGCAAGAGCGCGACAGCTGGTATGTCGGCCTGATCTGGCTGGCTGCCTGTAGTTTTGCGGCAGATTGGGCGGGCCTGCATTTTATGGTCGGTGCTTTCCTTGCGGGCGCGGTGATGGATGCGCATTGGTTCAATCAGGAAAAAATGGACTTGATGCGCCATCACGTACTGTTGGCAATCATGCCGGTGTTCTTTTTAAGTACAGGGTTGAAAACGAATTGGGCGCTTGGTGGGGTAACCGTTTTTATTGCTGCAGCTGTGTTGCTGGTGGCATCTGTGGCTGGCAAACTGGTCGGGATCCAGGTCGCGGGAAAAATCCTTAAATGGGAAAAAGGAGAGGCGTCGATTATCGGATGGTTACTGCAAACCAAGGCGCTGATCATGATTATTTTCGTCAATATCCTCCTCGACAAAAATATCATCACAAACGAAACCTTTACGGCCTTATTGCTGATGGCAATCGCCAGTACGATGCTGACGGTGCCTATGGTGTATCCGAAATTGCAGCGACTCAAGGCGATTATTTTAAAATCGAATTAGGGGCGTACATTTTTGCCATCAAATTAATTTGGTAGTAATGCTACAAAAACAGCGTTATTTGATGGATTTTTCAGTGAATTTGAATACTAAAACCATTATAATCATGCAATTTTTCTCGAGAATTTAAATTTTGTAGTTTTGGTACAAAATGCTATGGTAGTATGGCTGTAAAAATAGTGCGAAAGGCGAGCGTCTGGGTGGTGGTGGTTCGCCCGTATAAATTGATCGCTTACATAAAATATTAAAAAAGATTGGGGACTGGCAGTATGCATACATCGACAAACAAGCCACAGCTTTCGTTCTGGCAGCTCTGGAACATGAGTTTTGGTTTTTTCGGTATCGAGTTTGGATTCGCTCTGCAGCGGAGTAATACCAGCCGTATTTTTTCTACCTTGGGTGCGGATCTTGACAGTCTTTCTATCTTGTGGCTGGCTGCACCGATTACCGGATTGTTGGTTCAACCAGTGATTGGCTACCTGAGCGATAACACCTGGCACCCAGTTTGGGGGCGTCGTCGGCCTTTCTTTTTTATTGGTGCGGTATTGGCAACAATGACGATGTTTCTGATGCCCAATTCGTCGATGCTTTGGATTGCCGTGTTGGTGCTTTGGTTGATGGATGCATCTCTGAATATTTCTATGGAGCCATTCCGCGCTTTTGTCGGAGATAAATTGGATGCTAGTCAACAAACCAGTGGCTTTGCGATGCAAACTTTCTTTATTGGTTTTGGTGGTGTGATTGCATCGTTGTTACCTACGTTATTTACTGATTATCTGGGCGTGAGTAATACCCCGGTCAACGGAGCGATTCCGGATACGGTTCGGTATTCATTTTATGTCGGTGGCATGGTGTATTTATTTGCAGTGTTATGGACAATATTTACCAGTAAAGAAAATCCGCCGGAAAACTTGCAAGAATTTTTAACCGAGCAATCGCGTAACCGGAAGATGTCTCATGCATTGAAAGAGATTTTTGCCGGTTTTTTTCAAATGCCAAAAACTATGGTGCAACTTGCTCTCGTGCAGTTTTTTTCTTGGGTAGCGTTGTTTTCTATGTGGGTCTATACCACGCCATCGATTGCTGATGTTGTATTTCACTCTGTAGACGCGCAGTCGGGCGTTTATCAAGAGGCAGGTAATTGGGTCGGCATGATGTTCGCTGTCTATGGCTGCGTATCCGCGATTGTGGCGTTTTTATTGCCAGTGCTTGCAGCCAGGACCAGTCGTAAGTTTGTACATATGCTTTGTCTGATTATTGGCGGCGTCAGTCTGATCAGCATCTTTGCCATCACATCCAAACAAATGTTGTTACTGCCTATGGTGGGTGTTGGTATTGCATGGGCTAGTGTACTGACTATGCCGTATGCAATTCTGGCGGGAGCCTTGCCGGCAAATCGTATGGGTTACTTCATGGGGCTATTCAATTTTTTCGTTGTTATTCCTCAGATCGTGGCAGGTGTCGTACTTGGCGCCATGCTGAAGCATTGGTTCAATAATCAATCGGTCAAGGTATTGATGCTCGGTGGTGCCTGCATGATTCTGGCGGGTTTTTTGACGATGTTTGTAAAAGACGATGCCGCTACAAAATAAAATGGCCGGTCTGTCCAGATAGTCAATTCGCTTATCTGGATGTGATCGTAGCGTCAATCTTACCCACTTTCGATTTGATTGGAATTCTGCGCATGAAATTTTTTGCGATTCCACTTGTTCTTGTTTGGTTTTTTTCGAGTTTTTCGACGTTAGCTATCGCCAGCGATCAAGTGGCAAAGCCGCTTGCCAGTCATGCTGCTGGTGCTCCGTTTTTGTGGAAAAACGCGACAGTCTATTTCCTGCTTACAGACCGTTTTTATAATGCGGATACTGCGAACGATCTTGCATATGGTCGCCGTTCTGACGCTGCGCCATTGCGTGGATTTATGGGCGGCGATCTCGCTGGCATCACGGCGAAAATTAAGGCGGGTTATTTCAAAGATCTCGGCATTGATGTGATCTGGCTGACACCGCCTGTGGAGCAGATTCATGGCTCGACGGATGAGGGGACAGGGAAGTCCTATGGCTTTCACGGATATTGGGCGCGGGACTGGACTCGTGTTGACGCGAATCTGGGTAGCGATAACGACATGCGTGAATTTGTTGACACTGCTCATGCACACGGTATTCGTGTCCTGCTGGATGTGGTGATGAATCATACCGGACCTGTAACCACGAGTGATCCAGTCTGGCCGGATACCTGGGTTCGTACCGGACCACCATGTACCTATAAGGATGTTACCAGTACGGTCGATTGCACCTTAGTCAAAAATCTTCCCGACGTGTTGACTGGCAGTAATCAGGCTGTCGCGTTGCCGCCAGCATTGGTAGAAAAATGGAAGTCAGAGGGACGCTATGAACGTGAAGTTAAAGAACTGGATGAGTTCTTCACACGCACAGGCTGGCCGCGTGCGCCACGTTATTACCTGATGAAATGGCATGCAGACTGGGTCAAAAAGTTTGGTGTCGATGGCTTCAGGGCAGATACAGCTAAGCACGTAGAGCCTGCTGTCTGGAAAGAATTGAAGCAAGTTGCCAGTGCTGCATACGAGGATTGGAAGTATCGGCATCCAGATAAAAAACTGAGTAACGATCCCTTCTTCATGACGGCAGAAGTCTACGGTTACAGTATTGCAGAAGGCTTGTATTACACAATGGATGGCGGTAGTCGCGTTAATTTTTATGACAACGGCTTTGATAATCTGATTAATTTCGGCTTCAAGTCTGACGCGAACCAGTCATATGAAGCCTTATTCAGTAATTATTCTGCAAAAATAAACGGACCTTTAAAAAGCTATTCCGTGCTGAACTACATCAGCTCACATGATGATGGCGAGCCTTTTGATCGCTTGCGTCAACGACCGTTTGAAGCTGCTACCAAATTATTATTAAGTCCGGGTGCTGCGCAAATTTATTATGGTGATGAAACAGCCCGGGTCTTAGTCGTTGACGGCGCTGAAGGTGACGCAAACTTACGCTCACCGATGAACTGGAGTGAGTTGAGTGCAAATGCCGTACGTAACGGAGTAAGTCCTGCCGACGTACGCACACATTGGAGCAAGCTGGGCCTGTTCCGTCACGCACATCCGGCGGTGGGGGCAGGTGTCCATCAGAAAATAGCGGAGCAGCCATATACCTTCAGACGCACCTATGAGGCGAACGGAATCAATGACAAGGTCGTTATCGCGCTTGATGTGCCGGTAGGGGGGACGGTTGCGATTAGTGTGGCAGGTGTTTTCGCCGATGGACAGAAAGTCAGAGACTACTATTCCGGAACGAGTACCACGGTTGCTAACGGTAAGGCCTTGTTTCCCGGTAGTGCTCCGGTGATTTTAATCGCTGCCGAATAGATGAGTGCAGCTTATTCCGATGAATGTTTTTTGCCGAAAAAATGAATCAAGTCAGATGATTATGCTCTCCACAATGAAAAAAAATCAGATAATCCAGTGCGCCCTGCGTGCTGTAATCAGCATATTTCCGCTTACGCTGGCGAGCAATGTAATGGCGCAAAATATAAATCGGACGATAGAGAGCATTACAGATAAAGCCAACTATCTTGAGATTAAAACCAATGATGGCCGCTATCTCATTAAGCCATATTCCGACAAAATTATCGAGACCAGTTTTATTCCAGATGGTGAGAACTTTGATCCGGCATCACATGCCGTCGTCATGGTCCCATCGGGGATAAAGCACAAGCTGACGGTCATGTCCGGCAAGCTTGAATATCGTGTTGCTGAGATGCATGTCAGTATCAACAAGTCACCTTTTCAGATCAGTTATTTTTATAAAGGAAAGCCGTTGCTTTCCGAGAAAAATGGTTATGTAAAAAAAGAAGGCGCCGAGATTCTGGACTTTAATCTTGATGCTAGCGAAGCACTGTATGGCGCTGGTGCGCGCGCTTTGGGAATGAATCGTCGCGGTAATCGCCTGCCTCTCTACAACAAGGCACATTACGGTTATGAGGAGCGGTCTGAGCAAATGAACTTTGCCATGCCCTTGGTATTCTCTTCAAAGATGTACGGTCTGCATTTCGATAATGCGCCGATTGGCTATCTGGACCTGGACAGTAAAAAGGATAAGGTATTAGCGTATGAAACGATCAGTGGTCGTAAAACGTATCAGGTCATCGCCGGTGATAGCTGGGAAGAACTCGTCGGCAATTATACAAATTTAACGGGCAAACAACCCTTGCCACCACGCTGGACTTTCGGGAATTTTGCCAGCCGCTTTGGTTACCATTCAGAAGCAGAGGCGCGCTCTGTTCTCGATAAATTTGAGATGGAACAAATTCCGGTTGATGCGATTATTTTTGATTTGTACTGGTTCGGTAAAGACATCAAGGGGACTCTGGGAAATCTGGAGTTTGATAAAGATAATTTCCCTGATCCGAAAAAGATGATTTCGGATTTCGCAGATAAAGGCGTTAAAACGATATTGATTACCGAACCGTTTATCCTCACCACATCCGGTAAATGGGGCGAGGCAGTACAAAAAAATATTCTCGCTACCGATAAAAACGGGAAACCATTTACCTATGATTTTTATTTCGGCAATACCGGTTTGATCGATATTTTTAACCCTCCGGCACAAGACTGGTTATGGAATATTTATAAAAATTTAAAAAGCGAAGGCGTTGCCGGTTGGTGGGGTGATCTGGGGGAGCCTGAGGTGCATCCTTCAGCCTTGCAGCATAAGACCGGATCTGCCGATCAGATGCACAATATCTATGGACATCAATGGGCCAAGCTTATTGCCGATGGATATAAAAAAGAATTTCCCGGGCAAAGACCTTTTATCCTGATGCGATCCGGTTATTCTGGCTCGCAGCACTACGGCATGATTCCATGGTCAGGCGATGTGAACAGGACTTGGGGCGGACTTCGCTCGCAGCCTGAAATTGCATTGCAAATGGGTATGCAGGGGATGGCGTATATGCACTCTGATCTTGGTGGATTTGCAGGGGCGAATCTTGATGATGAGCTGTATACGCGCTGGCTGCAATACGGCGTCTTTCAGCCAGTGTTCCGTCCGCATGCTCAGGAAGAAGTTGCCTCTGAGCCAGTCTTGCGTGAGCAAAAAACGAAAGAGTTAGCCAAAGCAGCGATTCAGTTGCGCTATCAGTTATTGCCGTACAACTATACGCTGGCATTTGATAATAACCAGCTTGGCGTGCCCTTCATGCGCCCCTTGTTCTATGCGGAGCCAGCAAATCAGGCACTGTTTAATGTGGCTGATACCTATTTTTGGGGGAATGACTTTTTAGTCCATCCCATCATGACGGCGGGAGAAAAAGAAGCAAGTATCTATTTTCCCGCAAAGAACAACTGGTTTGATTTTTATACGGATCAGCGATTCAAAGGCGGTACTACACAATCCTTGCCGGTAGTTAATTCGCATATTCCGGTATATGTCAGGGCGGGTGCTTTTATTCCGATGATCAATGTGATTCAAAATACGACAGCGTATTCCACCAAATCATTGAATTTGCATTACTACCATGATGCGTCCGTAACGAAGAGTAGTGGCAAATTGTATGAGGACGATGGTGAAACGTCTTCCGCATTTGAAAAAGGACGTTACGAATTACTGGAATTTTCCAGTACATTTGCTGCGCAGCAGTTGAGCTTGCATCTTGGCAACCGACTTGGGCGTCATGTCGACTCTATCGACAGAAAAGTGACTGTCTGTGTACACAACGTATCCTCGAAACCGAGCGCAGTAAAATTGAATCAGCGCGCTATTCCGTTCGTATGGGATACGCAGAAAAAGCAATTAAATATCATGGTCGACTGGCGTGCAAATATCGCGCAGACAGTCACTGTGCAGTTCGCACATTAGACGGGAACACAATTACGTAAAGCGCGGACGATCAGCTGAAAAGTAGCTGGCTAAATTAAATTCCCCAACGGGCAAGTAGCAGATAAAGCTCACTAGTCAATTAGAATGCGAAGTAATGGCGTGATAAATTGAAAACAGCAATGAATCTTAAGAACCTGGCACGGAATCTCGGTATTTCCGAGACCACAGTAAGCCGTGCATTAAACGGCTATCCTGAGGTCAGTGAAAAGACACGGCAGCGTGTCATGGCGGCGGCCAATGCGGCGGGCTACCGGCCCAATCCGATGGCGCGTAGTCTGGCTGTCGGGCGGACGAATGTCGTTGGTATTATTCATCCGCTTTCGCCTAATGATCTCGCTGATCCTATGTTCATGGAGATTGTCGGCGGTATGTCGGCGACTCTGGAAGAGCGTCAGATGGATTTGATCATTGCGCCGGTATCGCCCGCCAATGAGCTGCGTGCCTATCAGCATATGGTGCAGGAGCGGCGTGTTGATGGCCTGATCGTCGGTCGTACCCGTTTGAATGATGCACGTGTCGCCTACCTGACAGGGCAGGGTTTGCCTTTTATCGCTCACGGACGTACGCAGGTCAATGAGCCGCATGCCTGGTTTGATTACGACAATGAGGAGGGGATGCGCATTGCCGTGAAACATCTGCTTGCCTACGGTCATCAGCGCATTGCTCTGATCAGTGCGCCTCTGGAGATGAACTTTGCACGTCAGCGCTATAACAGTTTTGTTACTGCCATGAGCGATGCCGGGTTGCAGGCCGATCCGCGCTATCTGATCGACAACACCATCGACCGGCGCAGCGGTTATCAGGCAATGCAGCAACTTCTGAACGGATCGACCATTCCGAGTGCTGTGATTGTCGATAATCATATGTCAGGCGTAGGTGCAATGCGGGCTTTGCTCGATGCCAGAATAGAGATTTCTTCGGCAATCTCCATCATTGTCTGGGGCAAAATGGAAGATTCATTAGCCGGTTACAACGTCACGACGATTGACCAACCGCGCCCTGATCAGGCGGGTAGTCGCATGATAGAGATGCTTCTCGCTTTACTTGACGGTACGCCGCCATCCGAACTTCAGGTGTTATGGCAACCGATATTACTGGCAGGTGAGACGGTTGGTGTTTGTAAATAATCTCCGCGTAAATTTTTACGTACTTCTTGCATGGCTTCCGGCTATCTGCCGGCTGAATGTTTCCTGTGTCAGCCCTATGCATAACGATGCCCGGTATTTCTGTGAATTCATGTAAATATGCAAGTAATCCAAAGCGCTTTGGATTATACTTTAAGGAATTCAAAGCGCTTTGGATTTGATCTTGCCAAAGGTTGGTAAGACAGTTTTGCGCTGAGTAATTGTGGATAGCAGGTAATTGATTTCTGCTAGATAGATAAAATAAGAGACATGGTATGAACGATCTGCACGAAAAATCGGAACAAAAGTCAGGCAAGAATTCTGCTGGCAAGGCTGACTGGTGGCGCGAAGCCGTGATTTACCAGGTGTATCCGCGTAGCTATCTGGATACGAATGGTGACGGCATAGGTGATTTGCCCGGCATCACTGCCAAACTCGACTACATCGCCAGTCTCGGCGTTGACATTGTATGGATCTCGCCATTCTTTACATCGCCGATGAAGGACTTTGGTTACGACGTATCTGACTACTGCAATGTAGATCCCTTGTTCGGTACTCTGGCTGATTTTGATCGTCTGATACAACGTGCGCATACACTGGGTTTAAAGATCATGATTGATCAGGTGCTATCTCATACTTCGGATGCTCATCCGTGGTTCGTCGAGAGTCGTAGCAGCCGAACCAATTCAAAAGAGGACTGGTATGTCTGGGCCGATCCTCAGGCCGACGGGACGCCACCGAACAACTGGATGTCAATTTTTGGCGGCTCTGCGTGGCAATGGGATACTCGTCGCCTGCAATATTATCTGCACAATTTTCTGACCAGTCAGCCAGATATGAATTTCCATCAGCCCGCTGTACAACAGGCGCATCTGGATAATATGCGCTTCTGGCTAGAACGGGGTGTCGATGGATTCCGTCTTGATGCCTGCATTTTTCATTTTCATGACCTGCAGCTACGTAGTAATCCTCCTGCGGCAAAGCAAAACACTACCAGCGTTTCCGCAGTTAATCCGTATGGGATGCAAGCCCATATCTACGACAATACTCGTCCTGAAAATCTCGCGTTCTTTGAAAAAGTCCGTTGTCTTTTAAATGAGTATGACGCGATTTCTATCGGTGAAATCGGTTCAGATGATGCGCTCGGCGTGATGGCAGAATACACCGCTGATAACAACAAGCTGCACATGGCCTACAGCTTCAATCTACTGACATCTGATAAGTCGGCTCAGTACATCCGCTCCCAGGTTGAGGAGTTCGAGCGGCGTGTAGTGGGCGGTGGCGCCTCCTGGTCCGTTGGCAATCATGACGTTGCGCGCGTAATGAGCCGCTGGGGCGGTGCTCAAGCCACACCTGAATTCGCCAAGCTCGTCCTCGCAATGCAGTTGTCATTAAAGGGAACGCCATGCCTGTATCAAGGGGACGAGTTGGCTCTGGTTGAGGCTGATTTACCTTATGAAGTGTTGCAGGATCCTGTCGGTATTACTTTCTGGCCTGAGTCTAAAGGACGTGACGGCTGCCGTACACCGATGCCTTGGGATGCTGCTTCGGCGAATGCCGGATTTTCCGAGGGTCAACCCTGGCTACCCGTGCCGGCAGTGCATCGTACCGCTGCTGTATCACTTCAGGAATCTGATCCGGATTCGGCGCTGAACTTCAGTCGTCATATTCTTCACTGGCGCAAGAAAATTCCTCAACTGACGCGTGGCGATATCGCTTTCTTTATAGTACCAGAGCCTGTACTGGCATTACGCCGCAGCCTTGATGGCATGCCCAGTGTGATTGCAGCATTTAACTTAGGTAGTGAGGCCATCACGTTTGACTGGCCTGATGCCTCTGGATATGTGGCGATGAGCGGACATCGCTTGCTTGGAGATGTACAGGGTACTCAAGTGAGCTTGCCAGCTTATGGCGCATGGTTTGGCATACAAATTCAGGCGTAAGCCCCGATTCTGGCGAAGGTTAAAAAGTAGGTGAAAGCGCCGGAATATAAAAACAGGAACGTGTGCTGAAATTAATATAGAAACCAATACATAAATAAAATAAAGGGCAGATTATCTGCCCTTTATTTTATTTATTCGTTTGCCTATGTATTTACCTATGTATTTGTCTTTTTTATTTCGCAAATACTTTATAGTCCCAAGGTTTCAAAGTGAATTTTTGTGAGCCTGTTGAAAGTAATTTTTCGCCTGACATGACATCAACCATGCCCTTGTCTTTGAGAACATGATTGATTGTTGCTACCTGCTCTTTATTCGATAAATTAAAAATGGCCACAATTTTATTACTCTCTTTTTTTCGGGTAAATGCAAACACATTGTCGTCATTGCCAGTATTGATTTTGACTAACTGACCACCGGCAAGTCCGTTCCACAATGCTTTGTTCGTTTTCTTCAATTGAAATAATTTGGTGTATAGCTGTTTGAACGGATGATCTTTCCACTGAATAGGGTCACGTTCAAAGAAGTCCAGGCGTTTGGTATTACCGGCCTCCTGTCCGCTATATAGCAGCGGCATTCCCTTGAGCACATTTGACAGCACCAAGAACGATTCCGTCGCGTCGCCAAGCCGCTCAAATTCTGTTCCTTCCCAGCTATTCAGGTCATGGTTCGTAATGTGCAGCATGCGATAAGAATTTGGATGATAGTTTTTTTCCTCACCATTCAGGTAGGCATCTAAATCTTTCGCAGATTTTTTACCCTGAGCGATATCATTGAACAAGTCTTTGAATTGCCAGCCATAGGTCATGTCGAAGGCTTTTTCCTGCAATTGGAATTCGGTTGCTTCCGCCAGCATGAAGACGGGTTTGGTCTTGTCGAGTGCCACTCTCGCTTCATTCCAAAAATCGACTGGCACCATTGCGGCAACATCACAGCGGAAGCCATCAAGCTGATATTCAGTAAGCCAGAAACGCATTGCCTCGATCATTTCGCTGCGCAGTTGTTTGTTCTCATAGTTCAATGCAATAACGTCCATCCAGTCAGGAACTGGTGGCGTGAAATTTCCATCCTTATCTTTTTTATAGAAATCCGGATGTTCTTTTGCCCACGGATGATCCCAGGCTGTATGGTTAGGAACCCAGTCGATGATCACATACATCCCGGCGGCATGAATAGCATTCACCAGATGTTTAAAATCAGCGGGTGTACCAAATTCCGGATTGACACCACGATAGTCTTTTACCGCGTAATAACTACCTAAAGTGCCTTTACGATTTGTCTCACCGATAGGATTGATCGGCATCAGCCAGATCACGCTGACGCCCATCTTTTTTAATTCTGGCAAATATTCTTCAAATTTTTGAAAGCTACCTTCTTTTGAGTGCTGGCGAATATTCGCCTCATAAATCGTGGCATTTTTTGTCCATGCCAGATGTTTCACTGAAGATTGCACTTGTGCGTAAACGGTAAGTGGTAAGAGGGTGCTGGCACTCAATGCAAGTAAGGTAAGGAGTTTTTTCATGTTGCCCTCAAAGAGATCAGTCGTTAAAAAGTAGAATATGTTCAACCAGCTATCAATCAGTTATTTGTCAGAGTTCGTTGATGTCGATAATCGTCGCTGAGAGCGGTGGTAAATGCAGGAGTTTTTTCAAATCGATCTCTTGTCCTGTCAAAACATTGCGGCCCTTTGCCGTGGGGCTTAACATTTCAAAAAAGCGTGAGGTGGCGAGATGAGTTTCAGTATTATTTTTGTTTAATATCACCATCACTTTTTGGGTGCCGGTATAACGAAAATAAACATAACAACCGTTTTCCGGAAGGTAATGTAATAACTTTCCCTGATGAATGGCGGTAGAGGTTTTTCGCCAGTTCAGCAATTGACGCATAAAATCTTGCGCTTCTTTTTGCGCCTTACTTAATCCCAGTCCTGTAAATGCACTGACCTTGTCACCCGCCCACCCGCCGGGGAAATCACTGCGCACCTTGCCGTCGTCACGTTTTTTCGGACTTTGCATCAACATTTCTGTACCGTAAAAAAATTGCGGAATACCCCGCATCGTAGCGAGATAAGCTAATGCTATTTTGTAATGCGGGAGGCTATTATTTAATGCTGAAAAAAGCCGGCTCGTATCGTGGTTACCCTCAAAAATAACCAGGTTACTGGCATCTGGATAGACAAAGTCATTGGCAACTGCCAGATACATTTTCATCAAACCTTCTGCTGTTGACTCCTCACCCATCAAGCCCGCACGCAGACTGTCATGCAGGGGAAAATCCATCATGCCTGGCATGCTGGACGCATAACCGTCCGGATTATATTTTCCTCGCTGCCAGTAAGCGACGATGGCGGGGTTATTGCTCCACTCTTCGCCGACGAGATTCAGGCGTGGATATTCATTGATCACACTACGCGACCAGTCAGCGAGAAAATTTTTGTCCGAGTAAGAATAGGTATCAGTACGAATGCCGGACAGATCAGCGTATTCAATCCACCAGATAGTGTTTTGTATCAGGTAAGTTGCTAGCAGGGAATTGCGCTGATTCAGGTCAGGCATTGTGGTCGTGAACCAGCCGCTGGTGAATTTTTCTTTATCGCCTTGTGCTGCATGCGGGTCTTGCACTGTGCTGCGTGCATGCGAGGTTTCTGTATATTTGTCCGGAAAATTCAACCAGTCAGGCGATGGCATGTCCTTCATCCACCAGTGCCCGGATCCTATATGGTTCAACACGATGTCTTGAATAAATCCCAGGCCTTTGCTTTTCGCTTTACTAACCAGCTGGCGATAGTCCTCGTTACTTCCCAGTCTGGCGTCGACCTGATACAGGTCAGTTGCTGAGTAGCCGTGATAGGAATAAGCAGCCTGATTATTTTGTGTCAATGGCGTCGGCCAGATCGTGGTGAATCCCATTTGAGCGATGTAATCCAGATGGTCGCTAATACCTTGTAAATCACCGCCATGCCTGCCGCCGGGTTTGGTGCGATTGCTACTTTCTATGAGTTGTGGAACCGAGTCATTAGCCGGATTGCCATTGGCGAACCGGTCGGGTACTAGCAGATATATTGCATCGGACGGACTGAATCCTTTGCGTTGTGCAGAGTGCTCACGGCGGGCATTGAGCTGATAACCAGTGTGCAGAACCTGGATTCCCTGGCGGCTAAAGTTGATATCCAGTTTACCCGGTAAGGCCTGATGAGTGATGTCGAGCTGGATAAACAGATAGTTAGGATTGCTGACTCGCTGGACGGACTTGATGGTGACCCCGGGATACTGGATGTCCGGAGTTAATTCTGCAATACGGTGACCGTGCACCATTAACTCTAGCTGCGGGTTATTCATTCCCACCCACCATGATGCCGGTTCCAGGTGCGTGATCTGGTAATCCGCTGATGCAGTTGCTGTAGCTTTTACCGGGGCAGCGAGTGTTTGAGCACTCACCGTATTAGTGAGCTGTCCGCTCAGGCTAATCAACGCAAGCAGGGAGTAGAGTAGCTTCATTGGATTTAAATTATTTGGATTTATCAATTCAAGCTGCACACTTACTTTATAGGTCAGAAATCGCTAAGGCGTCACATTGATTACCTGCACAGATTGTGCTGCCATCGTGATCTGGGAATTTCCCGATCCATCGGCAAGGATTGTCGTTCCGCTTTGCGGATAGAGGCTTGCCAGACTGGCGTTAGCAGATAAATTACTCAGACTTGCCTGTGCTGATGTACTGCCGTAATTAATCAATATCAGTGTTTTTTCGCTGCCAGACTGGCGTTGAAATCCTATGAGGCTGCCGGAGACAAACACATTGCTGTAATTACCCTGACTGACTGACATGCGGCTATTGCGCAAATTGAGCATGGCTTTATAAAAGCTGTAGATAGAGTTCGGATCTGCGATTTGTGCGGCGACATTTTGTGCTGCCACATTCGCGGATAAGGCGCGGAATGGCATTCCCGTACTGAATCCGGCATTGCTTGCATTATTAGTCCAGCTCATCGGTGTACGTAACTTGGGATCGCCACTCAGTGTAGCGGCTCCTGCCATACCGATTTCTTCACCGTAGTAAATAAATGGCGTACCCGGTTGCAGTAAATAAGTGGCGGCGGCGAGTTTATATTTGGCCGTGTCTCCCCCGACCTGATCCCATAAGCGATCCCCTGCAAATGAATCATGGTTCGAGACCATGGTCGAAACCTCGGTTGTCATCGTCTTGAAGTAATTCGCGACGGCATTGATCGCATCCGTTTTACCTTTCGCTGCGTTCACGATGTCGTAATTATGGCCAAAGCCAAAGGCGCTGCCGCAGACATTGCCAGCAGAAAATCCTGCTACGTCTTCAGGTGCTTCGCATACCATGAAACGACGTTGATACGCATTGACGGCTTGGTGAACGCTGCCCATGATAGGGTAGTTTTGGGGTTGGTCGTACCAGTCATTCGGGCCATTTTCGACCAGATGACCGACGGCATCAAAACGAAAGCCGTCAACCCCGCGATTCATCCAGAAGCGCAGATTATCCTGATGGTAGCTAAGCACTTTGGGATTGAGCATATTGAAGTCGGGCATCTGTGACCAGAAGCCTGCAAAATAAGCGCCGTTTGAGGTGCTGTACCAGGGATTCGCGCCAAAAATACTCCAGCCAGCCGGAGCCGTATCTTTCCAGACATACCAGGAGCGATAATCATTTGAAGGCGATGCGGATGAGTTGATAAATAGCGGATTCTGCGCTGCGCTATGGTTCATTACATAGTCGAGAATAATCCCGATACCGCGTGCGTGTGCTTGTTTGACGAGCTCATCAAAATCGGCGAGATTGCCGTATCCGGTTTCAATATTCCGGTAGTCGCTGACTGCATAACCATGATCCGCATCCTGACTGCGTGTGACTGGCATTAGCCAGATGCCCTTAATTCCTAAATCCCGTAAATAGTCGAGACTTTGCGTGACACCTCGCAAGTCACCGACGCCATCGCCGTCGCTATCTTTGTAGCCGCGTACATAAATTTCTATGAATGCCCCTTTGCTCCATCCATCGGGCAAGCTGCTGATAGTGTTGCCGGTAGACACGCTGCTGATATCGACAGGCGGCAAACTCGGCGGCGGTGCTGGTGTCGTTGGTGTGGATGGTGTACCGGGTAGTGAGGCGGTTGCGCTTGATCCTGAGCCACCGCCACAGGCGCTGACCGCTAGTACAAACGCGAGACATGTGACTGAAATCGACGGCCGCACATCGACCGCAGAATGAACTGAGTTAGGCATACTTGTCTCCATGTATGTAGATTAACTACACACTATTTATAGGTATATTTTAGGTTTTTCCAAATTTTCACCCAATTTTAAGCTTTAAAAACAAGCTTGGCTAATATTATTTGTAGTTATGCTACAATAAAATCAGTGATGAAAATGGTGCTCTACTACGCGAACCCGGGGTTGCTCTGAAGGTATGTGCGCATGTCGCATCGCTAATGAGTTGAATAAAAAATTGAGATATGGACAGCAGGCATATGGGGCGAATCAGTGTGGATAGCATGGGGGGTAAGTTAGAGAACAGGCCGGAGAATCAGGGCATGATTGCCAATGTTATTTCTGGCATTTCCATCATCAAGCGCAATAAGATGTGGTGTTCGCTGATTGTTGTGGCTCTCGTCATCAGTATTTTGCAAAGCAATCAGGTTGCTGCTGCGAATCGCTTTCCACAGATGAGTGCCGGTATTGAGGCATGTAACGAGTCGCAATTTCAAACGGTATTGCACGCTGCAAAAATGCCGGCAGAAGCGCGCGCAGTCTGGCTTGATGCCGGATTCATTCAGTGGCCGTCGAAGGCCAGTACCGGACAATTCAAGCTTTATTATTCCGCTACCGCTCAGGTAGTTGCACAAGTCGGCGAGCGGGTTCGTGATGCTGATGGCGTCCTGAGTCTCAAGGTTTTTGATGCTGCTGTGCCAGCACCTGTGGCGACACGTTTTAGTTATCTCGCTGATGGTGTGGTGCTTCAGCTTGCAAAGCCGGACGCCATGCGCGTTGCTGAACTGCTCCGTCAGCAACTGATCCTCGTCCAGGAAAATGCAGACGGCGTCGTATTAGCATCCACCCATTTGCAAATAGCGGGTGTTGTTGATGATGTATTTGATGCAGCAACAACGGCCTCTGATCTCGGTGTTACTGTCGCTGCAAGGGCGACTAAATTCCGTCTATGGGCACCGACTGCCCAGCAGGTCTATGTGTGCAGCTTTGATACCGGTAGTGGCAAGGCTGCCGCTGTAGAGCCGATGTTGCGCGATCCTGCAAGCGGTATCTGGACTTTGGTCAAACCGCATAATTTATCCGGAAAATATTATCAATACCTGCTTGATGTGGTGGTGAATGGCGTGGGGGTTATTCGCAATCGGGTGACGGATCCTTACTCCGTCAGCTTAACCACTGACTCAAAACGCAGCTATATCGCCAGCCTTGATGATGTGCGGTTGAGGCCTGATGGGTGGGATGCAGTCACGGCACCCGCGCCATTGAAGTCGCAAACCGACATGGTGGTGTATGAGTTGCATGTCAGAGATTTTTCTATTAATGATCCTACTGTCAGTGCTTCTCATCGCGGTAAATATGCTGCATTTACAGAGACGAATTCAAATGGCATGCGACATCTGCAAGCGCTCGCTGCATCGGGTTTAACGGATATTCACCTGCTACCTATTTTTGATTTTGCCACAGTGCCGGAAAAAGATTGTCTGACGCCCGTCATCCATGGGACGGCCAGTGATACTACGCAGCAGGCTGTCATCGTGGCGAATGCCGCAAAAGACTGTTTTAACTGGGGCTATGATCCTTATCATTACAATGCACCCGAAGGGAGTTATGCCACGGATCCGGCGAACGGTGCGACCAGAATCACAGAGCTTCGTCAGATGGTGATGGCGTACATCGTGCGGGATTGCGTGTCGGTATGGACGTCGTTTATAACCATGC
The DNA here is from genome assembly GCF_049339445.1 of Undibacterium sp. RuTC16W. Taxonomy (NCBI): domain Bacteria; kingdom Pseudomonadati; phylum Pseudomonadota; class Betaproteobacteria; order Burkholderiales; family Oxalobacteraceae; genus Undibacterium; species Undibacterium sp. RuTC16W. The sequence continues at coordinate 25,980 of NZ_JBMPPE010000008.1, read as the reverse complement.
CGCAGCAGCGGGTCAGAAAGAGAAATCCGTTCTCGATAAAATTGTCCCCGGCTATTATCACCGTCTGAATGCGAGTGGTGCAGTCGAGCAATCGACCTGCTGTGACAACACAGCGACCGAAAATAAAATGATGGCAAAACTGATGGTTGATTCTGTTTTGCTCTGGGCAAAACACTACAAAATCGATTCGTTCCGCTTTGACCTGATGGCACACCAGCCACGTCAGCTTATGGAGCAATTGAAGGCAAGGCTGACATCAGTTGCTGGCCGTGATGTGCAGCTCATCGGTGAGGGCTGGAATTTTGGTGAGGTAGAGAATGGTGCGCGTTTTGTGCAGGCGTCGCAACTCTCGCTGAACGGATCTGGCATAGGGACATTCAGCGACAGAGCCAGAGACGCGATACGAGGTGGCGGTGCGGCAGAGTTGGGTGACAATCTGGTGAAAAAACAGGGTTATATCAACGGTCTTTTTTATGCACCTAATGAGCTCGCCAGTCAGTCGTTGAACCGCACTGAGGTTCAGCAATTGATGGACGCCGCCGATATGGTGCGCGTCGGTCTGGCAGGCTCACTCCGTGATTATCTTTTGATGACACGGCGCGATGTTCAGGTGCCGCTGGCGAAACTGGATTACAGTGGTCAACCCGCCGGGTATATCAGTGAGCCGTCCGAGGTGGTTAATTATGTAGAAAATCATGATAACCAGACCTTGTTCGATGCGAATGCCTACAAGCTACCCACGACGACCAGTCATGAAGACCGGACGCGGGTGCAGATGCTGGGCGCGGCTATTAATGCGTTCAGTCAGGGCGTTGCCTATTTTCATGCGGGTATTGATACCTTGCGCTCTAAGTCGATGGATAAAAATAGTTTTGATTCGGGTGATTGGTTTAACCGGATTGACTGGTCGTATCAGGACAATTATTTTGGAACCGGCTTGCCACCATCAACAGATAATGCTGCCGAATACGCGATCCTTATTCCCTTGCTGAGCAATGCGGCAATCAAGCCGCGTCCCGGTGATATTGCGATGGCACGCGATATGTTTCGTGACTTGTTAAAAATCCGGGCAAGCTCTTCTTTGTTTCGCCTGAAAACGAGCGCAGATATTCGCCAGCGCCTGCATTTTTACAACACAGGCTCGCAGCAAAATCCTGTGCTGCTGGTCGCACATCTTGACGGGCATGCTTACCAAGATGCGGGCTTTAAAAGTTTGATGTACTTCATCAATGTGGCACCGGCCAGCCAATCAATCAACATCGCAGCAGAGGCTGCAAAAAATTACGTGCTGCATCCGGTGCATGGTCAGCCGGGCGCGGCAGATCAGCGACCTGCGCAGTTCGCAAGCTATGATGCGGTGACTGGCCAGTTCACTATTCCTGCCAGGAGTGCGGTGGTATTTGTGGAGCCTTAGTTCACCAGGTCGGTGGACTGCCGGAACTCATTACATCAACAGAAATGAGTTCCGGCGGAGTGGGTTAATTCTGTGAATAAGGACGCCCAATTGATTGGCGGCGGGCTATTCTAAGCAGGCTTTACTCTACTTGCTGTTCAATCGCCATTGCTGCGCCTGTCAATGCCGCTAACGTGTCGGTAATCAAGGCGGTAGGGATGTGCTTCAGATAGCCGTCGAAGCGACCTTTTGCTTCAAACCGCTCACGAAATCTGGATTGAAAGAAGTAATCACCGAGGCGAGGTACGATGCCGCCGCCGATATACACGCCGCCGCGCGCCCCCAGAATCAGGGCAACGCTGCCCGCGAAACTACCTAGCAAGGCGCAAAATATATCCAGGGTTTTAGCGCAGACAGGATCGCTGTTTGCCAGGCCTTGCTCAACGATCGCTTCAGCCGAGAGTTCAGTGGTGCTGACTTGCATGACTGTGGCAACCGCTCTGTGCAATACCGGCAAGCCGATCCCGGATAGCAAACGCTCTGCTGAGACATGTGGGTATAAGGTACGGACGTGATTCAGCAGCGCGCTCTCAAATTCATCGCCAGCGGCTAATGTTGCATGACCGCCTTCTCCCGGTAGCGCGATCCAGCCCTTTTTGGTTTCAATCACGCCGGCGACACCGAGACCGGTTCCCGGGCCAATCACCGCCAGAGTGCCTGTCTGCACCGGCAGCGGGCCATTGGATTTTAGTTGTGCTGCACTTAGCCGCGGCAGGGACAGGGCGAGTGCTTCAAAATCATTTAATACAATGAACGTATCCAGTTGCAATGCCGATTGCACCGCGGCTCTTGAGAAGCTCCAGTGACTATTCGTGAACACAACCTGGTCACTGGCAACGGCGGTCGCTACCGCAAAAGCTGCGCAGCGCGGTGCCTGGTAATCCTCTTTGAGCTGTGCAGCAAGATCGGCAAGGTAAGCATTGGTTGCGGCAACCGGATCGGTAAAGCCAATGACAGGTAGCGTACGGACAAATTCGATGCCCGCATCTTTACGGGCGATCCAGCCAAAGCGCGCATTACTGCCGCCAATATCCGCGACCAGCCACGGAAAAGTAGTGGAGGATAATTTATTCATTGAAACGGATGCCATCACCTTGTTACTCCTTGCTCTCTGATGTGCTTGCGCAGCGGTGGCCGCCAGCAGGGCGCCTCTGGGGATGTGAGCGACAAAAAAGTTTTTGCATGATGATTGCCAGAAAATTAAATAGTAATTTATGAGTGTAATGTAGCAAAACTACAGTTTCGATGCAACCGATAAACGAGGAAAGCCTGAAAAACACGGTCACCGAGATAAATTCTTCTCGTCAAGCTTGAGTTTTCCCGTTTGTAATGAGGTGCTGAGCATCATTTATAAGGAGTTGTTATCAAGCTTCGTATTGAAAGATCACTTCTATAGGACTGGCACAAAAACCAAGACCACGATCCCTCAGCAAAGCGGCACTGAACCACGGAGAAAAGGCAGGAGTAAGCAGTTCCGCCAAATATCGATTAAAGAGTTTTCAGAAGTTAGTCCCTATTAGAAAAAAAGAACCCGCAAGCCGGATGCGCCTGTTGGCATGAAAAGCCTTTGAAAGCCGCATGCAGCCTGCGGATTCAATATGACTGTGGTGTTGGATTGTCGTTTTGTATCAGTCCTGTCTACGTAAGTCAGTCAGAATGGCTAAGGTTCTGGCGGAATGAGCTGCTATCTCGGGAGTTTATGCTCTATGATGGGTGTGTTGTAGTGAAGTTACATCTACTGTTTTGCGCAAACTTTGTATTCAATGCCAAGTCGGCTGTTGCATTGCTTGTTGGCATTTTTTAACAAAAAAGCACCTGTACCAGTGAACAACTATCGTTCACTGAGCCGCAGGACTACAATAGCGCGGCGAGATTTGATCCTGTGTACGGGCTGGCTGAAATGGATGGGTTGGTACGTATCCCGGGATGACCTGATCACTATTTACAATAAGAAATGAACGTACATGCTCCCTTTTGACAGTCCACGCTTAATTGCCGATATCGGCGGTACCTACGCCCGCTTTGCATTAGAGGTGGCGAAAGGTGATTTCCAGCATATTGACTCCTTGCGCTGCGCGGAATTTCCTGATTTTGCTGCCGCAGTCTCCGCCTATCTGGCATCTGTTCCTTCTCAGCATGTCGAGCATGCTGCCGTCGCTATTGCGAATCCGGTAGATGGTGATCTGGTGAGTATGACCAACTACCACTGGCAATTTTCGATTGAAGAAATGCGGCAAAAACTCGGCCTTGACACCTTGCTGATCGTCAACGACTTCACTGCGCTGGCAATGGCATTGCCAAGGCTGGGGCCTAATGACATCCGGCAGATCGGTACTGGCGATGCGAGTAAACAAAGTGTGATTGGCCTGCTTGGACCCGGCAGCGGCCTCGGCGTTTCTGGCCTGATTCCCGCAGGGGATGGTTGGATTTCTCTCGGTTCCGAAGGCGGGCATACCAGTTTTTCGCCTAGAGATGAACGCGAAATTGCCGTCCTGCGCTACGTATGGAAACATTTTGAGCATGTCTCGTTCGAACGTCTGGTATCCGGCCCCGGACTTGAGCTGATTTACCGTGCTCTGGCTGAACTGGCAGGGGTTGCGCCGCTGGCGTTGACTGCTCCTGATATTACGCAGCGGGCGCTGGATGAGACGGATGCGGTGTGTGTTGATACGCTGGACGTTTTTTGCGCCTTGCTCGGTACTGCTGCTGCCAATCTGGCGGTTACGCTGGGTGCCTTGGGTGGTATCTATATCGGCGGCGGTATTGTGCCGCGCTTAGGCACGTATTTTGATGCGTCGCGCTTCCGCTCGCGCTTTGAGGACAAGGGTCGTTTCAGTCGCTATGTGGCAGCGATTCCGACCTTTGTCATTACCGCTGAACATGCAACCTTTACCGGTGCTTCCGCGATCCTGGACGCACAATTGCGGACACTGAGTGCCGATCCCGGCTCAGCAATTCTTGGTCAGATTCGACGTGCCCGTTCCGAGTTGTCACCGGCAGAGTTACGCGTCGCTGAGCATGTACTCGCGCATGCGCGCTCGGTATTGAATGATCCGATCGCGGAGATCGCCAGAGCTGCCGAAGTAAGTCAGCCAACGGTGATTCGGTTCTGCCGGTCCCTGGGCTGTGAAGGCTTATCTGACTTTAAATTACGCCTTGCTTCAGGACTCACTGGCACGGTACCGGTCACGCATATTCAGGTAACCAATGACGACTCTGCCCTGGAGCTTGGTGCAAAGGTCTTGGGTAATACCGCCTCGGCGATATTACAAGTGCGTAGCCAGCTTAATCGTGAAATGATTGACCGGGCAATTGACTTGATCGTGCATGCAGATCGCGTGGAGTTCTATGCAATCGGTCATTACGGCGTGGTTGCCCAGGATGCACAATTCAAATTTTTACGCCTTGGCATTCCTAGCGTTGCACATACGGATTCACGTTTGCAATTGCTGGCCGCCAGCGTGTTAAAACCGAAAGATGTCGTAGTCATTATCAGTAGCAGCGGTCGCTTGCCGGAGTTGCTCGAGGTCGCAGAAAAAGCGCGTGAGCGCGGCGCGACGGTCATCGCAATTGCAGCGAGCCAGTCGCCGCTGGTGCGTAAGGCAGATGCCGCGCTGATCGTTGATCATGTTGAAGATGTCTCTACGCATTTGCCGATGGTCAGCCGTATCCTGCATTTACTCGTCATTGATATGCTCGCCGTCGGCGTTGCCATGCGACGCAATCCAGACGGCGGTAGCCTGCTGGGCGGCGAGGCGGATGAGCGTCTGGATGAAGCGAGCTCCTCCTCAAAAAGAGCTGACTCACACAAAGGTGCCCGCAATGAGGCTCCCGGCGTCAGTATTGCATCTCCGCTGGCGCGCCTGACATCTCACAGCAGATAAGTTTGTCGTCAAACTTTTTGTCATCATCAAGCCATGAAATCAGCCTGGCCGGTAGTGCAATTTATGCAGAGGAACTAGTCCAGATAAATTGTACGCACGGCCAGGCTAACTTAACTATCGAGGTTCTATTATGCGTAGTCGTTCCGCCGGCGTTTCGTTTCTGACTTTCTCCGTTTCCTTACTATGTTGTCCCGCAGTGTTTGCTGCCTCAGCAGTCATGCCTACAGCATCAGCAGCATCAGCAGCATCAGCAGCATCAGCAGCATCAGCAGCATCGGCAAAACCCGCATTGCAAGCGTCCACGGCACCACCGGTAGCCGCACAACAGCCATATCTGGTTGAGTCACCCAACGGCACGCGCAGCGATCCGTATTACTGGCTGCGCGATGATGCCCGCAAATTACCCGCCATGCTGGATTACCTGAATGCAGAGAACGCGTATTTCAAAGCGCAGTCCTCGGCTTATCAGGGATTGACTGATCGGCTATACAAAGAAATTGTTGGGCGTATCAAACAAGATGACAGCACTGTCCCGTTTAAAAAAGGTCAGTATCTGTATTACACGCGTTTCGCCAAAGGGGCGGAGTATCCGGTATTTGGCCGTAAACCAGTCGCAGGCGGTTCTGAGCAGATCATGCTGGACGGGAATCTTGAAGCGAAAAATAAAGCGTATTTTGACGTCGGACAAAGAGCTGTCAGCCCGAATGAACAATTACTTGCCTACCTTGAGGATGACAGCGGTCGTCGCCAGTACACGCTGAAATTCCGCGATCTTAAAACCGGTAAAAATTTTACCGATGAGATCACCGGTTTATCTCCACAAGTGGTGTGGGCGGCAGATAACAAGACTGTGTTTTACATAGAGAACGATCCGGTGACGCTGCTATCCACCCGTGTCAAAAAACATGTGCTGGGTACTGATGCCAAGGAGGATACGATTGTCTACACCGAGCAGGATCATAGCTATTACATGAGCATCGCGAGTACCGGCGATGATCGCTACGTTGTCATCGAATTGCGTAGTACAGAGACGAGCGAAGTGCATATTCTCAGCGTCGATCATCCAGAGGCTATGCCGTTGGTGTTTGCCCCAAGAACTGCCGGGCTTAAATATAGTGTTGATCATATCAACGGACGCTGGATTATATTGACCGACTGGCAGGCACCGAATTTTCGCCTGATGTCAGTGGCAGATGCCATGGTGGGAGACAGGAATCAGTGGAAAGAGCTGGTGCCGCATAACAAATCTGTATTCATCCAGAATTTTGCGCTGTTTAAAAATTTTATCGCGATCAATGAGCGCTCTGAGGGACTGTTACGCTTGAAGGTCATGCCTTGGAATGCGCCTGACAAGGCCACATTTATTCAATCCGACGAACCTGCTTATGCGGCATCGTTTGGTATTAATGCTGAGCAGGATACCGATGAACTGCGCTATAGCTATAGTTCGCTGACGACACCACCGAGTGTGTATTCGGTCAATATGCAAACCGGCGTGAGAAAGCTGATGAAGGAGCAACCGGTATTAGGCGGGTTTAAACGCCAGAACTACACAACTGAGCGGGTGTGGGCTAACGCGCAGGATGGCACCAGAATCCCGGTATCACTGGTGTATCGTAAAGGTTTTAAACGTGACGGACATGCGCCGCTGTATCAGTATGCCTATGGCTCCTATGGAATGTCGACTGATCCTGTTTTTCGTCCGGCAGTGATCTCGCTTCTGGATCGTGGGTTTGTATTTGCGATCGCGCACATCCGAGGTGGTCAGGAAATGGGGCGTGACTGGTACGAGAACGGCAAGTTATTAAAAAAGAAAAATACCTTCACCGATTTTATCGATGTGACCGATTACCTGGTCGCGCAGCGTTACGCCGCTAAAGACAAAGTCGTTGCAATGGGCGGCAGTGCCGGTGGTTTGCTGATGGGGGCTGTCGCCAACATGGCCGGCGATAAATATGCCGGTATGGTTGCCCACGTTCCTTTCGTCGACGTCGTCACGACCATGCTAGACGAGAGCATTCCGCTGACGACCAACGAATTTGATGAATGGGGCAATCCAAAACAAAAAGCATCGTACGACTATATGTTCTCGTATTCGCCTTACGACAACGTCCAGAAAAAAGATTATCCCGCCATGCTGGTCACGACAGGCTTGTACGATTCTCAGGTTCAGTACTATGAGCCAAGCAAATGGGTTGCCAAGTTACGTGCGACCAAAACCGGCCAGCAGCCTTTGCTCTACAAAGTCAATATGGAAGCAGGACACGGCGGTAAATCCGGTCGTTTCGTCCGTCAATTACAGACGGCGGAAGAATACGGTTTTATCCTGCATCAGCTTGGGATGAAATAGTCATCACAATATGGCGAGCCGGATATTTCCTGCATCACGAGATGATGCACGGCTCACGCAGGAATATCTTGCACTCCTCACTAGTTTAAGCGCCCAGCAGGTCGGCGAGATGAGCGAGATCTCTGGCGTGATACGTATTTGCCGGATTGGCTGAAATGTCCTTGGTAACGGCCGGCCCATATTCTGCGGGGCGCTCAATATAGGCAGTTTGTAATCCACAGGCTCTGGCTGCTGCCAGGTCACTTTGATGTGCGGCTACCAGCATGACCTGATCCGGTCGCACGTCTAACAAGTTTGCGACGCCCAGATAGGTTGCCGGGTCGGGCTTGTAGCGCCGGAAGATTTCTGCAGACAAAATACAGTCCCAGGGTAAGCCCGCATGTTTTGCCATATTCGTCAGCAAACTCATATTTCCATTAGAAAGAGTACAAATCGTAAAACGCGATTTGAGTCTGACTAAGCCCGCAATACTATCCGGCCATGCATTGAGCCGGTGCCATACCTGATTGAGCTGGTCTCGTTGATGATTGCTCATCTGTGCTAAGCCAAATTGCGGCAACAAGTCCTCCAGGATTTGCCGGTGCAGCACGTCGATTGTGGTCCAGCCGGTTTGACCCGACATCACACGCTGCATCGCCGGGACATAGGCTTCTCTCCATGCCAGCGCAAAGCGATTCCCGTCGATTGCCGGTGCAATCTGTTCAATTTCTTTTCTGACGCTGGTATACCAGTCGACAACCGTACCAAAGACATCAAAAGCGAGTACTCTGAGTTGGTCTGATTCTGGATTCATCTTGGCTCCTGGCGGTGATGCCTGATCATACTATCTTGCATGCAACAATCAATTTCTCCGGTACAAAGCTGGCGTTGTTTTTACGAGAAAATTATTAATCAATACCGCTTACTCTATATCTCGAAAAGCACCGTATTTTTACGCAGAATTGGTGCGATGCAAAATGAAATTTAGCAGGGAAAACGTGGTAAATATGCTTTTTTCAGTAGTACTGCGTAGGCACTCACGTAAGCATGCAAAGATTTCATGTGAATATGAATTTCTTTTCACTTGGGAATAAAATTCACTATGCCAGAATCTTTGTGCTTAGTTTGTGTTGGGCAAGTGTGGATGCTGCGGCAGCTTGTGATTTATCTGGAAAATGCCGATGTTCCACATGCTTCATAACAGAAATTTTGTAGTAAATCAGATGGTTCAAAATAATATAAACGGAGGACGACATGTCATATAAATTACAGGCAATGATTGCAGCTGCGTTGGCGACTTTGGCATTATCAGCAGTGGCGGCAGATCCGATTAAAATTGGTGTTACCGGCCCATTCACTGGCGGCTCTGCGCCGATGGGTGTGTCCATGCGTGACGGCGTCAAACTCGCTGTTACCGAAATCAATGCAGCAGGCGGTGTACTCGGTCGTCCGTTCCAGTTAGTTGAGCGTGATGATGAAGCAAAAAATGAACGCGGTGTTCAGGTCGCACAAGAGCTCATCAATAAAGAAAAAGTGGTTTCCACCGTTGGCTTTATCAACACCGGTGTTGCGCTCGCATCCCAGCGTTTTTATCAGGAAGCCAAAATTCCGGTCATGAACAATGTTGCCACCGGCAGCGTGGTGACCAAGCAGTTTGCTGATCAGCCTGAGAACTATATTTTCCGTAATGCCGCGCACGACACAATTCAGTCAGCAATGATCGTCGAAGAAGCCGTGGGCAAGCGCAAGCTGAGCAAGGTGGCGATTCTGGCGGACTCCACCAACTACGGCCAGCTCGGTCGTGAAGACTTGGAAAAAGCGCTGGATAAAAAAGGCTTGAAACCCGTTGCTGTTGAAAAGTTCAATATCAAAGACGTGGATATGACAGCGCAGTTGCTAAAGGCGAAGCAATCCGGCGCGCAAGCGATTCTGACTTACGGTATCGGTCCTGAACTGGCACAGATCGCCAACGGTATGGAAAAGCTGAACTGGAAAGTGCCGATGATCGGCAGCTGGACTCTGTCTATGGGTAACTTCATCGACAACGCAGGCAAGAACGGTGAGGGCGCATCAATGCCGCAAACCTTCATCCAGATCCCCAACACGCCGAAACGTAAAGCCTTCATTGACGCTTATCTGAAAGCCTACAATCCACCTGGCGGCCGGATCCCGTCTCCTGTTTCAGCAGCGCAGGGCTATGATTCCATCTACTTGTTAGCCGCAGCGATCAAGCAGGCCGGTTCTACAGAGGGACCAAAAGTCCGCGAAGCTCTGGAGGGTTTGCAGGCAAAAGTCGAGGGTGTTGTGACGACTTACGACAAACCTTTCTCTAAAGCAGATCACGAAGCAATCAAAGCCGGTATGCCAGTCATGGGTGCCGTCAAAGAAGGCCACGTCGCTCTGGCGCAATAAGCTCTTCAACCACATCAAGTAACACAGCTGCTTAAGTATTGATTTTTGGTTCTTTGGTTAATTGAAGAATTAATTCAAAAATCAATACAAGTATTCGTTGTAGGTAGCGCTGGCATCTCACACATCAGATTGCACAATCAGGATTTATCCGGTTTGTAAGGATCGTGAGATGTCAGTCATTTCTGTGTTCTACACTTGCTCTCAAGGTCATCATGGATATTGTTCTCCAATTAGTGTTCAGCGGCATTGCGCTGGGCATGATTTACGCCGTCATTGCGTTCGGCTATCAACTTACTTTTGCGACCTCCGGTACGCTGAATTTCGGACAAGGCGAAGCACTGATGCTAGGTGCATTAGTTGGTCTCAGCCTGGTCGGCAATATTCATGGCGGGCCCTACATGAGTTACTGGCTCATGATTCCGATTGTGATTGTGTTCGGCGCTTTACAAGGTGCGGTCGTTGAATGGATTGGTGTTCGTCCTGCGATCAAAATTAAATCTGAATTCGGCTGGATTATGTCCACCATTGCGCTCGCCATCATCTTTAAAAATGTCGCCGAAAATATCTGGGGCAAAGACGATCTGACATTTCCAACACCGCTGCCCGCGACACCGTTCCAGGTATTCGGCGCGAACGTACAGCCGATGCAGATCGTTGTTGTGCTGGGTGCACTGGCGATGATGCTGGCAGTTGAGTTATTCAACCGGAAGTCGATTTACGGTAAAGCCGTGGTAGCGACCTCCAACGATCGCGACGCCGCCGGATTGATGGGAATTAATACCAGCATGGTCATTACCTTCTCTTATGCGCTGTCATCGGCAACTGCTGCCTTCGCAGGCGTTCTGGTCGCACCTCTGACACTCACCGGTGCCACTATGGGTACGGCGTTGGGTCTCAAGGCGTTTGCGGTAGCGATTATCGGCGGACTGACCTCCGGTATGGGCGCGATTGTCGGTGGATTGATCCTTGGCGTTGCTGAAACTCTCACCGGATTCTATATCTCTACAGGTTACAAAGAAGTCCCGGGACTGTTGTTGCTGTTGCTGGTATTGGCGGTAAAACCTGCTGGCCTCTTCGGCAAAACAGCGATTAAGAAAGTTTAAAATGAGTCTGATGATGAATAAAAAAACTTTCATTATTGCGATCATCGGCCTGATCGCTTTAGCCGCTTTTCCTGTCATCGTACATAACCCGTATTACATCCACTTAGCCGAGACGATACTGATCTACGCGATCCTGTTGTTTGGACTGGATATTGTGGTGGGTTATACAGGGCAGGTATCTCTCGGTCATGCCGGATTATTTGGTATCGGCTCTTATACAACCGGTGTGCTGTATTTTAAATTTGGCTTGCCGTTCCTGATTGCGATGCCTGCCAGTATCGGCGTGACAGCGATATTCGGCGCTCTGCTGGCACTACCGGCTTTGCGTGTGACAGGACCTTATCTTGCGATGGTAACCCTGGCGTTCGGTACGATCATTCAGATCCTCATTAATGAGATGACTTTCCTGACAGAAGGACCGATGGGATTGAAAGTTGCCAAGCCGATGTTCTTCGGCGTCAAACTCGGTGAAGTAGGGTTTTTCTATCTGGTTGCCTTGATGATGGTGCTGTCACTGATTGTCGTTCACAGAATTTTAAAGTCGCATCTCGGGCGAGCATTTCAGGCATTGCGTGATAGTCCGATTGCCTCGGATTGTATGGGTGTTTCGGTCTATCGCTACAAAGTATATGCCTTCGTCATCAGCGCCGCGCTGGCTGGACTGGCGGGTAGTTTGTACTCCTATTCAGAAGAATATATTTCGCCTAACACCTATAACTTCGAGCTGACCATCATGTTCCTGCTCGCTATTATCATGGGGGGGCGCAAGACCCGTAGCGGCGCCTTATTGGGTGCGCTGATTGTCGTCATGTTGCCTAGTTTGCTGGCCGATATTGAATTGTTCCGCAAGATCGCAACGGCGGCTGCGGTCATCGGTGTGGTCGCCGGGGCCCTCATGCTACTGAAAAAACGTAAGACGATCAGAGACATTATCGTGCCTCTGGTAGCGACAGTCGGCATGGCGATGTTCTCCTATCGTCTGGAAAATATCACTGACTGGCGCTTGACGATTTTTGGTTTAATGACCTTGTTCGTCGTGTACTACCTGCAGGACGGCATCGTTGGTTTTATGCGCGGACTGGTCGGATCCCGGACAGAGCATGCGGTGCAAGCCAATGCAGTTGCCGATGAATCAAAAGCCTGGAGCATGGCGGACACGAGTACACCAATCAGCGGCAGTCTGTTGCGTGCGAAGCAGGTACTGATGCAGTTCGGCGGACTCAAGGCATTGAATCAGGTAGATCTGACGATTGTCAAATGTACGGTGCATGGACTGATCGGGCCGAACGGGTCGGGTAAGAGCACCATGATGAACGTACTGACCGGTATTTATCAACCTACTGGCGGCAGTGTCGAGTTCAATGGCAAAACGATTTCCGGTTTAACTCCATCCGAAATTGCCTTAGGTGGTGTTGCGCGTACTTTTCAGAACGTGCAGTTATTCGGCGAGATGAGCGCGACAGAAAACATCCTGGTTGGTCTGCATCACACTTTTAAAAGTAACGTACTCGACGTCATGCTACACACCCCTCGTTACAAGCGTGAGGAGCATGAGGCCAGAGTGCGTGCTGCGGCTATTTTGCAATTCATGGGATTGGCTGCACTGACTGAAGAAGAAGCGCGCAATTTGCCCTACGGTAAACAACGGATGTTAGAAATCGGTCGCGCTCTTGGACTGAATCCACAGCTCTTATTGCTCGATGAACCCGCCGCAGGTTTAACTGCGCCGGACATTAAGGAGCTGATCGCCATCATTCGCAAGATCCGTCAGCATGGCATCACGATTATCCTGATTGAGCATCATATGGATGTGGTCATGTCGATTTGCGATACCGTGACGGTACTCGACTTCGGTCAAAAAATCGCGGAAGGCAAACCAGCAGAAGTACAGGCCGATCCTAAAGTGATCGAAGCGTATCTCGGTGGCTCGGTTGGTGACGACAGCACAGAGCCTTCGTCAGACACATTATCTATAACGCCAGTCATGGCAGATCAGGCAAGGGGCTGACATGTTATCTATTTCAAACCTGCATGCAGCCTATGGCAAAGTCGAAGTCCTGCATGGTATTTCTCTTGACGTGCCAAAAGGTAAAGTGGTCACGCTGATCGGATCCAATGGCGCAGGTAAAACCACGACCATGCGCGCCATCTCCGGTATGTTAAAGCCCAAGATGGGAAGCGTAAAACTGGCGGGTAAAGATGTCACCGGCCTGGAGTCGCATAAGATAGCCCGTGCTGGCCTGGCACATTCCCCAGAAGGTCGCCGGGTATTTTCTACCATGAGCGTCACCGATAATCTGTTGCTGGGCGCGTTTCCCCGATTCACCCGTTCTCGTCCAAAAGGAGATGTTGCAGCGGATCTCGAAAAAGCCCTGGAGCTATTCCCCCGGCTGAAAGAAAGGCAGCATCAACTTGCCGGTACCCTATCTGGTGGGGAACAGCAGATGCTGGCGATGGCGCGTGCCGTCATGCTGAATCCTGAAGTGATTTTGCTGGATGAACCGTCAATGGGGCTGGCACCGATTCTGGTGGAAGAAGTTTTTCGTATCATCCTGCGTCTGAAAGAGCAGGGCGTCACCATGCTGCTGGTGGAACAATTCGCGGCGGCTGCGTTGAACGTGGCCGACTATGGTTATGTTCTGGAAAATGGTCGCATCTCTGTACATGGGCCTGCAGACAAACTCAAAAACGATCCTGCAGTCAAAGCGGCCTATCTGGGTGGCGATCATGCGCATGAATGACGTTTGCTGATTTTCCGTCGTATGAAGAAAAAACTCTCCTACACTTTAGGAGGGTTTTTTATAGTGGACTGACACAAAAATTAACCCGCCCTCACCACAGACACAAGGAAACAAAGAACAAAGCAGGAGTAAGCAGTTTCGTGGAATCTCAAAATGAAGTCGCAAGCACAATGCGCCTTCTGGCCTGAAATTGAGAATTTGCGTTCGAATTGACGCATAGAAGTGGAGAAAGTAAGGGTGAAATGGAGAAATAGCGGTACCCTTTTAAGTGACTAAGCTTCAAAGGAGAACCGCGATGACCCATCTCACCACCCAAGCAAGATACCAGATTGCGAATGAAGTTCGTTATTCAAACTGTCGCGACAGCCATTGGATGATGCCGTCAACGCTACGGAATTCGGACACAGAGCGGCAGGCAATCTGCGGATGTCTGGCTTGTAGCATTCTGGATAAGGCCGCACCCGGCCCCAGTTCCAATGCAACGCTGATGCCATTTTCTGCAAATGCATCCATGCAGTCATGCCAGTGTATCGTCTCAAGTAATTGATGGCTGAGCTGCGTTACTGCCGCGTGCTTGCCATGAATCTGACTACCATCCTTGCCCGAGATTACCGGACAGATTCCGCTAAGGAAATCACATGCCTGAAGCTTCTCATGAAATGGCTGACAGGCATTGCGTAAGCACGAGGTATGCGATGCGATATGTACCGCAAGCTGCTGTACTTTTGCGCCGTGCTCTACGAGTTCGGTTTCTAATTTCGCGAACTGATCGGCTATGCCACCAAGGATAAGCGCGTCATCCGCATTGATAATGGCAATCTCAAAACCACGATCCTGAATTAAGTTCCTGACCTGACGCAGATGAACACCATTCACGGCGACCATGATTTGCGCGCGCTGTGGATCGCGACAGGCATCCATCAACTGCGCACGCTGTCGTGCCAGACCGATGATTTGCCGTGCATCCAGCATGCCAGCAATGCCATAAGCGCCGAGCTCCCCTATGCTGTAACCGGCAACCAGAGCCGGTGTTGGTACGCGATCTTTAATGCAATGCCAGATCGCCATCTGGCTGGTAACGATGAGTGGCTGAGCGTATTGATTGGCAAAGATACGCTCTGGTTTTTCAGCGATCGCCTGTAGTTCCGGCGCGCACATACCGCGCAAGGTTTCTGCATCGCTGTTACCAGTCAGCAGGTCAAACATCCCTGCATGCTGAGTACCCTGACCCGAACATAGCACCAGTAAGCGAGGGTTCATACAAGCTCACCATCGCAAATCTTATGTTCGCAAATTTCATGTATCTCATGTACGAAACAAGTCGCCGCAAGCAGATCCGCAGCACCACCCGGTGATAAACGTTTTGCGCAAAACAATTGATGGCAGGTCAGTGCCTTGTGATACCAGTCGGGATGCGCTGTGCCTCCGGCATTCATGAAACTCTGAGCCTGTTCTTTGACGATCAATGCGCCTTCAGCGCCGCCGCGATGATAGACATTGGTGTCGCTGATATAGGCCATCAAGGCAAAGAAAGTGTCAATGCGTGCCTCGTACATAGAGCGTCCTGCATTGAATGTGCTGCGCAGCGCAGGCAAGGCAATATCAAATACCGAAGGCAATCCCGATGCAATTTCTTCCCGTGCTCCGCTTGCGCCATGGCGTTGCGCGACACGAATGCCATTCGACGTATTATCAGGTGCATGGCTGGAATTTTGTCCATGCAAACTCAGTTCAGTTCCCCATTGCTCAAGAAGAGTTTGCCGGATCGCATCGGGTGTAGGAGCGATATTGTGAGCACTTAAATATCCGGTAGTTGCACACAACATTCCCAGGCTAAAGATAGCACCACGGTGAGTGTTGATGCCCTTTGTCGCCAGCATCATTCTTTGCTCTGCTTCGATACCTAATTTTTTTAACTGACTAAAGGATGCCTGTTCATAGCCAGCCTGAGTGATTGCTTTAAAGTAGTGGCGTAAGGTGAACAGGCTACGCATGAAGCTTGTAGCATTCATATCGGTATGACTGCCGTTATCAATCAACGAGACCAGTCCTGGTTTTGGGTACAGAGACAGTTCTGTATACAAACACCGGACTGCAATTTTTGCGATCTTTGTAGTCACGTCGGCGGCTGCATGACGCTGATGACAGTCGTTTTCTATCCGTTCATTTATATGGGAGAAAACGACGCTGCGGTGCGTAGCCAAAGCAGACATCGTAGGCTGCGATTGTCTCATGCTGCAAGCTCCCCGGCCGTAGTCTGATTCTGAACGAGGGACGCAATCAGCGACGTTGTAGATGCCAGATATACCGTATGCATGGTCTTGACCAGTACTCGTGCCTGGCTTGCGGTAGCGAGTTGCCACTCCCGCCAGGACACTGCCTGTTGCTGGGGAAAGAGGATTTCGCCATCGAGTGGCAGCAGCGTGCTAAAGGATGTCAGCAAAGATAAACCTTGTTCTAACTCATTCAGATTTTTTGGTGAAAATAGAAGATCAATATCCGAACGCGCAGTGACATACGAGAGTCCGGTAAGACGTTGTAATGCAGCCGAGCCAAAGACGCGCATGTCCAGTGGCGGTGATGATGTCTTTAGTGTAGCGGGTAAGCATGCTAAGTTTGCTAAGCTTGAAAAATGACTGAGAGCTTGCTGCCATTCCTGCGGTGCGGTTTCGATAATATCGTGCAAAGACAATGCAGGGCTTGATCGCGCAATCAGTACTTTTTCTACGCGCAGAGCGATCCTTTGCTTGCTGCCGTCGGTGGTGTTTGGCGGTAAGGCCAGTCCAAGACAGATAACCTCATCTCCGGCATCAGCATCATGCCGCCGTACGATCAGCGGCCAGTCGCTTAGTCGCCATGTTTCGATAATATGACGATGCCCGGGTGTCGCTGTATCCCTTGCCTGTTGCCATCCCTGGTCGGATAGCCAGACCAGATCATGGCGCGAGTACATGCTGATCCGCGAGGATGGCATCAATGACTGCCTGAGCTAATTGGCGGCCGCCGCGCTGCTTGCCTGTCGCACTGCGCAGATCGCTATTTTGTACATGCAATAGCGCTTGCTCAAGCTGTGTTGATAAATCACCGCCCCAGATTCCTTGCACCCCACCCATGCGGAGATAGTTTTCCGGTCCCGGTGCAAACACGGGATTGCTGATAGCGAGTTCGGTCAGTCTTTCTTCCGGCACTTTGGTGATCCTCGCCATCGCTGGCAGACCCATTACGCGGATGGTTGCATCTGGCAAGGCATAGCAGGCATCTGCCATCAAGCCGCTGGTAATAAAGCCACCAGACAATGCCTGGTCATATACCAGACTGATCACGCGATGCCCTTTTCTACGCGCAAGTTCTACACATTTGCCGAGGTGTGCCATGTAGCTGTTGATACCCAGTATTTCATCACGATGGCGTAGCCGCTGACCTTGCGTATCTACCAGCAAGAGTATCGGCCGCAAAGGATGTTGACGTACGGTGTCGAGCACAAATGCTGCTTGCGCCAAGGCGATTTCGACACCTATCGGCGCGTGATTCGTCGTGCCGACGACCGCAACTATTTCTTGACGGGTTTGTCCGTTGCCAGATAAAAAACAATCTTTTTCACCGATAGTATGTCCGAGCGGGAAGAGGGCATTTGCCAGTGTTTGCCATTGCATTATGCGGCTCCCAGTCGGTGATGTTGCGCTTTGCTGATGAAGTCACTGATCTCCAGCATCGGCATATTGGCCGGATCGTTCATGCCGAGTGCACGCCAGATATCCAGCGGGTCGCGTAACGTGCCAAAGGCATTAATCCGTTGCGTCAATAAATCCTGCTCACGTTCCAGTGCCTCTAGTGAAAGCGCAACATGATCGCTATGGTCAGCACAGCTAATCTGGATTGCTTCTATTGCTTCGATTGCCGCAGTACGAAATGCCCCGACAGAGTCAGTCACGATTGCCTGACAATCGCCAATCATATAGCGGTGTTTTCCACCGGTTGTACGCCACACCAGTGCGCGATCACGCGAGTCGAATTCTTCTACACCGTTCGCTGTCTCGATGACTTCCGGACCGGACATGGCGAGACGCGCTTCTTCTGACATCACGATCCAGTTTGCGCAACGGGCAACGATGCCCATCCCACCAAAGCAACCATTCGACCCACCGATTAAGACGATCACAGGAATGCCCGCAGCGCGGGTATCGAGCACGGCGCGCATGACTTCAGATACGGCAATCAATCCCGCATTGGCCTCATGCAAACGTACACCCCCTGTTTCCAGTAACAGGACGACAGCACGCGGTTTTTCTAGTACTGCGCGGCGTAACATGCCCACCAGCTTGGCACCATGGACTTCGCCCACCGCGCCTCCCATGAAGCCGCCTTCTTGTGCCGCAATAAAAACAGTCTCGCCATGCAAAAGCGCCTTGCCAACCACCACACCGTCGTCGAAGGCGACCGGCGCATTCAGTTGCCCTAGATGCGGGCTGATTACCCTGGCCGATGGTAGTAAAAATTCGTCCAGACTATTCGGATCAAACAGTTGTTGAATCCGTTCGCGGGCATTGCATTCGAGATAGCTGCTCATGTATGTGCTCCCTGTGACTGACCCAGCAGCGTCTCTACCGCCTGATCCAGACGAAGGCTGACGACTGCGGGCGTTGCTCCCATGTCGTTGATCGTGATCTTGACATCGGCAAGCAACCAGCGTGCGTTGAAATCTGTCATCACCGCAGCCCAGATCGCGCCAAAGCCAGTCGCTGCCGTATTGATCTCTATCACGCAGGCTTGTTGCAGCGGGCAGGCTTCAATTAATACTTCCAGATTCCCTGAGCTGACTACGCCAACCAATTCCGCTTGTTGCGGGACAGGACGATGGCCATGCTCGAATCGATAAGATAAATGTTCCATTATCGCTTTCATTATTTTCTATTTTTATGAGGCTTGCGCAAAAACCAAAAACCTCACCACAGAGGCACAGAGACACAGAGAAAAACTAGAGCAAGCGGCGTCTGATGTGCCGATTCTACAAATGAACCTGCAACTCTGGTGCGCCTTCTGGCACAAAATGCCTCTGAGAGCCGCATCCAGACTGCGTGTTCAATGTGGAGAATTTATAAAAACTCACATTAAAAAATTACATCGACAGGACTGACACAAAAACCAAGACCCTCGCTACTCACCAGTTCCGGAATCGTTTCGGCGGCTGGTACAAATTGCCTGATGCCCGCACCAGATCTTTCATCGACTTTGCCGCTAACAGATTCCTGGTTGCCAGGCGCTTGTCGATACCGAGATCTTCTGCGTGCTGAATGATGCCGCGGTCCCGTAAATTCTCTACCATGCGTTTGTCGCGTGCCAGGCCGACTGCGGTATAGCCTGCGACACCACGGATAGCCTGTTCGCGCTCTTCATCGTTGCGGCAGAGCAGTAAATTCGCGATGCCTTCTTCGGTCAAAATATGTGTGACATCGTCACCGTAGATCATGACCGGCGGGATTTCCATTTTTGCCTGCTCTGCTAATTCCCATGCGTCGAGCTGATCGACAAACGCCGGTTGCATATGTTCTCTGAAGGTTTCGACGATCTGCACCACCAGTTTTTGTCCACGCGGAATCACATTTTTACCCTGACGTGCTTGCTGGCCTGCCTTGATCCAGGCTGGACTGGCATGGCGGCGGCCACGCGCATCGGCACCCATGTTTGGCGCACCGCCAAAACCGGCGATTCTGCCCAGCGTTGCGGTTGATGAATTCGCTTGCAAATCGATTTGCAGTGTCGATCCGATAAACATATCGCAGGCGTAGTGCCCGGCTGCCTGGCATAGTCCGCGGTTGCTGCGCATGGAGCCATCCGGTCCGACAAAAAACACATCGGGTCTGGCGCGGATATAGTCTTCCATCCCCAGTTCGGACCCGAATGAATAGACCGATTCGACAAAGCCTGCCTCAATCGCCGGGATCAAGGCAGGGTGGGGATTGAGCGCCCAGTGACTGGCGATTTTGCCCTTCAGTCCCAGCGATTCTGCATAGGTGGGTAGCAATAATTCGATGGCGGCGGTGTCGAAACCGATGCCGTGGTTCAGGCGCTTGACGCCGTATTCTGCATAGATCCCTTTGATCGCCATCATGGCCATCAATACCTGTATTTCTGAGATTTGTGCCGGATCGCGGGTGAACAGCGGTTCGATGTAATATGGATTCGGTGCCTCAACGACAAAGTCAATCCAGTCGCCGGGAATATCGACGCGCGGCAAGACGTCCATAATCTGATTCACCTGCACAATCACGATACCGTTTTTGAATGCGGTCGCTTCCACAATCGCCGGAGTGTCTTCGGTGTTCGGACCGGTATATAAATTGCCGTGACGATCAGCAGCTTCTGCAGCGATTAGCGATACGCGTGGCGTCAGGTCGATAAAATAACGGCTGAATAATTCGAGATACGTATGGATCGCACCGATATTCAGTTTGCCCGCGCTGACGAGTTTAGCGACACGCCCAGCTTGTGGGCCGGAGAACGAAAAATCGAGACGCGATGCAATCCCTCTTTCAAAAATATCCAGATGCTCAGGCAAGGCCAGCACGGATTGCAGCATATGCAGATCATGAATCCGCGCAGGATCCAGTCTGGCTAATGACTGCCCGAGAAAGTCTGCTTGCTTCTGATTATTTCCTTCGAGGCAGACTCTGTCGCCACACTCGATGACCTGATGAAGCAGATCGATGATGCGCGCCGCAGGCAGGATTTTACCGGTGAGGCTCTGATCCAGCGTATCCCGCGCACGCCTCAATCGCTGCTGGCGATTCTCTTGCAAGGTATTCCAGACCTGCGGACGCGCATGCATTATTTCACTCCCATGATGGTGTTCGGCAGGCCGACTGCGATTCCCGGGAACAGGCACAGCAACAATACGGCAAGGAACATCAGGGAGACGAAAGGCATCACACCCCAGATCACATCCTTGAGCGGAATATCCGGTGCAATATTCTTGATCACAAAAATATTCAAGCCCACAGGAGGATGGATCAGGCCCATCTCCATGACGACCGTCATCACGATACCGAACCAGATCAGATCAAAGCCAGCCGCCTTCAGCGGAGGCAGGATAATCGGTGCCGTCATCAGGATGATTGATACAGGTGGCAAGAAAAATCCAAACACAATTACCATCGCCAGTATCACTGCCAGCAATATCCATTTGGATAAATGCATATCAACTACCCATTGCGCAGCGGATTGACTGATATGCAGGTAGCTCATCACATACGAATACAGCAGCGACATACCGATGATCAGGAGTAGCATGGTTGACTCTTTAATCGTCGAGGTCAGGATCGGTCGCAGATCTTTTGGCCGCCATACGCCGTACACCACGGCGATCAATGCCATCGCCAGCAGAGCGCCCAGGCCAGCCGTTTCAGACGGTGTAGCGAAGCCGCCGTACAGCGCTACCATGACACCAATCAATAAGATCACAAACGGTAAAACACGTGGCAGCATTTCGACTTTTTGCGCCAGGGTGAAATGCTCTTTTTCCAGATAGGCGGATTCCGTGCCCGACTGTTCGTAGGCGATCAGGGCGAGCCGATATTCTTTGCGTGCGCGGTAGACGGCATAACCAGCAAACAGCACGACCAGCAATACGCCGGGGCCGACACCCGCGAGAAACAGACGTCCCAGAGATTGTTCGGCAGCGACTGCATACAAGATCATGGTGATTGAGGGTGGTAACAAAATACCGAGGGTTCCGCCTGCCGCAATAATGCCCGCAGCAAATCCCGGTGAGTAACCACGTTTGCGCATTTCCGGTATGCCTGCAGAACCGATGGCAGAGCATGTCGCTGGGGAAGAGCCAGCCATCGCCGCGAACAGTGCACAGGCAACCACGTTGGCAATGCCGAGGCCGCCAGGAACTTTGTGCAACCAGGTATGGATTGCCGAGTACAAATCTTTACCCGCAGGGGATTTGCCGATTGCCGCACCTTTTAAGATGAATAAGGGGATCGACAATAAGGTAATCGAAGCCATTTCCTCATACACGTTTTGGGTCACGGTATCCAGCGATGAGGCAGGCATAAAGAAGTACATAAAACTTGCCGCCACAATGCCCAACGCAAATGCAATCGGCATCCCGGAGAACATCACAACCAGGGTCACTGCGCCATATAGAGCGCCTAAGGTCAGTTCACTCATCTGGCACCCCGCTTGTTAGTCAGGCGCGCCAATACCTGCACAAAAATTTGTAATGTCAGCAGCGACATGCCGAACGCCATCATGCCGTAAGGAATCCACAACGGCGGTGCAAAAGTTGATGTCGTGGTTTGTCCATCGACAAAAGCTTCATGCCAGAGTGTCCAGGATTTCCATGAAAAAAACGCGCAAAACAGGAACGACAGCACATCCACCATCAACATGCGAAACGCGTTGACTTTCGCCGGTAACAGCGAGGCAAGCGCCTCGATCCCGATGTGGCCGCGATACGACTGCACATAGGCGGTACAGAAAAAAGTGACGCCGACCAGCATGAATACAGACGCTTCATCCTGCCAGTCTGTCGGGGCTTTAAAAAAATAGCGACTGATGACGGAGTAGGTCAATATGCATGCCGTCAATACCAGTGCCAGCATCGACAGATTCATCAGGAATTGATTGAAATGATCGAGCAGACGTGATGCCACTGCAATCAGTTTCTGGTCGGGGATCGCGGGGCCTTTGGCAGGCTCCATTTCAAATCCGTGACTCATAATGTTTTCTCCGCCAGCTTCAGCAATTTGGCGCAGTTCTCATTCTTTTCGCCGTAGTCTTTCCATGCGGTAGTACGTGCAATGGCTTGCCATTTTTTCAGCGTAGCCGGATTCAGGTCAGCGACTTTCGCACCGGCTTTTTGGTACACAGCGGCCACCAGTGAATCATCGAGCTGAGCAGATTTACGCGCAAAGGCTTCCAGTTCGCCACCGACTGCCATGATGGTGGCTTGTTGATCTTTGCTGAGTTTGTCGAACACGACTTTCGACATCATCAATGGCTCAAACATGAACCAGTACGCACCGGTACGTCCGGTGGTCAGGCTCTTCGATACTTCCTCCAGACGGAAGGAAATCAGTGATGTCGATGAGGTCAGGGCAGCATCCATCGCACCGGTTTGCATCGCTGCATAAATTTCATTGGACGGCAACGACACTACGGCGGCACCTGCGGCTTTCAGGATCAAATCCATCTCACGCGAACCGCCGCGGACTTTCATGCCCTTGGCATCGTCCGGATCGACGATGGGTTTGCCGCGCGATGCAACGCCACCGGCTTGCCAGATCCAGCTCACGACCACAATGCCTTTATCGAGCAAAATGCGGTTAAGTTCTTTGCCTACCTCGGCATTTTTCCAGCTATAGCCTTGTTCATAGGACGTCACCAGACCGGGCATCAGGCCGATATTGACTTCGGGGACTTCGCCGCCCGCATACGACAGCGGCACCAGCGACAGATCGAGCGCCCCTTTGCGCATGGATGAGAACTGGGCATTGGTTTTCATTAATGAAGAGCCAGGATAGATTTCGAACTTTAGACTACCTTTAGAGCGTTTCTCGACCTCAGCGGCAAACATGCGGCACAGGCGGTCACGAAAATCGCCTTCGTTCACCGTACCCCCCGGGAACTGGTGCGAAATCTTCAGCGCCGCGGTTTGCGCCCAGGATGCGGACATGGTGAAAAACGGGCTGGCAGCAATAGCAGCAAGTATGGCTCTGCGGGTAGAAAGTGTGGACATGTTGTCTCCTGGATTGAAGGGATGAGTCGCTTGCATTGCCATGATTCACTGATCTTGCATGCATAATTTATTTTTGTGTATACAAGATATATCTCAAATAAATACAAAGCAAGCGTATTTGTACATATAATGAGCAAAATTACACAAAGGAGGCGTTTTGCTTACCCCCACCTTAAAAAGTCGCTCACAGAGTCTGCGTGAATCTATCGAGGAAATGATTGCCATCGGTAAATTGCTTCCCGGTCAGCATCTGGATGAGACCGAACTGGCAAATGAGTTTGGTGTCTCCCGCACACCAATCCGCGAGACGCTGATACAACTGGCCTCGATGGGCGTGGTGGTGATTCGTCCGCGGCGCGGCGCGGTTGTCGCCGAGCTGGGGCCGCAGCAACTGGTTGAAATGTTTGAAGTGATGGCAGAGTTCGAGGCGATGTGCGGCAGGCTTGCTGCACGCCGCATGACGCCTGCAGAGCAACAGGATTTGCTGGCAGCCCACCAGGCCTGTAAAGATGCCAGTACAGCGCAGAACTCAGACGATTATTTCTATTGCAACGAGACCTTCCACCATATTATTTATCAGGGCAGTCACAATGCTTTTTTGGCTGAGCAGGCGATGGCACTACACCGGCGCCTGCGTCATTACCGGCGCTTGCAGCTCCGCGTGCGTGATCGGGTCGGCGCGTCATTTTCGGAGCATGATGGCGTGGTTCAGGCAATTCTGGCGGGTGACGGCGAGCTGACGGCAGAGTTGTTGCGTGGCCATATCATGATTCAGGGGCAGCGATTTGCCGACCTGATGGCGTCTTTGCCAAAGGCGCAGGCGGCTACAAAATAATTTCCCTATAAAGTGTCAGGTTGTTTGTATTGGATATACTCCCCAATATTGCTCTATAAATATGTCTTGATCCGCTTTGTTTTATTGCGGTATTAAAAATATACTCATCAGGAGTATATTTTTTTAGCTAATTCCAGACGGATTTTCACCCACATTGCAGCTTCCCATTGGCTCCAGATATCGTCACGCTATTGTCAAATAGCCCGGGCGTCCTTATATGCGATCAGTATCTGAATCACAGAGCAGGCAAATACGCGAAATCAGCGTCGATGTTATGCTCGCCAAGGTAGTAAAAAACACATTGCATCCGATTTAATTGTTCTTAATCGTTTTTCATTGTTATTAAACTTAAACACCGGAGTCGGATTGATATCAGCCCGACTTGATACGCACCCATCCATTTAATAATTACATATTGAAAGAAATCCATGTCCGATTTGATCCAAAAACTGAAATGGCGCTACGCTACCAAAAAGATGAACCCGGCAAAAGCAGTGCCGCAAGAAAAAGTTGACCGCATCGTCGAAGCCGCACGCCTGACCGCCACATCCAGCGGCCTGCAACCTTACGAAATTTTCGTCGTCACCAATCCAGAAGTGCGCGAAAAAATCAAACCAGTCGCCTGGAACCAGGGCCAGGTCACCGATTGCTCCCACTTGCTGGTATTCGCCGCATGGGACAACTACACCGCAGACCGCATCAATATGATGTTTGACCTGACCAACGACGAACGTGGCTTTAAAAACGAAGGCTGGGAAAACTATCGCCAGATGCTGCTCAGCAGCTACCCGGCACGCGATGCCGAAGTCAACTATCAGCACGCCGCACGTCAAGCCTACATCGGTCTGGGATCAGCCCTGATCGCCGCGGCTTACGAAGAAGTCGACAGCACGCCAATGGAAGGTTTTGATCCCAAAGCCGTCGATGAAATTCTGGGCCTGAAAGAACGCGGCCTGCGCAGCGTCGTGATCCTGCCATTGGGTTATCGTGAAGAAGACAAAGACTGGCTGGTCAACCTGAAAAAAGTACGCCGTCCGAATGAGAAGTTTGTGACTGAAGTGAAGTAAGTTGTTTCAAGGCAGTCAGCCAGTATGAGGTGCGCTGACTGACTGCCGTCGCACATAATTAGGAGAGGTCCACCCTACTTATTGCAGGTTACGGCCTTGCAGAATAAAAAATTTTGCTATGCTAGCGACTTGCCACTGGTCGGCAGCGTTGCCCTGGACCGATGGCACTTATTTTACGGAGTCGTATAGTGGCCTCATTGCAAGATCAGTTTTTAAAAGCAGGACTAGTCGATAAAAACAAAGCCAAGCTGGTCCACCAGGAAAAGACCAAGCAGAAGAAGGTTGAGCGCCGGACTGGCAACGAGAGCGTAGATGAGTCGCGCCTGGCCGCGCTGGAAGTGCAGCGCAAAAATGCCGAACGCGCTCGTGAACTCAATGCGCAACGTGATGCGGCCGCGAGCCAAAAAGCGA
>NZ_JBMPPE010000007.1:0-270777 GCF_049339445.1 Undibacterium sp. RuTC16W | reverse complement strand
TGACAGTGAATGACAGTGCTTTGGTTACAGTGAGTGGTTACAACACAACTAACAAACTGACAACCGTAACGGTAACTGGCGCTGGCGGTTTTACATCAGATCTGTCCGGTCAAGGTTCGCAACTGACTACTATTAACGCCTCTGCTTCTACAGGCGCTAACACTGTCACAATCAACAGTACTGAAATCTACAAAGGTGGTTCAGGCGTTGACATCGTTACTGCTGCGGTCGCTCCTACGGTGGCTGTTGATGGTGGCGCTGGTACTAACGACGTATTCGTTGTTAATGCAGCTTCCTTCTCTTTGGCAAATGTCACTGGCTTTGAAACATTGGGTGCTGGTGCTGGTGCAACTGGCGCGTACTCTGCAGCTGGCTTCGCTCATTTGACAGAAGGCGCTGTAGCTGGCGCGATCACTTGGAATACCGTCGCTGCTGGCACGGATCTGACACTGACTGCTTCTCCAACTGCTGCAACAACTTACACATTGGCAACGGATACTGCAACTGACGTGTTGAACCTGACACTGAAATCAGTAGCAGCACTCGCTGGTGGTAGCGTCACAGCAACTGCTGTTGAAACAGTCAACTTGACTTTGACAGATACAGATGCAACGAAACATATCGACACATTGACTCTGGTTGATACAGCGATCACGACATTGAAAGTGACTGGTAACGCTGGCTTAACACTGACAGCAGCGGATGTTACTTACACATCCGTTGATGCAAGTGGCATGACCAACACCGCTGGCACAGCAGCTACTGGTTTTAGCTGGACTTCAGGTGCATTGACATCCGCTGCAACAATCAAAGGTAGTGCAACTGGTGGTGACGTCATCAATGCAGCAGCATCAACAAAAGCGGTCACAATCACTGAAGTTGCTGGTACTAACAGCATTACAGGTAGCTCGACAATCGCCAGTACATTGACTGGCGGTACAGGTGCAGACACAATCCTTGGCGGTGCTGGTAAAGACGTGATTGTTGGCGGTGGCGGTGCTGACGTTATCACTGGCGGCGCTGGTGCTGACTTGATCACTCTGTCTGGTTCAACAGCCAAGATTGTCAACGCAGCACTTGGTGATTCCGGTGTAAACACATCAACAACAATCCAAACTGCTGAATTGACTTCAACATTTGACGTTGTTAAAGGCGTTGTTGCTGGCGATAAAATCCAATTGTTCACATCGACTCCAGCTGTAAACCTGTCTGCCATCAACTTGGCTGGTACAGATGATGTTGTGAACTTTGTTCACGGTACATATGATGCTGCTGCAGGTACATTCACATTTGCTGCAAATGGTCTGGATACAGCAGTAACATATGACACAACAGTCGGTGCTGGTACTGCATTTGAAACAATCATCCTGGTTGGTTATTCAGTAGGTGCAACAACTGCTATCACCGGCGGACTGATCACTCTGGGCTAAGCAGCATTTGGCTTGGATGGCTAGTAAAGTTTTTTGAACTCGGTGCCCTGAAGTTGTTTTTCAATATAAGACTTCAGGGTAAAGACGACAAAAAATGGCATTTAGCTACAAACTACAAAAGGCTCCTTCGGGAGCCTTTTGTAGTTTGTAGCTAAACATAAGTTTGCCACTAAATATTTATCCGTTATGCTTGCTTTGGGCATAGCGACCTGATTGTTTAACGATAGCGATCTGTCATGAGGTCGTCGTATCGCATGGGTATGATTAATGTCAAGACTTTAGAACTGACGCAAAACCAAGACCTCTTATCATAGAGACACAGAGAAAACGCAAGAGTAAGCAGCTCCAAAAATATCGATATCAAAGCATCCGTAGGCAGAATGCGCCTGCCGGCACAGAATGCTTCTAAAAGCCGCATGCAGCCTGCGTGCTCAATGCATAAAGTGGTCGAGAATTCTTATTTTGCGCAAGCCCTAGGCTTATTCGATATTGCAATATTGCAACGGATCTATTTAGTCATTACAATCATGACATCATTTATTTGAAAGTGCAGCATGGCAACGATAACCGGTACATCAGGCAAAGACACTCTCACTGGCGGTCCTGGTGATGATGATATTTATGGCTTGGCGGGTGATGACACGCTGGATGGCGGTCTGGGTCATAACGTGTTGATTGGTGGTAGCGGTGATGACCTTTATCTGGTGCATAGTCGTAATGATTATATTTATGACTCAAGCGGTAATGACAGCGCGATTGTGTATGTCGATTTTTACAAGACGAATAAATATGTAGAAAACTGGACCTGGGCACCTGGCGTACAAAAATTGCCTTACTGGATTGACGCTTTGCTGCCGAGTAGCGCGCCGATTGATTCTGGTTTGCTGGGCGCTGGCAAGACGTTTTTATTTTGCTTTCCAACGACGGCACCTGCGTATTTCACTGCGGATGATGCCAAGGGTTTTCAGGCTTTTAATGCGGCACAGATTGCTTTCGCCAAGCAGGCGTTTGCCTATATCTCTAGTGTGATCGATGTGAAGTTTGTTGAAACCAGCGATCCTACCGGTGCTAATACCATCGTCATGACCGATAACCAGCAGACTGGTTCGGCGGGTTATGCCTACTACCCTTGGGATGATGCGACGGCAAGCGATGTTTTTCTCAATTATGGGGGGATCAGCGTTGCAAATCTGACCCCGGCAGACGGCAAATATGCGGCATTGACGATGATTCATGAGCTGGGTCATGCGCTGGGCTTGAAGCACACCTTTATCACCGCAGATGCAACGGGAAATACCGGTGAGGGCCCAGCGTTGCCGACTGCTGAAGACAGTACGTTGTGGAGTGTGATGAGCTACAACGATTACACAGCGAGCTATCACCTGAAGTATTCTCCTTTCGATCTGGCTGCCCTGCAGTATCTGTACGGCCCTAGTACCGCTGTGCAGACCGACACGACCTTTGTCCTGAAAAGCACCGCAACTAATATGATTTGGGACGGTGGGGGTAATGACACGATCGACGGCAGCGCACAGACGCAGGCGATTACCTTGTATCTGGAGCCGGGTTATTGGGGCTATATTGGTCAAAAATCCGACCTGATGTCGACCGCGGGACAGATCACAGTCAATTTTGGCACGGTGATCGAGAATGCCATCGGTGGTAGCGGCAATGACGTGATCACGGGGAATGCGGTAAATAACACGTTGTCGGGCGGCGCGGGCAATGACTGGCTGGAGGGATTGGGCGGTAACGATACGATTAACGGCGGTGCCGGTGTCGATACGGCAGCGTATGTCCATGCTAAATCGAATTACACCGTGAGCGTCAGCGGTAATGCGATATCGGTCAGCGATAAGCTGGGTACGGATGGGAATGATAGCCTGTTAAATATAGAGCGCTTGCAGTTTACGGATGTGTCGGTCGCCTACGATATCAGCGGTATTGCGGGCGAATGCTATCGCTTATACCAGGCGGCATTTGACCGTACGCCGGATTTAACTGGCCTCGGTTACTGGATCGCGCAGATGGATAACGGTTATGCGCTGAAGAGCGTGGCAGGCAACTTTGTTAGCTCGTCCGAGTTCCAGACACTGAACGGTGTAAATGCAAGTGATTCGGTATTTATTACCAATATCTATAAAAACGTATTGCATCGCACACCAGATGCGGGTGGCTTGCAGTTCTGGCTGGATTCACTCGGTGCCGGTGGGCAATCCCGTGCGACGGTGCTGGTGAACTTCAGCGAAAGCGCGGAAAATCAGGCGCAAGTCATTGGCAAAATCACAAACGGTATCGATTACGCGCCGTATCTGTTGCATATCTGATCGCTGCGTTATTTGCGTCATCACGTTAGCGCAAAATCTCTGTAGAACGCTTGTCTTGTTGGCGGTATTGGCAGATGAGTGCAGCCCCTCTCTCGCATGCGGGAAAGGGGATGGCAACAGCGAAGCAGCCGCATCGACATGCTTAGCTCCTATTGGACATCTTGGCGGTTCAAATTCAATCCGCAATACAGACGCGGCTTTCAAAGGCATTTCGGGCCAGAAGCCGCATCTGTATTGCGGATTGCTTTCGAGATCTTCTAAAAATTCCTTGAATCGCTAGTCGATCAAACTGTTTACGCCTGTTTTTCTCTGCGTCTCTGTGCCTCTGTGGTGAGAGGTCTTGGTTTTGCGTCAGTCTTAGAGCATTCCGGCGAAGGCCGGAATCGAATGACGTCATTACCCAAAGACGCTAACCCCCTGCCTGCGCAGGGATGACGACGCTAGGTTTGCGGCCTAACTGAACGACATTACTGCTTACTCCTGTTTTCTCTGCGTCTCTGTGCCTCTGTGGTGAGAGGTCTTGGTTTTGCGTCAGTCTTAGAGCATTCCGGCGAAGGCCGGAATCGAATGACGTCATTACCCAAAGACGCTAAACCCTGCCTGCGCAAGGATGACGACGCTAGGTTTGTGGCCTAACTGAACGACATTACTGCTTACTCCTGTTTTTCTCTGTGTCTCTGTGCCTCTGTGGTGAGAGGTCTTGGTTCTGCGTCAGTCTTAGAGCATTCCAGCGAAGGCCGGAATCGAGTGACGTCATTACCCAAAGACGCTAACCCCCTGCCTGCGCAGGGATAACGACTTTAGGTTTGGGACTTAACTGAACGACATTACTACTTACTCCTGCTTTTCTCTGTGTCTCTGTGCCTCTGTGGTGAGAGGTCTTGGTTTTGTGTCACTCTACGAGCACTCTTACAGTCGATCTGCCCCTTGTTGTCAGTTAGGCATTTCAGAGTGCCTCTCAGGTGATGCAAATCCTCTTTGCAATGCGACTTTTATTGTGTTACGCTTCCAAAAATGTGATGTACGTCACATTTTTACGGAATTAAAATCGCGATAATCCCTCCCGACTGACGCGTTCGCTCCTTGTAGCTTGGCACTTTTGTGCAGATGGACCCCAAGAAATGATATCTAAATTAAAACTTCCTAAGAACGAGATTTTTGAAGTCCTCAGATCGTTCAAGAGCGCCTTTCGCACGGTTGGTGTGTTTAGCGCCATTATCAATCTGCTGATGCTTGCACCGTCGTTGTACATGTTGCAGGTGTATGACCGTGTCTTGCAGAGCCGGAACGAGATCACTTTGCTGATGCTGACTCTGCTGATGCTGGGCGCTTATGTTTTGATGAGTGCCTTGGAATTTATCCGTAGTTTTGTGCTGATACGGATTAGTGCCAAACTGGACATGCAGATGAATAAGCGTATTTATACTGCCGCGTTTGAGCAAAACCTGAAGCGTGGTGGCGGTAATGCGGGTCAGGCTTTGCAGGATATGACGCAGATTCGTCAGTTTTTGACGGGCAATGGTTTGTTTGCGTTCTTTGATGCGCCTTGGTTTCCGTTGTATTTGCTGGTTATTTTTATGTTTGACGTGTACCTCGGTTTATTTGCTTTGGCGGCTGTTGTCGTGATGGTCATCCTGGCATATGTCAATGAAGTCGTTTCAAAAAAACCGCTGACCGAGGCGAATGCGATGGCAATCGCGTCGAGCAACCTGGCGGCTAATAATTTGCGTAATGCAGAGGTCATTGAGGCGATGGGTATGCTGCCAAACCTGATGGCACGCTGGTTCTTGTTGCACGGACGCTTCTTGCAATTGCAAGCAGAGGCAAGCGAAAAGTCGGGCATCGTTACGGCAATCAGCAAGTTTTTCCGTATTTCTGTGCAGTCGCTGGTGTTGGGCTTCGGTGCCTTGCTGGTGATTGAGGGCAAGATGTCTCCCGGGATGATGATTGCGGGATCCATTTTATTGGGTAAAGCAACGGGGCCGATCGATCAGTTGATCGGTGTCTGGAAACAGTGGAGCAGTGTCAAGAGTGCGTACGAACGTCTCAATGAACTGTTATCGGCTAATCCGCCGCGCAAGGTCGGTATGGATCTGCCTAAGCCGCAAGGTGCCGTGTCTGTCGAGACAGTGACTGCCGCGCCACCGGGATCTCAGGTAGCTGTCCTCAAGGGACTCAGCTTTGCCCTGGTGCCGGGAGATGTATTGGGTGTCATTGGTCCTTCAGGTTCGGGTAAATCGACACTGGCACGTCTGCTGGTGGGTGTCTGGCCTGCTGCTGTTGGTAAGGTGCGTCTGGATGGCGCTGATATCTTTCAGTGGAATAAAGACCAGCTGGGCCCAAGCATCGGCTATCTGCCGCAGGATATTGAGTTGTTTGCCGGTTCTGTATCGCAAAACATTGCGCGCTTCGGTGACATTGATTCTGAGAAGGTGATTCTGGCCGCAAAACGGGCGGGTGTGCACGATATGATTTTGCATTTCCCTCAGGGCTACGACACTTTGTTAGGTGACGGCGGTGCTGGTTTGTCTGGCGGACAGAAGCAACGTATCGGTCTGGCACGGGCGATGTATGACGATCCTTCTGTGCTGGTATTGGATGAACCTAATTCCAATCTGGATGATGTCGGTGAGCAGGCACTTGTTGTTGCTGTCAATGATTTACGCCAGCATGGTAAAACCATTATTTTGATTACGCACCGTACCTCGATTCTCGGAGTAACGACCAAGTTATTGCTGCTGCGTGACGGCGTTGCCCAGGCTTTTGGTCCAAGAGATCAGGTGCTGGCAGCATTGAATCAGGCGAATCAGCAGGCACAGCAACAAGCACAGCAAGCCCAGCAGGCGCAACAGCAAGCACAGCAACAAGCTCAACAACAAGCTCAACAACAAGCGCT
The DNA here is from genome assembly GCF_049339445.1 of Undibacterium sp. RuTC16W. NCBI lineage: Bacteria > Pseudomonadati > Pseudomonadota > Betaproteobacteria > Burkholderiales > Oxalobacteraceae > Undibacterium > Undibacterium sp. RuTC16W. The sequence goes on along the minus strand of NZ_JBMPPE010000007.1, from coordinate 264,124 downwards.
CGCGGCACAGCAGGCCACGCAGGCAGAGTCAATGGTTGCACCATCGGAAACGCCGGCAGCAACAGAACCACCGGCAGATACTCAGGCACGTTTAGACGCAGCCGCCCTTCAGCAAGCTGATGCCGCAGCGGAACAGGAATAGTAATGAAAAAATTATCTTCCAATAAAAGTGTTGTCACCGATGTGGCAAACCAGAACGTAGAAATTCTTGAGGTGAATACCGATGCCGCTGCCTATGCGCGGTTGGGCTGGGGTATTGTGATCTTTGGTGTACTTGGCTTCTTGTTGTGGGCCTCATTTGCGCCGCTCGATAAAGGCGTTCCGCTGAGTGGCAATGTTGTTGTCGCCTCGAATAGAAAAGCGATCCAGCATCAGACGGGCGGTACGGTGGATGCGATCCTGGTGAAGGATGGCGACGTTGTGAAAGCGGGTCAGGTGCTGTTGAAAATGAACAGTATCGTCGCCAATTCATCTACTGAAATTTCTAAGGTTCAATGGTATTCAGCACAGGCGACCGAGGCGCGTTTGATGGCGGAGCGTGACGGTGCGGCGATAGTCACTTTTCCAAAAGAATTAGAGCAGGCAAAAACAGATCCGCGTGTTGCGAACAATATCCAGTTGCAGCAACAACTGTTTAGTGCGCGCCGGACTTCGTTGCAAAGCGAGTTAGGGGCATACGACGAAAATATCAGCGGATTGCGCATGCAGTTGAAGGGCCTGGAAGAATCCATGGTGAATAAAAAGCAGCAACAGCAGTTTTTGAAAGAACAGCTGGAGGGGATGCGCGATCTGGCGAAAGACGGCTATATCGCCCGTAACCGCTTGCTGGATCTGGAGCGTACTTATGCGCAGGTCAATGGCAGCGTGTCTGAGGATATCGGCAATATGGGACGTGTGACGCGCCAGATCACCGAATTCAGTTTGCGTAAAATTCAGCGTCAGCAGGATTATCAAAAAGAAGTACGCACCCAATTGTCGGATGTGCAAAAAGAGGCAGAGTCCCTGCAAAGTCGCCTCGATGCATTAAATTTTGATCTGAACAATACCTTGGTAAAAGCACCTGTTGACGGCACTGTTGTTGGTTTAAATGTCTTCACCAAGGGCGCAGTCGTATCACCGGGCTTCAAGCTGATGGAGCTGGTGCCAAAAGATGATGCCTTGATTGTTGAGGGTATGTTGCCTGTGAATCTGGTGGATAAAGTGCATGAAGGATTAAAGGCGGAGTTGATTTTCTCAGCGTTTAATACGAACACCACGCCGCATATACCGGGAATCGTGACGCAGGTTTCGGCAGATCGCACGGTTGATGAACGTACTGGTCAGCCTTATTACAAAGTCAAAGCCATGGTGGCGCCGGAGGGGATGAAGCTGGTCGCTCATTTGCAAATCCGTCCCGGTATGCCGGTAGAAATGTTTGTCAAAACCGGTCAGCGTACGATGATGAATTATCTGATGAAGCCAGTGTTTGACCGCGCTAACTCTGCGTTGACAGAGGAGTGATAATGCGAAAATCATGGATGCGTACCACGCTGATGGCAGCGGCATGTGCGGCAATGTGTATGTCTGCCACATCAGCATCAGCAATCGGCCTGATACAGGCTTACGAGGCGGCATTAAAGAATGATCCGCAGTATCAATCGGCTGTGTTTGAGAATCAGGCAGGTCAGGAATACCGCAAGCTTGGACGTTCGGGTTTATTGCCGACCGTGCAGTATTCGTATTCGACCAGCAAAAATAAGGCAGCGCAAACAGCACCGAATTTTTTGGGGCAATTGACGACGAGTTATCCTGAGTACACTAGTATCAATAACGCAGTCTCCTTACGGCAGACTCTGTTCAGCCTGGATGCCACGGCGCGTTACAAGCAAGGGATTGCGCAAACCAAATATAGCGATGCGCAGTTCTCAGGACGAGCACAAGATCTGATGGTCAGAGTGTTGTCTTCTTATGCCGACGCGAAATATGCGGAAGATCAATTAGCCTTGTACACAGCACAGCGTGATTCTTATCGGGAACAAAAGCGTTTGAACGCCCGCTTGTTTGAAAAAGGTGAGGGCACCAGGACGGATATGCTGGAGACCGAGGCCAAGCTGGACGTGGCAGAGGCGCAGGTCATCGAGTCAACTGACAATCTGGCCGCGGCGCGGAATACGTTGGCCGCCATGATTGGTATGGAAGTCAATAATCTTGACAGCCTTGGCAATGAATTCAAGGTCATGCCCTTTGCACCGTCTACCTTGTCTGAGTGGAAACTGATCGCCAGCGATCAAAATGCTGAGATCGCGGCGGCTCGTCTGGCGATTGAAGCGTCTGAACAAGAGATCAATAAAAATCGCGCCGGACACACGCCGCGTTTAGATTTAAATGCCAGTTACAGTCGCAGTATTGCCGACACCCTGACGAACTACAATCAGGACTCGACAGTGCGCAGCATTGGCGTTCAACTGGTGATTCCTATCTATTCAGGCGGTTATGTCAGCGCCTCTACCAGCCAGGCGGTGGCGAGCCGGGATAAAGCCAGATCCGATCTGGAAGCGACGACCAATAAAGTCATGATCGAACTGCAAAGACAGTTCAATACGACACAAAGCAGCATGGCAAAAATCGACGCGTTGCAAAAATCGGTGAACTCAGCCACATTGTTAGTGCAGGCGACGAAACAAAGTGTGAAGGGCGGCGTTCGTATTAATCTGGATGTGCTGAGTGCCGAGCAGCAACTGGTCGCAGCGAAGCGTGATTTGGCACAGGCGCGGTACAACTACCTGATCAGCTTTATCAAATTGCGTGTCGCCGCAGGTAATCTGAGTATTGATGATTTACGATCTGTCGCTGCATATTTTTCAAGCAGCAATTAATCATTTTTCAGTCAGATTCAGACTGGTTCAGGCCGATAAACAATAAGAGAAAATTTTTATTCTAAGGCCACGACATCGTCGTTACAACACGCTCTCTCGCATGCGGGGGAGCAGGGGAGCAAGCAAGCTCCTGCGCAGTCTTAGTAGCAAGACCTATGACTGCGACATGGCGCATAAGGTAATCTGGATACGCGAATAGAAAAAGGCTTAACGAGATGATCGTTAAGCCTTTTGACTATGGACTATGGGAGGCAATGATGCATCAGCCCGCTAATTTTTTCTTCAGCAATTCATTCACTTGTGCAGGATTGCCTTTGCCTTTAGTGGCTTTCATCGCCTGACCAACCAGCGAGTTAAATGCTTTTTCTTTGCCGGCACGATACTCGTCTACGGATTGCTGATTTGCGGCCATGACTTCGTCGATGATTTTTTCTAAAGCGCCGACATCGGAAATTTGTTTCAAGCCCTTTGCTTCTATGACCTGATCTGCGAGCTGAGGATCGGCAGATGGCGCTTGCCACATGGCAGCGAAAACTTCTTTCGCGATCTTGTTAGAAATCGTGCCGTCTGTAATGCGCTGCAATAGCACGGACAGTTGCGCTGCACTGACTGGAATGGCGCTGATATCCATGCCTTCGCGGTTTAAGGTAGAGGATACATCGCCCATGATCCAGTTCGCGACTTGCTTGGCCTGCGTTGCCTGTAGCGCCTTGTCTGTGCTGCCTGAGGCCTGGATTGCGGCTTCAAAATAAGCAGCAGTGGCTTTTGATTGCGTGACGATCATGGCGTCGTACTCAGAAATGCCGTATTGCTCGATGAAGCGTGCGCGCATGGCTGTTGGCAACTCTGGCATCGTCGCTTTCACGCGATCTATCCATGCTGCGTCGATCTTCAGTGGTGGCAAATCCGGATCCGGGAAATAGCGATAATCTTGCGAATCTTCTTTGCTGCGCATGGAGCGCGTTTCTTTTTTATCCGGATCGTACAAGCGTGTTTCTTGCACGACGGTACCGCCATCTTCAATCAATTCAATTTGACGGCGGACTTCGATATTGATGGCTTCTTCGAGGAAGCGGAAGGAGTTCAGATTTTTGATTTCAGCACGTGTGCCAAATTCTTTTTGTCCGACCGGACGCACGGAGACGTTGGCATCGCAACGGAAGGAGCCTTCTTGCATATTGCCGTCACAAATGTCGAGCCAGACCACCAGTGAATGCAGTGCCTTGGCATAAGCAACCGCTTCCGCTGCGCTGCGCATGCAAGGCTCTGTGACGATCTCTAACAGCGGTGTGCCGGCGCGATTCAGGTCAATGCCTGTCATGCCCTGGTAGTCTTCATGCAGCGATTTGCCAGCATCTTCTTCGAGATGAGCGCGTGTGAGTTCAATGACTTTGACTTCGGATTTGCCATCTCTTTCGACGACGCAAGTCACCGTGCCACCCTGAACAACCGGGATCTCAAACTGACTGATCTGGTAGCCTTTAGGCAGATCCGGATAGAAATAATTTTTGCGGGCAAAAATAGATTCCGGTGCGATCTTTGCACCTACGGCGAGACCGAACTGAATCGCTTTTTCGACCGCCACTTTATTCATGACAGGCAATACGCCAGGCAGAGCCAGATCGACCGGACTAGCTTGTGTATTTGGCTCAGAGCCAAATTGTATCGAGGAGCCGCTGAAAATTTTTGATTGTGTTTTGAGCTGTGCATGTGTCTCAAAACCGATGACGACTTCCCATTCCATGATGTGTCCTTTTCCTTCGTATCCAAATAGATGTGAGATCTATTTTTTATTCATCATACTGACATTGACCATTTTTCAGGTTGACTGTCAGCGTTGTAAAGTTGACGCGTGACCCGCATAGCGCAGGGCAGCTTGGTTTGATTGCCAGTTCGTCGCCGCTGCGCTCTAAGCGAATACTGCAATTGAGTCCGCGTTCAAAATCGTACCCACGTTTGTTGCGCGCATCTGCGGCATTGTTGAGGCTGATACGCCAGCCTTTGGCTGTCTGTTCTGCCTGCGGCTCGTCGCTGAGATCGATGCTGCATTCGTGACCATTGGTACTGCGGAATAAACTTGATTCCCATTGCAGGTTTTTGATCACGCTGCCTTGCAACTGGATCACGCCTTGATCTGCATAGTTCAGACGTTCGCCGTCACCACCTTCCTGACGTACCAGATTACAAGAAAACTTGGCATCCAGATTGTCCGGGGATGGCTGCGCCATACTAAGCGGGCTTAGCATGAGCAGAGACAGTGCGTAAGCTAGTTTCATGCCGGTGTTTTGTTATGCCAGTCAGTCGCCTGCTGAAATTGATGTGCAACGTTGAGCAATTTCGCTTCTTCAAAATAATTACCGATTAATTGCAGACCAACAGGACGTTTTGCATTTTTTTCTCCCTGACCAAAACCACAAGGAATCGACATGCCAGGCAGACCTGCCAGGCTAGTTGATAAGGTGAAAATATCGGCCAGATAATTTGCAACAGGGTCGTCAGTTTTATCGCCCAGATCCCATGCGACAGTCGGAGCAACAGGACCCATGATGACATCACATTGTTCAAAGGCGGCCTGGAAGTCCTGAGCGATCAGGCGACGGATTTTTTGCGCTTGCAAATAGTAGGCGTCGTAGTAGCCGTGTGACAGCACGTACGCACCGACCAGAATGCGGCGTTTGACTTCATCGCCAAAACCTTCGGCACGCGACTTTTTGTACATGTCGTTCAAGTCTGTGTAATTTGCTGCACGGTGACCGTAACGGACGCCATCAAAGCGACTCAGATTTGATGAGGCTTCTGCCGGTGCAATGACGTAATACACAGGGATCGACAACTCAGTTTTTGGCAGGGAAATATCGACCAGAACCGCACCTAATTTTTCGTACTCAGCGAGTGCAGCACGTACCGCCTGCTCAACGTCTTTGGCGAGTCCTTCGCTGAAAAATTCGCGTGGTACACCGATGCGCAGACCTTTCAGATCTTTATTCAGATCGCGGTTGAAATCTTCCTTTGCTCTTTCGAGGCTGGTCGAATCTTTTGCATCAAATCCTGTCATGGCATTGAGCAGCAAGCCGCAATCTTCTGCGCTCTGTGCGATCGGGCCGCCTTGATCCAGGGAGGAAGCAAAAGCGATCATGCCATAGCGAGATACGCTGCCATAGGTTGGCTTGATGCCGGTCACGCCGCAAAAGGACGCTGGCTGACGAATCGATCCGCCGGTGTCGGTTGCGGTTGCAGCCGGTGCCAGGCGTGCGGCGATTGCGGCAGCGGATCCACCTGATGATCCGCCTGGGACAGCGCGCAGATCCCACGGGTTTTTGACGGCACCAAAGGCGGAATTTTCATTACTGGAGCCCATCGCAAATTCATCACAATTGAGCTTGCCTAAAGTGACCATGCCCGCCTGCTTGAAATGCTCGACGACGGTCGCATCAAACGGGCTGATGTAATTTGCCAGCATCTTGGAGCCAGCAGTCGAACGCCAGTCGCGCGTGACAAAAATATCTTTATGTGCAATCGGAATGCCTGTCAGCACGGTCGCATCACCCTTTGCCAGACGCGCATCTGCTGCCGCCGCCTGTTGCAAAGTCAGTGCAGGATCGACGTGTAAAAATGCGTTTAATTCACTAGCTTGTATGCGTTGTAAATAATGTTGTGCGAGTTCCGTAGCGGAAATCTGCTTGCTGTGCAGCAGGGCAGAGAGTTGTGTAAGAGAGTGCTTATGCATGTTCGGCTGTCCGTGGTGTCTGACGTCATTTCGTTTCATAGCCTTGAGGCGGCTATTTGGCGAAGCGATCAAGTGTTACGAGTTAGTACTGGATGCGTGAATCGGGGTGTCGGTATGTAGTGCGGCTGGCAGGGTTTTGCCTTATTCCAGCACTTTAGGGACCAGATACAGCCCGTCTTGCGTTGCCGGGGCGACTTTCTGGTATTCCTCACGGTGATTCGCTTCACTCACGACGTCTTCTCTCAGGCGCAATGCAAGTTCAGGCATCAGCGCCGCAATCGGATGGCTTAATGGAGTAATGCCGGTGGTGTCGACGGCTTTTAACTGTTCAACCAGGGAGAAAATGCCATTTAGCTTGTCTAAAGTGGTGATAGTTTCAGCGTCGGAGAGCTCAAGTCGTGCCAGATTGGCAATACGTTTTACGTCGGATAGGTCTAATGACATGGCAAAAACGCGTAAATCGCGTGTGAGAAAGTAAGTAAAAACCTGCTAATGACAAAATGGGAATAAAACTAAAAACAACAAGACTAAAAGTTGGCTAAAGTCGCCAACATCGGCAAAAAAGCCGTTTTTAGCATCTGTTGCAGATAGCCTATTATTCCCCAGATTATAAGGTAGAATGTAGGGTTAATACCTGTTGAAGCTCTGAAAACCTGCTGCGCAGCACAATATTGCGTTTGTGAAGCCTGTTGTATCCGGTGATTTTTGATATCGCATGTTTCTCAGCCAGAATTGAAACGCTTGCGAGGGTTTTGAGAGCTTCTTTGCTTATGATTTGCTCTACGGTAATGTGCAACTTAATGCCTGATCTTGCGTCCACAGTATACGCCGGCCCGGTAGTAATAAGTCGTTAATTGGCGAGCGAAGAGCGGGTACAACAGATTCGCGCAACAGGATTGCGCATGACAACAACACAAAATACAGGATTCTTTCATGTTTGGTTTTTTTCGCAGTTATTTTTCTAATGATCTGGCAATTGACTTAGGTACAGCCAACACGCTGATTTATGTGCGCAACCAGGGCATCGTGCTGGATGAGCCCTCTGTTGTGGCGATTCGCCAGGAAGGCGGCCCTAACGGTAAAAAAACCATTCAGGCCGTTGGTAAAGAAGCCAAGCAAATGCTGGGCAAAGTGCCGGGTAATATCGAGGCGATTCGCCCGATGAAAGACGGCGTGATTGCCGATTTCACCGTCACGGAGCAAATGCTCAAGCAATTCATCCGCATGGTGCATGACACCAAATTCTTCAAACCTTCGCCGCGTATCATTATCTGCGTACCCTGCGGTTCTACTCAGGTAGAGCGCCGTGCGATTCGTGAATCTGCACTGGGTGCCGGTGCATCACAGGTGTATCTGATTGAAGAGCCGATGGCAGCGGCGATCGGTGCCGGTTTGCCGGTATCTGAGGCAACGGGTTCCATGGTTGTGGATATCGGCGGCGGCACTACTGAAGTCGGTATTATTTCCCTGGGCGGCATGGTGTACAAAGGCTCTGTGCGCGTCGGTGGCGATAAATTCGACGAAGCGATTGTCAATTATATTCGCCGTAACTACGGCATGTTGATCGGTGAGCAGACTGCTGAAGCGATCAAGAAAAATATCGGCTCTGCATTCCCCGGTTCTGAAGTGAAAGAAATGGAAGTCAAAGGGCGCAACCTGTCCGAAGGTATTCCACGTTCATTCACCATCTCCAGTAATGAAATTCTCGAAGCTCTGACCGATCCTCTGAATAACATCGTATCGGCGGTTAAAAACGCGCTGGAACAAACACCACCGGAACTCGGTGCCGACATCGCAGAAAAAGGCATGATGCTCACGGGTGGTGGCGCATTGCTGCGTGATCTGGATCGTCTGTTGATGGAAGAGACCGGTTTGCCAGTCATCGTGGCAGAAGATCCATTGACATGCGTGGTTCGCGGCTCAGGCATGGCTCTGGAGCGTATGGACAAACTGGGTTCAATTTTTTCCTACGAATAAACCTGCCAGAAAAAATTTGCTCAGGCAGATTTAGCAGGTCAAAAAAGTAGCAAAAAATAGTAAAAAAGTAGTTTCCGGCACGGCGAATACAATCAGTCTATCATCGCGAATTGCACGCAATGGTGGTACCGGCAGTATTCGCCTTGCTGTTATATTGATGAGTTTTTTAGCCGAAGTTTTGCTTAATTTATGCAATACAGTCCACCACCTCTCTTCAAACAAGGCGCATCTGCCCGCGCCAAAGTGGTGTTCTTCACGATTCTGGCAATTTTCCTTTTAGTCGTTGATTCCCGCCTGAAGACACTGGTTTTTGCACGTCAGGTTCTGGCTACGGTGCTGTATCCGGTTCAGGTGGTCGCTGTCATGCCGCGCGATGCGGTGCTCAGGGTATCTGACTTTTTTACCTCGACTTCCACACTGGAAAAAGAAAATGCGACGCTTAAGCGTCAGCAGACTTTGAATGCCGAGGCATTGCAGCAAAACGGACAGCTCTCCGCCGAGAATGCACATTTGCGAAAAATGCTGGATGTCCGTGAACGCCTGCCAGTCAAATCCATCCTCAGTGAAATCATTTACGATGCACGCGATCCCTTTACCCGCAAGATCATTGTCGATCGCGGTATTCAGCATGGTGTGGCGCTGAGTCAGCCGGTGATTGATGATCTCGGTGTCGTTGGACAGATCACGCGGGTTTTTCCGATGACGGCTGAAGTCACTTTACTGACTGATAAAAATCAGGCGATTCCGGTGCAGATTGCCCGCAATGGCTTGCGCAGCGTGGTGTATGGCCGTGGTCAGCCCGGTCAGTTAGACATGCGCATGACGACGAATGCAGATATCCAGAAAGGTGATGCTCTGGTCACTTCGGGTATTGATGGTGTCTATCCGGCAGGGCTGGCGGTCGCTAAAGTCGCGCAAGTCGAGAATAAGGCGGCAACGCCATTTGAAAACATTATTTGCGTACCTTCTGCGGGGATAGAAAAGAACCGGCAATTATTGATACTGCTGGTTTCTACCAATAATTTATCTCGTCCTGATACAGAAGATATCCGCGTCAAAAAAGAAAAAATCAACCGTAAAGTCACTCGTGATGCCGCGAGAGAATTAGCGATAGAATCACCGGATGGCATTGTGCAAAAACCTGTAGACGGACCGAGACCCGCAAATCCTGACATACAGAACGTGCCGGTCAAAGACAGCAAAGACGCTGGCAAGGACATCGCTAAGGATGCAGCTAAAGATGTCGCCAAGGACACTCGTAAGGAGACGCCATAATGAATAGCCCGCACTATATTTTGTTGCCGGTGAGTTCGACCTTTATTGCAGTGAGTCTGGTCTGCGCTTTTTTCCTGAATTTTTTACCTTGGGGCGCCTGGATCGGCGTGCCGGACTTCGTTGCTTTGGTGCTGGTGTTCTGGAGTATTCATCAGCCCCGCAAGGTAGGTATCGGTGTGGCCTTTGCCATGGGCTTGCTGATGGATGTACATGATGCGATTCATCTCGGTGAGAATGCGCTGGCCTACACTTTGCTGTCTTACTTCGCGATCACCATACACCGGCGGGTGCTCTGGTTTAATCCTTTGACGCAGTCTTTGCATGTGCTGCCGTTGTTCTTGTTTGTGCAGGCAACTCAAGTTGTGGTGCGTATGCTGGTTGCGCCGGACGCGCAGTTTCCCGGCATTCTGTATTTCTCGGAAAGCTTTGTCACAACTTTGCTATGGCCGGTCGTTACCTGGTTATTGTTAGCACCGCAGCGTCGTGCGGTCGATAAAGACGATACCCGCCCCATTTGATCCAGATTTAATCCAGGCTTCTCTCTTGGATAGAAACAGATATGACCGAACTCAAGAATACCGAACGTGAACTATATCTGTTCAGGATGCGCCTGTTTTTTATCGGTGCGTTCGCTGTTTTTTGTTTCATCGCTTTAATCTCCCGCTTCGTCTGGCTGCAGATTGTCAAACATGATGTGTATGCGCTGCAAGCCGATGAAAATCGTATTTCCATCGTTCCCGTGGTACCGAACCGCGGCTTGATTCTCGACCGGAACGGCGCCATTCTGGCCCGGAATTTTTCAGCGTACACCTTAGAGATTACGCCATCGAAAATTTCCAGGGATTTGGATATCGTCATTGACGAACTGGCGATGCTGATCGACATTCAACCCAAGCACCGCAAGCAATTTCGTAAGCTCATGGAAGAATCCAAGAGTTTTGAGAGTCTGCCTATCCGCACCAAACTCACCGATGAAGAGGTCGCCCGTTTTACGGCGCAGCGATTCCGTTTTCCCGGTGTCGATATCCAGGCCCGCCTGTTCCGTCAATATCCTCTGGGTGACGTGGCTTCCCATGTGATCGGTTACATCGGCCGTATCAGCCAAAAAGATGCCGAAATCATCGACGATAGCGAAGACGGTGCGAACTACAACGGTACCAGCTACATCGGCAAGGAAGGCCTGGAAAAAAGCTACGAAAAACTGTTGCATGGCACGACCGGTTTTGAGGAAGTTGAAGTCTCGGCCGGTGGTCGTGCAGTTCGTACCTTGTCGCGGACTGCTCCGACCTCGGGCAAAAATCTGATTCTGTCGGTTGATATCGAACTGCAAAAAATCATCGAAGAAGCCTTTGGCGACAGACGCGGCGCTCTGGTTGCGATTGAGCCGGCCACGGGCGACGTACTGGCATTCGTTTCCAAACCCACCTACGACCCTAATTTGTTTGTTGAGGGGATTGATCAGCAAAGCTGGAATGAGCTGAACACCTCAGAAGACCGGCCTTTATTGAATCGTCCCCTGACAGGCGCATATCCGCCGGGATCAACCTACAAGCCTTACATGGCGCTGGCCGCACTGGAGCTCGGGAAGCGTACGCCAAGCCAAGGTATTAACGACATCGGCTATTTCATGTTTGGTGGTCATCGCTTTAATGATGATAAACCCGGCGGTCACGGTTACGTCGATATGTATCGCTCCATCGTGGCCTCCTGCGATCCCTATTACTATATTTTGGCGAACGATCTCGGTGTGGATGCGATCCACGATTTTATGGCGCCGTTTGGTTTCGGACAAAAGACCGGGATCGATCTGGAGCATGAGAAACAAGGTGTGCTGCCATCGACAAGCTGGAAGCGAGCGGTGTATAAAAAACCAGCACAGCAAAAATGGTATGCCGGTGAGACAATTTCTCTGGGAATCGGCCAGGGCTACAACACCTTTACACCTTTGCAACTGGCGCATGCGATGGCAACTCTGGCGAATGATGGTGTCGTGATGAAGCCGCATCTGGTGAAGATGACCGAGGATCCGCAGTCGCATGCCAGAACGCTGACCGTCGCCAAAGAAAGTGCCCGCATTCCTTTGAAGCAGGAAAATATTGATGTCATCAAAAAGGCTATGGCGGGCGTCATGACAGATCCTAGCGGCACTGGTTATACGGTGTTTCATGATGCCACCTATCAGGCGGGTGGCAAGACGGGTACCGCGCAAGTGGTCGGACTGAAAAAAGGTGAAAAGTATGACGCCAAGCGCACCGCTGAGCGTCAGCGCGATCACTCATTGTTTATTGCATTCGCTCCTCTGGATAAACCGAGAATCGCGATTGCCGTGATTGTGGAGAATGGCGGCTTCGGTTCTGCTGCGGCTGCACCGATCGTCCGCAAAGCGCTTGATTATTATTTGCTTGGTAAGCGCCCGCTGGATAAAGACAAAACACCTGTTATCAAAGGCGATGCCTTGACGACGCGTGCTGAGTCGGAGCTGAAAGCCGATGCGGAATCAGAAGGTGGCCCGCAACCGGGCGGACAGACACAAGGCAATAAGGACTAAGCGATGAATAATCACCGAGTTAACTGGCAGTCGCTGAAGTCTCGCTTCCTGGTGTTCGACCCTGCGCTGGCGATGATCATTTTTTTGATCATGTCGATCGGTATCGTGACTTTATATTCTGCCGGAATTGATTTTCCGGGGCGGGTCGAGGATCAATTACGTAATATTCTGATTTCTTTTGTGGCGATGTGGATCGTTGCCAATATTCCTCCTCAAACCCTGATGCGGTTTGCCATTCCGATTTATACATTTGGCGTCGCCCTGCTGATTGCGGTTGCTGCTTTCGGCATGGTGAAAAAAGGAGCGCGTCGCTGGATCAACATCGGTACCCCGGTGCAGCCGTCCGAGATGATGAAGATCGCTGCGCCTTTGATGCTGGCATGGTATTTTCAAAAGCGTGAAGGTGCACTGCGCATGCAGGACTTTGTGATCGCGACCGTGATTTTGGCGATACCGGTGGGCCTGATTGCCAAGCAACCGGATCTGGGAACCGCCTTACTCGTGGTCGCCGCTGGTTTTGCAGTTATTTTTCTGGCGGGATTGTCATGGAAAATTCTGATCTCTATTGCCGTGTTTGCTGCAGTGACTGTGCCTACAGTGATCTGGCCTTATTTATTGCATGACTACCAGCGTGACCGTGTCCTGACGATGCTCGATCCCAGCCGTGATCCGCTGGGTAAGGGTTTTCACATTATTCAGGCGACGATCGCCGTTGGTTCTGGTGGCGCGACGGGCAAGGGCTGGCTTAAAGGTACCCAGGCGCATCTGGAATTTATTCCGGAAAGAACGACGGATTTTATTTTTGCGGTGTTCTCTGAGGAATTTGGGTTCATCGGTAATTGCGTATTGGTCGTGCTGTATTTCTTGCTGATTATCCGCGGCCTGATGATTGCCGCAAATGCGCCGACTTTGTTTGCGCGTCTGATGGCGGGAGCAGTGACGATGATTTTCTTTACCTATGCTTTCGTCAACATGGGCATGGTCAGCGGTATTTTGCCCGTTGTCGGTGTGCCTTTACCATTCATGAGTTACGGCGGTACCGCGCTGATGACGTTGGGTATGGGCGCAGGTATTCTGATGAGCATACAAAGAAACCGCAAACTGGTGCAGACATGATGGATAGCGGCTTTCAGCGTGCGCCCAACGGATATCTGCTGATCATTGCGATGTTGCTGACCGCATGTGGCAGTGCTCCTAAGCAAGCCGCTGTGAATGAGCCGCGTCCATCTGCGCAAGTCCCGGGTAAGCCCGCCGGCAATACATCGGCCGTGCCTCAGCTTCCCAAAGCCAATTCCGGTAAAGGTGCCTATTACAAAGACGACGGCCCCGGCGATAATCCACCCGAAGGATTGGAAAATACTGTTGAGCCGATTCCGGCTGTGGAAGCATTTTCCCGCTCAGGTAACAAGCCCTACGTTGTTTTTGGCAAGACCTACACACCTTTAACCGATACCGCGACACCGTTCGTGCAGCGCGGTGTCGGTAGCTGGTACGGCAAAAAATTTCACGGGCAAAAAACCTCGTCCGGCGAACTGTATGACATGTACAAAATAACGGCAGCGCATCCGGTATTGCCGATTCCGTCGTATGCACGTGTCACCAATCTGGCGAATGGTAAGCAGATCATCGTCAGGATCAATGACCGCGGGCCATTTCATGCCAGCCGTATCATCGATTTATCTTATACCGCAGCACTGAAACTCGATTACTTAGGTAAGGGCAGCAGTCAGCTGGAAGTTGAGCGTTTATTGCCTGAAGACATAGAGCGCATGGCGGAAAATCGCAAAAATCAGGTGCCGGTACTCGCGGCGAAAACAGCCCCGGCATCGACCTTGGCATCGACGGTACAAGTGCCCGGTGCCATGAGTGAGCCGACTACAAAGCAAATTAGTATGGAAGAATTGTTAGCTCAGCAAAGTACCAAGCCTGTTGAGCAGTTTGCCGCAAGCAAGGAGGCAATGACATCTTCTAAAGCGCCATTACTCAACGCCACAACCGATACTGGCGCCGGTACTAGTGCTGGTGCGGTTGCCGGATTTTATATTCAGTTCGGTGCGTTTGCGATACGGGCGAATGCCGAAGCCGTCATGTCCAGGCTGAAGACGCAGGCTGAGAGCCGTTTGCCAGGCTTCGATATCGTGCAGCAGGGAAGTTTATACCGGCTGGTCAGCGGTCCTTTTTCCAGCCGGTCGGAAGCATCTGCGGCGATCGTGCAAACTGCCGATTTAGGGATCGCTAAGCCGATTGTGGTGCAACGCTAGTGTAGATAAATGCTAGTTCGTTGCATCATCAATGTGACGCAGTATCGGGCTGAATTTGTTAATTTATTCAACGAATCTACCATTCACTACCTTAGAGTTGGGTGTCTTAGTCATCCTGGCTTTCGTCAGCCTGTTTCATTTCCAGCGCCATCTGATACAGAGCATTTTTCTTTTGGCCGGTAATTCTGGCGGCTAACGAGGCAGCCTGCTTCACTGAGCATTCTTCAAGCAAGATGCTCAGTATATGGCGCGCTTCGAGCTGTTCATCATCCTTCGCAAGCGGTGCGGCTTCCAGCAAAATAACGTATTCCCCTTTTTCACGATGCGGATCGGCGCTCAGCCACCCGGCTGCCTGTGCCAGAGGGCAGCGATGTATCTCTTCAAATAATTTAGTCAATTCACGTGCGAACACGATTTTCCGGTCTGCCTGAAATACGGCTTGCAAAGCATGCACTGTGTCGGTAATCCGGTGTGGTGCTTCGTAAAAAATCAGTGTGGCAGGCACATTGAGTAAATGACGTAAGCTGGTTTCGCGCTGTCCTGCTTTCGCGGGCAAAAAGCCGACAAAATAGAACTGGTCATTGATCAGGCCACTGGCAGACAGGGCGCTGATCGCGGCAGAGGCGCCAGGCAAAGGCATGACTTGCATGCCGTTCGTGCGTACCAGATCCACAATCTTTGCTCCCGGATCCGACACGCCGGGCGTCCCTGCATCCGAGACGAGAGCAATACGTTCACCTGCTTGCAGACGGCCCAGTATTTTTTCAGCGACCTCGCGTTCATTGTGCTGATGCGCCGCGATCAAAGGTTTGTTGATACCGTAGCGACTTAGTAATTGAGCGGTATTGCGCGTATCTTCGCAGGCAATAGCATCTGCCAGTCCCAGCAAATGCAGGGCTCTGAGCGAAATATCACAGACATTTCCTATCGGTGTGGCAACTACATATAATGTGCCGACAGGATAAGTCTGGTGAGCGACCGCATCCATGACGGGCGAGTTGGTGAGCAGATACGGTTCGGATGGATGCATGCGAGTTCACTTCAGTTTGATCAAATAAGGATTGTACGACAATGGCGGAGCAGAGTTGGTTATCAAAGCGGCTGGCATCAGTCAGAACCAGTCGCCAGAGAACAGGGGATGAAGGAGAGCAGCAGGCACTTACTTATTTGCTTCATCAAGGATTGAGCCTGGTGCAAAGAAGTTTTTCATGTAAAGGCGGAGAGATTGATCTCATCATGCTGGATCGTGCAACGCTGGTGTTTGTCGAGGTCAGAGCCCGGAGCAGTCAACAATTCGGCGGTGCGCTTGCCAGCGTTACGCCAGCCAAACAACGCCGCATGACACATGCCGCACAAGTTTATTTGCAACAACAATCGACGGAGCCCGCTTGCCGCTTTGATCTGATTGCGATTGATGATGGGCAGATCAACTGGCTAAAGAATGTGATCGTTGCCTGACGCTTTCTCAGAGAGCACGCATAGTATTGCGGTATCAATAGCCACTTCCAAAACCGTATCCGCAATCCAGGCGCGCCTTTTGACATGAAATGCCTCTATAAGCCGCATCCAGCCTGCGGATTGCTTCTGGGAATGTTAAAAAACCTCTCAATTGAAAAATCATCCCTGCAGGACTTACGCAAAAACTAAGACCTCTCACCACAGAGACACAGAAACACAGAAACACAGAGACAAAGCGAAAAGGCGGGAGTGGCAGGAGAGCGGTTCCCTGAAATGTCGATTAAAAGTTTTTAGAAGTTTCCACCTGAATGAGAATAAACCGCTTTTCGTTTTTGCATCATTTACGCCCAGGCGCGATGCGAGAGGCGGTGTTCTGGCATAGCATAGAGAAGGTCGTGGTCGCAGGGTAGTGACACGAATGATTTAGAAAAGGGATAACCTGCTTTATAATCAGCGCACCATGACAAATCAACGCATCCTTGCGCACTTCCAAGAGAGTGCCGAACTCAAAATCCAAGCGGCCAGTGTTCTGGCTCGTCCTATTGAACAAGCAGTGGAACTAATGTTCTCCGCGCTGTCTAACGGTAACAAGATACTGGCCTGCGGTAATGGTGGTTCCGCTGCAGATTGCCAGCATTTTGCGGCTGAACTGGTCGGGCGGTTTGAACGTGAGCGCTTGCCTCTGCCAGCGCTGGCATTGACGACAGATACATCTATCCTGACGGCGGTCGCGAATGACTATAGTTTTCAGGAAGTATTTTCCAAGCAGGTGCAAGCTTTCGGCCAGGCAGGCGATATTTTGCTGGCTTTGTCGACGTCGGGCAATTCCGCCAGCATCGTCAATGCCGTCAATGCTGCCATTGAGCGAGATATGCGCGTGATTGCGCTGACGGGTAAAGGCGGTGGGCAGATCGGTGAAATTTTAACCGATGCGGATGTCCATATCTGTGTACCGCATGACCGCACTGCCAGGATACAAGAAGTCCATTTATTAACCATACATTGTTTGTGTGACGGCATCGATGCCGCTTTATTCGGAGGTGATGCAGATGATTAAAAATTTATTCCAGAAATCAGCGCGACCGTTACTGGCGATTAGCCTGTGCTGTGCCGCGGCCGTAAGTTTGCAGGGCTGCGTAGAAATGATGGTGGGCAGCGCCGTTGTCGGCACGTTTGCCGCGACGGACCGGCGTACTTTCGGCGCACAGACCGAAGATAAATCGATCACGCTTAAAGGCGAGATCCGCATGTCGCGCACTTTTGGCGATGCTGCGCATATCAATGTCAGCAGTTTTAACCGCCGCGCTTTACTGACCGGCGAAGTGGCTGACGAACAGACGAGAGACAATGCTGAGCGTGAGATGCGGGCGATCGAAGGCGTACAGGCGGTACAAAATGAATTGCAGATTGCCGGATTGTCGAATTATTCAGCACGTTCCAGCGATGCTTTAATTACGACCAAGGTCAAAGCCTCATTTGTCGACACGAAAGATTTGTACGCGAGTGCATTTAAAGTCGTGACTGAGGCAGGTACTGTCTACCTGATGGGACGCGTTACTCAGCGTGAGGGCAATCTGGCGGGTGAGGTTGCCCGTGGTGTGAATGGGGTACGCAAAGTCGTTAAGGTATTTGAATACATCACCGAAGCCGAATTAAAAGAAATGCAGGCAGCACCGAAGAAACAAGAACCAGTGCAATAAATTATCTGTAATAGTAAGTACGAGGCTGATCATTCAGCCTCTCTTTTTTATCAGGGGAATATATGTCAGCACTCATCGTTTTAATCGTCATTATTGCAGTCTTCGCGTTCTGGGCAGTCGGTGCATACAACCGTCTGGTGAGTTTACGTAATCGTTTTAAAAATTCTTTTGCGCAAATTGACGTGCAGCTCAAGCGCCGCTATGACCTGATCCCTAATCTGGTCGAGACCGCAAAAGGTTATATGAAACATGAGCGTGAGACTTTAGAGGCGGTAATCGCTGCACGCAATCAGGCGGTGACCGCCAATACCAAAGCCGTGAGCGATCCTTCTGATGCCGCGGCGGTACAGCAACTGGCGGCAGCCGAGGGTACGCTGACGGCATCCCTGGGAAAAATGTTTGCCTTGTCGGAAGCTTATCCTGATCTGAAAGCCAATCAGAACATGATGCAGCTGACAGAAGAGCTGACCGGCACCGAGAACAAAATTGCCTTTTCACGTCAGGCCTACAACGACAGCGTGATGCAATACAACACGTCGATAGAGCAGTTCCCGGGTTCGGTGATTGCCAATATGTTCGGTTTTAAACCAGGCGAATTATTGCAGGCAACCGAATCAGCGGAAGAACGTAAAGCAGTGAAGGTATCGTTCTGATTGCGATCCATTTCTCCTTAGCTGCCTGAATCCGCATGGATTTTTTCGAGCAACAAGACCAGGCTCACCGCCAAAGCAAAAAACTATTATTTTTGTTTTTTCTGGCGGTGATTGCTATTGTGCTGGCAGTCAACTTCAGCCTTGCACTGGTCTGGATCTGGTCCAGCGGTCAGCGTTTCGCCGGACTGCATCATTACCCCCGTGGATTTTTCTTTTTAAATACCGGCCTCACTTTATTGTTTATCGGCGGCGGCACTTTATTTGAAATGTTCCGTCTGCGTGATGGTGGCGATGCGGTTGCCGAGATGGCTGGCGGACGTCTGGTGATGCCATCATCCCAGGATCTGCAAGAGCGCCGCCTGTTGAATATCGTCGAGGAAATGGCGCTGGCATCCGGTATCGCCTGTCCCCGCGTCTACATCATGGATCATGAGGATGCGATCAATGCATTTGCGGCAGGCTATCATCAGAATGAGGCTGTAGTCGCCGTGACGCGAGGCACCTTGTCACGGCTTAGCCGTGATGAGTTGCAAGGCGTGATCGGACATGAATTCAGTCATATCCTGAACGGCGATATGCGCATGAACATCAAGCTGATCGGTGTTTTGTTCGGCATACAGATGATTGCAACGTTTGGCCAGGAGCTGATGTACTGGGGGGCGCGTTTTGGTTCATCGCGTAGCCGTGACGAAAAAGGACCATCGGCACAAATGATTCTTCTGGTCGTTGGCGGCGTCTTGTTTGTGGTCGGTTATGTAGGAATATTTTTCGGACGGCTGATCAAATCAGCGGTATCGCGTCAACGGGAATTTTTGGCTGATGCGAGCGCTGTACAGTTCACGCGTAACCCGGATGGCATCGGCGGTGCGTTGCGTAAAATTGGCGGACTGACGCGTACGAATGATTGCGGCTCGCGTATCGACAATCCGCATGCAGAACAGTTTTCACACATGTTCCTGGGAGCTGCCAGACCGAATCTGCTGGATGGATTATTTGCGACGCATCCGCCTTTGCAAGAGCGCTTGCGTCGGGTGTACGGCAAGAGTGTTGAATTTCTGGATGCAAGCGAAATTGTCGAAGCGGATTCACATACGGGTTTGCCTGAGGGCATGTATGGCTTCGGTGCGCGCAATGTCTTATCCGCACAGGCTGCCAGAGCCGCTGAGGCAACTCATCTCAGTGCAGATACGGCCGGCGCAGGCATCACTTTTGGTCATCATAGTCAATCCCAACCTCAGCCTCAATCTCAGCTCCAACCAGGCTTACCTGCGGAGTTACTGAGCAACTTACGTGAGCCGGTGGGGGCTGCTGCATTGGTCTACGCTTTGTTGCTTGATCGTAGCGAAGCTCAGGGCTATGCCGCGCAGATACAGCTATTGCAGCAATCAGCGCAGTCGCAATGTGCGCTGGCCACGATGTTGTTCGATCATGTAGAGCGTCTGCCTCGCAGTGTCCGCTTACCTTTGCTTGATCTGGCGATGCCTGCTTTGAAATTGTTATCGCCCGAGCAAAGGGGCGTAGTCTTATCCAACGTACACAAGCTGATTGCTGCCGACCAGAAAATGACACAGGCAGAGTTTGTGTTGCAGACGGTACTTGAGCGCAGGCTTGGTCCAATGGCAGGACGTGCTGTACCGATACGCTACACGCAACTGACTCAGCTAAAGAAAGAAGCGGCTTTGTTATTGTCACTGGTGGCTCAAACTGTCTCAGGTCAACATGCTGCTGATTTTGCCGCCAGAGATATCTTCCTGCGCGCCGCGAGTAGCATGCCGGAGCTGGGGCTGGGTGCCAGTGATATGCAGATGATGAAGGCTAGTGCGACGGTCGGTATGGCAGATGCAGCGAATGCGGCGAATGTACCGAGTGTGGCGGCAGAAATCCCGGATTATTTTGAAGTCAAACAAGCGCTGGATAAATTAAATCAGCTGGCACCGCTGGCTAAACCATTCCTGATACGCTTGTTGCTTGCTGCCGCGGGTGAACAATTGAGTATCGATTCCGCCGACATACTGCGCTGCATCTGTGCGGCGATTGATGCTCCGATTCCGGATAAAGTCGCCGCAAGTTACTCTGTGTATTCCGCTACATAACGGGTTCGGCCGGTACTACATGGTGTCTAAGTGCGGCCGACGATTGCTGCGGTTGCCATCAGATCGTCAATCAGGGCCAGAGAATTTTTCCCTGACATACGATGAGGATGGAGTTCTGGCAAAGCCGAATACTTCAATAAAATCGATGGATTAATTTTCCCCAGATTCGCCTGTCCCATGGTCCAGCCTGCGTAGCGGCGTTCATTGATTTCTTCGTAATGCAGCAGCGTCACATCGGTATGGCGCGGGTCGCGCAATATATGCCCGTACAGGGTATTGACAGCTTCACGTCCACCTTCTAATACTTGCATAAATACCTGATCGCTGTGACATAAAATGCCGGTAATGCCATTGGCCGGATTGTGCGTGCGCGACTGTTGCATGATGCCTTGAATCATGTCGCACATCTGGTTATCGACGGCACGGCTGGCATATAAAAGTCGGACTAACATGATGTTCTCTTTTAAGTTGGTATGAGCGTATTGGGAAAGACAGATTGTCGGTATTGCGCTACCGGTCAACGCTTGATCAGGGATAGAAATTCACGGCGCAAATTCGGATCCTTTAAAAAAGATCCGTGCATGACGCTGTTGATCATTTTTGCATCCATGTCTTTGACGCCGCGCCAGTGCATACAGAAATGGTCTGCTTCCATCACAACGGCAAGACCATCCGGTTGCATTTTTTCTTGCAAGGTGTCGGCTAGCTGTACTACCGCTTCTTCTTGAATTTGCGGCCGGCTCATGATCCATTCGGCGATCCGGGCGTATTTTGACAAACCAATCAGGTTCGAGTGTTCGTTCGGCATGACACCAATCCAGACCTTGCCGATGATCGGACACAGGTGATGCGAGCAGGCACTGCGTACTGTGATCGGTCCGATGATCATCAGCTCATTCAGGTGTGATGCGTTCGGGAATTCGGTGACCGGTGGCATGTTGACATACCGGCCTTTAAAAATTTCATTCAGATACATCTTGGCGACACGGCGCCCAGTGTCTTGTGTATTGTGATCACTGTCGGTATCGATGACCAGACTTTGCAGTACGCCTTTGAGCTTTTCTTCGACCTCATCAAGCAACTGATCCAGTTCGCCAGGTTGGATAAACGCGGCGATATTATCGTTTGCGTGGTAGCGCGTTTTGCTGGCCACAATACGTTCGCGGATGCGTTGCGAGATGGGAACGACGGGGATATTAACAGGGGTAAGTTCAGTTTTCTGATCAGATGGCATATTGGATGTCCGGGATGATGTCTGTTTCAGGCAAATTGATGAGGAATACCGGTCCTCCTCTTTTCTTTTTGCCTGAGATACTGGATGACGGTGCAGAACGTCATCAAAACGCTATGGTAACTGAATTGCGGATATCGGGTTTTGCAGCGCTTCACGCTCCGCTTTCCACTCTGGCAAACACGCAGGGCAGAAGCAGCGTGCGTCTATATCCAGTTTGCCATCGGGTAATTTCTCAAAGGCGATTGGGGGTATCGCCGTACACCAGCAGTCTTTGCCCGTATTGTCGGCCATGGCGCAGGTGAACACGGATTGGCAGCGTGGACAAGTGCTCATGATGTGCGGTCTTGATCGTTGCTATCGTCCCGCAGCGGCAGCTTGCGCATTGCACGACGTAGTAATTGCATTTGCCCGTTAAAATTGGTGCAGCCATCGCAGACAGATAAATGCATTTTCAGACGCGCACGCTCTCCCAGGCTGAGATGCCGGTCTAAGCCTTCGGACACCATCTGATGGGCCTGTTTGCAGGTAATAAGTAATCGCATGATTGATCGGTTTTTATTGTAATAAGTGCTAAGTTTTATTCGCAAACCAGTTCAAATCCAGGCATTCACGTAAGCGCAGTCTGGCGCGATAGAGCAACACCCATAAGTTAGACGTGGTCAGCGCCAATTCCTTACAAATTTCTTCGGTTTCTAATTCCAGCCATTCGCGCATCATGAATACCCGTGCTGTATTAGCAGGTAATTTCTCCAGGCAGACTTCAAGTATACGAAAAAAATCTTTTTGCTCCAGGCTGGCATCAGGATTGCCCCAGGCTTTAGGCGGTTCCTGAGTATGGCCATTTTTGGTAAAGAGACTGTCGATTAAATCGGCTTCGGACTCATCGTCATCTATTTGCAGGCTGATTTCTTTATTTGCAGCGCGCAGGCAGTCAATAATCTTGTACTTTAATATACCCGTGACATAGGTACGTAAAGACGATTGCCCGGCAAAGCTATCTGGTTTTTCAAGAACCGCCAGCAAAGCTTCCTGGACAGCATCTTCTGCCTGAGAATCATTGCGTAGTTGCAGCATCGCGAAGCGAAACAAGACCGGGCGCATGGCTTCTAGTTGTTGATGCAGAGACGATAGTGATGTCATTTTTTAAATTTATTCGTGGTATTCACAAGAGAGACGGCGTAAATCCTCAGCTCGCTGCCTGAGCAGGGAGTTTTCCCTGTAAAATTCGGGAAACTTCCATGCATATAGGATACTTTTATTATGAGTAGTGTAACCGACACAGCAGCGTCCACAGACGATAAATTGGCAGGTGTTGCGCCTGAGATCAAAGCAGAAATTCTCGCAGAGGCCTTGCCATATATCCGTAAATTCCACGGGAAAACCATCGTCGTCAAATACGGTGGCAATGCCATGACAGAAGAGCGCCTGAAACATGGTTTTGCGCGTGATGTGATTTTGCTCAAACTGGTCGGGATGAATCCGGTTGTCGTCCATGGCGGTGGTCCGCAAATTGATAATGCACTCAAAAAAATGGGTAAGCAGGGTACCTTTGTCCAGGGTATGCGTATCACCGATGAAGAAACTATGGAGGTCGTGGAGTGGGTACTCGGTGGTGAAGTGCAGCAAGACATCGTCATGCTGATCAATCACTACGGCGGTCAGGCAGTTGGCTTGACGGGTAAAGACGGTGGCTTGATCCGTGCCAAGAAAATGATGATGGCGGATAGGGAAAAGCCGGGCCAGTTCCTGGATATCGGCTTTGTCGGTGAGATCGACGCCATCAATCCGGCTGTCGTGAAGGCGTTGCAGGATGATGCATTTATTCCTATTATTTCACCTATCGGCTTTGGTGTAGACGGTCAGGCATACAATATCAATGCCGACGTCGTCGCAGGAAAAATTGCAGAAATCCTGAAGGCGGAGAAGCTGATCATGATGACCAATATCGCCGGGGTACAAGACAAGCAAGGCAATCTGGTGACGGATTTGTCGGCACGTGAAATTGACGAGATGTTTGCTGACGGTACTATTTCTGGCGGGATGTTGCCAAAAATTTCCTCTGCACTGGATGCGGCGAAATCTGGCGTGAATACGGTGCATATTATCGACGGCCGGATCGAACATTCCCTGCTGCTCGAAGTGCTGACCGAGCAGGCATTTGGTACGATGATACGCAGCCACTAATTTTGCATAGAAACGTGCATAAAATTGTGTGCACAGAAAAACATGCGTATGCGTAGCGGGTATGTAATCGCGTAGTGACAATATTCAGGCTGAGTAAGTCAATTAAACCAATAAACTGGGCGGCTATCCGCCCTTTTTCTCTTTGATGGCGCTATGAAGCTATGAAGCTATGAAGCAACGTTCCCCGCTCTGGTTGTTTGATCTTGATAACACCTTGCATAATGCCAGCCATGCGATTTTTCCTGCGATCACGCACAACATGAACGTGTTTATGGCGGATCTGCTGGGCGATGGCATTACACCGGCTGATGCAGATACTGTCAATGCGGCAAGGCAGCTGTACTGGAAACGTTATGGTGCGACCTTGATGGGATTGGTGCGTCATCATGGCGTAAAAGCCGATCATTTTTTACACGAAGCACATCGCTTTGAGCATCTAGCTGATATGATTCGCGCCGAACGCGGATTGGGGCGCTTGTTAGAGCGTTTGCCGGGGCGAAAAATTTTGCTCACGAATGCACCGCGACAGTATTCACATGAGGTCGTGCGGCACCTGGGTTTGCACCGGCATTTTGCCGCGCATATACCGATTGAGTCCATGCGGGTGCATGGGCAATTGCGGCCGAAACCCTCGGTACCCTATTTGCTAAAACTACTGGCGAGACAAGGTGTGCACCCGCGAGACTGTATATTGGTTGAGGATACGGTGAGTAATCTCCGTGCCGCCAGGCAGATCGGGATGCGTACGGTGTTGGTGACGGCGTACTTGCCAGCCGACAGTTTGTCGCAGAAAAAAATGTATGCCTGCGTCGATGTCAAAGTAAAATCAGTACTCGATTTACCCGATCACGTTCATCGTTTATGTTCAGCGCACCTCTAAAAAATCAATAATATGGCAACTACGAAACCTGGTGAGCGTAAGCTACAAATCTTACAAACTCTGGCGGCAATGCTGGAAAATCCCAAAGGTGAAAAAATCACGACAGCCGCTCTGGCGGCCCGGCTCGATGTATCCGAGGCGGCTTTGTACCGGCATTTTGCGAGCAAGGCGCAGATGTTCGAAGGACTGATTGAATTTATCGAGGGATCGGTCTTTGGCCTGATCAATCAGATCAGTCAGCAACAAGAGGACGGTATCTTGCAGGCACAGGCAATTGCGCTGATGTTACTCAATTTTGCCGAGCGTAATCCTGGTATGACGCGAGTGCTGATTGGCGATGCTCTTGTCAATGAAGACGAGCGCTTGCAGCTACGTATGAATCAATTTGCCGAGCGGATTGAACTCGCCTTCAAGCAATCACTGCGCCTCGCCAGTACGCAAGGAAGCGCTCTGGAATCTGAAGTTATACCGCGCGCTAATTTGCTGGTGAGTTTTATCATGGGGCGCTGGCACCGTTACGCCAAAACCGGCTTTAAACACTTGCCTGGCGAGCAGGCTACTGTGCAGCTAAGCGTGTTGCTGGGGTAGCCGGTCCCAGATTCGCAGCGCGAGCTGTAAAGATTTTCCAGGTATTCGTGCCGGAGAATTTTGCTTCTTTCAAGGCGAGATCCGTATTGTGTAAAAACAGACGTTGCTCCTTGCCGTGCAAAGGGCAGCAGGCCACACCGACGCTGGCAGTGACCACCAGTTTTTTGCCACGTACAATCAGTGGCTCGCGTACAGCCTGCACCAGACGTTCGGATAAGGTTTGCGCCATCTCAACACTGCCTATATTCGGCAGTATCGCCGCAAATTCATCGCCATCGACCCGGCACAGTGTATCGGTATTGCGCAATACATTGCACAGACGATTCGCCATTGTGGTCATGATGAGGTCGCCCGCATCATAGCCATAGGCATCGTTCAGCGACTTAAAATGGTCGATGTCAATAAATGCCAGTGCGGCTAGCTGATTCGATTCAACTGCGTCTTCGACGCAATTCGTCAGCAGACGATGGAAGAAATGCCGGTTCGGCAGTTTGGTCAGGCTATCGTGATTCTCCAGAATCGACAGACGTTGTTCGGCCTCGCGACGTTGATGCGCCTCACTCTGGATGTCGGATTCCCAGACTTCAATATGCGCCATAATTTTATTAAAATGCTGGCTCAGACTGCCTAGTTGCTTGCTCTCAGGATGCTGCACACGCAGCGTGTAGTCCTCCGAGTTGGCAACTTGCTCCGCGACCCGTGATAGTTCGATGATCGGTGCTAAACGTTGCACCTGGCGCTCGGTCAGCAGGTAGACACTCGCGACCGTGCTGACGATCAGCAACAGTATTCCCATGACCAGATGTAACCAGAAGTCTTTATAAATCGAATCCAGACTCACATGCATCTGAATCATACCGATGACTTCCGCACCATCCATGACAGGCACGGTGGCGGCCAGGTAAGACGATTGCAAACTCGTCTGGGCGTGGCTGGCAGGCGTAATGGTCGCAGCAGGATCGGGTCTGACGAAGTGTGACATGCGGTTCCAGCTGATCTGGGGTACGCCTTTATTGTCAAATACATGGATACTCAGAACATTGCTTGCGGTACCTGCATTGAGTATCAGTTTGCGCGCCTGTTTCTGGTATTCGATATTCAGATTGTCATCGAGATTAGCTGCCAGTACATTCGCTTTATACAAAGTCTCGGCACGCAGATTTCTTTGCGCCATGTAAGTCGAAAACAGCAAAAACAACACTAGCACGGACGACAGTACGATCGTGATCGCGGTCAGGTTGTCGTGGAGTAGTTTTTTTGCCAGAGGTAATCGGAGGAATGCTGTTTGCATTATCTTGTCTATTATTTGAGTTATTTTGAACGACATTATCGACCAATAAGTGTTAGCGGTGTTGTTCTTACTGAGGTCAGTATAAGATTTTGTTATTTTTATTGCAATAAAAATAATTGCATCACTCATGCGCTGAATGGCGTCTGCGAGTAAACTCCTGCGCATCTTCGTTTGTCTGGAATGATCAGTGTCTTTTTTGCCCCACAAGTTACCTGCATGTTTTGCCTTGCTTGATGATGCACAGTCGCCGGACGACGGTGTGATGTCAGGTTCATCTAGCTCGTCACGTTTATACACGGACCTTATCAGGGTGCTGACCTGCCATGACGCGGTAACCTGGCATTTGCTGTGGCAAGAGCTGGAAGTCGCTTTGCAGCAGGGACAGTATGCGGTTGCTCTGTTGTCGTATGAGACAGGAGCTGTCTTGCAAGACATCGATTCGTGGAGTGATCAGCCGCTACCATCCAGGGTCTTGTTATTTTTACGTTGTGAGGTTGTGAGCCAGGCGCAGGTTCGTTGTTTGCTGGAGACGTCGGCCAAGGCGGAGGACGGAGGCACTGAGGTAGCCAGCGTTGCAGGTATTGCCGGTATGCGCAATAGCGTAGACGAGACGCAATTCAGCAAAGCCATCGATCAGGTGCGTGCCTACATTGCAGCCGGAGACACTTATCAGGTGAATTACACCTATCGTCTGCATTTTGATGTGTATGGCTCGCCCCTGAATCTGTATCGCCGCTTGCGCCAGCGTCAGCCTGTGCCATATGGTGCTTTGATTTGCCTGCCTGATGGCGAGGCAATATTGTCACTCTCGCCGGAGTTATTTGTCCGTCATCAGGCCGGACATTTGTATGCTAAGCCGATGAAGGGCACGGCTGCTGCGACTGGCGATGAGACGCAGGATGCCGCATTGGCAAAGGCGCTGGCGGCGGACGTAAAAAATCGTGCCGAGAATCTGATGATCGTCGATTTACTGCGCAATGATCTCGGGCGTATTGCGGTGCCAGGGTCGGTCAAGGTGCCCGCTTTATTCGAGGTCAGACGTTTTTCCAGTGTTTTGCAAATGACGTCCAGTATTGAAGCGGAGTTACGCGAAGGTACCGGACTCGATGCCGTCTTATCGGCTCTGTATCCCTGCGGCTCTATCACCGGCGCACCAAAGCGCAGAACCATGCAGATCGTGCGTGAGCTGGAGACGGCGCCGCGCGGCCTATATACCGGTGCCATAGGCTGGTTCGACCCACCGCAAGCGACGCATACTCTTGGCGATTTTTGCCTGTCGGTACCGATACGCACCTTGCATTTACCCGCATCAGATAATTTGTTTGTGCGGCCTGCCGTCATGGGTGTCGGTGCCGGCATCGTGCATGACAGCGTAGCCAGAGACGAATTTGCAGAGTGCCAGTTAAAAGCCAGATTCCTGAGTGGATTGGCACCTGAATTCGACCTGTTTGAAACCATGTACGCCACTCACGCCGAAGGCTGTCGCCATTTGGCGCGGCATCTGCAACGCCTGCGGCAGTCGGCAAATTATCTGGGTTTCAGGTTTGATGAAGATGCAATCACGCAGTCTTTATGCGCCTTTCAGGCCGATTTGCCGCCACAAGGCGCTCACCGCCTGCGTCTGGCACTTCAGGCTGATGGTCAGGTAGCGATACAGAGCGCTGCGCTACTGTCGTTGCCAGCGCGTGTGAAGGTACTGCTGGCAAGCACTTCCACACATAGCAACGATCTGTTTTTGCGCCATAAAACGACGGTACGCCAAACATACGACCAGGCCTGGAAGGCCGCCGAGCAGCAAGGCGCATTCGATATGCTGTTTTTCAATCAGCACGGGCATTTGACCGAGGGCGGGCGCAGTAATGTGTTCGTCCGGAAAAATGGCAAATGGTTGACTCCGCCGCTCAGCGACGGTGTCTTGCCAGGCATCATGCGCGCTGTCTTGCTCGACGATCCGCAGTGGCAGGCCAGCGAAGCGCATCTGTGTATCGATGATGTACGCGATGCCGAGGCGCTTATTCTGTGCAATTCCCTGCGTGGCGTGATGCCAGCTGACCCGATATTCTCACTGTAGTGAAAATATATTAGGCCATACAATTCTTCTGCCTGAGAAAAAAGAATGTTGTATAGTAATATTGCTACTGCTGTCATCTGTGCTGCAAAAAAATGGCTTGAATTCCTATCTCGACCCGAACAATTAAATTTGTTTACAGATAAAACTGGTGTTGTTTAATTGGCAAAAAGCCAGTTGTTAGAGTAATATAATTCCACCAACTGGCAGAGAACAACACTATGAATGTTGCAGAGTCATGCATGTCCCGCTTGCCCCTTCTTTTCCTTCTCGCGGGATTTGCTTCTGCTTTTGCCTCACAACCCGCATCGGCACAAGCTGCCAGCACAGCGGGTACTAGCATAGAAGACCTCAATGAACTGTCGCTTGAAGACCTGATGAAGGTGCAAGTGCGCAGTGCCTCTAAGTACGCACAAAGCGTGAGTCAGGCGCCTTCGGCCGTGCAGGTGATCAGTGCAGAAGATATCCGTCGTCACGGCTGGCGCACGCTGGCCGAAGCTCTGGACAGCTTGCCAGGTATGTATGCAAGTTCGGATCGTGCGTTTGCCTTTGTCGGTGCCCGGGGTTTTATGGTGCCGGGGGATTACAACATGCGGTTCTTGCTGCTGTTGGATGGACAGCCGCTGAACGATAATTTATATGACCAGGCCAATCTGGGACACGAGTTCCGTATTGACATGGGACTGATCGACCGGATCGAATATGTACCTGGTCCAGGCTCATCAATTTATGGTGCCAACGCGATGTTTGGCGTGATCAATGTATTGACCCGCAGCGCCAAAAATTTGCCCGCGCTAAGTGCCGGTATGCAATGGCAAAGCGATGGCTGGCGCGAGTTACATGCCGTCGCCAGCAGACGGTCTGATGGCGATATGCCTGATCTCGTCATGTCAGTGAGTCGCGCCGATAAGCTGGGACGGGATCTGCAATATCCCGGTGCAGCGGGGCTGCTGACCAGCAATGGCAAGCCTTCGCCCGATGGCATGACGCATGGACTGGATATGCTGACGGTCACGCGACTATTTGCCGGACTCAAGCAGGGCGGATTTGCCATGTCTGCGTGGGCTGCCCGGCGCGATGTGCATCCCTCGTCCGCGCTGTATGGCAGTAATTTTGATGATGGCCGCCTGCATTTGATCGACGGCAGTTATGGCCTGATGAGTTCGTATCAAAAAGCATTGACGGCTGCCACCCAGGTGGATGCGCGTTTTGCTTATCAGCGTATTACCTACCAGGGCGACGCCCCTTATACGGATTCCGTCGCTGGCAGCTATGTTAATCGTGACGAGGCCAAAGGTAGCTGGCTTTCTGGTGAGGCCAGACTCATGTATACCGGATTGGACGACCACAAATGGATTGCCGGAATTGATTTTCAAAGCGATCTTGACGCCATTCAAAAAAATGCCGATATCAGCGTCTCGGTGAATACGCCTTTGTCGATCAGCACGCCGGGTAAGCGTTACGGTTTTTACTTGCAGGATGAGTGGAATTTTCTGCCTGACTGGCGTTTAAATGCGGGTTTGCGCGCAGACAGAAACAGCTATAGTCAATTTCATACGAGCCCCAGACTGGCCTTGATCTGGAATGCCAGTCCCGACCTGAGCCTAAAGCTACTGGGAGGGCGTGCCTACCGCGCCGCGAATGCCTATGAATCTGCGTATGCACGCGACCAGGTATATCTGGCGAATCCCAAACTCGCGCCTGAGACGATACGTACCTTAGAAGCCATAGCGGAATATCAGATTAATACGCATCAGGAAATGGGATTGTCCCTGTTCGATTATCGCTTGTCCGATCTGATACGTCAGGTCGATCTGGGCGGCGGTCTGTTTCAATATCAAAATCATCCCAGCGTTACCGCGCAGGGCGTGGAGTTATTTCATCGCCTGCGAGCCAGGGACGGTCTGGTCGTCAACACCAGTCTTGCCTTTAATCGTAGTCGCGATATGAGTGGTATGAGCTTGGGAAACAGTCCGCGCTGGATCAGTAAACTACGCGCCAGTCGTGCGCTATGGAATGACAACTGGATTGGCGGACTTGAGTTCAATGCGCTGGGACCGAGGACGCTGGATTGGCGCGGCACACGCACTGCGATGGGCACGCAATCAGTGCTGAATCTGACGCTGAATATCACTAAATTATTGCCTGGTCTGGATCTGCAATTACGCGTCGTGAACGCACTGGACCGGCGGATTTTATATCCTGCCTCAGACGAAGCGCCTACCAGCACCTTGCCCGGCGACGGCCGGCAATGGCAACTAGGATTGAACTATGCGTTTTAAATTGCGCAGGCAATTTTTGAGCTATCTCACATTGGCTGCATCGCTGCCCTTGTGCACTGCCTCACCGGTACTTGCCGACGAGGTGGCAGATGCGCCTGAATACGCGCTGAAGGCTGTTTATCTGAATAATTTTGCGTTATTTACTGACTGGCCTGAATCTACTGATGAGACTCTGGAGTTTTGCGTATTCGGTAAAGATCCGTTTGGACGCTTTTTAGAGAAAGCAGCGCAAAAAAAAATTCGTGGTAAAACCATCCATATTCGCCGTGCAGTGAGTGGTGCTGACCTCAAAAATTGTCATTTATTGTTTATCCCTTCTGCCGAAAAAGAAAATTTCAACCGGATCGCATCGTCTATCAGTCAACAAGCCATTCTCACCGTGACAGAAACATCGTATGTCGATGAGAAATTCCCGAACGTCATGATTGTCATCGTGCAGGACGGTAGTAACGTCATGTTTGATGTCAATCAGAATGTCGCAAAAACGGCAGGATTGACCCTGAGTTCCAAGCTGTTGCGTCTCGCGCGTAATGTTAAATGATGGATAAAGCGATGACGACTAAGCCGATGATAAAAAAAACGCTGGAAAAAAAACTGATGCTGGTGAATCTGCTGGCCTTCAGCTTGGCATCTTTTTTTGCGGTGGCGCTGATCGTGTCTTATCTGTGGATGACGGCACGCACCGATCTGTTGCGTAATACCGAAATCGTCGCCCAGGTCATTGCACAGAACAGCGCACCGGCATTTTTATTTAAAGACGCTAAAGCTGCACAGGAGGTCGTGCGTGCGCTGGCGCAGGATACCAATGTTCTGGCCGGTGAGTTGCGCTACCCGGATGCGACTTTGTTTGCTTCGTATGTTCGTCCGGTGAGTCCTGACCAACCATGGCAGATTAGTGATGCACCGGAAACCACGCCCTTACAAACCGTCGAGTCACGTTTTTATTCGCGTTACCTGATTGTGAATACGCCTGTCATGGCAGAAGAGCAGCAGGTAGGTAGCCTGCAGATGCATGTTGATTTGACGGCGACATATCAAAGAATTGCCGGACTGGTGACGGTGATTGTACTCGCGACGCTGGCAGCAGTATTGCTGGCAGGGCGGCTACTTAAGCGCTATCTGCGCCGCATCCTCAATCCTATTCAGCAGCTGGTTTTGCTGATGCAAGAGGTGTCCGGTAACGATGACTATAATCAGCGCGCCCTGATTCCTACCGATGATGAAATCGGTACGCTGGGTGAAAGTTTTAATTTCATGATTGAGCAGATCCAGCGTCGGGATATGGCAATCGGCAAGGAATTAGTTGAGCGTAAGCGGGCAGAAATCCAACTCGATCATATCGCACATTACGATAGTGTGACGGGGCTGCCGAACCGGCATTTCTTTAATCGTCGTACGAGAGAGCTGGAGCATCGCGCTAAAAATTCGGCCAAATTCGGCCTGCTGTTTATCGATCTCGATAACTTTAAATATGTGAACGACACCTTTGGTCATCGCGTCGGTGACCTGTTGCTGATCGCCGTGGCAGACCGTTTGCAAAAAACCTTGCGATCGAATGATCTGGTGGTGCGGCTGGGAGGTGATGAATTTGCGGTGCTGCTCGATAATCCTAAAAGTACCGATGACGCTTTGCGTCTGGCGGAAAAATTATTGGCGTTATTAAGTCAGTCATTTTTGTGCGAGATCCATGAATTTAATGTCGGCGCTTCCATTGGTGTAGCAATGATGCCTGATCATGTCAGTACATTTGAAGACCTTCTCAGCTCGGCCGATGCGGCGATGTATGAGGCGAAAGCCTTTGGCAAAAACAATGTCCAGTTGTGGAAGCCCGCGATGTCTAAGCGCACTTTACAGCGCTTCACGATTGAATCCGGTTTGCGCAAGGCGATTGAAAATGCCGAGCTTGAAGTGTATTACCAGCCAATCATGGAACTGGCGACCAATAAAGTCGCGGGGATGGAAGCCTTATTGCGCTGGAAGCATCCGAGCCTGGGATTTGTCTCTCCGGCGGAATTTATTCCGATTGCCGAAGAGAGCCAGTTGATCGTGACCATAGGCGAATGGGTATTGCATCAGGCCTGTACGCAGATCAAGCGGTGGGAGCAGCAATTTGGTCCTCTGTTCGTTGCAGTGAATGTCTCTGCAAGGCAGTTCCGTCAGCCCGGGTTTGCCGACAGTGTTGAGCGCATCGCCCGGGAAAATGACTGTCCGCCGCATTTGCTGGAGCTGGAATTGACTGAGACGATGCTGATGTCGCAGACGGCGGAGACTCTGGCGATTTTGACGGATTTGTCCAGCCGTGGTTTTAAGTTGTCCCTCGATGATTTTGGAACAGGCTATTCCTCACTGGCCTACTTAAAACGCTTTCCGATTCATAAGTTAAAAATCGACCGGAGTTTCGTCTCGGATTTACCCGACGATAAAGATGATGCCGCGATTGCGCAGGCGATCGTCTCTCTGTCAAACCATATGGACATGCGGGTCGTCGCAGAAGGTATTGAGACCCGGGAGCAGGCAGAATTTTTACGGGGGCTAGATTGTACTTACGGACAGGGATTCTTGTTTAGCAAGCCTCTACCCGCGCCACAATGCGCCGACTTTGTTGAGCAAAATTTACGTCCCGCACTCAGCACGTAAGGGACTCAAACGATATCGACCTAAGTTTTTGTCGAGGCCGGTGAATGTAAAATTAAGCCCATCGCACTGAGTACGATGGCGGTACCGGCGATGGTCGAGGTGCTGACGCTTTCGTGTAAAAATAAATAGCCCCACAACATACTGAACATCGGAATCAGGAAAGTCACGGTCATCGCCTTGGTGGGTCCGATGCGACTAATGAGCGGAATAAAAATCGCCTGCGCTACGCCAGTTGCCAGCAACGCGAGTGAGAGCATGCACACAATCGCAGTGACCGACGGGATCTGATGCGGTAGCGAGAACGGCACTGCCGGTGCCAGCATCAAGCCTCCCAGCAGCATGGATCCACATGCCATTGCATATGGGTGAATGCCTGTCGATGCCGCGTTGGTAGCGGTTTTATTCTGCCCCATCTTTTTCATCAAAATGCTGGAGATCGCATAAGAAGCTGCCGCTGCCAGGCAAGCCAGAGCGCCGCTGAGTGTCTGTGGATTCAGATCCAGTGCACCCGCACCAACCAGAACGGCCACGCCGATAATGCCTAGCAATAAACCAGTCAGCTTACGCATTGTCAGGCGATCTGCCAGCCAGACGATGGAAAATAAAGCGCCGAATAAAGGCGCAGTCGCGTTTAACACTGCAGAGTACGCAGTTGGTAAAAATTGTGACGCGTAAGAGAAGCAGGAAAATGGAAACGCCGCAGAAAAAAATCCGACGATGGCATACGATTTCACGTTCTCCCGCCATAGCATCGGAACGGATTGCAGCCGTACAAAACCTAGCAAGGCAAGACCAGCGATTGTCACGCGCAAACTCGCGGTCACTACCACCCCTAACTCAGGTACTGCGACACGCATAAAAATAAATGATCCTCCCCAGATTGCAGCAAGGAGAATGAGTTTGATCAGATCTGAGAGGGGCATGGTCGACGGCAGGAAACAGCGGAGGCCAGATTGTAGCATCTGGCCTCCGCTCCCGTTGTTTGGCCAAGGTCAGGCGGAATGACGACATCAGCAGATCAGGTGATTCCTGAGAGCAGTCCTTCGTTAAGCCAGGTATGCAGCCAGCCTGCAATTTGTGAGGTGCTGTCCGGATTATGTTCGGTCGCCGTGGCACACACACCGGCAAAACTTTGTCCAGCGCTGAGTGACAGCAGTGCCTGATATTCTGCCGCTGAGACCGAGCGAAAATGCGCTTGTAACTCTCTGCGCCAGATCAGCCAGATAAGCGTGTCTTCAGATCGCTGCGGTGCTGGCGGAGTCTGTTCTTCACTCAGCGCCAGCCAGGTTGCGACCGAGTTCCATTGACTGTGCAAAAAATGTTGCGATGCCTGGCAGCGAAATCCTATGCTTTCCCAAGCATGCGGCGCTATCGCACCCAGGTTGCCTACGCTCAGCACGGGCTGATCCTCTGCATCAAACGCCAGGCTTAAGTACCATTCAAATCCGGCAAGCTCGGCAACTAAAGGATAGTCAGAAAAGAAGACTTGGCAGAATGCGGGAAAGTCCGCGCCATACCAGCGCAAATTACGTGATTGAGATGGATGTTCCTGAATGTAGGCACGGCAAGCCTGATCAAATAAGTCGTCGCCTAGATAGGCGCGGGTTTTATCAAACGCGCTGGACAATGCTTCGCATAGGCGTAAGCGATAGCCATCGAAATAAATGGACAGTCGCTCTTCCGTCGCCAGCCCAGACTGATTTCCTATGTGGGGCAGTATGCTGGCGGGCGTATTTAGGCCAAGAATCACATCCTGAAATTCAGCTTGCAGTTTACCCAGTGCAGAGAGCGGCATCATGTCGAGGTCTCCAGCATGGCTTGATGGTCTGTCGGGTGTGATTTAACCAGCAGACATTGTTCTGCCGAAACGCACCGCGCAATCTGACGCGCAATGTCCAGTTCAGAGACCAGATCTGCCAGAGGGGGAATATGATCGTCACGTTCTATCATGCTGGCAATGTTGCCGAACCGGCGCAAAGCCTGTTCGTATAATGCCCATACCGGATCGGCTACCGGCTGATCATGCGTGTCGATGATATGGGTGCCGTGATCATGATGGCCGGCCAGATGGATTTGCTGTACCCGATTCACAGGGATCGCATTGAGATAAGTCACCGGATCAAAGCCATGGTTGACGCTGCTGACATAGATGTTGTTGACATCAAGCAAAATCAGACTGTCCGACTCTTCTGCCACGGCGGCCACGAATTCCCACTCACTCATCGTATCGCTCTGAAAAGTGAGGTAACTGGAGACGTTTTCCAATACCAGTGGGCGCTCCAGCACATCTTGTACGCGCCGGATATTTTGCACAAGAATTTTAATCGTCTCTTCGTTATACGGCAGAGGAAACAGGTCGTGCAGATTTTTACCATGTACACCAGTCCAGCAAATATGGTCAGAAACCCACAGCGGCTGAACGCGGTGTAATAATTTTTTTAAATCACGCAGATAGTCCGGATCTGGTCCTTGAGCCGAGCCTATCGACATCGATACACCGTGCATCACCATGGGATAATCACGTCGAATCGCATCCAGCATCGCGAGCGGTTTACCTCCCGGTACCATGTAATTTTCAGACAGGATTTCAAACCAGTCTACCGCCTGTGGCGCGGCCAGGATCTCATGGTAATGATCGGTGCGTAGTCCCAGACCGAAACCTGGTGTAGCGATGGGCATACTCATTTTTAATCACTTAAAAAAATTGCGCTTGTCCGGGACGACCAGAGCAAGCGCATGACAGACGGGTTGTTGGATTATTTATCCAGATCAACGATCTTGCCGTTTTTCGCCAGGCATTCACCTGCTTTTGTTGCAACGAAGCCGTGGCCTTTGCAAGAGTTTTGACCTTTACAAGCGTTCTCCGCTGTTTTGCAATCGCTGGTACCTTTGCAGCTGTTGATTCCGGCGCAATGTACTTTATCGCCGGCACTGACAGTGGCTGTCGCAGCGAAAGAAGCACCGGACAATGCCATAGCAGCAGCGGCAGCAGCGATCAGGGCGCCAGTTTGGATAGTTTGTTTCATGATGTGTTCTCCGAAAAATAAATAGTTGATGAGTAAAAATTACCGGTCAAGGATTGAACCTTCAAGTTCATCACAAAGAGTTATTTGTTGTTCTTTGCTTGAACTTGAGCATCAGTCGTATGCAAACCGGAATTACTTACACTGATTTTTAAATATTTTTTAAAATTTTAAAAATTGCCAAACTTTCACCGGACTTCTACCGGAGTGACATCGTGTCAATCAGCGGGTTAAACCGAAATCAGCCTGATGTCACACACACGTTCCACCAGCCAGATCAAGGCGATCAGCACGATCAGTGCAGAACCGAACTGAAATACCCCCTGACGGTACACGCGATGCCGGCGCAGCAGGTAGGCAAGTGGCAAGAATGCCGCAACGATGCCGAGTTGTCCCAGCTCAACTCCGGCATTGAAACCTACCAGTGCCAATACTAATACTGCCTGCGGCAAACCTAAATCTGCCAGTACGCTGGCAAAGCCGAAGCCATGGATCAGGCCGAAAACAAAAGCGACCAGCCAGCGCTTACCTTGAAACACCGGAAACAGATTATTTAATGCCGCCAGGATCACCGACGCGGCGATGGCCGACTCTACCCAGCGCGAGGGCAGGGCGATGATTTGCAGCGCTGCCAGACTTAGAGTGATCGAATGGGCGAGTGTGAAGGCGCTAACGATTTTGATCACATCAAACAGCGCTTGCCTGAAATTGCTGGCGGCATCCCATTTACCCTGGCGCAAAACGAGCACGGCTGGCAGTAGCAAGGACAGCAAGAACAGGATATGGTCAAAACCAATCCAGATATGCCAGACACCATGCCGTACATACTCCGTGAATTGCTGCAATTTACTGATGCCTGCCAGAGTGAATTGCTGGCTTGCATGGTCAGGGCTAAAGATCGCCGTGGCGGTAGTACCCTCCTTGTTGATGAAATTCAACAGACCCTTATGTTGCGGATCAAGATCAAAGAAGAGCTGGTAGCGCAGCGAAATTTTTTCTCCTGCGCAGGCTGTATCAAACAATAATACGGTGTACGCCCCATCGCTATGCTGATCAATCAGTTGCTGGCCTTGTTGTATAGGACATGCTTTACCGTCGACCATGATACTGAGACGTGATAAAGCGTAAGCGGCAATATCCTGATGCTTATTGCGGACTTCTTCCCAAGTCAATTCGCCGTTACCGTCCTGATCGAGTCCAATCGCAAAATCCAGATCCCGCAGCGCGATATCCCATTGCCCGTGCAGACCATGCGAATCCTGTCTTAGGGTCAGGTAACTGTCGCTGGGTTTATGCGCATAAGCGGGTTGGCTCATCAAGGTAGTGAGCACAGCGATGGTCACAAAGAGCTGGTGCAAAACGCGTAGTAATAAAGAAGTATTCATCACCGGATTTGCGCCAGGCTTTATGGCCGCATGTAACGCGACATTCACATCAGCATTCACGTCGGCATTCATTGTTTCACCCCCAGCTTGTTGAGTAAAGGGGCGAGCGCTATATCTTCCAGCCGGTTTTGCCTGAGCCAGGCGATGGCCGGTGCCGCCGCTTCCAGATTTTTGCTGGCAGCCGCGGCTTCCAGATAGATGCGCAGATCGGCGGGTTCTTTCTGAATCGCCCAATTCAGTTGTGCCAGCTTTAATGCGACCTCCGGGCGATTTTTTAATTGCAATTCAAAACGTGCCTGTTCGCGTTGATGTACCGTATCACCACGCAGCATGGCTGCCTCAAAGCGCTGATCCAGTAAACTGATCTGATCGGCAGCAGGTGAGTGTTGTACTTGCAGGGCAAGTGCATAACGTAGTAACAAGGCATCGACTTTTGTTTTATTTTTGAGCAACGCGATCACGTCGGCAGGTCTGTGTTGATCAAGCAGGAAGTCAGCGTAGGAGCCGAGCAAATAACTGTCCGGTATAGCCAGTGACATTGCGTCTCGATACCTGTTCTCGGCGGCGGTCGCATCGCCGCGTCGAGCAGAGATTTCTGCGAGCAAGGTCAGTACCCAGATACGGATCCCCGGATCTGCATCGCGGTTTTTGTCATAGATTTTGTGGAGTGTTGTGTAGCTTGCTGCTGCATCGCCGTTCAGGCTGCCTATATTACTGATACAGGTCAAGGTAACGAGTTCAGGTGCCAGAGGATACAGGTGCATACAACTGGCTTTTGCCTCGGCAAACCTGCCCTGTACCTGCAATATGGTCGCGCGCGTCAGCCAGGCTTGGGCATTGTCTCTATCCTGTTTTAATACCGCATTCAAATCATCCAGCGCTGCAGGAAACTGATGCGTACTTTGCCTTAAGGTAGCACGTAATACCAGAACAGGAACTGGTGCCTGTATCAGTGACCACCATGGTTTTAATGCCGCCTGCGCGTAGCCGAGATAGCGTGGATCACCGTCGTTACGTGCGGCATCAATATAGTGTTGTGCCAGCTCGGTTGCAGCGCGCAGATTATCTGGTTGCGCGATCAATATTTGACGCAGACGTCTAAATTCTCTCTGCGTCGTATCATTGCGTAAGGGCAGGTGCTCCAGTACCTGCTGATCGTCTTTGGGAAGATATGGCGTTGCCTGCGCTGGCAGACAGCATATCGCAACAATCATCAGCAGGAAACAGAATCGCATCATGGTCAATCACAAATGAGAGGAAATGAAAAGAAATGAAAGTAAAGAAATGAGTTGTACCAGGAAGTCAGAACGTTAAATGTAAGCCGATCCGCAGGACCCGCGGCTCTGCCGGATGTGTGTGGATGTCGTTGACCGGTGCTGATTCTGAGGGTAGTTGGGATGCGTAGTAGTAATCGACATCGCTGACCTGACGATTCAGCACATTGATGACTTCCGCTGTTACTTTAATTTTTTTATTGATGGCATACGCAAGTTTGGCGTTAACCAATGTTGAGGCTCCGGAGCGTACGCTGTTATCTTCGATGAGCGGCCTGCCACCGAAATAACGCAGACGCAAACCGCCGGACCAAGGACCTTCTGTTGCGCTCAAGCCAATCGAGGCGGTACGTTCAATCGCACCCGGTATGTAGGGGCCTGCCAGGTCAGCGTTACGGAAGCGGGCGCGTGACAAGGCGATATCGGCATCAATTATCCAGCCAGCTACCGGTGTGTAGTAATTTGCGATTTCCAGACCGGTGCGGCGGCTCGGGCGACTCGCCTCTGTGTTGCCCGCATCACCGACAAACAGGAGCTCGGATGCCAGATCTAATCGCCATAGCGAGATGGAGGTTTGCAAATGTGGTGCCAAACCGGTCAGGCGCAGACCAATTTCTTTCCCCGTCGCTTTGACCAGCGGCGTTGCTCTGGTGATGACTTGTCCGTCAGCATCCGTAGTCAGGCCTGTCTTGGGATCTGTCGTTTGGGTAACACCACGCGCATCATTGCTATGAAAGCCTTGCCCCCAGTTCGCATACAGCTCGGTCGTCTTGTCAGGACTGAAGATGAGCGATAGTTTTGGGCTGACAATATGCGCAGTGCGCTGGCCGGAATTAGCACTCAGATCGCTGATGACTTCAAAACTATAGCGATCGGCACGCAGTCCCGCCAGTGTGCGGAACCAGCCGGTCCATTGGGTTGTATTCGACAGGTATAAAGCGCTCGTTGCTTCGTTAATGCGGTCTTCACGCGTGGTCGATAAACGTTGCTGAGCCCGGGTACTATACAAGCCGACTGGCGAGAGGCGATCTGTGCGCAGTTGTAATCCCAGATTGGTTTCAGAATCGAAGCCGGCTAATTGATGTCGCCATTTGCGCTCGCCATCCCAGCCAATCACCGTACGTTTTTCTGATTGATTGAATTGGTCTCCTTGGATGCGATCATCAAGGGAATAGGTGAAATTGCTATACAGATCAAGACGCGAACGGATCATATAGGCATTCGATCTAAAACTGCCATCGCTGAACTGGCGCTTCCAGTTCAGGGAGAGACTATATCGTGCAGTGTTGCCGCCATCACTCGGGTCTAACGCACCATAGCGATCCACCAGTCCGGTAGTGATCGCACGTTGCGGGATCTGGTCGGTCGAGTGCCAGGATGAGTCTAGTCCCATCGCGCTGATACGCACATCATCGGCGCCACTCTTCCAGCTATACGACAACACGGCATTCACGCGTTGGTAGCGTTCGGGTAATTGCCAGGGGCCATCCTGTCCCGCAACTTCCAGAGCGTAGAGGAGATTTCCCGGACCTGACTGAGTCGAATTAGCGAAGACAAGACGGTGGTAACGATATTGCCCGATTTCCAGATTCATCAGACCTTGTTCCAGGCGGCGTTTGTAATCAAATGCCGCGGCACCGGCTGCTGAAAAATCTCCTTCTTCGGCGTAATAGGTACCTTTTTTATACTGGATCGTACTGACGAGTTCCGGGATGACGAAATTCAGATCGGAGTAACCCTGGCCATGCGCATGCGACAACATATTGACTGGCATGCCCAACACGCTGGTACGAAAGTCGGTGCCGTGATCGAGATTGAAACCACGCACATAATATTGATTCGCTTTGCCGTCACCGGAATGTTGCGTCACGATCATGCCTGGTACTGCTTCCAGCAATTCACCGGTGCGGGCCAGAGGGCGATTTTCTAATTGCTCTGCAGTGATCATGCCCTGATTGGCAGAATCCGCCAGCCCGATTTGTGCTCGGCTATTCAATGCGGTAATCGTCACGCTGTTTACCTGTTCCGGTGTGCCCTGGACACCGCCTGCATGAGCGGTCTGCGATATCAACGATGCCAGCGGCGTTAGCAATAACAGTGATAGCAGTGCTAACTGGGGTGGCTGCGGTAGCAGTCGCAATACGCCGGCGGCAACGACAGAAGAGCGGAAGGGAGCGTACATTTTATATGTCCAATATCTACAGACCCCGGGGTCTTCAAATAGTCACTACAGCCATAGTCGGTTTGGGCCTGTTCGTGTTACCGGTGTTGCGGTATTCTGAACGAACAGGCCCAATGGCACTTCAGGACAGCGGTGCAAATACTGTTCCTTTACAACTTATGTCGTGCTCACCGATTCTGTATCTTCCGGCGCTGTGACGGTAATAGATTCCACCGCCTGCGGTTCCTGATCTTCCGGACTGCCAGCGATCAGACTGACCACAAACTTTGTGAACGTATCCATGATGGACGGTGTTGTCGGCGTCATTGGTGTCGCGGGCGAGGTACTGGTGTAGCTATCGCTGCCACCGCAGGCTGCCAGTAGCAACGCCAGGGATGCGCTGAGCATGGTGTTTCTCATTTTCATGATCTTCTCCAGAGGGATGATGAGAGCGTCTTAATGTTTGAAAGAACCAGCAATCGGTGTTTTCAAATACGGGAAGCTATTATCGAAAAAGCTGCTGTCGAGATAGGCACCATCGGTGAAATCGATGCTACCTGCGGGTGCATCAGTTGGTATGCAACCGATACTGAGTTTGCACAGACGACCCATCACGACGCGTAAGGCGATATCGACGACGTCATCACCCGGACGACGGCCATTCGGGAAGCCTGCGCTGTCGCCACC
The DNA here is from genome assembly GCF_049339445.1 of Undibacterium sp. RuTC16W. Lineage (NCBI taxonomy): Bacteria > Pseudomonadati > Pseudomonadota > Betaproteobacteria > Burkholderiales > Oxalobacteraceae > Undibacterium > Undibacterium sp. RuTC16W. The sequence continues at coordinate 221,883 of NZ_JBMPPE010000007.1, read as the reverse complement.
GATGACACCCATGCGGTTTTGTGTTGCGCTGACAGGAGTTGTCGTATTCAGACGTAACATTTCAGAGGCGACGACATTGGCTGGCTGGTTCACACCTTTGATGCCGGTCAGGAAGGCTGCGACCAGATCGTTTCGGGGAAAATTCGTCGGAGCCTTGACGCCGGCGCTACTAAACAGCACTTCAACCAGAGCAGGTAAAGTTGGGTTAGTGACATACGTCAAAAACTGACCGTCGCCTGTTGGCTTGCTATGGTTGAACTGATCTTTGTCTTTCAAGCCAATGACTACTTCGTTAACCAGTGGCATGCCTAAACGGGATACCTGGGTCCAGGCGCCGCCTTCTTTCGATGCGCTGCCTGTATTCGGAGTTGGGTTGATGACGCGACCTTGCCTCAGGCTAGCCGTGGTCCAGCCACCGATGACAGTTTCCGTACCGGCGGTCAAACAGCTCGTCGGTACTTCCATTTCAATTGCCGTGACGTTTTTATCTGCCAGATCGTCTTTTGCGGCTTTTTCTGCATTCGGATCGAAGGCGGTGGCGGGGGCTTTGATATTGATGAGATCAAAGGTTTCACCCAGATTGACGACGAACGGGTCTTTGCGTTGACCGACAAAGACTTTACCTGGTGTGGCGCAGCCGGGTATGTTTATATTGAACACATGCTTGGCCGCATAGCCAGCATAGTCAGGGATAGATTTATTGCCGATGTTATCGACCGGTTTGTCAAAAACCGTTGCTCCGCCGGTGGCATTGGTAACGACGCTACGTGTGCCGGTACGACGATCACCGCGTACCAGAGTGATGCTGTATGTTTCGCGTACGTTCAGGCCGGCAGGATTGACGGAGTCGATTGCGCCGCCATTAATTGCCAGCGGAATCGAGACATCTTTACCCCCGACTGAGAATTTTGCGTCTTTATTGGTATTGGTGAAACGGAACTGAAAGGTCATGTCTTCTTTGCCGTCGCCATTATTGTCGATATGGATTTCGTACAAAGCATCTGGATCCATGGAAAAATAATTTGGACCGCCATAGGCATCTTGGAGAGGCACGTAGTTGGCTATCAGCGTTGTATAGCTGCCGCGATTGGCTTCATAACTACGGAACATATAAAAATCTGTTGCATCGACTTTAGGATGGCGCGTCAAAAAAGGTGCCTCCCTGTGACTTGACGCTTGCGCTGGTAAAGAGGTGATGCCACTCAGGCTGCCAGCAGCCACGAGGGAAAGCAGGATTTTATTGCTGAGTCTTGTTGCGATATGTCTCATGATCAACTCCCTTAGTGTAGGTAAACGGTTTCCACGGTTGGTGGAATTCAGTCCGCATCTCACTTACGAGAGCAATCAGGCTTTGGATTCAATTTTGTGAAAAATAGTTACGCGGAGCTTCAGGTACGATACCTTGAGGCAAGCTTATTGCAAGAAGACTGGTCTTAACGGATCTTTAATGATCTGTCTGGTAACGTGAATATTGCTGGGGGAATATTACGATGTATGCCGCCGGTTTTACATTGTTTAGGTCTGGCTAAATATCGGGCGGCAGTATATGAACAACGATGTGGACTAGCGTGACTCAGATCAGATGACTCTCATCAAATTCATACGTCACGATGCGCTGATAAATATCTTCACGCTCTTCAGGCGCCGCATGCAGCAGGCGTGCGACGGCTTTGCTCGGTACTTTAAAATACTTACGGCGATTTTTGCGCATGTCTTGCGTGCGCCAGCCTTTTAAGGTCAGCCATTCCCATTGCTCCGGCTCCAGAGTCATGCGTAATTGAATTTTTAAACGATGCAGGACGATGGTGCTGCCGAAGGTTGGCATACTACCCGGTGGCGGTAGCATCCGTTCTTTGCGGATTTTAAGGAAAGACCTGATTTCGTTTTTGACGACATTCAGCATGGGATGAGCGAAGGGCTGGTTGGATTGTGTTTACGTGCCATTACCAATAATGCTGGTGGCACCGATAAGGATAAACACTAACACAATATTAATTGTCTAAAAGAAAATAATAACAGGTGCCAACACGGTATGCAAATCTGCGCTGTATGTCCGCGTCAATCGAGGCTGAATCGACTGGGTCAGCCCAATAAAAGGTCTTTGAGGTGCGTGCCGTTGCGTGAGGCCGTGAGCGTTATATCAGCGTGACATTATTGTGTATGTTGGCGCTGAGCGCACAAGGGACACAGTGGATTGCGGTTGATGCGGATCTGCGTCCACTCCATGTTTTGCGCATCGAGCAGAAGCAAACGTCCGGTCAATGCCTGACCTATCCCCATGATTACTTTTAAGGCTTCAGCGGCCTGCATACTACCGATGATACCGACTAGCGGGGCGAACACGCCCATGGTTGAGCACATGACTTCTTCAAACGCCTGGTCAGGCGGGAACAGGCAGGCATAGCACGGCGATGCAGCGTCGCGCGTATCAAACACACTGATCTGCCCGTCGAAGCGGATTGCCGCACCAGAGATCAGCGGAACACCTGCCATGACACAGGCCTGATTGACTGCGTGGCGCGTACTAAAGTTGTCGCAGCAATCGAGCACGATACTGGCGGACTGAACTAATTCGTGCAGACGTTCATCGCTGGCTTTTTCCTGCAGAGCGATGATCGTGATCTCGGGATTAATGGCTTCCAGCGTTTGTTTTGCGGAGCTTACTTTGGACTGACCGATACGTGCAGTATTGTGTGCGATTTGTCGTTGTAAGTTAGTCAGGTCGACGGTATCGTGATCTACCAGTGTGATAGTGCCGACGCCGGCGCTGGCGAGATACAAGGCCGCAGGTGAACCCAGACCGCCTGCACCGATAATTAAGGCATGAGCTGCATGGATTTTTTCCTGCCCCTCGATCCCAATCTGATCGAGCAGGATATGCCGCGAATAACGTAATAACTGATGGTCGTCCATGTGGGATTCTCTGACGTTGGAAAAATGTATTGCCTGGCCTGCCGGGTATTGTAAGCGGAATAAGAATGCATGGGACGCAGATAAAAAAAGACCGCATCAGCTGCGGTCTTTTAACCAACTTTAAGTCGATTTCATCAGGTTTGACAGGTGAAGCAAATCTGTCAACCCTGACTGAGTTTCAGTTTTCAGTTATTTTTTCTTGCTGTCAGATTTACCGTCTGACTTGGTATCGGCCTCATCCTTCATCTCTTCTTTGGCTTCGGCTTTGGCGACTTTGACTGGTAATCCCTTCAAGTGATTTAAAGCCTGTGCCAGCTGAAAATCATCTTTGCTACCGTATTCGAGCGGCTTACTTCTCTTTGCCATTGCAATCAGTCGTTGCTCCTCTTCGAGTTCATCGACTTTACCTTTATTGGTTTGCTCAGCTTCTTTGTCGTTCGTCAGATGTTTTTGCAAATCTGCCTCACGTGTGCGCAGGCTATTGAATCCGTCCCCATCAGCGGTTTCTTCAACGTTCAGATCCGGCACGATACCTTTCGCCTGGATAGAGCGCCCGTTCGGTGTGTAATAGCGTGCTGTAGTCAGCTTGACTGCGGTATCGGCAGACAGTTGACGGATGGTCTGCACCGATCCTTTACCGAAGCTCTGGGTACCGATAATGGTTGCGCGTTTGTAGTCTTGCAATGCTCCCGCGACGATCTCGGATGCGGAGGCGGAGCCGGTATTAATCAGTACTACCATCGGTACATTTTTGATCGCTTCAGGTAATTTGCTGAGCGGATCGCCGACAGCACGGTTGGCATAATTCTCGCGCTTGGCGTAATAAGTCGCTTTAGAATCTGGCAGCTGACCGTTCGTTGATACCACGACGACGTCTTTTGGCAAAAACGCAGCAGAGACGCCGATAGCACCTGGCAACACGCCGCCCGGATCATTGCGTAAATCTAAGACCAGGCCTTTGATATTGGGATCCTGCGCATACAGTGTCTGGATTTTTTTCGCCATGTCCTCGACAGTCGGCTCCTGGAATTGCGCAATACGCAACCACGCATAACCGGGCTCGATGAGTTTCGCTTTGACGCTTTGCTGCTTGATCAGTTCGCGGGTGATGGTGACGACGATAGGTTTGTCTTCGGTCTTGCGTGCCAGCGTCAGAGTGATCTTGGTATTCGGCTCGCCACGCATTTTTTTGACGGCTTCGTCCAGCGACAGACCTTTGACTGGTTGCGAGTCAAGGCGGGTAATCAAGTCACCTGCTTTGACGCCGGCGCGATAGGCGGGAGAATCCTCGATGGGGGAAATGATTTTGACATAGCCGTCTTCCATCCCGACTTCGATCCCAAGGCCGACAAACTTACCTTGTGTGCCTTCGCGCAGTTCCGCGTAGGCTTTTTTATCAAGATACGCTGAATGTGGATCAAGTGAGGCGACCATGCCTGAAATGGCTTCGGTCAGCAGCTTATTGTCTTCTACCGGCTCTACATAATCGGACTTGATCAGACCAAACACATCGGCTAGCTGACGCAGCTCTTCAACCGGCAAAGGCGTGCCGGCATTTTTTTGCGCCAGTGCGGAAAACTGCACAGATGCAGCGACGCCGGCGATCATGCCCAAACTGATTAAACCAAAATTCTTAATTTTGCTGCCCATGTTTTATAACTCACATCTCACTTAATTGTTACCCAGGTTAACGGGTCGAATACGCGCTCTTGGTATCTGAGCTCAAAGTATAAACCTGATTCTTCATTGCCGCCGCTATTACCCGCACTGGCAATCGTGTCACCTGCCTTGACGACATCGCCGACATGCTTGAAAACCGACTGATTATTGCCATAAAGGCTCCAGTAGCGGCTGCCGTGATCCACAATGATCATATTGCCAAAGCCGCGCAGCCATTCGGCAAAAATGACTCGTCCCGCTGCAATTGCCTTGATCTCAGCGCCTTCACTTGTCTTGATAAAAAGACCTTTCCAGCTAGGGCCGTCGCCACGTTTACTGCCAAATCTGGCGATCAGCTCACCTTTGACAGGAAGACGTAACTGCCCTTTAAGCTTGCTGAACTCACCTTCAAAATTATTGGGTGTGGGCGTTTGCTCGTTCTTGGCGAAGGATTTTGCCGGTGGTTCGTCGGCGTTAATCGCATTGGGGTTGCTTGCTTTTCCTGGTTTTTTGCCCTGATTTGCGAGCGCCTTGTCTTTAGCCGCTTTGTCCCGCTGTTCTTTTTCCTGGGCGAGTTTTTCCTGGCGCTGTTTCTCGATCTGGGCAGCTCGTGCTTGCTCTGCCTTAATTTGTTCCTCGATAAGTTTGTTCAGTCGCGACACCAGATTGCCCAGGCGTTGTTCATCTTTTTGCAGGCTATCCGCTTCTTTTTTCTGGGCGTGTAATTTGTCTGCTAGCTGGGCGAGCAGGGTACTGCGTTTTTTCTTTTCTGATTCAAGCGCATTTTTATGCGTAAGTTCTTCTTGCGCGATTTCATCTAATTCGTCTTTGGCTTCCTGCTCGTCCTTGGCATTTTTTTCCGCTGCCGCCAGGCTGACCCGCAAGCCCTCTATCATTTTGGCCTGGGTTTGCGAGACATAGCCCATGTATTGCAAGTCGCGGTTAATGCGATTCGGATTGTCGCCAGAGAGCAATAATTTGATACGGTCACTGTCGCCTCGCATGTACTGGTGACGCAAAAAATCGGAAAGTTGTTTCTTCTGAAGATCCACCTTGGCACTGAGGCGCTTTTGTTCGTCTAATAGTTTTTGTAAACGTACTTGGGTGTCGCCCTGCTCGATTTTTAAATCGCGTAAAGAACGGTTCGCCTCGGAGATCGCCTGCTCGGATGCCGCTAAAGCGTCGCTGGCTTTATCTTTGGCGGTTTCCGTTTTATTGATATCGGTTTTGAGCGTCTTCAGCTTTTGCTGGAGTTCGGCGCGTTGTGCTTCGGCCTGATTTTTTTGTGTAGCACGCGCAGTGGTAGCTGCATCCGCAGTGTGCGGTGCTGTTACGCTGATCGTCAGAACAATTGCAGCATGACCGACCATCGCACGTAGTCGTGACGCTAAGGACACTATATGCGATGGTGTGCAGTGGGCGCTTGTTTGAAAAACACCCGTTACGACTTGATGCATCAAGATACTTATTTGGATTTTCCCTGGCTGGCAACGGCTTGCAACGCCGCTTCGATAGCGGACTGATCGCCAAGGTAGTAATGCTTGATGGGCTTCAGATCAGCATCTAATTCATACACCAGCGGCTGACCGTTTGGAATATTCAGGCCAACAATATCGGCATCGCTGATGCCATCCAGCATTTTGATCAAAGCGCGCAAGCTGTTGCCGTGAGCACTGATGATGATGCGTTTACCGGAGCGGATCGCTGGTGCAATCGTATCTTCCCACGCTGGCATGACGCGTTCTACGGTGTCTTTCAGGCATTCTGTGAGTGGAATTTGCGCGCGGGATAAACCAGCATAACGCGGGTCGTTGAATGAAGCGCGTGGATCGTTTTCTGTTAATGCGTTCGGTGGCGTATCGTAGCTGCGACGCCATACCAACACCTGCTCATCCCCATACTGGGCGGCGGTTTCTGCTTTGTTCAAGCCTTGCAGGGCACCGTAATGACGTTCATTGAGGCGCCAGTCATGCACCACCGGCAGCCACATCAAATCCATTTCATCCAGGGTGCCCCAGAGCGTGCGGATGGCGCGTTTCAATACGGAGGTAAATGCCAGATCAAAAGTGAAACCAGCTTCTTTCAGAACCTGTCCGGCCTGACGTGCTTCGGCTACGCCTTTCTCCGTCAGATCAACATCGGTCCAGCCAGTAAAGCGGTTATCAAGATTCCAGGTGGATTCGCCGTGGCGCATCAAAACGATTTTGTACATGATTTACGTGAAATTGTTGTGAATTTGAGGGAGTCAGTCGCTGTTGCAGCATCTATTTTATAATGGCGGCGTTCGTTACAGAGACTTTACTGCTACTTATTACCGTTTATAACAATTAACTCACCATTGGAATACTGTGAAATTCTTTATTGATAACATCTGGATTATTGGCCTCGCCCTGGTTTCTGGCGGCGCATTGCTTTTTCCCGTACTGCAAAGACGTGGCGCCAAGGTCACACAATTGCAGGCAACCCAATTGATCAATCAAGGCAAGACCGTCGTTCTTGACGTACGGGAGGCGACTGAGTTTGCGACAGGTCATTTACAAAACGCGAAAAATATCCCGCTCGCTGAATTGCCAAATCGCTTGAAAGAGCTGGAAAAATCAAAAAGCGCTACTATTATCACCGTCTGTGAGCGCGGTATCCGCTCTGCGACTGCTGCAGGTGTGCTGAATAAAGCAGGCTTTGAGCAGGTAGTCAGTCTTGAGGGTGGCGTTGCGGCCTGGAAGTCGCAAGGTTTGCCGACAGTAAAATAATCCAGTCATCCAGTTATTTAGCGCAGGAGAACAACATGACAGCGCATGTCCTAATGTATAGCACCGCAGTTTGTCCCTATTGCACCATGGCAGAACGCCTGTTGAAATCCAAGGGTGTCGAAGAGATTGAAAAAGTTCGCGTCGATCTGGATCCGGTGATTCGTGACAATATGATGCAAAAGACCGGTCGTCGTACCGTACCGCAAATTTATATCGGCGAAACGCATGTTGGTGGTTTTGACGATTTGTCTGCATTAGACAGGGCTGGCAAACTTGATGCACTGCTGAATCCAGCTTAACTGCGGATCTCGCAACCGGTTTACTTGCTGGAAATCAAATAAAATCAGCAAAAATCCCACTAATTTGAGGATTTTTGCTGATTTTGTCTTTGACTTGATAGAATAACGCGCCGTGATCTTGAAATGGCTGAAAACAGCCACATCTTGCCATCTCGCTGTTCATTATTAATCTTTTAGAATTTTTAGAAAGTCTCACATGTCTGACGAAAATCTGCAGCCCGTATTTCAAATTCAACGCGTTTATCTGAAAGATTTGTCGCTTGAACAGCCAAACTCTCCAGCGATTTTTCTGGAACAAGAAGCACCGACGATCGAAGTTGCACTGGATGTGACTGCTGAGCCGCTCGCTGAAGGCATTGTTGAGTCCACCGTGACCGTGACAGTGACTGCAAAAATCAAAGACAAAGTCGCTTTCCTGGTTGAAGGCAAGCAAGCTGGTATTTTTGAAGCGCGCAATATCCCTGCGGATCAACTCGATCCATTGCTCGGCATCGGTTGCCCGAATATCATCTACCCATACCTGCGTTCCAACATCGCTGATGTGATTTCCCGCGCCGGTTTCCCGCCAGTGCATTTGTCAGAAATCAATTTTGAAGCTTTCTACCAGCAACGTCTGCAATCTTTGGCTGAGCAACAAGCCAAACTCGCAGCAGATGCCGGTACTGAAACGCCAGCAACCACTCACTAATTGTAATTCTTGACGATAGACCTGCCAGCCAGTGTGCTGGCAGGGAATTAAGTGGAAACTACTATGCGTCGTTCTCTGGTCTTATCTGTAGTGCTTGCTCTGGCATCGGTGTCAGGTGCCGCTCTGGCGCTCGATTTCAAGTCGATTGGCCCTTCACCGGTCATCTTCTATGACGCGCCGTCTGCCAAAGGCAGCAAGGTTTATGTCGCACCACGTGGTATGCCGGTCGAGGTAATCTTGAGCTATGGCACCTGGAGCAAGGTGCGCGATATGGGTGGTGATCTCAGTTGGGTCGAGTCCAAAGAACTGGTCGCCCGTCGTAATGTGGTTGTGCGTGTAGCGAATGCCAAAGTCCGTGCTGCTGCCGACGAATCTTCTGCATTGATTTTTAGTGCGGACAAGAATGTGTTGCTGGAAATGGCAGAGCCCGCCAATGCTGGCTGGGTCAAGGTCAAACATCGCGATGGCCAGATCGGTTATGTCAAAGTGGCAGAAGTCTGGGGCGTATAAATCAGAAGCACGTAAAGCAGACTGCGCAAGTGTTGCGCAGAGTAAAATGTAGGCATAAACAAGGACAGGAAGCTGTCCTTTTTTTATATACTCCCCTCATTTTTTAGAAAATATACCTGTATCCGCATATAAAACGTGTGCCTGAAAATATACTAAGTGGAGTATATGCATATAATTGAAAAAAGCATGCTACCCGCCATTGCTGGTATACCATCGGTTTAAGCATGAATATTTATGAAACAACTTCTTGTGAAGGTCAGACTATGAACATCAGCGTACTTGGTGCTGGAGCCTGGGGTACTGCCCTGGCGATTTCTTTAGCTGCCAGACATCAGGTGCAGTTGTGGGGGCGTAACGCTGATGTCATGCAAGCAATGCAGGCCGGGCGTGAGAACAAGACTTATCTTGCCGGTTTCCCGTTCCCGCCTCAATTGCAAGCAAGTGATGATTTTCAAGAAACAATGAGGCATGTCAGCACGGACGATGGCCTGTTGATTATTGCGACTTCGGTTGCGGGCTTACGTCCTCTCTTGCAACAATGCCTACCATATCATCCTAAGCATGTGGTCTGGTTATGCAAGGGATTTGAAGAAGGTTCGCAATTATTACCGCATCAGGTTGTGCGTCAGGTGCTGGGCGATGTCGTGCTCGCAGGGGCATTGTCCGGTCCATCATTCGCTCAGGAAGTTGCCAGAGGTTTGCCGTGTGCACTGACGATTGCGTCCAGTTCCGCAGAGCTATGTCAGCATGTCGTGAATGCGGTGCATGGCAACGCGATTCGCGTGTATTCCAGTGATGATGTGGTCGGCGTTGAAGTCGGCGGGGCAGTTAAAAATATTTTAGCAATTGCCACCGGTATTGCCGATGGCCTAGGTCTGGGTTTAAATGCCCGTGCTGCTTTAATGACACGTGGCTTGGCTGAAATCAGCCGGCTCGGCGCTGCGCTGGGTGGGCATGTCGAAACGTTGATGGGATTGACCGGCGTCGGGGACTTGATATTGACCTGCACCGGCGATCTTTCCCGCAATCGTAAAGTCGGACTGGCATTAGCTCAGGGCAAGTCACTGGAGGTGATTGTGCAAGAGTTGGGGCATGTCGCAGAGGGTGTGCGTTGTGCCAGAGCCGTCAAAAATCTGGCAGAAAGTTTGCAGATTGAAATGCCGATTACGAATGCCGTAGCAGGGGTGTTATTCGATGATGTCCCCGCACAGCAAATGATTGCGCGCTTACTGGCACGCGATGCTAAGCAAGAGCTCCGGTAGACAAGTTAGGCGGTAGCCACAATAAAGTCGCCAAATAAATCAGGTGCGGGCATAGGTTCGGCGAAAACCCGGAAAGCTTAACACCCGGATGATGACGGTCTCAGGCACATGCTGCCGTCTCATTAATTCGCGAGTCTTTTTCAAGCCCAACGTGGACAGATAAAGTGTTCCCAGGTCCACCATAAAACGCGTCAAAAATATCCTTACGGCGTAAGAACATATGGTGTTGTACTTGTTGTTTTCTGCGCCTGCTTCCTGACATGATTGCACCTGATGTTCTCTGCGAAAGTGATGCTGGAGAGGGGACTACCTAGGACATGGCTGGACTGCATTTCGGATAAGGCCGGGTAAATGACTAACCTTGACTGTTTTGCTTACTCATTCCGACATTCTTACTGTAACTGATTTTTCGGCTAAATCAATCTTGTTCGCCATCGACAGGCAATTTTTTGACGATGAGTTTTTGCGCTTGTCGCAGAGCGGAGGGCGATTTCTGGTGACTGCCTGCACTTCTTTGTTTGGCAGCGACAGCTATCGGATTACGTGGTTTAGTCTGTGACGGATCGAGGCGGAAAGTCAGTTTCTGGCGGGTTCCTGAAGTTTTATTAGCCATTACTGCTTTCCTTTCCGATCATTTTTCAGTGCTATGTTTTGTTGTTTGTTAGCGGCTACAAAGTTGATAAAACATAGCTTATAAAACATAGCGGGATAAGTCCTCGTCGACCGATAAGGCGGCGAGCTTACTTTCCACATAGGCGGCATCAATCACAACGGTACTGCCCGAGTTTTGATGGGCGTCGAAAGAGATTTCTTCCAGCAGCTTTTCCATCACGGTGTAGAGCCGGCGTGCACCGATATTTTCGGTTGTTTCATTGACGGAAAAAGCAATTCCCGCGAGCCTTTGCACCCCTTCATCACTGAATTCTACGGTGACGCCTTCGGTTGCCAGTAATGCTTGATATTGACGTGTCAGGCAAGCATCGGTGCTGGTCAGGATGCGTTCGAAATCAGCAATCGAGAGAGATTCCAGCTCGACGCGTATCGGGAAGCGACCTTGCAATTCCGGGATCAGATCGGACGGTTTTGCCAGATGAAAGGCACCAGAGGCAATGAACAGAATATGATCGGTTTTGATCATCCCGTACTTGGTATTGACGGTGGTTCCTTCGACTAGCGGAAGCAGGTCGCGCTGTACGCCGGCACGCGATACTTCAGCGCCCCCAGTTTCTGAGCGCGATGCGATTTTGTCGATTTCGTCAAGGAACACAATCCCGTTTTGCTCGACATTCTGGATCGCCTGTTGCTTTAGTTCGTCTTCGTTGACCAGCTTGCCAGCCTCTTCTTCGATCAAGAGTTTCAGCGCTTCTTTGATTTTTAGCTTGCGGGACTTTTTGCGTCCGCTACCTACTCCGGAAAACATGGATTTGATCTGTTCAGTCATCTCCTCCATGCCAGGCGGCGCCATGATCTCCATTTGCGGTGCTGGCTCAGTGAGGTCGATATCGATTTCCTTGTCGTCTAAGGCGCCTTCACGCAGACGTTTGCGAAAGGTTTGACGGGTTGGATTGTCGACGGCTTTGTCCGTACTTGCGGAGTCGGTATCGCCAGTATTGGCGGCGTTACCGGTATTTGGGGCAAAGCCAAAATCACGTGATGGCGGCAACAGGATATCGAGGATTCTGTCTTCTGCGGCATCTTCAGCGCGGGCGCGCACCTTGCGAGTTGCTGCCTCGCGGGTTTGTTTAATGCCGATATCCACTAAGTCGCGAATAATCGTATCGACGTCGCGACCGACGTACCCAACTTCTGTAAATTTAGTCGCTTCAATTTTGATGAAGGGTGCATCGGCAAGTTTTGCCAGCCGGCGGGCGATTTCGGTTTTGCCGACACCTGTAGGGCCTATCATCAGAATGTTTTTTGGCGTAATTTCGTGACGAAGCGGCTCTGGTACTTGCTGTCTGCGCCAGCGGTTACGCAGTGCAATGGCGACAGCGCGTTTGGCACGGCCCTGTCCGACCACATGTTTGTCGAGTTCAGAAACGATTTCTTGGGGAGTCATGTTCATAGAGCTGATCCGTGTTTATTCTAAGGTTTCTATCGTATGTGACAAATTGGTATAAATGCACAATTCGCCTGCAATGGTGAGCGATTTTTTGACAATCTCAATGGGCGATAAGTCAGTATTTTCTTGCAAGGCTTTGGCCGCAGACTGAGCAAAGGTGCCGCCCGAACCAATCGCGCCGATGCCGTCAGTAGGCTCTAATACATCGCCATTGCCGGTAATGACTAGAGTAGTTTCTCTGTCCGCTACCAGCAGCATAGCCTCTAGGCGACGCAGCATGCGGTCGGTGCGCCAGTCCTTGGCGAGCTCAACGGATGCGCGCATCAGATGCCCCTGATGCTTTTCCAGTTTCGCTTCGAAACGTTCAATCAGTGTGAAGGCGTCAGCCGTTCCGCCGGCAAATCCTGCCAATACTTTGTTGTGATACAGCTTGCGTACTTTGCGCGCAGTACCCTTCATGACGATGTTGCCTAAAGTGACCTGGCCGTCGCCGCCTAGTGCGACCAGATTACCGCGTCGTACCGACAAAATAGTCGTTCCGTGGAATTGTTCCATGTGATCCTCAATGATGATGTTACTTGCTATATTGGCGTAAATTGCAGCGGCATCTGTCTTCCAGGGGGCCTAAATGCAAAGAATAAAAACAAGCATTCTGCGCCTCAGTCAGTATTCGGTTTTTGCGATGTCGTTAATTTCGTATCAATTTTCAATGTCGTTTGATCTGCAAAACGCAGTTGAGCGACATATTGATCTTAGCCTGTACTGAAAAATGGGGTGCATCCCCAAAATTACAAGATAGGACAGAAGCGGGGTGCCGTGTGGAAATTAACGTTTGCGCGGAAAAATAGTGGCAACGTTTTTCAGGCCCATTGCATTGAACAGCGCCATGACGAGGTAATTAACTTCGACAAACTGGATATGCGTGTCGCGTGCTGACGAGATCGGTACCAAACCGTTCAGCAGCTGGGCAGATGCACCGAATTCGACCCGTTCAAGTTTAGAGCAGTCGAGAATCAGGGGGTTGTGGAAAATTTTGGCGTGTTCGGCGATACGATTGATCAGGATGTCAGTTTTGCCGTCGATGACAACAGGCATCATGAAACGGTTTGAAGGCTGAAGTGTTTCGATCCGGATATCTGGCAGGGAGGTGGTGACTTTATTGATCGGTGCTTCAAATGAAGGAGGAGACACTTCAAACGTAATACAGTAATCCATACTGACTTCTTCAAACGCTTGTTCGAAGTGGAGCAATTGCAGGATTTCCAATAGCAGCAGCCATGGAGCTTCAGTTTCGTCACGACGGCCTACTTGCAAGATCGCACGGATGTTATCCGCCAGATCTTGCGCCGCCACCAGCATCAGATCATGCTTGGTCTTTTTCAGATTCTTGATCGCCCGTAACAGCAGGCCGCAGCCGACTGGAGCTACTTCTTTTACGCGGGTAAAGTCGAGTTTCAGGCTTTGACTTTTCAGGCTCATCTGTTGCAAGCGGGCTAATACCTTAACGATATTCGCATCCAGGCTTGCTGGGAAAGACAGATTGGCCGTGGTTTGGTCTGCCTCGTTTTCTGTATCTGCTTCCGCTTCATCGGGGCCATGCCAGATTGGCGGCGATGTTTCGAATTTACTCGCGTAGTCAAGCGACAGACTGTCAAACTGCTGCTGATTACCGGTGATCTGATATAGGTCGAACAGCATATACCAGCCAATCTGTTCAACGTGACCGAGACTATTATTATGTATCGCCGATCGCAACATTTGTGCGGCGACCTCTTTCTGACCACTGGCGAACAGGATTCCTGCTTCTTCCAGTAATGGTATTGACTCGCTCTCGGCTAGTTCCGGCGTCATCACATCCGTATGCTGACTTAGCAGATAATCAGTGGCCGGTACTTCCAGTGGGAGAGTGCTTTGAAAATCGGTAATGTGTTCTGCGGAAGCATCGGCATTTTTTGCTGCTTTTTTACTCACAGCATCAGACGCAGATTTAGCAGGAATCGGGCTCTTTGTTTTGCCCATATCGCGCGACATCTCAAATTCGATCGCATCAATTTTACGGGCAGTTGCGCGTGCAACATGGCGTTGCGCCATGATGGATTGAGACGCTAATTCGTCCTCAGCAGGCACCGCGATATCGGTATTGCCGCTTTTTGAACGTGTTTTTTTAGCAGAAGTTTTCTGCGAGGAGTCATTCTCCTGCTGACCATTCTTCTTGCCGAAAAGCGAAAAAATCCCCACGTTATTCCTGAATATAAATAGTTGAAACTATTATGTGCTTCTTTGGATTACAAAATAATCTTGGTCATGGATACGCAACCAATTTGGCGAAGCTAAAGTATAGTCTGAAACATGTAACTTTTGTTGGCCGTGCTGCGGCTTTGCTCTAATGAAAATGTAAAAAATTCTACAAAAATTGTAACAGACAAGAATAATTTTGTATTTGAGCCTGCGTATGCTCTGTGAAATTTGTCGGATAATAAAAAAAGAGGGCTTAGTCCGCCCTCTTTTTTTGACCGTTTTGTGTTGCTGGTGTTCTGTTGATTTGTAATTTACTTACCTGGCAAGGCCTGCATTTAAAACATCACTCTGACTCCGGCGACGACACCGCGACCCGGCTGAGGTACGGTTTCTTTTAATACCGATGTCGCAAGACGGATATCTTGATTCAAGAGATTTTTCGCCAATAAGAACCAAGTGAGCTGGCTGTTATTGTAGGCATGCGTGTAGGTTAGGCTGGCATCAAGCTTGGTATAACCCGGCGTCACATAATCCTCAAAACTCGCGAGCCGGTCCTGACTTTGTGCACGCAATATATTCAGGCCACCATTCCACGCACCCATTTTATAAGCGAGATCGATGCCCAAACGTGTTGCCGGTTGCAGTGGCAGATTGCCTGCATCGTCGAGCGTGCCACGGGATGTGTCGGCGAACGCGCGTACTGATAAACCTTCGCCATGCTGGTTGTAGCTCACTTCAGCCTCGCCGCCGCGTATAGTCGCGCTCGCTTGGGACCAATAGCGACGGGTGAATTCTGCATCGGCATCAGGGATGCCAGCTTCATCTACTTTGGTGCCATCGCTATGACCATACACATAGTTGCTGACTTTGTTCAGGAAGGTATTGATTTTCCAGCGGATCAGCCCGGTTGTTTTTTGTGCGGTCAATTCCAGATTGCGCGAGCTTTCTTTTTTCAATGTATTGCTGCCGATGTCGTAGGTCGACGTCGATTCATGCGGACCGTTCGAATACAGTTCTTCGGTCGATGGTGCGCGTTGTGCCATCGATAGCGTCGCGCCGATGCCATAGCCTGGTGCGAATTGCCATAAACCGCCGACCGATGCAGAGCCGATATTGAAGCTGCGGCTTGGTAGCTGGAACTGTGCTTCGGGATCGCGTTTGACGTTTTCGATACGCGCACCAGCACTGGCCATCACATCACCAAACGCTTTTTGCTCAACGGCGAATAAGGCGAAGGATGTGGACTTGGTTGTCGGCACAGTATCGGAGCGACCTGTGCTGGCAGATAAGGCGGAGAAGCGGATGTTCTCTGTTTGCATGCCCCAGCTACCCTCCCATCCGTCCCAGTTCTTGTGCGCAAGGCTGATGCGGGTTTCCAGGGACTTATTCGTGAAATCGGTAATGGGCGTGCCATTTTCCATCTTCTCGGTATGTTTGTAATCCGTATCGGCAAGCTTGAAATGCAGCGAATCAAAACCGGACAAAGGTGATTTGATCATGCCATCGATATCAAGGCGATTTTGCTTCAGGTCGATGAAGGATTTTTCAGCGGTAGGAATACCGTAGCGATCGCTCATTGTTTGTACTGCAGCGCCAACATGGCCCCAATCCTTGATCAGCGCCGCGCCGATCCCGAAACTTGTTTCATGTGTGTAGCTGGTCGGTAATTTGCCGCTTGCAGAACTAGGGTTGCCAGTTTCAGTTTGTCCGGGGATGCGGTAGTCGCCGGTATCGCGCGTATTGCCATCGAGATGGAATGCCACATCGCCACTGGAACCGAGGAGTGAGAATGAGGCATTTTTTTCCTGATTCACGCTGCCGTAACGCAGTTCAGCTTCGCCGCTGATTTGCTTGCTGAGCACGGTGGGAATCCGCTCATCAACTACATTGACCAAACCACCGATTGCGCCGCTGCCATACAACAGCGCTGCAGGGCCGCGCAAAATTTCGATTTGCTGTGCGGTTGCACTTTCGCTGGCAACGGCATGGTCATTAGAAAGGCTGGAGACGTCGGCGACACCCATCCCGTTTTGCAAAATTTTCACACGCGGACCTTCTAGTCCACGAATAATCGGACGTGATGCCCCGGCACCAAAACCTGAGGCAGCGACACCCAGTTCGCCACCTAATGTGTCGCCCAGGGAGGTACCAAGTTTGGCGCGTAACTCAGGGCCAGAGAGAATTTTGGCGGGCGTCAGGATTTGCATATTCTCATCATTGCCTAGTGGATTAGATGAAACAGTGACGGTATTGATCGTGCTATCGGCGAATGCGGCAGAACTCAATGAGGCCAGTGCAGACAGCACGGCGCTTGCGATAAGGGAACGTTGGAAAGACATAATACTTCCTGAAAAATGGAAAAAAACAAGCGTCATCGAAACGATGGCTCGTGACATTGCAGTGGGCAGATCGCCCGATCAGGAAAGGGAAGCTGGTGGTGCGCGGGAGGAAAAGTGCAGTTGCAAAGGTGCTTGCCAGCTTTGTTCGGCGGGCAGATCGGCAGGAATGGAGGTGCCGGCTAAATCCGGTAATGGTGGCGTTACTGCATGGAGACAGTCTGCGGCTGTCAGTGCATCAAGGAACGCGCAGGAGTGTACTTGTTTATCGTCGCCAAATGGCTGGCTGAACGCTTCTAAAAGTGTGACTGCAGACGGGTTCTGAGCCTGACTGACAAGCACATTGTAGGCGGGCTTGCCATTGCTCCAGCCGGCATGGGCGATTTTGTGACTTTGTCCTATCCACTGCGCCAGCAATAATGCGGGCAGCAGTATCCACAACAGCAAGCGGGCCGTGTGATGTGGACGAGATAGAGAGAAAAATCGCATACAGATTTCGTGATTTTTACAAAAAAGTGTTCAGATATATTGCTGTGATATTGCGTATCGTTTGCTGTCTTTTCATGTCGCCATGAGGGTATTTATTTGTAGCTTGTTTTATGACAAGTTTGCATCATTTAAGTTCGCATCCTATCTTTTACAAGAGAATGATCTGACGAAGGCTTGTTTGGCTAAAAAACTAGCACATGGATTGCGGCGATTGCTGCATCCGGTAGTGTGGCAAAAAACTGACATTCTTTTGCTTAAACGTCCTCAATCGCGAACTAAGTGCTTATTGATTGCAACTGGGTTGCATACATCTTGCCAAAAAAAGCGTGCATGGATAATGCACGCTGTTGACTTACCTTACGGCGAGAATTAATCGCCGTATAGTTTTTGCTTCATTTCGCGTCTTTGCTGTGCTTCCAGAGACAGGGTCGCTGTTGGTCGCGCTAACAAACGTGGAACGCCGATAGGCTCGCCCGTTTCTTCACACCAGCCGTAGTCGCCTTCGTCGATGCTGGCGATGGATTGCTGAACTTTTTTCAACAATTTACGTTCACGATCGCGGGTACGCAATTCCAGCGCATGCTCTTCTTCGATGGTGGCGCGGTCAGCCGGATCCGGAACCAGCACGGTTTCGCGTAGATGTTCGGTAGTTTCGTCGGCGTTTTTAAGCAAATCCTTCTCTAGCTGTTGCAAACGGGCTTTAAAAAATGCCAGTTGTGCAGCATTCATGTAGTCCTTCTCGCCCATCTTAAGAATTTCTTCTTCGGTGAGCAGAGCTGCGGGCGCATTGACTGTTGCAGTCGATTTAGGTGATTTAGTTGCCACTTCGCTGACTTTCGATACGACGGATTAACATACAAGTAATAGCTAAATTGCATTGAATCTGCATTTGGCTAGCCATTATCCTCCCCTTACTGACAAAGTAAATGACATCCTGATGAAGTTTGCCATTTACATTGCAAGGACAGCAAAAGCTGTTGCCCCGATTCAGTAGCCCGCTAGTTTATACCAAACATAGTTTTAAACCATCAATAAATACTTCTTTAGGTAAATTTTTGCCAATAAACACCATCTTGCTCTCGCGCAACTCGTCGTCACCCCATTTCATGCCGACGTCCGTGCCCATAATTTGATGCACGCCTTGAAAAATGACCTTGCGATCCGCGCCATCCATCAGCAGCACGCCTTTGTAGCGCAACATGCGCGGGCCGAATACATTGACCAGCCCCCCTAGAAACTCATCGAGTTTTGCGGTATTAAATGCTTGTGTGCTTTTAAACACAAAGGCGGCGATATCATCGGAATGATGAGCGTGATGATGGTCATGATGGTGCTCGTCATGAGCATGCCCGCAATGTTCGTCATGCACATGATGCTCGTCAATGTGCTCCTCAGTATGTTCATGGGCCGCTTCTGCCAGTAAAAAATCCGGATCCAGTTCGAGTTTGGCATTCAGGTTGAAGCCTTTCAGATCCAGCACTTCGCTGATCGCGACTTTGCCAAAATCGGCAATGCTGATGGTGGCACGCGGGTTCATACGGCTCAGGCGTTGTCGCAAGCTGCGGACTTGTTCCACATCCACCAGGTCAGTTTTAGATAGCAGAATTTTGTCGGCAAAACCGACCTGGCGTTGCGCTTCTTCATGCTCGTCGAGTTGTTGCATGGCGTGGCGCGCATCGACCATGGTGACAACGGCATCCAGCATGTAATAACTGCCGACTTCTTCATCGACGAAGAAGGTTTGCGCAACCGGTCCCGGATTGGCAAGACCGGTCGTCTCAATCACGACGCGCTCAAAGTCGATCTTGCCGTCATTCTTTTGCTGTATCAGATTGCTCAGAGCCACAATCAGGTCGCCGCGAACTGTGCAGCAGATGCAGCCATTGTTCATTTCGATAATTTGCTCATTGCGGTCTTGTACCAGAATATCGTTGTCGATATTCTCTTCGCCGAATTCATTTTCAATCACGGCGATTTTGTGACCGTGATCTTCTTGTAGAATCCGGTTCAGCAACGTGGTTTTACCCGAACCTAAGAAGCCGGTCAGTATCGTGGTGGGAATTAATGCCATAACTATCTTTCTGTACTTTGTGCGTTTTGTCGTTTTATCTGGCGCATTCGGCGCACCAGCCTTTGATGGTCAGTTCTATGTCGTGATTCTGAAAACCCTTACCCAGCGTCGCTTGCAGGGTCGCCTGTAACTGATCCTGAAGAGACGGGTGATGATGTGACTGGTTCGTACAATGCTGTTCTTCATCAAGGCAAAACACTTTGGCGCAGCGCGTGCATTTGAAATGGCCATGCTGATGCTGTATGCCGCTCGTTGCGATATGGGCCTGATCGTCGCTTCCTGTGTTGTAGCGAAAAATTCTGTCATCGCCGGCAATCTTGTGTGCCAGACCGGCATCGGTCAGACAGTCAAGTGCACGGTATAGCGTCACTCTGTCCATCTCCGGCAGGGTATCTTGTATCTCCTGATGCGATAAGGCGCGGCTGGTATTGAGCAGGGTCGTCAGGACGCTGGTACGTGCTTCTGTTACCCGGATCGTCGCTTGTTGCAGCATGTGTTCGGCTAGCGCTCTCACCTCGTTTGCGGTCTGAGAAAGTGTGGGTGATTTTTTGCGAATGGCGGCTGTCATGATGAAAATCGGTGAGAGCAAAACGGCGGTAGTGAGGATGTATTCTGTGTGGTACTTTGCGCTATTATGCCTGAAAATGCAATTCAGTTGCAAAATGCCTTTATTGTGATGCAAAGAAACCTGGTGCTTATTTACTCTGCCTGAGTGAGCGCTTGGACCTTTTTATCAATCTGTAATACCGTTATAAACCTGCGCAAAAACAAAACCTCTCACCACAGAGGCACGAAGGCACAGAGGCGCAACAGAGGCGGAGAAAAGCACTGATGCATTAATATACTCTCTGCATTAGTTCATATTCTGCATCTTCTGAGGCTGTGTTTTGAGAGGCAGATTGCATGTCCAACGAATACTCATTTATGCCAGACCAACCTCTTAAGCCGCTCAAACTATCGCTCAATGTGATTCAGCATCATTCTGCCGAAGGGCCGGGTGAGATTGCTTTGTGGGCAGCGTCGCGAGGCGTGCACCTCAACATAGTGCGCGCCGATCTGGGAGAGTTGCCGATAGTGTGTGCGGATCCCGTGGTTATTCTGGGTGGCCCTTATGCCGTGTACCGCCCTCCATTGTGGTTACAAACTGAGCGGATGTGGCTGCAGCAGATCCTGGAGCTAGACGCGCCGGTGTTCGCAATTTGTATGGGAGCGCAATTACTTGCAAGCTGCCTCGGGGCAGAGCTTGCTCCGGCTATTGAAAAAGAAGGCGGCTGGAGCCAGGTGCAATTTACGCATGGTAGTGAGATGGCGGTATTGCAGTGGCATGAAGATAGTTTCAGTTTGCCGCCGGGTGCTGTACTCCACGCCAGCAGTCCGGCTTGTTCTCAGCAATATGTGACCCATGGCGAGCGGCGTATTGCTGTGCAATTTCATCCTGAATGGAATGCGGCATCGGTTGTAGAGTTGAATAATTTCTTTGGCGATGAGTCGCCTTTGCCGCGTTTGTCTGCCGCCACATCATGCGAAAGCAGCGAAGAACTTGAGCATGATCCGTCTCGTTATCGTATCGTGCGCGATTGGCTCTACCAGTGTCTCGACGCATGGCGGCAGCATTGGCATGCATGAATGATGTTTGATGATGATTCAATATACTCATCCCTAGTATATTTTAATGCACCCTATCTAAGGGCGGGATCAGGCCTATTTTTAATAAAATAAGGGGGAGTATATTATTTCTTCGCTCTGGGATGCGCCTGATCATAGACTTTGGACAGATGCTGAAAGTCGAGCGAGGTATAGATCTGGGTCGCGGCAATCGAGCTATGCCCCAGCATTTCCTGAACCGCACGCAGGTCGCCTGAGGATTGCAATACATGGCTGGCAAATGAGTGGCGCATGACGTGCGGCGTCACGTCGGCCGGAATGCCCAGCGACTGTGCATGCGCCTTGATCCGCAGTTGCACAAGACGTTGCGAGATACGGTTGCCGCGCTCGCTTAAAAATAAGGGATGGGGATCGGCTTTCAGCAAGGTCGGACGCACGCCAATCCAGGCGAGCAGTGCATCTATGGCATGGCGGCCGACCGGGACGATGCGCTGTTTATTGCCTTTGCCGGTGACATGCACCTCCGCCTGTTCGAGATCGACCCAGCCCAGGCTGACATGTGTTTTTTCACTGGACTGGCTGATATCGAGTGCGACCAGTTCTGACACCCGCAATCCGCTGGAGTACAACAATTCAAACATCGCCCGGTTCGCGCATTGGCTTGCCGTATCGGAGCGATGCTGCGATACCAGACGCACGGCATCATCAGTGCCCAGGGCTTTGGGTAAGCTCTTATTTTTTTTCGGCGGTTTAATGCCATCGACCGGATTCGCTGGCAGAGTGATCTGCTCCGCCAGCCAGCGGTAGTAGCCGCGCCAGCACGAGAGTTTGCGTGCAATCGAGCGTGGATTGATTTCCTGCGCATGTAACTGCGAGGTAAAACGCCGGATCTGGTGATAGCTCAGACTGGCAAGACTGAGCTCACCGGCGAATTTTTTTAATTCGAGTAAATCGAGCCGGTAGCTCTCTACCGTATGTGGCGAGAGTTGCCGCTGAGTGCGCAGGACGTCCAGATAGTCGTGAATCTCTGTCCGGGGCGCATCAGCTGTCATGGTGTGTGGTGGATTGAGATTGGATTTACGTACATCGTCAGTCGATCAGGCAGTTCAGCGCAGCGCTGCTGGTGTCCGCGATTTTTACCAGAAAATCGGTTGCCATTTCCTTGGTAAAACGGGCCGCATCAGGCGAGCCCAATACCAGCAAACCAAACGTAGCGGAGCCAGGTGCCAGGCGTAAAGGCAGCATCGCCAGCGATTGAATACTGTGATCGGATTCGATCCAGCCAGCCGCTTCAAAATCATGATTGCTACCGCAATACGGCGTCACCAGACCTTTGGCGAACAGTTGCACATCCTCACTGACAAGCTCGGCAAACCAGGTGTGGGAAAAGTCGGGCGCAACTTGCCACAGACGCAGCGTTGCATGGGGAACAGTAAAAATATCCTGTAAGCCCTGGGTCAGGATATGTGGCAGATCGACGTCATTGCGTGCCAGCAGCAACGATCGCGTCCAACTCTGGAATTTATTCGTAATTCCATCATTCTCTTGCGCCAGACGCATCAGATCGGACATGCGTAATTCCAGCACTTTATATTTTTCGCGCACCACTTCCATCTGGCGTTCTTGCAGCGAAATCGCTCGTCCCATCAACGGGCTAGTCAGTTTGACGCTGGACAGGAGCTCGGCATGTTCTTCAAAAAAATGCGGATGGTTGGTCAGGTACTCAGCGATGTCAGAGGAATTCATTCTTGGTCAATGTCGGTAAATTAGATAATGTCGATTTCGCCGTCAAACACAGTGACAGCCGGACCGCTTAAATACACGGGCTGTCCTTCGCCCTGCCAGGCAATCGACAGCTCGCCGCCTTGCATGCTGACCCGCACAGGGGACTCCAGCAGGCCACGACGGATGCCTGCAACGGCAGCGGCGCAGGCACCGGTGCCACAGGCCAGCGTCTCACCCGCGCCGCGTTCGAACACGCGCAGACGGATGTGTTGAGGTGAGACGATCTGCATAAAACCTGCGTTGACCCGACGCGGAAAGCGCGGGTGATGTTCAATCACAGGACCATCCGTGGCGACCGCAGCGGTGCTGGTGTCGCCGACGACTTGTACGGCGTGCGGATTGCCCATGGAGACGGTGGAGAATAGAGTCGTTTTGCCATTGATCTCCAGAGGCCAGAGCGCATCACGTCCCTGTGTGGTGGCGGTCAGTCCTGCGGCGTCAAACGGGATATCGGCAGGCACCAGAACCGGTGCACCCATGTTCACCGTGATGCTGCCATCGGCTTCGAGCCGTGGCTCAATCACGCCGGACATGGTTTCGACGCGGATTGCTGTTTTAGCGGTGAGTTTTTTGTCGATGACAAAGCGTACAAAAGCGCGTGAACCGTTACCGCATTGTTCAACTTCGCCGCCATCCGCGTTATAGATGCGATAGCGAAAATCAATGCCTTCACTCGGCGATTGTTCGACTACCAGAATCTGGTCGGCACCCACGCCAAAGCGCCGGTCTGCCAGCAGTTTCCATTGCGCAGGCGTGAATGAGATGGCTTGGTTAATGGCATCGATCACAACGAAATCGTTACCCGCGCCATGCATTTTGGTGAATTTGAGTTTCATCAGCACATTATAGCGCGCTCAGCGTAGCGACTTGCAGAGGATTGTGCTGATCGTTTTTTGTCAGCGCGTGTCAGACAATTTTGTACACGCCGCATCCCAGCACCAGATCATCGGATACTGGCACGATATACGACATTTTTGCATCGACTTTGCGTGTTGCCGGGTTCAGGATGGTGTAATCGACCCAGCCGCCACTTTGTGGAATCGCAAATGCATCGGAGACCAGTTTGCGCCCGTCGAGTCCCGTGACCTCAAGCAGATTGACTTGCAGCTTTGAGGCGTTGCCGGCGAATGCGCGATACTGCCCGCTGCGATCAAAAGCGAATACATACATATCACGATCGGCAAATTGCTTGTCTTTGTCCGCTGTAATCATGGACAGCGCATTGCGGCCCGCGCTTTTATACAAATGGACTGCCTTGTTCACAAACATCAAGGCCTCGTCCGCCGTACCTTGCCGGAGCTTGAATGAGGACACGGCTTTGGCTAAACCGATAGCGCGTTCCTCCAGCAGAATCGAGGAGTTTTTGGCTTGCTCTGCCATCTGTCCGTTGCTCTGTGTGATTTCGTCGAGATGACGTATCGCTTCAGAAATCTGCGCGAGGCCATTACTTTGTTCTTCTGATGCGGTAGAGATGGAATTGATATTGCCCGCCAGATTACGGATGCCATCGACGATGTCCGTCAGGGTCGTATTGACTTCATTGATTTGTGATACACCGGTTTTGACGCGATTGACCGAATCATCAATCAATAATTTAATCTCTTTGGCCGAGCCTGCACTGCGCTGGGCGAGATTGCGTACTTCTGCGGCGACAACCGCAAAGCCGCGTCCTTGCTCACCGGCGCGCGCTGCTTCGACCGCAGCATTCAGCGCGAGGATGTTGGTCTGGAACGCAATCGTGTCAATCAGGCTGACGATTTCCTGCATTTTCAACGCGCTGGTTTGTATGCCTTGCATGGAGTCAACTGCGGCGCTCATTGTAGTACTGCTGGACTCGGCAATCAGTCTGACCTTCGAGGCGAGAATATCGACGGACCTCGCGCTCTCAGCATTTTTTTTCACGGTTTCGGCAAGATCTTCGACACTGGCTGAGGTCTGTTCCAGGCTCGATGCCTGTTGCTCTGTGCGGACAGACAGATCACCGATGCCGGTTGCGAGCTGGTTACCCAGTTGCGAGACCATACTCGCATTGCTTCGGACATTGGCGACCAGTCCGGATAAATTGAAATTCATGTTTTCCAGCACCAGTCCGGTCTGTGCCAGCTCGTCTTTGCCATAGATGTGAATCTGGGCAGTCAGATCACCCGAGGCAACCGCTTTTGATGCTTGCGAGACGGCGCTAAGCGCGAGCACGAAGCCCCGGTAGAAACCATAAATCAGATAAGTCGTGAACAAAAATGCGATGACGATAACCCATACGGTCAGGTTTCTCTTAAACGCAAAGTCTTTCACGCGTTGTTGTAGCAAGAGGTCGAGCCGGTTCAAGACATCAGTTTGAAATTCAAGCAGTTTGCCGATTGCTGTTGTACCTTGCTCAAAAAAAGCATTGCCATCGATGCTGACTTTTTCTCCCAATAAGTTAGTTTTAGTCGTTGCAATAAAGGCTTCACTGGTCTCGATCGCGGCTTTTTGTGAGGCAGGAATCTCTTCGTTGGCGCGTTTTAAAGATGCATTGGTATCGACCACTGTATTCAGGCCAAATTTTAGTGCTTCTATCTTTGAAATTAAAATAGCCTTGTCATTGAAGTCGAGTTCTCCCTTTTTTGCAAAGCCTGATCCCAGTCCGCGTAGTTGGGCAAGATTTTCTATCCATGACGGCATTTTTTGGATTGACGCGTCCATTAAAAAATAGGTCGCTGCCTCAGGATCCAGCACCAGTCCGGTTTTTTCGGCCTCCAGTAGCAGAAAACGTATGCAGTCAGCGACCAGTTGATGATGCTGGCTCAGATTATCAGCCGCTGTAGCGGCAAGTTTGCCATCGGAGATCTGTTGTATTGGTTCAGACAATGCTTTCCATGGTGCGCCTAACTCTAGTCCGGGCGAGGCAAGCACAAGGTCGTTGATGCGTTTGAGCTGCTCCTTGAGCTTGCTGCGCGTAGCGGTCAATGGCTGCTCGACGTCTTGTCCGGCAAATTTGAGATTCGTGAGGCCGCGGTGTTTTTGTGTTTCTATGATCAGGTTCATGACCTGTCTGGATAAGCCTATGCCGTTCGCCTCTTCGGCGGCGATATCAAGATCTTGCTGGTATTTGAGTGTGATATTGACGCTGAGGAAGAGCATCGGTAGCGCAAATGTCACTGCCATACAGAGCAGCTTGGTGCGCAGACTTAATTTACTCATGACGATTGAGCAGGGTTGCATGATGCGACTGACAAGCTCTTGGTAGTTGGCCATGTTGTCCTCTCGGATAGTCGTTTTTTATTTTGTCTCTTTGTGCTGTGCGTTTTGAATAACAATTCATCTCATAATCATTCTCGCAGATTTTTATGTCGTGATCGTTGTTAGATTGTGTTGAATTTGCAAAATAACTTGCAATAAAGAATGACACCTAAAGAGATTTTTTCGTTCTTTGACCGGTACACTTTGCACATCTGTCAGCCGTACTGTACTGGTCTATTTGTTGCGCACTGTCCATTGAGACCGGCAATACACCGTGCTACTGTGGCAAGCTCGCAAGAGGTATATGATTCACTCACAAGGTGAACCAGGTTGTCAGAGGCGTTACCCCGCCAACACTAAAAAGCACGGAGACCCCATGAATGCACCCATCAAGTCACAGACGTTGATCGACAATGACATCACGCTGGACGACAAATTTACCCTGGAGCGCGGACGCGCTTTCATGACTGGCACACAGGCTTTATTGCGCCTGATGATGCTGCAACGTCAGGCAGATGAAAAAGCCGGATTGAATACGGCCGGTTTTATCTCCGGCTATCGTGGCTCACCACTGGGCAACGTCGATCTGACTGCCGCTAAAGCCAAAAAGCATCTGGAAAAAGCGCATGTCAAATTCCATCCCGGAGTGAACGAAGATCTGGCCGCTACCTCGGTATGGGGTACGCAGCAGGTGAATCTGTTCCCGGGCGCTAAATACGACGGCGTATTTGCGATGTGGTACGGTAAAGGCCCGGGTGTAGATCGTTGCGGTGACGTGTTTAAACATGCGAACCTGGCAGGTACGTCCAAGCATGGTGGTGTACTGGTCATTGCAGGTGATGACCACGCTGCAAAATCCTCGACCGCTGCACACCAGTCCGAACATATTTTGAAAGCGTGCGGCATTCCGGTTCTGTACCCATCGTCGGTACAGGAATATCTGGATTACGGCTTGCATGGTATCGCGTTGTCACGCTACACCGGTCTCTGGGTCTCGATGAAATGTGTGACCGAAGTCGTGGAATCCGGTGCCTCTGTAGATATCGATCCTGAGCGTATCAAGCCGATTATTCCTGGTGATTTTCAGATGCCCGCTGATGGCATCAGCATCCGCACTCCCGATCCTGTGCTCGCGCAAGAAGCACGCATGATCAATTACAAATGGTATGGCGCTTTAGCCTATGCCCGCGCTAACAAGCTGAATCAGATTATCTGGGACAGTCCCCGCGCCAAGGTAGGCATTATCACAGCAGGTAAGTCGTACCTCGATACGCGCCAGGCGCTGGCAGATCTCGGTATTGACGAACAAACTGCTGCTGACATCGGTATCCGTCTGTATAAAATCGGTATGACCTGGCCGCTTGAGTCACAAGGCGTACGCGAATTTGCTAAAGGTCTCGACGAAATTCTGGTGGTCGAAGAGAAGCGTCAGATTCTCGAATATGCACTCAAAGAAGAACTCTATAACTGGCAAGATGATGTGCGTCCGCGCGTAGTCGGTAAGTTTGACGATACCGGCGAATGGAGCGATCTCGATCACGCCGGTCACGGCGACTGGTTGCTGCCAGCGACGTATGAATTAAGCCCGGCGCAGATCGCCCGAGCGATTGCCTCACGTATCACCAAATATTTTTCCGGTCATCCTGTTGAGCAGCGCGTCAAAGAACGTGTCGCTTATCTGGAGGCCAAAGAAGCCGCTCTGAATATCGCTGCCAAACCTGATCCGAACAAAGACCGCATCCCGCATTTTTGCTCTGGTTGTCCGCACAATACATCAACCAAATTGCCGGAAGGCAGTCGTGCTCTGGCGGGGATCGGTTGCCATTACATGGTGACCTGGATGAACCGTGAATCCACGATTTTCAGTCACATGGGTGGTGAAGGCGTGACCTGGGTCGGTCAGTCACCGTTCACGACAGAGAAGCATGTGTTCAGCAATCTGGGTGACGGCACCTACTTCCATTCCGGCTTGCTGGCGATACGCGCGGCGGTTGCAGGGCATGTCAATATCACCTACAAAATTTTATTCAATGACGCTGTTGCAATGACCGGCGGACAAGAGTTTGACGGTCCGCTTGATCCTGGCATGATTTCACGTCAGATCGCCGCAGAAGGTGTCACACCAATTATCGTGGTGACGGACGAACCGGAAAAATATCCGGCAGACTACAACTGGGCGCCCGGCGTAACTGTACGTCACCGTAGTGAGCTTGATGCCGTTCAGCGTGAGTTGCGTGAAATCGAAGGCGTGTCGGCCATGATTTATGACCAGACCTGCGCATCCGAGAAGCGTCGCCGCCGGAAAAAATTTGACAAAGATGGCAAGCCTGGCTTCCCTGATCCGGCCAAACGTGCTGTGATCAATGAAGCTGTCTGCGAAGGTTGCGGCGATTGTTCCGTGCAATCAAATTGCCTGTCCGTCGAACCTTTAGAAACCGAGTTTGGCCGTAAGCGTCAGATCAATCAATCCTCGTGCAACAAGGATTTTTCTTGTGTGAACGGATTCTGTCCAAGCTTCGTCACCGTCGAAGGTGGCAAACTGAAAAAGCCAGCCAAAGCCAAAGTAGAACAAGGTACCGCACTCGACGTCGCCAGCTTGCCAGCACCGGTATTGCCGGCAACGACAGAACCTCTGAATGTGCTCGTAACCGGTATCGGCGGCACCGGTGTGATCACCATTGGTCAGATTATGGCGATGGCAGCGCATCTGGAAGGCAAGGCGTGCTCCGTACTCGATATCACGGGTCTGGCACAAAAAGGCGGCGCGGTCATGTCGCATGTGCGTCTTGCGGACAACGCAGGTGATCTGCATTCCACCCGTGTCGGTACCGGCATGGCAGACCTGGTTATCGGTTGCGACGAAGTCGTCACTGCCAGCCGTGACGCACTGTCGCGGATGGGCGAAGGTCGTACCCGAGCAGTGGTCAATTCTTCCATTTCTCCGACATCTACCTTCATCAAAAATCCAGACTGGACTTTCCCGGGTGAGAGTGCCGAAACCGAGATTCGTCATTCCTGTGGCGAAGACCGCGTAGACATGGTCGACGCCACGCGTATGGCAACGGCTCTGATGGGCGATAACATCGCCTCGAATATGTTCATGCTTGGGTTCGCATGGCAAAAAGGCAGTGTGCCTCTGAGCGAAGCGGCATTGATGCGTGCGATCGAACTCAATGGCGTTGCGATTGATTTCAACAAGCAGGCATTCAACTGGGGGCGCGTCGCGGCACATGATCTGGCTGCGGTGAAAAAACTGGTCACGCCAGCTCAGGTCATCGAGCTAAAACGTGCTCCGACAATTGATGACACCATCAACAAGCGTATCGCTTTCCTGACTGAGTACCAGGATGCGGCTTATGCCTTGCAATACAGCGAATTCGTCAATAAAGTCAAAGCGGCAGAAGCGGCCATCGCCGACGGCAAACCATTACGCCTGACCGAAGCGGTTGCGAAATATCTGTTTAAACTGATGGCGTATAAAGATGAATACGAAGTCGCCCGTCTGTACACCGATGGCAAATTCCAGCAAAAAATCGCTGGCATGTTTGAAGGCGATTACAAAATCAACTTCCACCTCGCACCGCCATTGCTCGCCAAGACCGACAGCCAGGGACATCTGATTAAACAGCAATACGGTCCATGGATGATGAAAGCCTTTGGCCTGCTCGCCAAGTTCAAATCCCTGCGTGGCAGTGCGCTCGATGTCTTCGGCTACACGGCAGAACGCAAGATGGAACGCGCTTTGCCGGTCGATTACAAAGCCACGGTCAGTAAGTTGCTCACTCAGTTGAACGCCGACAATGTAGCAAAAGCCGTCGCGATTGCGAGTATTCCGGAAGACATCCGTGGTTACGGTCACGTCAAGGAACGCCACTTCGCCGCAGCAAAAGCGAAAGAGGCGCAATTGCTGGCAGAATTCAATGCCAGACCGCAAGCCCAAAAGGCGGCGTAAGTCCGTCAGTATGGAAACATAGGTGCAGCAGTAAAAAATGGTCGGCGCGAGCCGGCCATTTTTATTTCTTTTTTCGGCTGGATTTATTGTCACTTGCCATCTTAATGGCAGGAGCAAATCAGATATTGATATACTCCCCCATTATTTTTAAAAAAATGGCTTTACCCGCAATGTTTTTCTATGTGTTTAAAAAATACTAGTAGATAGTATATTGATTTATTTCTGCGAATCTGCTTAGCAGAGTGTCACCTACTAAAAACGCCCACAACAAAATCAATTATTTATCCAGGAGACCATTTTGTCACCATTCAAACAAAAACTAGCGGCGATTCCTGAGGGAGCCGGTGCATTGTTCTTTATCCAGATTTTTGCGACTCTGGGTTTTGCGGTGCTGTATTCGACATTGGTGTTGTACTCGACCAAAAAACTCGGCTTCAGCGTGAAGGATGCGACGGCGATCATGGGTGTGTTTGGTGCGTTTAATTATGGTTTGCATTTATTTGGCGGCTATCTCGGTGGCCGCTTTATCAGTAACCGTAATTTGTTTGTCGGCGGGATGGTTTTGCAGGTACTTGGCTGTGCGTGTATTTCTGGCGGCAGCTCGGCGCAGTTGTATTGGGGCCTGGCCTTGTTTCTGACCGGTAGCGGCCTGAACGTGACGTGCATTAACCTGATGCTGACACAAAGATTCAAGCCCGAAGATGACCGGCGTGAGAGTGCGTTTTTGTGGAATTATGCCGGTATGAATCTCGGATTTTTTATTGGATTCTCTGCGGCTGGCGTGTATCAGTTAAAGCAGGATTACCAGAGCCTGTTTATTTTTGCGACCATCGGTAATTTCATGGCGATCGTATTGGCAGCATGGAACTGGAAAAGAATTTCTGATCTGAACACACCGTTATTAGAAGCCCCGCCAAAAGAATTTAAACAACGTCTGGCAGTGGGATTGCTGATCCTGATTGGCCTGGTTCCTCTGGTGCAGTTTATGTTGCATCATGCCGAGGTCAGCGGTTATCTGGTACTCGCGATCAGCGTCGCGATTGCCATTGTGTTGGGCTATCTGACATATGTGCACAAAGACCTCAGAGAACGTCGCAATATGGCCGCGTATCTGATTCTCGCGCTTGGTTCTCTGGTGTTCTGGACGCTGTATCAGATGGCGCCGAGTGGGCTGCAATTATTTGCTGATAATAATGTGGATCGCATTGTCTGGGGTTTTGAAATCGCACCTCAGTGGATACAGAACATCAATACCTTTGTGATCATGTTTGGCGGCCCGCTGATGGCGATGCTCTTTGATCACTTGCGTAAAAAAGGCTGGAACATTGATATCCCAAGACAGTTTTCTGCTTCTCTGGTCATCATAGGGCTGGGCTTTCTGGTGCTGCCTCTCGGTATTTCATTCGCTGCTGAAAACGGTATGGTCGCCTTTAAATGGATCTTCATTAGTTTTGTCTTTCAAAGTATCGCTGAGCTCTTGATTTCGCCTATCGGTTACGCAATGATCGGGCGTCTGGCACCGACCCAATATCAGGGTGTGATGATGGGCACCTGGATGCTGGTGACCGGAACAGGATCCATTTTTGCGAGTTACTTCTCCGCGCTGATACCCGAAGCAAAAGAGGGTATGGCCAGCTCTACCAATCCGACTTATCACCATATTTTTTCCATGCTGGGATGGGGCAGTGTCGCCGTCGGCATCGTACTGATTATCCTGATTCCGGTATTGAGAAAATTGATTACCAACGGACCTGCTAAGGCGTAAACCTGACATAGGTTTAAGTTCTACCCTGGCGCCCTGAACCACGTGTGGATCAGGGCGTTTTAATTGCGATTCTCCTGACGCTATCGTCTTTCGCAACCGCCATTCTGACACCAGTAAAACTCACTGCGTTCGCACCAGCCCATTATCGTTCTCGCAATCAAGATGTTACGACATTTGACAGGTGCATTGCAGCCGAGGATACTGAAAATCAAATAAACCATATCAACAGATATTCCTCAGCGACCTGTTTTTATAGCTAGTGTTGCTGCCTGACCTGTTTAGGAGACACTATCATGAGAAACTGGTTCATCTTGTTATGTTTTGCGCTAGTCACTGGCTGTATGGCCGGCTGCGCTAACCAGATCACCGCGCAACAAGCGGCCTTGCAACCTGCACAATTTTTTCATGACGCTTATTTCATCCCACCGGCGACACCGGTTGATGCGACCAATATCTTTGCGGTCAGTGACGAGATGCGCCATTACCTGAGCTTTGATATTGCCAGCGAGCTCCGCACAAAAGGCGCGCAAAAGGGTTTGTTCGATGCCCTGTACAGCAAGCATCAACTGAAATTGGAATACGATGCCGAGATGACGCGCAATGCGTCTGACACTTTCAAGCTGCGATCCGGTAACTGCCTTTCTTTAGTCATCATGACCGCTGCGTTCGCTAAGGAAATGGGTTTGTCGATACAGTATCAAAGTGTGGCCGTCGATGAGAGCTGGAGCCGTCGTGCCAATCTGTATTTTTCTGCCGGACATGTGAATCTGGTGCTCGGTAAAAAGCGTTTTGATACTGTTAAATCGTATGATTATTATCAGACACTGACCATCGATTTTTTACCTCCGGAAGAAATCCGCGGTCAGCATGTCATGCCGATAGAAGAGAGCACCATCATCGCGATGTATATGAATAATCGCGCAGCCGAATTGCTTAGTACAGGACATCTGAATGATGCTTATTGGTGGGCGCGCGAGGCGCTGTTGCAGAATCCAGCCTATCTGTCTTCTTACAATATGCTCGGGGTGATTTACTGGCGGCATCACAACTGGTCAGAGGCAGAGCAGGCATTTAACTTTGCGCTGGAGCGTGAGCCGGACAATCTGCTTGCCATGTCCAATCTGGCGCAGGTCATCCAGGCACAGGGACGTGTAGAGGAAGCAAAAATGTTGCGCGCCAAGCTAGAACGCATGCAACCTTATCCGCCGTTTTATTATTTTGATCGTGGCATCGCTGCGATGAAAAATAATGACTACGCACAGGCCAGAGACTGGTTTGCCAAAGAGGTTGACCGCGCACCGTATTATCATGAATTTCAGTTCTGGCTGGCGCTTGCCTACTTCCGCCTCGATGATATCCGGCAGGCACGCAAACATATGGCGATTGCGATGGAGAACAGCACCACGCGTAACGATCAGGCTCTGTATGCCGCAAAACTCGATCGTCTGAATGCACTGGCACAACGCCAATAAGACAGTGAACGCGTATGATGACGGCATCAGATAAAACTGCCACATCCAGATAACTACGACGATCCAACTATGACGCAACGACAGCTCATCATCCTCGCCGCCATCAACATGCTGATCGCGGTAGCAGCCGGTGCATTTGGTGCGCATGGTTTAAAAAATATCCTGACTCCCGAAATGCTGGCCATCTGGCACACGGCGGTCAGTTACCAGACCAGCCATGCACTTGGTTTGTTCGGCATTGCTTTGCTAATGCCGCGCGTCCCATCACTCTGGCTGACCCGCTCGGCGGCAGCGATGCTCATTGGCATCGTGATTTTTAGCGGCAGTCTTTATGTATTGGCTGTGAGCGGTGTACGCTGGCTGGGCGCGATCACCCCCATAGGCGGATTGGCTTTTTTACTCGCCTGGGCAATGCTGGCATGGGCTGCATATCGCGACATGAAATCCGGCACAACCTTATTTTGAATCGTGTCAAAAATTGACTATAGAAGGAAACCGATCATGCGCACCATATTCATTCTTTGTATCCTGACTTTGCTCAGTGCCTGCAACAAAAAAACAGATCCCAAAGTTTCTTCAGAACCACCAGCATTCAACATCGCTGAGCCGCAACGCGAGCAACTACAAAAAGCAAAAGAGGTAGAACAAACCTTGCAAAAAGCCGCAGAGGCGCAGCGTCAGGTGATTGACGGGCAGACTGCTAGTCAGGTGGAGAAATGAGTATGCTGAGTACTAAAAATGTATACAAACAGATGAGATGAAGATCAGTGCTAATGATGACTCCAAAAGTAAGAATAGTGTTTATATATTCAATCTTCTTTATGTTAACAGCAATAATTCAGGGAGTAATTATCTGGTGTTTATACCCTACACCAGAGGAAATTTCTTCGTTCGAAACGATTACTGGAGTTTATTCTTATAACGGCGGATCATCGAGAAGTCGGTCTCAAAGTTTTATAGATAAAAACCAGGTATTTTGTAGCATTAGTTTTCTCGGGCCAGAGGGTGGCTGTACATATCGCTATTTAGAAGGTAAGTTAGTGACTGCTCAAATAGCTCACTATAAACATCTATTTGGAACTGGGGAGGTATTAATGGAGATAAAAGGTCCCGATCTTATTCATCCATATAGCGGTAATGAACAGATGGTCTCAGAATGGAGATCAACTTCGATAAGTAGATCAATATTGAACTCAATCATAGCAACTGTGATATTTTCTCTAGTTAGAATAACCTTGTTGAAGAAGAGTCGTATTGATTGATTTGATGGCTTGCGCAATCATTATGCGATGCTACTTCTCACTCACCTTCACCACAGTCACCGTGCAATGCGCCTCCGCGACTACCTGCGACGAGACGCTTCCTAAAAATCTGCGTAATGCCGAGCTGCCTCTTGATCCTATGATGATGTGATCGACGTCGTTGTTGTTTGCATAGTCGATGATGGCGGCGGCGGGGTCGTGCGCTTCGAGGACGTGGAAAGTGATTTTGTCGGGGCTGATGTTAAGTGGTCTGGCCCAGTGCTTGAGGTCGACCAGTTGTTTGACGTGGATGTTCTGGCCTTGTTGAATGATGCTGTCGTCCATGCCGATGCGATTGGTTTTACGGACGGTAACGCAGGCGAGGCGGGCGCCTTGTTTGGTTTGTAGCATGCGCAGGGTGATGTTGCGCAGGTTGTCGCTCAGTGCAGCGGACGCATTGGGATTGCTCAGGTCGAGGGCGACGACAATGATGGGGGCTTGTGAGAGTTGGTCAGAGACGCTGTGCTGCAATAGCGGTTCTGCGCCGGCGGCCTGAAAACGGCGCTTGAGTACCGATAAATAGCCGTCCTGATTGCTCTTGTCGGCGCGTTCGGTGAGTGTGAGCTGATCTGGATGCTGGAGTAAAAAAGCGAGCTGGGCTGCGGTGTCAAAACGCGCAGCGGGATTGACTTCCAGGCAGCGCAGGATAATTTCTTGCAGCCAGTTCGGGATGAGCGGGTTGTGGCTGCGCGGCGGAACCGGATCGCGGTACATGCGTTTTTTGAGACCGGCAACCGAGGTCGGGTGACCGTAAGGCCGCTCTCCGGTGGCGAGGTGATAGAGCAGCACGCCGAGGGCGAACAAATCACTGCGCGGCTCGTTGCGGACACCTAGCACTTGTTCTGGTGATATATAGGGACCGGTGCCTAATGGCAGGCGAAATTCTTCATCTAGCAGATCCGGCAATTTGTCATGTCGTGACAGGCCATAATCAATCAGCACTGCCGTGCCATCGGCGCGGAACATGATGTTGCTGGGTTTGATATCTAGATGAATCACATGCTGGCGGTGCAGGTCTTGCAAGGCGTGCGCGATTTTGATGCCGGTGATGACGACTTCTTCTACCGGTAGCGGCGATTCTTCAAAACGGCTGCGCAGCGAGGTGCCTGCGATATGTTCCATCACGATATACGGCTGGGTATCAAAATCGCCGGAGCCGTAGTAGCGCGGCACGTGTTTGCCCTTGAGCTTAGGCATGATCATTTGCTCGACTTCAAACGCGACGATCGCGGTCGGATCATCGGTAGAAAACAGCAGCGGCACTTTCATGATTAATGGCGGACTACTGACGGTGCCTTCTCCACTGTCGCTATTTTCGGAACGATGGCGTTTTTGCAGATCGGTGATGCGCCACAATGCGGCCATCCCGCCCGTATGCAGCTTTTCTTCTAGCCGGTAGCCGTTCACTTCCATGCCCGGTTTGAGGCTGTGGTGGGGCGTGTTGTGTGTTGTGCCGTGTTGATTGGTTTGTTTGGACGATGCGGTACCGGACGCGCTGGTTGGGCTCAAATCGCTCAATTTAATCCCCTGTCATCAGACGCTGGGCGAGGCTGACCGGGAGACCTGCCGCGATAATTTTTTTCGCAGCTGTTTCGTTATCATAAGGTACGCGGAAGTAGGTCAGTTCCTGGGTATTCGTATCAAAAGTGGCGTAGCATGCAGCCGGATTGCCATCGCGCGGTTGTCCGACCGAACCGGGGATGACCAGCCAGCGTCGTTGCTTGCTCAGCGGGATACTATGTTCCGGTGTTGGCAGAAATTCGCCGGTCTTACCCGTCATCGTCATGTGGTACAGGGTTGGCATGTGGACATGACCGCAAAAAGTCACCTGCGCCTTCGTCGCGTGCATGCTGCGCATGGCTTCCATTACGCCGTCAACGTATTCCCATTCATCGGGTGCCCAGGCATTGGCATGGACCAGCAGCAGGTCTTGCAGGTCGATGCGATAGGGCAGATTGCGGATGAAAGCAATCTGCGCGTCGCTGAGTTGCGAGCGTGTCCATTCGACGACTTGTCGTGCCACCGGATTCATGCCCTGACGATCGTCTTGCAGAATTGCGATGTCGTGATTGCCCATCAGCGCATAAGCACCACGCTGTACGTAGGTCATGACCGTGGACATTACCCATTCGGGGTCGGCACCATAGCCAATCAGGTCCCCCAGGAACGCGTACTGACTGGCCTTTTGTTGCTTTGCATGGGCGATGCAGGCCTCGACCGCTTCGCGGTTTGCATGCAGGTCGGTCAGGATGGCTAGCAACATGGTGATCAGTCTGTCGGTGATGGAATGGCTGGATACTACTTGGTGTAGCTAACGCCATGCTTACGCTAATGAAAAAATCAGGCGTACTTCATGTTGAGCAGCAGCAGATGCTAAGCTGTTTTCTCCGCAACATATTCACTATAGCCGTTTGCCCGCAACGCACACGCCGGGCATGTGCCGCAGCCATGTCCCCAGGGATGCAGCTCGCCGCGCTGACCGAGGTAGCAGGTGTGGGTGTCGGCACGGATCAGATCGACCAGGTTGGCACCGCCGAGTTGTTCTGCGAGTTGCCAGGTCTGGGCTTTATTGATCCACATCAGAGGTGTTTCGAGTTTCAGGCGGGTTGCCATACCGAGATTGAGGGCAACTTGCAGCGCTTTCATGGTGTCGTCACGGCAATCCGGATAGCCGGAAAAATCCGTTTCACACATGCCGCCGACCAGCACATTTGCCCCGCGACGGTAGGCCAGCGTCGCGGCTACCATCATGAACATCAGATTGCGCCCTGGAACAAAGGTATTCGGCAAACCGTTTTCCTGCATGACAATTTCGATGTCTTCTGTCATTGCCGTGTGCGAGAGTTGCGAAATCAGCGAGAGATCGATCATGTGATCTTCGCCCAGCTTGTTATCCCAGTCGCTGGAGAAACCGCGGATTTTTTTGAGCAGTACAGGGCGCTGTTCCAGCTCAATTGCGTGACGCTGGCCGTAATCGAAGCCGATGGTTTCGACCCGCTGGTAGCGCGACAACGCCCAGGCAAGACAGGTAGTGGAATCCTGGCCACCGCTGAACAGAACGAGGGCGCTTTCGTTTGAAATAGTCATATTTACGATACTGGTTAGGGGTATATCTATTTTTTGTTTAATTCCGCAGTAATTACGTGCGGAATCGGCTATGTAAAGCAGATACTCCCCCATTTTTAATAAATTGCAGAATGGGACATCGATTTGCAATGAGCTTCACCGCATTTTAGCAATATCGCCCCCAAATGTCGGCGTGGAACTTGATTTTAATGACCTGAGGATTTCTACAAACATTGAGCATGCCTCACATGGAATTTCGAAAACCCTTTAGTCGATGTTTCATGGACTTGCTTACTCTAGCTTTTCTCTGTGTTTCCGTGCCTCTGTGGTAAGAGGTCTTGGTTTTTATGTCAGCCCCGTCATTAAGCTTTGTAAGGGAATGAAACACTTTGACCATGAATAAGGCATGATGGT
Source organism: Undibacterium sp. RuTC16W (assembly GCF_049339445.1). Classification (NCBI taxonomy): domain Bacteria; kingdom Pseudomonadati; phylum Pseudomonadota; class Betaproteobacteria; order Burkholderiales; family Oxalobacteraceae; genus Undibacterium; species Undibacterium sp. RuTC16W. The sequence goes on along the minus strand of NZ_JBMPPE010000007.1, from coordinate 184,027 downwards.
AAGGTTTTGACGTTTTGCCCATTGTCTATTTTTTTGCTTCCGGTTTCTTCATGAGTGTCACCAAAAAATTCCTGTCATCTTCCATCTTGTCGGTCATTGATCAGGGCATGCTGAGCGCGCTGAACTTTGCGATTGGCATGCTGCTGATCAGACTGGTGACCAAGGAAGACTACGGCTTGTACGGTCAGTTGTATGCGGGTGGTTTGCTGGCGGGGCTGGTGGTGGATTCCTGGATCGCCGGGCCGCTGACCACGGTTGCCAGCGCTGTCCATGATGCAACCCGCAAAGCCTTGTTGCGTCACTACTGGATACGCCAGATCTGGAGCACGCTGCTGATGGGCGGGCTGGCGTTTGCGATTGTCGAGTTCGTGCCGGCGGCAACCCATAACAGCCATAAAGGAAATTTGCTGGCGCTAGCGTTCGGCGCGTATGTGATCGGTAACGGCTTGCGTGAATACGGTCGCACGGTGGGTTTTATTCAATCCGATATCGTCGCGGTGCTACGCCAGGATGTGCTGTATGTCGGCCTGGTCGTCATTAGCCTGGCAGGACTGTTTGCCGGTGATTACCTCGGTCTTGAGAATATTTTTCTGAGTCTGGCTGGCGCCTCTATCCTGTGTTCGGCGATCGGTGCCGGACGACTGAAGGCGAGTACGCATACACCTCTGGCTGAGGAGCATGAGGCGCAGGATGAAATGCAGAAGGCGATTACCGAACATCAGGATACGATCAGCGGTCACGGGCGTTGGGCGATACTTGGTGTGCTGGTCGGCTGGTTATCGAATTACAGTTATGTCTATCTGTCGGGTGCCTGGCTCGGTGTGGCAGCGATTGCCGACCTGAATGCCTCCCGCTTATTACTGATGCCTATCCCGCTGGCAGTCGCGGCCTGGTCACGCATTGCACGTCCTGAGGCCAGCCGTCTGATGGCGGACCAGAACTGGGCTGGTTTGCGTAAACTCACCCTGTTTTCTATCGCGGGTATTGAGCTGGTGGTCCTGGCGTATGTGGTCGTACTATTGTTGATGTTGCCTTGGCTGGAAGCGCATGTGATCGGCAGTAAATACAGCGGCCTTGATCCGCTGGTGATGCTGTGGGGCGGTTATTTTGCAATCAATGCAGCGCGCTGGGTTGGCACCTCATGGCTGAGCAGCGGCGGGGCGTTTCGTTCTTTATTTTTCCTCGGTAGCGTGACTCTGGCACTGGTGCTGGCAATCACCTCATGGGCTATTCCGCACTGGGGATCTGCCGGTGCGATTATTGCGCTGATGGTAGTCGAGGTGTTTGAGCTTTTTGTGGTTTGGAAATTTATTCTGCCGGGTTTACAGAAAAAGGGCTGAATTATTTCCGGTAATGTTTCCGGTGCCTGGCCGATGTTGACGCGATCTACTCCGGAAAGCGTTTGGCCAGATGTGCGGCCAGCATGTCTGTCAGATATTCCTGCGACCACATCGGTGTAAAAGTATGATCAACATGGCGTATAACCTCGATACGGATACCATCGCGATCCGGCAGCAAATGGGCATTGGCGCCGAGATGCTGAGTCATCAGATCGATGCTGCTATCGTTTTCACCAAAGATAAACAGTAACTCCACTCCCCGCGTTTGCATGGTTCTGAAATTTCTCGCGACACGTCCCAGCAGATCATGTGTCTTCATAAACCTCGCCAGACTGTGGCGCACGCTACTGATGACCTGCCTGCTCAGACGTTTGCTGAGATTGCCGACGATGCGGCGCAGAGCAATCTTGCCGCGTAACATACGACGCCAGGTATCACCTGCGCTGGCGGCACGCCAGTAGAACTGCGTGGACTTCAGCGTGGATGCCCTCTTGGTTTGTATCACGTCGCCTTGACGCCAGTGGAACGTCAGTTGATTCATCAGCACCAGACCGGTGACGCGCTCATCGTGCACCGCTGTCATATAAGACAGATAAGCACCTGAGCAAATTCCGCCAAGGACAAATTGTTGCGCGTCGTAGGACTCCTCCAGGAACTTCATTGCTGAGCGTATATCGTCTATCCCCGACGGACTGTGGACATCGTTCTCCAGACCGGCTGGTGTTGGCAGGCTATAGCCGATACCGCGCTTATCAAAGCGCAATACGGTAAAGCCCTGCGCTGCCAGACGGCGCGCGAGTTTGACATACAGACGATGGTTGCCGACACGATGATTCGCGCCCACATTGGTCAAAATAATGGCAGGTCTGGTGGCAATTTTTCTTTGAGGGATGTCGTCGGCAGGATGTTCTGGCCGCAGTCTGCACACGATGCCATGCATGCCGGCGAAGCTGACAATTTCTTCTTCAAGTATCGATGTTGCATATGGCAGGCGGCAATGTTTTGCCAGTGATACCTGAATCGATAGTGCCGCATCTCCGCGACGTATGACGGCCGGTTCCGGGCGCATTTTTTTATAGGAAATCTGACTACACAGCCATTCGCTGATGTCATTCCAGACCGTATGCGGCACCACGGATTCATGTGCGTCTTCGGTCATCATCGCTGCATAACCGCAACTGTCAGACAGATGGATCGCTCTGTGGTCGAGGTGCCAGGCATTGGCAAGTTTGGCTTCCTGTCCCGATATGTCATCTCTCGCCACGATCATTGTCGCTGCCTGCGGTGCAGCGATTTTTAGCAAATCGAGCTGGCCAAGTTCAGCCCGGGTTCTGGCATCAAAAGCGTAACCCGTCAGTTCATCATCGCTGATCTGCTGTCGTGGATGGTCTGAAGGCGGAATGCTATGCATGCCACGTAATACGATGAGTTCTCTGACATAAGCTCGTCCTGACACCACAGGCGCGAACAAAATCAATGCCGGTGCTGACAAGTCATCTGCGACCGCGGCCGCCAGCAGGGCGCCGAGCCGCATGCCGAATAAACTGACTTGTGCGACACCGGACAAACGCCGTAACTGCTCGGCTGCCTGCTTAATATTTTTTCGCCAGCTTGCGACTCTTGCTGTATCGCTGTCAGCGGAATCGCCGCTTGCATCGTAATCAAAAAAACAGACAGGAAAACCAGCTCTGGCTAAAGTCATTGCCAGATGTTTATACGAGCGATACGAGACCATATATTCATGGCCGAAAGGTGGACACAGAACCACGCCGGAATTGCGTACGGCTCCTTGCGCCGGATGATACCAACCGAATAAAGGCGTATCCGCATCGCCAAACCAAAAGCCCTGTGCCGTATCAGCGTCCGGATTGGTCGGGAGTGGGGGAGGCATGGCGATAGTCACTATAGATTCATCGTCGGCAGATTATTCGGAGGGCGATGCAGGCTTGCTGATCTTGACCGGACTGATTGCATTGAGTGCAAAGACCGAGCCTTGCACAGATTTTTTTCCACTGGGGGACGCGGCGCTGCTGGTCAATCTGATTTCGCGGATCGCACCTGGTGCAAGATGGAAGTAATTATCGTCAGGCAGGTAGCCCGGTACATCGATAAAAACTGATAATGCGAGTTTGCGCGTCGTCAGGTACACGACAAAATCATCGGTAATGCTGGTGGGCTCTGCCGGTTCAAATTGTGCCTGCAAGCCGAGATCACGTTCGCCATGATGCTTGATCCCGGTCGGGAAATAAAACGCCGCGCAATACGGAATTCCATTACCGCCAGCGTCAGCGTCAGCGTTAGCGGAGCGCAGCCGTGCAATCGCCACATCGTGACCGGGAGGGCCGAAGCGATAGGCGTAAGCCGTATCAAAAAAATGTTCTAGCAGGCTATCCGCGCGTATCTGTATGGTGCTGTGTGCGTTAATCGTGACGGCCTGCACGCCATGCGCAATCGGAGTTTCGCCATGACGATATAAATCAAGCTGCAATTCTGCCTGCACCGGTGCAGGGCTATCATTGACGATGTGTATCGCAAGACCATTCAAGCCCTCATCCGTGATCAGCACGGTCAGTGCTGCCATCGCACGGCGCACATAGTAGTAGGCGGCTTTCGGCTTGCCGAATGCATCAATCAGGCCCCAGCCTGCACCGGGCCAGAGATCGCGCAGGAACCAGATCAGAGCGCCATGACACGTCGAACCGGCACGTCGCCATTCTGCCAGCGTCTGCGCCATGACTTCGCCTGTGCTGACTCGCGACAAGGCCAGATAGCGCGGCATATCGGCATACCGCAAGCTGGCAGGATCGACCTGATACAGCTGCGCCATATAGTGATCCCGAACGTCTTCAAAATCCCAGCTGGTGCCGTTATCACGGGGAATCCGTTGCTTCCATGAGGGATGCGGTCCGGGTGCTTCGCCGTTTTGTAAGAACTGCTCTATCGTGCTGTCGTCAGGCATGTTCGAGAAGCCCAGACACTCAGAGGTGAAGCGCAAACCGGCACGACGCGCATCGTCGAGCGGGCGCAGATAGGCACCGACGCCAAAATAATGCGAGACCCCTGCATCAAGCTGGAACGGCATTACACCACCGCAAGGACTGGAGGGAACGTAGCTTGTTTCAGGCAGAAACCCGGCGCACAATTGTGGCAAGCTGTCGGCAAAAAAACGATTGCGCCACATATCGCGCGAAACGCCCAGCATCGCTGCCTGTTGTTCAATTTCTGAACTGCCGCAAAGTACGGCGACGCAGGGCGAGAGTTGAATCCGGTTTAAAAATTGACTTGCCTCATGCAGGATGCTGGCAGAGAAGACAGGATCGTCGACCGGATAATCCATGTTCGCAAACATGAAATCCTGCCAGACCAGAATCCCCAGCTCATCGCACAGGCGATAGAAAGTATCGCTCTCGTACTGCATGGTGCCGACTACTCTTATCATGTTCATACCGGCATCCCGCGCCAGCAGCAGTGAAGGTCGCAGACTGGTCTCATCGCCTGCAAGTGAGAGAATATCCGGCGGCATCCAGCACGCACCGCGGCAAAATACCGGAACCCCGTTCACATGCAGATGAAAATCGTCCTGCTCCTGTCGCACCTGTATCGATCTGAAACCGAGTTTACCCAGATCTAACAGATGACGCTGACCCGCGCTGATGATCTCGATCTGCGCCGGATATAGCGCGGGCTGGCCATGCGTATGTGGCCACCAGAGCGACGGATTTGTCAGACGTAATTCACCGCTCGCCATGAAGGCAGGGGAGTCGCCGGAAGTCTGATCTGCTATATCTAATTGGCATTGAGTGTCACCGACATGCAGGATCACCTGATCAATCGGTGTTGTCGCCGCAATACGAATTTTTGCGCTGACGGTGCCTGTGCTTTGCTCTGTGGTATTGGACGTCTGAGGTGCTCCGGATACATCAAGACGGGGGCGTACATCGGCATCCACAATGCGGATATCGTTGGCGATTTCAATGCGTATTGCCCGGTACGGGCCGACAGCAGCGACCGGTGGCGACCATCCGGGCATGCGGCCGAGCAAGCTGGTTCTGATCCAGCGCAGTTGCTGTTGTTCCACTAGTCGAGTACGCCAGCGGCCACGCGGGCGACGGATTTTGAGTGCGGTATTCAGTGACCGAAATCGCAGACTCAGGATGCCTGAGTGGATCATGCTGTCCGTGCTGGCGAGGTGGGCAGACAGATCAATCCGGTGCTGGACAAACATATTCTCCGAGCTGAACAGCAAGATATCATTCCAGAATACCTCGCTCAGGCTGGCGAGACCATCAAAACACAGGACGGCGGCTTGCGGCAAGTCACAGTGGCAACGGAACCAGTAATCTGCATCATCAAACTGCTGTGCACCGTAAGTAAAGCGCTCCAGAGCATGCAGTGATGATGCAACAGTTCCCGGTACCTGTGCTGTTTGCCAGCGCAGGTCGGCAATCTGCGATGCGAATTCGATCGCGGGAAGCTCATTGGTCGCGACTTCGGCAAATTGCCACTGAGCGTCGAGAGGCTGCTGATACGGATGTCGGACCAGTGCCATCAGCGCTCATCCCGAATCAGGGCTTGCTCAAGCTGATCCATGCCAGTTTGCCAGTGGGCTTCCATTTCCGTCAGAATAGATGTCAGGTCGATGGATTTTTTGCCCATCACAGCGCGGGCGGTTTTTAACAGCAGTGTTTTAGTCCCATCGGAGATGCCGTCAAAGGCTAACGCAGCGCTCGCAAAATTGCCTTGCCCCATTTGTTCCAGCCAGCGCAGGTAAGTCGCTCCTACACTGAATCCCGCACCCAATTGTCGTAGTGTTGCAAATGCATAGGCGTGGTAAGCGGCCAGTCCCTCTGCTTTTAACTGCTCAACATCGCTGATGAAGACGGGTTGAAACAAGCTGATGGGATTATGTGCAGGACGGCGTGCCAGATGCTTGATGAGGAGTGCTCGCGACGCTTGCGCCAGTGCGCGCTCATCCAGAAACATCAGCCGGTCAAGGCGTACAAATTCAGCAAACATCGGCATGGCCGTCTGGACTGCTGACGAATCGTGCACGGCGCCAGTACGGAAAGTCTGAACAAAGTCATCACCGCTGAGTTCGTGATAACTGCTGTTATGAAAATAGCCCATACGCTGTTGAGCAACATCGATTTCCTGAATCGCGATGGTGGTTTTGACGTGATTCGTACGGTAATCGGTGCCGGAGGTATCTGGTAGATAAAAAGAATCGGTTTCGCTCAGTACGAGACGGCCACGTTGTAATTGGACACAGGCGTTATCCAGCAGAGTGCGCCAGACATTCAGCTCCTGTACATCGATCCCATATAACGCGAATAAGTCCTCATGAGGCGGCTTATAAAACGTCCATTGATCACCATCGAAGTCGAGTGCAAATACCATCGCCATGCAGGCAAGCGGATTCAGTTTCAGGCTGTGCAAGACCTCGATCCAGACGTCGATATAGCAATTGGTTTCGCTCCAAGCGCGCTCATTGCCGTGCAAGGCATGCGGCACATAGCTGGCGCGATCAATGCGTGGCAGGGCGTGAAACATCATGACCAGAGCAAGGCGCGCACTGCATGCGGCCAGTCTGCCGTATCCATACCGTGGGTCTTGAACAAGGCCATCACAATACGTTCCAGACCGAAGCCCAGACAGGCGGTATGGGCAACATCGCCTCCTGCTGTATGAATGCCGAACAATTTACCAAAATGATCCTGGTGATAATTGAATGAGCAGACTGCCGTCGGTTTCTCTTGTGAAATCACTGGGACGACGACTTCGAATTTCAATTGCTGTTCGCGTTGATTGGCAGCCAGCATGCGGCCGCCGCGTCCAAAGAAAGGGTCGGATGCGACTTCGGAGCGTGCTGGCAAGCCTAGCGACAACAAGATATCCAGACCTCGCTGCAACCAGACATTGCGCCATGCAATCACCATTTCTGGACTGCCGGCGCGTACGAATTCACGCACACGAAAGGATTGCATACGAGTCGGTTCTGACGACGGTTCATTCCGGAATACCCAGTTTTGCATATCGACCAGACGTCCTTCTGCCGCCAGCGTACCGCTGAAGCTTGGATACACCGGATAGCACGCCGCCGGTGTCAGGCAGACCGCCGTCATGGTTTGCAGATGTGTCCAGGGACGACCTTCATGCACGGCTTCGCTGAGTTCTTTATGCTGAGCCTCATTGCCGGTAAAACTGAAAATCGTTCCGGCAAGCTGGGGAAAAGAATCGAGAAATTCACTCTGCTCCAATACCTGACGATCCAGGCAGGGCGGAAATGACATCTTGACTGCCTTGTCGTCTGCGGCCACCCGTGTCACGTAATCATCGAAGCGACGTAAAACATCTTCAAATACCGGCCCCCTACCAAAGATGCCTTGTACACCGACTGGAATAATATGTCCGGCAGCAACCAGATCATCGGTAAGCAGTTCAGGGGAAAAATTGATCGACATGGGGATCCTTCGTTTTCTTTTTAATTATCTTTGAGGATGAGCAGCATATTGGCGTTGGTCGCCAGAATCCTATCGTTACCTACCATCAACGCAGCAGAATGGGCATCGCGCAAGTGACGACTCATACTGAACGGGCTATCATTTTTATAGCCGAGAATGCCGCAGATCGATAGTGCTTTGGTTACGATCACCGGTAGATCCTGCGATGCCTGGATTTTTAAATTATTCATTTTCAGCGCATAGCCCATCGTTGACAGACGATCATTTACGGAGTCGCCGTTATGAACGGAATGAGCTGCCGTGAGTTGCTCGTATTCCATCAGGCAGGCTTGCGAAGCGGTGCGCAGGGTTTGCAGCATACCTACCAGTTCTGCCAGGCGTAAGGCAGTCGGTGGTACCGTACCAGGATTGGCTCTGGCCTGCCCCCGGACAAATGCACGTGCCTTGTTCACCGCAGCCGCGGCGATCCCCTGCCAGCAGCCGCTCCACAATAAATGCGAGACAGGGACGACCGTGACATTCGACATATCGGCAAAAGCTGTCGCGATAATTTGTGCGACCACTCCGGTTGCACTGAGCAAGAAAGGCGGACTGCAAGTGCCGCGCATACCCATGGTGTCCCAATCTCCTTTTTGTTCCAGATGGTAGGCAGATTTGCGTACCAGAATCAGGGATTGGTCACTGTTCGCTGCATCCTGCGCACGACGTGCGGTAACTAGTAAATCGTCTGCTTGTGCTCCATAAGAAATCGTCATCGCATTTTTGACCAGACGGAATTCTGTTCCGTCCGACTCCACACAGCAGGCGCTGCGACGCATTTCGCCGCCGACACCGACCTCAGAAGTCACAGAGGCAATCAAGTATTGATGATCAACCAGATCACGTAAATACTGGCGATACCATGGGTTGTCGAGCGCATGTCTTACCAGGGTGATGACTTGAATCTGATGCATCGCAAAAATCATCGCCGTTGCTGAGCATTGCTGTCCTAGGGCATCACATATTTCAACGAGTTCAGTCAGACTGGCACCTGCACCGCCTAGCTCCTCAGGGATATAGGCACTGAGCAATTTCGCTTCTTTCAGCGCATTAATCGCCTCAAGCGGGAAACGTGCATCGCGATCAACCGCGTCGGCATGCGGCGCGGCGATCTCTTTTGCGATTTGTTTGGCTAATGTCAGCAGAGCTGAAGCAGATTCGGACATAAAGATCTTTGGCGGTAGTGGCAATATTGGCTGTCATTTACAGTCGTGACATCAGCCGGCATCGTGAAAACTTCTTACCGGGACTGCAGGTATTCAGGCAGTTAATTCCTGAATCGCAGCATGCATTGCGGCAATACTTTCAAACACGCTACGCTTGAGCATACGGTCCGGAAACTCCAGATCAAACGCATCTTCCAGCGCCAGCATCACATTGACACTGGCATGCGAGGTCATTCCTGCTTCATACAGGTCGGTTTCGTCGGCGAGTGTCGCCACATCGACAGCCAGACGGGCATGATCTTTTAAAACCTGGCGAATTTTTTCTGTGCTCATTGCTGTGCTTTTTTGAAGGATAAAAGTAATTTAAATGACGGCTGCCGGTACCGCAATCGCAGACGCCGTTGCATATTCATGATCGTGGCTAAGACTGAGGGCGATCTGGTATATGCCTGATCGCTGATACCGTCGCCTCAGCTCTGGCGCCAGTACAACGGCAGGCGCGCCATTCTCGTCGGTGACGATTTCTATTGATTGCCAGGGCAGAGCCTCATCTTTACTTGGCCTGAGCAATTTCATGACTGCTTCTTTTGCCGCGAAGCGTGCTGCCAGCCGGTCGAAGCGAAATGCTCCGGTTATCGTGTTATGACAATAGTCCAGCTCGCGTAAAGTGAAAACACGTTGCAAAAATCGCTGACCAAACTGCCGAACCGATTGTTCTACCCCGGGTATCCATACTAAATCAGTGCCTATGGACAACTTTGCGCCTTCCACGCTACGCGTTGATCGCGAGCGAATCACAGTTTTAGCCAAGCGTGAGAAAGTGCGTTTCATGGAGTTTTTTAGAAGAAATGACGCCATCACAAAGCAATCAGAATGTGAGAGATAGAATAACAGAACGTTAACTTGTTCATCGTTAAAAAACGTCAATTCAGTATCGCTTGCTGAGTGTGTTTTGGTTTTGTGCGACACATTCTGTTCCCCATATTTTTCATTTTGTCCTGATCAGGCTGCACTTCGTCTCGTCACGCTGGAAGCGCACTCTAGGTGGCATTAAGCTCTGCTTCATCGTAAGCGGATCGTCGTAAGGTGGAGGTGTCATTGGACATCCTTACGTCATCTAACAAACACATCATGGGACGGAATAAATTATGCTGAGCATCCAGAACGTAGTAAAAACCTATGGTAATCATGTGAAGGCAGTCGATAATCTGTCATTGCAGTTATCCGCGGGCGTGGTCGGCCTGATCGGTCACAACGGCGCAGGTAAAACCTCACTGATGCAAATGATCGCTACGCTGACCAGGCCAACAAGCGGTCAGATTCTGTTTGATGGCAGTGACATTGTGAAAAAGCCGAATGCAATACGCCAGCGGCTTGGTTATTTGCCGCAGGACTTTGGTGTTTACCCTAACCTTACGGCGCTGGAGTTTTTGCGCTATTTTGCTGCCTTGAAGGGGATATGCGACAGCGCCCGTATCCGGCAGTTGCTGGAGCTTGTCAATTTGCATGAGCATGCCTCGCGTGTTGCGTCGACTTTTTCCGGCGGCATGCGGCGGCGTCTCGGTATTGCCCAAGCCTTGTTGAATGACCCGGATATTTTGATTGTAGACGAGCCGACTGCCGGACTTGACCCTGAGGAGCGTTTGCGTTTTCGTCAGTTATTATCGGAGATCGGGTTTAAGAAACTGGTGATCGTATCAACGCATATCGTGTCGGATATCGAAAACATGGCGGGTCATCTTGCCATCATGCGTAACGGCAAACTGGTGGCTTACGACACTCCGGAAAGTTTTGTGCAACAAGGCCGTGGACAAATCTGGTCGGCTACAGTCGATCCGCAGCAATATGATTTGCTGAGCCAGCAAGTGCAGGTCTTACAGGCGCAGCGGCAGACATCGGGGATCAGTTTGCGCATCGCCCATCCGCATTCACCTTGTCAAGGTGCACAGATAGTCGAGCCAACGCTGGAAGAGGCATTGATGTCCCGGCGCTATGCGGTACAGGAGTTGGCAGCATGAGCAGATATTTAAATTGGTATTTATTATCAGAGATGATGAAAAATGAGGCGCGTCTGCGGATGCGTCGTACCAGCACTCTCGTCGCCATGCTGGTTGTGGTCGCGATTACCTGGCTCATGATTCCTGATCCTGCTAGCGGAAATACCCTGATCGCAGTTGGTGGCGCGCGTGTGGTCTATAACAGTGTATGTCTGGCGCTCGGCAGTTCATTACTATCCAGTCTGTTATTCGGACTCGCTGGTTTTTACCTGGTTCGTGGTCGTATGCAGGAGGATATACGCAGCGGTGCTGGCGCAGTGATGGCGAGCATGCCTGTTAGCAATCGCCAGTTCATTTTTGGCCGCTGGCTTGGCGGTGTGGCGTATCTGTGTTTTATGGTGCTGGTATTTTTGCTGACGGTGCTGGTATTGCATTTGCTGCGTGGCGAGGGACCGATACAGTTAGGTATTTATCTGCAAAGTTATGCGCTGGTGTTATTGCCGGCCTGTTTTTTTGCGGCGAGCATGGCTCTGTTATGTGAGTCATTCGCACCTCTGATGGGAAAATCAGGCGATGTGTTGTACTTCTTTATATGGACGACGCAAATCGGCGCCCCCGTCTCGATGATGAATGGTGGCACTTCTGCGGGGTGGAATCCCGCGTTCTTGTTCGATTTTTCTGCTACTGGTACTGCGATGAGCCGGTTTCATCAGGTACTGGCAAGCAATCATTTTTCTTTAGGCATCGCTGATTTTAATCATGCGCTGGCACCTGTTACCTTGTCTGAGGGATTTTGGTCGGCTGACATGATCTTCGCAAGACTATTGTGTCTGGCCGTTGCAATGCTGCCGCTTTTACCAGCGATTTTCTTATTTCATCGTTTCTCCCCCGATAAGGTGAAAAGCGCAAGTGTCAAAAAAAGCTGGTCACCTTTGCGTCTGCTGAATCGTCTAGTCAGGCCTCTTGCTGCCTGTAGCCATCCTCTATTTGCATTGTCTGCCAGATTGCCGGGATTGCCTGGTCAGATTGTGGCGGAACTGGCGCTGACAATAGCGACCAGCCCTGTAGTGGTGATCGGAATAGCCGTGGTGATGTTGCTTGGTAGTGCATTGGGGCAAGCTGAATTAAGTGCGCTTGTCATGGTTGGTGTCGCTTGCTGGGGCATACAGATTGCTGATCTGAGTGTGCGGGATTTTCAGTCCGGTAGCGAAGATCTCAGTGAGGTTGTGCATGGCGGTCGTCGCTACCGGTATCTGCGGCAATTATGTGCGGGTTATGTAGCAGGATTATTGCTATTTTTTCCTGTGATTATGCGCTGGTCCGTGAGCGATTCGGGTCGCGCTTTGGCGCTTGTCACAGGTTTGTTCGCGTTGTCCGCCGCGGCCAGTTTTTTGGGACGACTGACGCGGACTGCAAGAACTTTTCTGGCGCTGTTCCTTTTCGGTTTGTATATCGCAACCCAAGCGAGGACGGTAGCTGTTCTGGATGTTGTGGGTTTTAACGGTGTGGCGACTACCGGCACAATGGCAGGTCAGATGTTGCTTGGTATTGTGTTGTGTACCTTTGTGATGTTTTATGAGCGTACTTCTGAAAAGTAACTGAGTCTGGTGTGGATACGCATATTCGTTCTGACGGACTGAGTAAGACGTATCCGTAATGGCAGAATCATTTCTTTATCTGGCCGATCGACTGCTCTACATAGTCGCCATCTGCATCACTGAAACGCAGACGTACCGGATACCATTCCATTGCAGGCGCCAGCCATAATTCGAGTTGCTGATCTTTGGAGTCCGGCGGAGGCGCTTTGATAATGTGGATCGTTGCGAGTTCTCCCAGAGCCGTGTTGATCGTTTCTTTCTGGATGACTTTAAACGTCCATGGTTCTGCGTCACGCCGGCCTGCAACAAACATTTTCCATTCACTGCCAGCTTTAAATTTTTCACCTGCTGCGCGGGCAATTGCCACTAGTTGCCAGGTTGCGCTAGTGCGGTCCTGTTCGCCACCTTTGATCGGGTACTGTTCTGAGGATTCGCTAAAGCTGATGACCTTATTTGTTGTATTGCGTTCAAAGCGGGTCGTGCTCTCGTTTTTACGGAATCTCTTTTCGACGAATTTATCTGGGGCTAAACCGTAGTCGTCGATGTTGCCGATACTGCTGGCATCCAGAATTTTCCCTACCAGCATGGCACGGGTTTCTGTGACGATGCTATATTTTTTATCGTTGAGTTGCCAGTTGACGCTTGCCTCACCGCTGAGAGGAATGCCACTTTGTTTTGCCTTGATGACGTAAATTAAATTGGCCGACGGCGGCAAATTGATTGCATGTCTGTTGTCCGTATCCGCCATGACCGGTGCATGAAAACTGATGCTGGTGAACAAGGCTGCACAGAACAACTGCACTGGCTTTTGATAGAAATTCTGGAACAGATTCATACTTATCTTTCGGTGACAGTAGCCGGGATAATTTTGGTCACAATCTGAGTTGTGATTGCCCCGTTGGTTTCGGTATTTCGTATTTGTATTGGATACCAGTTCATCGCTGGTGCGAACCAGATATCCAGTTGCGAATTATATGCGCCTGCTCTTGGCGGCCGTACGACGTGCCAGGTCATCAGAGTGCCAAGTTTCGTTGTCAGCTCTTCCTGACCGGCAATCACAAAGCGAAACGTCGTTGCTTCACGTTCTTCGGCGACCTGAATAATAATCTCCTGGCCGGTTTTAAATTGCGCCGGATCTGCATAGCCAATGCCTGCTAACTGCATCAGTACAGAGGCTTTATCTTGCGCAGCATTGGCCATGCGCTGTGTCTTGTTCGATGACGAAAAACTCAGTGTGTTATCGATGTGGTTGAAATGAATGGCTGTTTCGGAGCGATTGCGACGCATCTCGCTGCTGGTGAGCGGTGTAATACCTGCCTGCGACACTTTGCCTTCGCTTTTCAGCTTAAATAAATTGAGGGTCGTCACTAACAAATCCAACCCTGCATCGATCGTCATCGTGTAGCGATCGTCCGTCAGTTGCCAGTTGATTTCTCCGACGCCGTAATAGGGACTCTTATTAGGTTCGGTACGTACTAATTGCAATTTGAGCTGAGCTGACGGTAACGGCGTTGACGTGAACTGCGCCAGATTCGGTGTATCTGGATCACTCACTTTTTTTGGTGCATCGGGTGTCTCGCCCGCAGTGCTATGTATCTCCTTCAGTACCTCTTTGTTATTGGCCGGTATTGAGGCTGCGGCTTCAGTTATCTCTTTTGTGCCCGTAGTTTCTGCATCGGACCTGATGACTGGCGTAACCGCCAGATAGCCGGATGCCGCCTGGTAGGTGGCGTTATCGTCGTTGCTGTCCGCAATCTGAAAAGGAACTGCTGGCGCTGGCTTCTGTGTTTTTGTAATGATTTTTTTGACGTCATCCGCTGCTTGGCGCGGACTTGTCTTTACTGCTTCGATCTTGTTCTCGACAGCGGGCTGATCAGGTTTGAGCAGTTTGATTTTTACCTTGGATTCTTTAAGTATGCTGATTTCTGCTTTGCTTGCTACCTTGTTCAACCAGAAAAAAACGCACAGATGCAAAGCGATCGCCGCCATGGCAAAGCTCAGAATCTGACGACGCGGTATTTGATTCAACCAGGCTGCAATCATGAAACAAGGAGTAGTAAGAAAAAATAGCAAATAAAGCACGCAAAGAAAGCAAAGCAAAATAAGCACGCGACGCAATAAAGTGAGCAACAAGTAGTGTAAACGTTCCGGGCATCGCTTGCGATGACCTTGCCCATGTAAAATGAAGAAGAAACGATGTGCTACAGGCGGAGCGTTACGCGAAAGTTCCGCTTAACTTGTTGAAACATTAGAAAAGAAGACGTTTTATGTCCCTGGTATTGTCCATGATCTCCCCCTGGTTTTCTTTCTCCCCATCAAAACAAATGCGTCGCGTAGATTTATTTGTCTTTGTGTTATTTGCTTTATTCACTGCACTTACACTACCTCAATCGTACGCAGCTAATGCATCTGTACAAGCTAAACCGATACGTATCGCAATGATAGATGGCTTGAGCGGTACATTCAGCAATGCCGGAGAAGCGGTTGTCCGTAATCTGCAAATGGCGATAGAACAGGTGAATGCCCGAGGGGGTGTGCGGCTGGCAGATGGCCGGCATCCGCTGCAATTGACAAGTTTTGATAACAAGCAGGGAGTTGAAGATAGCCTGACGATTCTTAAGCATGTGACCGATCAGGATATTCCGTTCATCGTTCAGGGCAACAGCTCGGCGGTGGCCCTGGCACTGGTCGATGCCATCAATAAACATAATCAGCGAGTGCCGCAGCATCGCGTCTTGTTTTTGAATTATTCGGCGGTCGAGCCGAGTTTAACGAATGAGAAATGTAGTTACTGGCATTTTCGCTTTGATGCGAATGCCGATATGCGCTTACATGTATTAACTGAGGTGATACGCGATGACGAACGCGTAAAGAAAGTATATCTGATCGGCCAGGATTACAGTTTTGGCAGACAGGTCGCGGCAACTGCGCGCAGCATGCTGGCAAAGAAACGTCCGGATATCAGCATTGTCGGAGATGATTTGCATCCGATAGGGAAGATCAAAGATTTCGCTCCCTATGCCGCCAAAATCAAGGCCAGCGGCGCAGACACGGTAATCACCGGAAACTGGGGTAGTGACCTGACCTTGTTAATCAAAGCCGTGAAAGATGCAGGGATGGATACCAGGTTTTATACCTTTTATGCCAATGCTCTGGGTGCCCCGGCAGCGATTGGCGATGCAGGTATTGGCCGCGTCAGAGCAGTTGCTGAGTGGCATCCGAATGCCGGAGGATCTGACAGTGATGCTTTTTATCAAAGCTTCCGCCGACGTTATCCTGATCCGCGTGATGATTATGTGCATTTACGTATGCATATACTGGTGAATATGCTGGTGGCAGCGATAGAAAAAGCGGGTAGCGTAGAAGCGGGTGCCGTCGCCAGGGCGATGGAGGGTGCTAGTTTCAATAACGGTTTTCATGATGCGAGCATGCGTGCAAGCGATCATCAATTGATACAGGCCTTATATGTCTCCGTCATGCAGAAGCGCAATCCTGACGCCAGAAGCGGGCTCAGGTTTGATAATGAGGGTAGTGGCTACGGTTTTAAAACAGAGCGCTATTTCGCATCTGGATTGACGGCATTGCCAAGCTCATGCAAGATGGACAAAAGCTTCTTGCGTGATCACTGACACGGCGCATGAGTCTTATAGCACTCCTATGAGTCTTGTATGCGTGTTGCGTGTTGCGTGTTCTGACGGAATAAACGATCTGACAGCCCCTTTAGGAGAACAGTATGACTTCCCCGTTTTCAGGAAATGATTTTCCAGGTGTGAATGCAATGAACGACACCCTGTCTTTTGTTAAAAATATCTGGGGAGGTATGCATGTGCCAGGGATGGTAACGCCGACCGTGTCGATAGATGAGCTGGATAAAAAGATCAAGGATCTCAAGACTGTGGAATCATGGCTGACCGTTAACATGAATATGTTGCGAGGAACCATACAGGCACTAGAAGTACAAAGAGCGACGATCGCCGCACTGAATTCTCTAGGAGAGAGTTTCGCCAGTACCATGGCCAATGCAGGCGCAGGCAAATCCGAAGAGCCAGCAAAACCATTTAAATTCACCAAAAATACATTTTGGCCTAATGCTGCGGCATCAGAAGTACAGCAGGAACCAGATCCCGAGCCTGTACACAAGATGTCTGTAGAAGCGGTAGCAGAGCCAGTAGCAGAACCAGTAACAGCGAGTATAAGCCCAGCTAAAACGGTGAATAGCAAGGAAACGGAAGAGCCCGCAGAGAAGGCAGGGCAAGCCGCGGATGGTAACTCAGCCTTCTCTAATCCAGCTGCATGGTGGAATTTGTTGCAGGATCAGTTCAAGCAAGCGGTCAGTAACGCGATGATCAGCGAGGCAGATACCACTACAGTCACCAAGTCAGACAAGTCTGATCAGTCATTAAAAGATACAGCATTAAAAAAAGCAGCAGTGAAAAAAATAGCGGCGAAAAAAACCGCCGGCAGTACCGTCAAAACATCGAAGACCAGTGTGCCGGCTAACAAAAAAACCGCAGCTACTAAGGTCGCGAATAAAAAAGTGTCGGGCACGACCACCAAAAAATCCGTATCTCGTCAGCCCTCAGCGGTCGCAAAAACGACTGTCGCGAGTGTCAAAAAATCGACAGCTACAAATAAATAGCCAGAACAGGACTCATTCAAAGCAGAAAGCTACTTGGCTAATCTATTACTACTAAAGGGAATTTCGAAAAAACCTTTACCTGGCATTTCATGGAGCCGCTTACTCCTGCCTTTTCTCCGTGTCTCCGGGTCTCTTTGGTGAGAGGTCTTGGTTTTAGCGTCAGTTCTATCGATGTGATTGTTCAATTTGGAGATTTTGGAAGTTCTCAGGCATTCAATACGCAATATAGATGCGGCTTTCAGAGGCATTTCAGCCTGGAAGGCGCATCTATATTACGTATTCGTAAGAAGCTTCAAAAATCGCATCAAACGCGTCGCGTCGTTTGATGGTCGCGCTTTATTGACTCTGTGTCGCGATTTGTCATCAATGGAGATGACATGCCTCAGTTCTTGGCAGCGCGTTTCAGCAGGCGCATCAGGCTGCCTAGTACCGGAAGTTTTTCATATAATTCTTCGGCAGCATCCCAATAATCCCGGTGATAACTGACCCGTCCATCGTCACGAAAGCGAAGATGAGTCGCGCCTTTGATTCTTTGCAGCTCCGTCGAAAATCGCTTCATCGTAAACAGAAAATCCCAACTGATGAATGCTTCATTTCCTTGCACTAGCTGGGTATGCACTTTAAACCGCGGTTGATCGACCTGGGCAAACATATGCGCAAAAATCGCTTGTACCGCAGCGACATCCTGTACTTCATTAAAAGGATCTTTGAAGTAGGCTTTTTCAGCATAGACCGATGGGATCTTCTGTACGCTTTCTGGTGTCAGCGTTTCAAAGAAGACGACGAGTTTGCGCAAAGCCTCTTCATACAAAATGGCATCGGCATTGTCAGTATTCTCAGTACTGTTGGTATTCATAGGCCAGTAGTCTTGTGTATGAGAGCAAAATACCAGCGGTATGGAAGCAGGCGTGCGAATCGCAGCCAGTTGGTAAATCGCTTCGGAAAATGGATATGAAATTCTCCGCGCTCCATCCCGCTAACGAGTTCTGCGGCGGCGACTTCTGCGGTGATGAGCGACGGCATCTCAAAATCATTGCCTGCCGTCAGCGGCGTTTTGACAAACCCCGGACTGATCAGATAGACCGCAATATTTTTTGGATGCAGGTCAAAGTACAACGATTCACACAAGTTGATGATGGCGGCTTTAGTCGGTCCATAAATCAAGGCCTTTGGCAGGCCTGATAAGCCTGCGACAGAGCCGACTATGCCGATTCCGCCAGATCCCTGTTTGATCAGAGACGGTAACACTACATCGAGACAATTCAATACGCCGCGCAAATTCAGATCGATTAAACGATTGGCCGCCGTCAAATCGAATTCATCGGCACGCATCGCGTTGTAGCCACCAGCAACGACCAGCGCCAGATCAATCTTGCCCCATTGCTGTATCAGATCGGCGTGTGCTTTTGCTAGCGTCGTATGGTCGGTGATATCCGCGGGTGCCACCACTGCCTGACTGTGTCCGGCGGCAATCTGGTTCAGCAGAGGAGTTTGCCGCGCCGATAAGGCCACTTGCGCGCCTTTTTGTAGCAACAGTAAAGCAGTCTCTGCACCGATACCGGACGATGCGCCGATGACCCACACTTTTTTGCCATGCCAGTCAGTGATTTTTGGATTCATCGTTGTCATGATTACTTGCTGCTCCGCTTGGTAAAGGACAAGGTCACACTGCCAAGTTCTATGCCGTATTTACTCATGATGGCACGATTCAGCATGAGCTTGTCATCCATCAGCACCATCCAGTCATCAAAATCAACATGAATGACTCTTCCGTCGACTGGCAATGCCAGCACATAATTCCAGTGCAGGGTATTGCCTGATACAACGCCTTGCGCTTCACCAATGACATCGGGAGCGGTGCCGGTGAAGTTGTCTGCACTCGTTTTCTTCAAGGTCCAGATGCGTTTCTGGCGAGTGCCGTCTGAGTAAGTAAAATCTTCATCCAGTGTGCCAGTATCGCCCTGCCATTCACAGCGCATGACGACGGTAAATCGTTTGATAATTTTGCCAGAGCGGTCCTGAAACATTCCCCACGCATCGATCGTGCCGTTAAAAAATTGCGGCAATTCGAGTGCGGGCTTTTCTGCTGCATATAACTTCGGATCATTCGTGCTGGCGCAGGAGCTCAGTAAGAGTGTGGCAACAAACACGGCAATACCGCGCATCAGTATAAAAGGCTTCATGATCTTGTCCTTGCTTGTAGGTGAGGCGGTGTTAAGACAGTTTATTGGGAGCCGATTTCCAATAACTTCTGGCGCAGGCCCGGGGCTGAGGTTTTTTGGTCCAGCCAGATGGAGAAGAAGGCATGAGCAAATTCCGGATCCTTGATTTCTCCCAATAATTTTCCGTCGAGATAAAAACGTGCGGTGAGACCCGGCAGGAAGATCCCCGTGATGTGATTGCCTTCTTTGACATCAGGAAACAGTTTCGTCATCTGCGTCAGCCAGGTTTTTCTTTGCTCCTCACTACCGAGCTTGAGTTTCTGGATTTCTTCAATGCTGGCTTCGGCAATTTTTGCACCAATCAGATTGCGGGCGTAAGTCAGATCCAGTGCAACAGGCTGACGGCCGAGCTGACCGTTGGATTCGGGCAGATAACCATCTTTGCCTACCCATAACTGAGCGTCATACACAGCAATACCAAACCAGCGAAACGTGCCCTTGCCTAAGGGTTTGGCCTGCCCCAGTTCTTGCTGGATGTGAGCGTTAGTCCTTGCTTTGTCACTGCTGGCAAACGCAGGTGTAACACTCCACATACACCACAACATGGCGCTGATACAGAGGGTGCGCCAAGCTAAGCTGAACAACATCATGATTTGATCAGGGTGAATTGCGCGACATCGATGCTATGCGCGCGGAAGCCCGCTTCGCAATAGGCGAGATAAAACTCCCAGGTGCGGATAAATTCCTGGTCGAATCCTTGCGCCATGATTTCTGGCAGTGTCGCCATGAATGCATTTCTCCATTCCTGCAAGGTGCGTGCATAGTCGAGGCCGAAGGTGAAGGTATCGACCACCTGCAAGCCATGCTGTTTCGCATATTCTTTGAACACCTGTATCGATGGCAACATCCCTCCAGGAAAAATATACTGCTGGATAAAGTCGGTGCCTTTGCGATAGCGCTCAAATAATTCATCGGCGATCACGATACTTTGCACACATGCTCTGCCGCCTTGTTTTAAGTTACGGCTGATGCATTCAAAATAGCTAGGCCAGTAAGCTTCACCGACGGCTTCAAACATCTCTATAGACGCAATGGCGTCGTAGCTGCCATGAGCGTCACGATAGTCCTGAATCTGTAGCTTGCTCTTTTCATGCAAGCCCGCTTTTTGCAGGCGTTCCTGGGCAAAGTGCAATTGCTCAGTGGAGAGCGTCAGCCCCGTCACATGCGCGAACGCTTCGGTGCTGGCGATTTCTGCAAAGCCACCCCAGCCACAACCGATTTCCAGAATGTTATCGTGCGGATGAACCGCGAGCTGTTGCAGGATACGACGGTACTTTGCCAGCTGCGCATCATGCAAAGTCTCGACTTTATCTCCAGAGAACAGCGCACTGGAGTAGGTCATTGAAGGATCCAGCCACAAACGGTAAAAATCATTGCCGATGTCGTAATGGGCGTGGATATTTTTTTTACTGCCAGCACGTGAATTACGGTTCAACAGATGCTTAATCCGATATAACAAATTGCCCCACCAGGTGCCGTAAATCACGGATTCGAGTTGCTGACGGTTACGGGAGATCAGTTCGATTAGGGCAGGTAGCTGACTGGTTGTCCAGTGACCTTCGATATAGCTTTCTGCAAAGCCGATATCTCCTGATTTGAGCACTGAGCGGCAGAGTTGCCAGTTATTCAGCACCATCCTGACCGGGCTATGATTGTGATCACCAAAATGGCCTTCCTGACCATCGGGAAATTGTATCGTCAGGTTGGCATTCTCCAGCTTATGCAGCAGGCTCAGCACGAATTTAGCTTCAGCCGGGAACTGCGCCGTATTTAAAGGCGTGCTTTGTTCCTGATGGGAATGGATGGTGGGATGCAGACTACTCATCGACTGACCTCGTTAGCTGGTGGGAGTGGTTTGGAAAAAAAAGGTACGCGCTTGAACCAGAGGTACAGCGCTTGTAAATGGATGCGGACGACCACGCCGAATGTCATCAGGGGATAACGCAGCATGACTCTGGCAATACTTGCTGCAGTCATGTTCTGCTCGCCACCGGCAATGCTCGTCAGCAGCAGCGGGCCTGCATCATCGTCGTACTCGATGCGGGCGACGTGCTGAGTCCGATGCTGTTCTCCGATGTCGCGTGATGTACGCATGAAGCGAAAGCGATATTGGCCTTCGATCGCGCAAAACGGTGAAACATGGAAGATTTTTTTTGCACTTAACTCTTGTCCGTAGTGCTGTATATCGCCCGTCTCTAGCAGGTAGATGTGTTTTTCCCCGAAGGTATTGCGAACCTCGCAAACAACGGCACGCAATTCGCCGTCCTGACGATGGCAGAACCAGAAAGACACAGGGTTAAATACATAACCGAAAACCCGCGGAAAACATTGCAGCGTGATCTCGCCATCCGCATCAGTGATGCCTTCAGAGAGTAGTAAATTTTCTACCCAGGCAAGAGGCGTTTGCTGACCATCGCCATGATCTTTGTCGAAGAAAGACAGCAAATTAAACCGGTTATGTGAAAATCCGAAACATGAGGGTTCTGGTGCCTGATTGGCGATGCCACGCAAGTTCACACGAATGAAGAACACACCATAAGTAAAGCGGTTCACAGCAGGACGCAGGCGATGATGTCTGACCTCGCCGGTGCATAAACGTATTGCTGTCATGGTCGATCTCATTTTAGGCTGCACGTGCTGCTTGTTGATCCAGGTTTTGTACTTGCTCTGCAACTGCCAGACCAGATTTCAGGCCATCCTCATGAAAGCCATAACCGGTCCAGGCACCGGCAAACCAGACGCCGTTTTTGCCTTGTATCTGATGCAGTCGGTTTTGTGCGGCGATTGCTTTTTGATCAAAAACGGGATGGGCGTAGTCGAAACTTGCTAGCACGGATGACGGCGCAGGAGCGTCAATCGGATTCAGGCTGACGATGACAGGCGTACTGAACGGTAGTGGCTGCAATTGGTTAATCAGGTAGTGGACGCAGACCTTTGCTTCATTACCGCTCTCGCTTTGGTAATTCCAGGCAGACCAGGCTTTCTTTTTCTCCGGCAAGAAAGAGGCATCGGTATGCAGGACAGCCTTGTTTGGCTGATACGTGACTGCCGACAAAATAGCTTGTTCATCGCGCGATGCATCGCTGAGCATCGCGAGGCTCTGATCGCTGTGTGTCGCAAGTACCACCTGATCAAATTCCTGGATGCCGTCTTTGGTCATTAACTGGACGGTGTGTCTCGGTGTTCTATGGATGGAAAGAACGGGCGTGTTCAGATATTTTTTCGGAATCAGCTTGAGGATTTTTTCCACATAGTGACGTGCCCCGCCTTTGACGGTTTGCCAGCGAGGACGGTCATTGACCTGCAACAGCCCGTGGTTATGACAAAACCGGACGAAGGAAGACAACGGAAAACTCATCATGGTCGCGGTGGGACAAGACCAGATACAGGCAGCCATCGGCAGCAAATACCAGGTGCGGAATGCCTGTCCGTAGTGGTGCTTGTCGAGAAAGCTTCCCAGCGACAACTGAAAATCATGATCGGCGACATTCTCCGAATTTGCGAGTGCCGTAGTTTGCTGATTAAAGCGCAGAATATCGCGCAACATACCCAAAAAACTTGGGCTGAACAAATTGCGTCTTTGTGCAAACACGGTATCCAGGTTCGCGCCGGCCCATTCCAGACTACGGTTGTTTATCGGCATCTTGACGGAAAACGACATATCGGTCGCAGCCGTTTCTATATCTAGTTCTTTAAATAAGTTGACCAGATTTGGGTAGGTTTTGTGGTTGAAGACTAAAAAACCGGTATCTACACCATAGGTATGACCGTCCAGGCTGACATCGACGGTGTGAGTATGGCCGCCGAAATAGTCGTTTGCCTCAAACAGACTGACATCATATTGCGCCTGTGAAAGGCGATACGCACAGGAGAGACCGGAGATGCCGGAACCGATGACCGCAATTTTCATATTGTTTTGTGAGGGCAGGGGTTAATAAATTTTTGGCAATGAAACGATGTTCTTATGTCTTATTCGTTTGAAGTTGCCTATCGGATTCAACTATTTTTAACTATTACAAAAAATTTTTTGGATAGTGGGGATGTCCAGGATCTGAATTCCGGGGAGATCCTGAGCTGCGGTTTTAAAAAAAGGGTGCGTAATCCGCACCCTTTGTCTGGTTTTCTGCTGCCTTATTGGGCTAGTGCTTTTTCGATGTCAGCGACCAGTTTTTTATCATCCGGTGTCGTGGTGCTGGAGTAGGCCGCCACCACATTGCCTTTGCGGTCAATCAGGTATTTGTAGAAATTCCATTTTGGTGTCGTACCGGTTGCCTGGATTAACTGTGCATGCAGAGGATTCACCTCTTTACCTTTGACTGAGGTCTTGGTGAACATAGGAAATTTCACCCCGTAGGTGTTGAAGCAAAAGTCGGCAATCTCCTTATCGTTACCTGGTTCTTGCTGGCCAAAATCGTTTGACGGGAATCCTAATACCACCAGGCCTTTAGGATTGTATTTGGCGTGCAGCTCTTCCAGCCCCTGATATTGGCTGGTGAATCCGCAGTAACTGGCCGTGTTCACCACCAAAGTAACTTTGCCTGCGTACTGACAAAGGTCTTGTGCAGATTCGTCTTGTAAGCGTTTAAATTTATGGTTTAAGACTGCGGGACAACTTGTCTTGTCTTCGGCAAAAGCACTCGATGTTGATGCTATATTTGCAATAAATCCTATGCTCAGCATCAAAAAAATACGAATTAGTTGTCTCATGATGGTTTCCTTGACCTTGTTTTGGGGGGATTTCAACGTTTTTCTCCTGAAAACTATCTTATCGCATTTGAAAAAATGCGGTTGAACCCCAATTATCAAATTAGCAGCAAGATATAAAACAGGCAAAATCGAGCTTGTCGTGAAGCGGTCACATCCGTCTGGTAAAATTAGAAAATCTACTCTATTTTTGCTTTAACTTTGTAAAGGTCATCATGCTTTACCCAGAATTGTTTAAATCCTTAGAGCAAGTCCGATGGAATATGGAAACGGACATTAATTGGGATCAGTACGATGCGTCGAAGTTGACGCCAGAGCAGGCGCAGACGATCAAAATGAATGCGATCACCGAATGGTCCGCATTACCCGCAACAGAGATGTTTTTGCGCGATAACCGTGGTGACAGTGATTTTTCTGCTTTTATGTCGATCTGGTTTTTTGAAGAGCAAAAACATTCTTTGGTGTTGATGGAGTATCTGCGCCGCTTTCATCCTGAATTAGTGCCTACTGAAGAAGAGCTGGATAATGTGCGTTTTGAGTTCGATCCGGCACCACCGCTGGAAACTCTGATGCTGCATTTTTGTGGCGAAATCCGTTTGAATCACTGGTATCGTTGCGCATCTGACTGGCATACCGAACCTGTGATTAAGCAGATTTATAAAATCATCAGTCAGGATGAAGCGCGTCATGGCGGCGCCTACTTGCGCTATATGAAAAAGGCCCTAGGCGAGGCTGGTGATACTGCCCGCGCAGCGTTTGCAAAGATCGGCGTATTGATGGCGTCTGCCCGCCGTACCGAAAAGCCCTTGCATCCGACCAATCTGCATGTAAATCAGTCACTGTTTCCTAGAGATACCGTGCAAAGTCGCCTGCCTGATCCTGATTGGCTGGAACGCTGGTTGGATGGTCAGATTAAGTTCGACGGCGTTTGGGAAAAAAAAGTAATCGAACGAATTTTGCACAATATGTCCTTGCTGTTCGACCGTACTTTTGAATCTGTTCAGGATTTAAATCGCTATCGCAAAGAAGTCACGCAGAGACTGGCAGCCGGAGATACCGTTATTTTAGGTGCTGCATAGAATCCGTATTGTTTCGCAATTCGTTTACAATGAAAAAGCCGCAACAGATTGCGGCTTTTTTAATTGGCTCGGACTACAAAACATCATGACCACATTCGAACAAAAAATAAGCACAGCAAGCGACTTGCGCGAGCGCATCGCGGCTTTGCCAAAGCCAGTCGTGATGACGAACGGTGTCTTTGATATTTTGCACAGGGGGCATGTCACTTACCTCGATCAGGCGCGCGCTTTAGGCGCATCTTTGGTTGTGGCAGTGAACACCGATGCTTCTGTGAAGCGCTTGGGCAAGGGTGATGACAGGCCGGTCAATAGCTGTGAAGACAGATTGGCTGTGTTAGCCGCCCTGGAATCCGTCAGTCTGGTTGTCGATTTTGATGAGGACACAGCCTTACAAATGGTCGAGCTTGCACGGCCAGATCTGTATGTGAAGGGCGGAGACTACGATATGGCGGCGATCCCTGAAGGAAAAGCGGTTTTGGCTTATGGCGGGCAGGTGAAAGCAATTGATTTTGAACATGATCGTTCAACGAGTAAATTACTGGCGAAAGTCCGGGCAAAATAATCGCCATAATCGCCGCCGTATCAAGGGACCTTAATTATCCCGCTCTAATAGCAGTTCAAATTCATCCGGCGGCACCGGTTTAGAAAACAAGTAGCCTTGTCCGTAATCGCATCCGGCATTTTTTAATAAGTCGCGCTGCAATTCGGTTTCTACTCCCTCTGCGATGACCTTTAGTCCTAGTTTGTGTGCCATGACTATGATTGCCTCCGCTAGTGCGCAATCGCTGGAGCCGGGGGTCATATTGCGAACAAACGACTGATCGATTTTCAGGTAGTCGATGTCAAATTTTTTCAAATAGGACAGGGACGAATAGCCCGTACCAAAATCGTCCAGCGCCACTTGAATCCCTGCATCACGGAACTGCAATAATTTATCCGTAACCTTAGTACTTGCATCGAGTAGCAATCCTTCGGTAATTTCTACGCTGATTGCTTGTCCCGGCAACGCTAATTCATGTAAATAATCGACCCAGCTGACATACCTGGATGTGTCGCGTTGAAATTCGACAGGCGATTGATTGACACTAATCTGAAAATCTTTTTGGGCATGAAATCGCTGTCGCCATTTTGCTGTACAGCGCGCAGCCTCTCGAAATACGATATCGCCAATTTCTATAATCAGTCCGCTACTTTCTGCGATCGGAATGAATTCCAGCGGACTGATAAAACCACGTTGCGGGTGACGCCAGCGAACCAGCGCTTCTGCTTTATGGATTTGTCCGGTCTCCAGAGAGATGATAGGTTGGAAATGAACTGAGAGTTGATTTTCTGAAAGCGCCGTACGTAAGTCATTACCCAGCCGGAGGCGAGCAAGTGATGCCGTTTGCATGCTCGGTGTGAAGTAGTGAAAGCGATTGCGACCGGAATTTTTTGCCGCGTACATCGCCTGATCGGCGTGTCTGAGCAAATCATCAAGATTGTCCGCATCATCTGGATACAAGCTGATCCCGATGCTGGCGGAAAGAAAAATTTCTTCTTCTCCTAATTGAAACGGCTTAGTCATTTTATTGATGACGGTCTGCGCAATTTGTTCGGCATGTTCTGGGTTATGCTGACCAGGCAACGCAATCGTAAACTCGTCGCCACCAAGGCGCGCCACGGTGTCGGATTCTCTGACGCAACCTAGTAGCCGGTTCGCGGCTTCAATCAATAGAGTGTCTCCGACGGAATGGCCGAGCGTATCGTTAACCTCTTTAAAATGATCCAGGTCGATAAACAAGATGGCCAGCATTCTTCCGTTGCGTTTGGATTTTTTGATGTCTTGTTCCAGACGGTCATAAAACATCCTGCGGTTTGGCAGACCGGTCAGGGTGTCAATATGTGCCTGTTGCCAGATAACGCTTTCTGCATTTTTTCGTTCGTCGATATCGAGATGCGTACCAAGCATGCGTAGTGGCTGACCATACTCGTCTCGTTCAACAATCGCGCCGACCGAAAGGATCCAGCGCCAGTCTCCGCTGGCCGTTTTTTGCCTGAACTCGACACGGTATGCTGGGGTGCGTCCCTGGGTGTAGTCATTGTAAGCTTTGGTGGCGACAGGAACGTCATCGGGATGCATGCGCTCTATCCAGGCTTGATGGGATTCGCAAAGATCAGCATGCTTATATCCCAGCATCTGGGCGTATTCCTGATTCACCACCGCTGCGCCAGTCTGAACATTGACATCATAAAGCCCTTGTCGGCTAGCCGAGAGCGTCATCCTTAATCGTTCTTCACTCTCTTTTAATGCGGCCTCGGCATGTTTTCGTTCTGAAATATCGGTATGTGTTCCGATGACACGCACAGGCTTACCTTGTTCGTTCCTTTGGATAACGGTACCTCGAGTGAGTATCCATTTCCAGCGACCGTCTTTGCATTGAACCCGATGTTCGTTGATGTAGATCGGTGTCTTACCTTCAAAATGTGCCTGACGATCAGCGTGCATCTGAGCCAGGTCGTCCGGGTGTGTGCGCCGGTCTAGTTCTTCTGACAGATCTGGAATTTCTTTGTCATCGTAGCCGTAAATTTCTTTTAGTCTGGGCGAGAGTATTTCTATGCCGGTTTGCGGATACCAGTCCCAGACGCCATCTCCGGATGCTTCGAGCGCGAGTTTCCATCGCTCTTCATTTGTCTTCAGTTGTTCTTCGATTCTTTTTTGATCTGAAATATCCCGGATAAATGCATAGCAACCCAGTACGCCATTTTCACCAAAATCGGGATAGAGGTCTGCTGCGATATGGCGCGCTGCGTTGCCAAAATACGGCACCAGGGCTTCGTAGGATACATACTCGCCAGCGAATGCGCGGTCAATATATCCTCGTACTTTGTCAAATGCTTCAAGACCGATGACGGACGATATTTCCATGCCGACTGCGTCCGATTTTTCAAAACCAAACCATTTCACATACGTTTGATTGATGAACTGGTAGCGGAAATTCGTATCGAGATAGGAGATGCAGAAGGGAAGCGCGTCGATCAGATTCAGAAGATTTTTTGTCTCATACTGAAAGCCTTGAGTGATCGACTTCATCGCGCTGATATCTTCTATGGTGCCGCGGATCGTGACACCGGTGGCAAATTCTTTTCCTTCAATGACATCGTTAGCAATGCCACGCTGCCTGATCCATTTGCTGCGTCCATCAGCGCCAGTGAGTTGAAATTCGATATCAAAGGGAGTACTTTTTAAGACAGATTCTTTGATTGCCGAATCCAGTTGCTTCCAGGCGGGAGCGGGGTAAATCCGTGCGGCTTCTGTTATTGATAAGTTTGTCTTTGTGAGGTCATACCCAAAGATGGCGCACACCAGTGGTGACCAGTAGAATTCTCCGGATTCTTTGGACCAGGTCCATGTACCGACATTTTTCAATTCATCAGCCCCATTCCATCAGGTCGAACATTGAAGACGATTGTTTGTACTTAAATAGTTTTAGTTTGGAGCCTATTGATATTCGCAACGAAAATCCGATGTGAATATCAGCAAAATCTAGCAGTTATGACTAAATATTAACTCTTTGTCCTGCTCATGTGAGAAATTTTCCGTAAAGTATCTAACTTAGTTGTTTTCAGTCTGTTCCTGATAAATATCAGGGCAAATTAAGCGCCGCCTATAAAATCGTTCTGACGCCATGCCTCATACACCACGATTGCCACTGTATTGGATAGATTGAGGCTGCGATTATCCGGTCGCATAGGTAAGCGTATGCGTTGGGATTCGGGGAATGAGTTTCTCAGGTCAGGATGTAAGCCGCGTGTTTCAGCACCGAATACAAAGTAATCGCCCGGCATAAAACTGGCTGCCGAAAACCGCGAGGAGCCATGTGTGGTGAGCGCAAACATACGGCTCGCATCTGGCTGTTCCAGTTCTAAGAAAGCGTCCCAGTTCTTATGCACTTTCATATTGGCGTATTCATGATAATCCAGACCTGCGCGTTTCATTTTGCTATCGTCCAGCGGAAAACCAAGCGGTTCAATCAGATGTAGCTGTACACCTGTGTTGGCACAGAGGCGGATAATGTTCCCAGTGTTCGGGGGGATTTCAGGTTCTACTAAGACGACATGAAACAAGGTGATTTCCTTTAATTGTTTAGCTGATGTGGTGCGCGATGATGCACGATGGTGCGATGATATTAGTGAGGGATGGTTCTGGCAAATACATAGTTGCTGACGCGGATGGCGCCAAAACGTTTCAGTGTCATGGCCATTTCGTTCAAGGTGGTACCTGTTGTGATGACGTCGTCGACGATCCCGATATGACGACCTTTAATTTGCTCAATGAAATGGGCATTGGGGATAAAGGCCTGCCGCATATTTTTGTGTCTTTCATCCGGATGCAGGCTGCTTTGCTGGCGGGTTTCTCTAGTCCGCTCCAGTAGATTAGCCTGAAACTTAATGCCTAGCTGCTTGGAAAGAGGTCGCCCTATCTCAACTGCCTGATTAAACCCCCGCTCCTGTAATCTTTTTTCCCCTAGCGGAACTGTCGTCAATACATCGGGCAATGCATGATCCAGGCTGTTTAAGATGGAGTCTCTTAATAAGTTGGATAGCAGCGGTGCCAGCATTAATTGATGGGCGAATTTTAAGGCGAGTACTAATTGATCTGCCGGTGCTACATAGTTGCATGCGACGATTGTACGGTCGAAGCTGGGAGGATTTGCGATACATTCACCGCAGCGTAGTAGTGTTTTTGTGGTGAGTGTCGTGGCGTGAATATTCTGTAATATTGGTAATGCACACATTACGCAGCGGGTTTGTGTTGCCTGAAAATACTGTAAACGACAAGCTGGACACAGGGTGTTTTCATTGCCCTTGCCACATAAGACGCAGGCAGACGGCAGTAGCTTTGCCGTCTTCATCAAGTACGCAGTAAGTCGGTTAAATCGTGAGGAATGCATGCAAGGGTCGGCGATGTGGATGACAAGCGTGTAAACTCAGCACATTATCGCATTCTATAAACTTCCGAAGCCATGTTGAGCGCCCCAATTGATTTGTCACGTGTACGGCACCTGTTTTCACATCCTGAGAAAACGCAAGGATCTGATTTTTTAAGGCGTGAGGTTGCTGTTCGCATGCGTGAAAAGCTGGAGTTAGTCAAAATTCAGCCCAGCCGCTTGCTGGATGCTGGTTGTGGCGAAGCGGCAGATCTGGTACATATGCAGAGCTTATATCCCCAGGCGCAACTGCTTGGCGTGGATGCTTCGCAGCAGATGTTGCGCTCAGCTCAGCAGAAGCGAGACGCGGCGCAGAGCTCGGTGGGACGTCTTTTGGGTAAGTGGCTGCCAGCGGGTTTGCGTGCAAGTCATACGGACAGTCTGTTGTGTGCGGATTTTGCACGACTGCCAATCGCCACAAGCTCGATCGATATGGTCTGGTCAAATCTTGCCTTGCACTGGCATCCTCAGCCAGATCTGGTCTTTGCTGAGTGGCGCAGAGTCTTGCGTACAGAGGGTTTGCTAATGTTTTCCTGCTTTGGGCCAGATACTCTGGTGGAGTTGCGCCGGGCTTTCTCCGAGATCGATGACTTGCCTCATACCTTGCCTTTTGTCGATATGCATGACTTTGGCGATATGCTGGTAAATGCTGGATTTTCTACTCCCGTGATGGATATGGAAAAAATTACCCTGACTTATCAAGGAGTGGAGCAATTGTTTGCCGATGTGAAGTCCTTGGGCGGCAATCCTCTCTTAACACGTCGCCAGGGCTTACTGGGACGGGCTGCTCATCAGCGGTTAAGTGATGCCCTGTCGCGCGCACGCGGCGCAGATGGGCGAATTCCCTTGACTCTGGAAGTGGTCTATGGACATGCGTTTCGGCCTATTCCCAAAAAACTCGCATCTGGTGAATCAATCATCCGGCTTGATTTTCCCAAAAAGGGAATTTAATTCAACTCAAACTTCGGTCAGATTTTTTTCTCATCACTTATTTTAGGTGTCGTAATCTGAGCCTGATATGCGCCAGATCATAGTGATATGACCCGCTTTCTGCTTGATATGGGGCCGCTTTACGCCTTATACTCTTGCAGTTGTGGAAGTTGTCCTTGAGCATTGGCACTATATTTTGTTTGAGCTGTAAGCAAAACGGACGCTTCTGTTAAAAGAATTCTAATGGGTTTTTTGGGGAAATCATGAAACATGCGAAGCGATTACCGTCGTTAATGCTTGGTGCCTCGCTCCTGGCGGCAAGCTTGCCATCTTGGGCAGTGGTAGACAGTCAAGGCGGTCCAGCTGTACTGCAATTGAATTTGCAACCACCGGTGACACAAATTGCGTCACAAATTTACTCCATACACAATTTAATGCTGGGCATCTGCCTGGCTATCTTTATTGCTGTGTTTGGCGTGATGTTTTATTCGATTTTGAAACATCGTAAATCGGTAGGACACAAGGCAGCGACTTTTCATGAAAGTACCGCAGTTGAAATTGCGTGGACAATCGTTCCTTTCATTATTGTTATTGCAATGGCCTTGCCTGCGACTAAAACAGTCGTTGCGATGAAGGATACTTCCAACGCGGACCTGACTATCAAGGCGACGGGCATGCAGTGGAAGTGGGGTTACGATTACCTCAAAGGTGAGGGTGAAGGTATCTCCTTCCTTTCCACACTTTCCACGCCAAGATCACAAGTCGGTGCACCTGGTGTGGCACCTACTGAAGCGCGTGGTGATAACTATTTACTCGAAGTTGATAACGAAGTCGTTGTTCCGGTCAACAAGAAAGTCCGCATCATTACAACGGCAAACGACGTGATTCACTCTTGGACTATCCCTGCTTTTGGCGTGAAACAAGATGCTATCCCTGGTTTTGTCCGTGATACATGGTTTAAGGCTGAAAAAGTTGGCACTTATCGTGGTCAGTGCGTCGAGTTGTGCGGTAAAGAGCATGCGTTTATGCCTATCGTTGTCAAAGTTGTTTCCGAAGCAGATTACAAAGTCTGGGTCGATGGCAAGAAAAAAGAAATGGCAGCCAAAGCGGATGATCCAAATAAAGTATGGACAGTCGATGAGCTGAAACAGCGCGGCGAAAAAGTATATGCAGCAAATTGTGTAGCTTGTCATCAGGCAACGGGTAAAGGTGTTCCGGGCGCGTTCCCTGCGCTGGATGGCTCTGCTGTTGTGAATGGTCCTAAAGCCGGTCAGGAAGCGATTTTGTTGAACGGTAAAAATGGTATGCCAGCATGGAAAGCAACTTTATCCGATACAGAAATTGCTGCCGTTATTACTTACACTCGTAATAGCTGGACCAACAAAGCCGCCGAAAACATTGTTCAGCCAGCAGAAGTGCTTGCTGCGCGTAAGTAATTGCAGGAAGAACAGGAGAATTTGATGAGCTCTACTACAGTCGCGCACGCTCACGACCACGCGCATGATGATCATGCACATGATCATCCTCATGGCTGGCGCCGTTATTTATTCGCCACCAACCACAAAGATATCGGTAACTTGTATCTGTGGTTCGCTTTCACGATGTTGTTATCTGGCGGTGTATTGGCCTTGATGATTCGTAGCGAATTGTTCCAACCGGGTTTGCAATTGATGCAACCAGAATTTTTCAACCAATTGACGACCATGCATGGTCTGATCATGGTGTTCGGCGCGATCATGCCGGCATTCGTTGGTTTTGCTAACTGGATGATTCCTCTGCAAATCGGCGCGTCCGATATGGCATTTGCCCGCATGAACAACTTCTCGTTCTGGCTGATGCCTCCGGCAGCGTTGTTGCTGATGGGTTCTTTCTGGGTACCTGGCGGCGCGACGGCTGCTGGCTGGACACTGTATGCACCGTTGTCCACACAGATGGGCCCTGGTATGGACATGGCGATTTTCGCGGTTCACATCATGGGTGCGTCTTCCATCATGGGTTCCATCAACATCATCACCACCATCCTGAACATGCGCGCTCCTGGCATGACTCTGATGAAAATGCCGATGTTCTGCTGGACCTGGTTGATTACTGCTTACCTGTTGATCGCTGTTATGCCGGTGTTAGCTGGTGCGATCACCATGACTCTGACCGACCGTCATTTCGGTACGTCCTTCTTCAATGCTGCAGGCGGTGGTGATCCTGTCATGTACCAACACATTTTCTGGTTCTTCGGACATCCAGAGGTGTACATCATGATTTTGCCAGCCTTCGGTATCGTTTCCCAGATCGTTCCTGCATTTGCCCGCAAGCCTTTGTTTGGCTATGCATCGATGGTGTATGCAACAGCCTCCATCGCGATCTTGTCCTTCATCGTCTGGGCGCATCACATGTTCACAACCGGTATGCCAGTGACGGCACAGTTGTTCTTCATGTATGCCACCATGCTGATTTCGGTACCTACCGGTGTGAAAGTGTTTAACTGGGTGGCGACAATGTGGAAAGGCTCGATGACTTTCGAGACGCCTATGTTGTTTGCTGTCGGCTTTATCTTCGTGTTCACCATGGGTGGTTTCACAGGTCTGATCCTTGCGGTGACACCGATTGATATTCAGTTACAAGATACTTACTATGTGGTTGCCCACTTCCACTATGTATTGGTGGCGGGCTCCCTGTTTGCCTTGTTCGCCGGTTTCTACTACTGGGGTCCGAAATGGACAGGCTTCATGTACAACGAAACACGCGGCAAGATTCACTTCTGGGGTTCTTTGATTGCTTTCAACGTGACCTTCTTTCCTATGCATTTCCTGGGCTTGGCCGGTATGCCACGTCGCTATGCGGATTACCCTGCTCAGTTCACGGATTTCAATCAGGTAGCAACGATTGGTGCTTTCTGGTTTGGTCTGATGCAAGTTTACTTCTTGTTGGGTGTGGTTATTCCGTCGATCAAAGGCGGGCAGCCAGCAGCAGCGAAACCTTGGGATGGCGCAGAGGGATTGGAATGGACAGTACCTAGTCCAGCACCGTTCCATACATTCGAAGAGCCACCTGTCGTTAAATAAATTAAGGTAGGGTGCTGCCAGCAGCGCCCTAAGTAAAAATGAGTAACGGCAAAAAACCAAACAATCTCAGAACGGCTTTAATTTTGTTTTCGGTTGCCCTGGTGTTTTTCATTGGTGTATTCGTCAAACAAACCTTGCGCTGAGGCTCAGGGTATGTCGGATGAATTAGATCAAGCGAAATCAGGTAAAAATAAACTCAACGCGACTATGTTGAGCAAGTTGCTGGTGATCGCTTTATTGATGTTTGGCTTTGGCTATGCCTTGGTGCCTATTTACAAGCAGATCTGTGAGTTGACGGGGGTGAATATTCTGACGCCGAAAGATATTTCGGTGAAAGAAATTACGAACTCTCAAATTGACCGCTCGCGGGAAGTCACCATTGAGTTTGATGCTAATACACAGGGACCATGGCGCTTTCGTCCTACGGTATCAAGCATGAAAGTGCATCCGGGTGAAATGGCACAAGTCATGTATGAAGTGGTAAATAAGCAGTCATACAAAATGGATGCTCAGGCTATCCCTAGTTATGCGCCGCAACAAGCTTCAGCATTCTTCAAGAAAATGGAATGCTTTTGTTTTAAGCAGCAAACCCTAGAAGCGAACGAAGCAAGACAAATGCCGGTCGTATTTTATATTGATCCGGCGCTGCCAAAAGATGTGAAGATCATTACTTTGTCTTACACGTTTTTTGAGGTAGGTGGAAAACCTAAACTGGCTGATAAAGGCGTATGACATGGATGAGCTGAAGCAGGCTAGTAAGCGTAAGATTTCTTTTTTTGCCACGATGAAAGCCGTATTCTGGTCCTTTTTAGGAATACGTAAAAAAAATGATTATGAGCAGGATGCCGCGCAATTAAATCCAATTCACGTAATCATCGCCGGTGTTCTCGGCGCGTTGATTTTTATTACGATATTGGTATTTATAGTAAAAGCTGTAGTGGCAAAGTAAGCCAAAATAAGTAATAAATAAAGTAATACTTCAAGTTTAAAAATTGTATCGGGAGATGGAAATGAGTTCTCAAAACGCTAATGCACCGTACTACTTTGTGCCTGGACCATCACAATGGCCAGTTCTGGGTGGGGCGAGTTTATTGTTGACTATGATCGGTGCATCAGCATGGGTCAACGGTATTACTTGGGGTGCTTACCTCAATTTTGCAGGTATTTTTCTGACCTTGGTTGTTCTCTACAACTGGTTTGGTGATGCAATTGCTGAATCTGAAGGCGGTAAATACAACGCACGTATTGACGTGTCTTATCGTTGGAGCATGAGCTGGTTCATTTTTTCGGAAGTGATGTTCTTCGGCGCATTCTTCGGCGCTCTGTTTTATGCACGTAGTATTTCTATGCCTTGGCTGGCTGATCTCGACCATAAAGTTTTATGGCCAGATTTCGCAGCACAATGGGGTAATGCAGGCCCGGCGGGTACGATTGAAGCATTTAAAACTATGGGTCCTTTCCCTATTCCTACGATTAATACGGCATTGCTGTTGACGTCTGGCGTGACTCTGACAATTTCCCACCATGCTTTGCGTGAAGGTCATCGTACGAAAACTGCACTCTGGTTGTTTGCTACAGTGTTGTTAGGCGCAGTATTCATGGGCTTTCAGGCATATGAATACATGCATGCGTACAGCGAACTGAACCTGAAGCTGACCTCTGGTATCTATGGCTCTACATTCTTCATGCTGACAGGCTTCCACGGCTTCCATGTCACCATGGGGGCAATTATGTTGTCCGTTGTTTTGTATCGTGTCATGAAAGGTCATTTCACTCCTGAACAGCATTTTGCTTTTGAAGGTGCGGCCTGGTACTGGCACTTTGTTGACGTTGTATGGCTCGGCTTGTATGTCGTCGTATATTGGCTATAACTGATACACTTGCCATACATAAAAAAGCCGCACAATGTGCGGCTTTTTGTTAGGTCTGAACAGTTGATTGCCTACCTATCTGATGCCAGTTGGTTGAATTAATCCAAAATGATTTGCCAGTAAAATCAAGAGAAATAGACTAATCGAAAAACCGACCCGAAAGGCCAACGCTTTGACGGTACGATTACTGCGGCCTTTATCTTTCATGAGGTAAACCAGTGCAGATCCCATACTAAAGATGATCAGAAAAAAAGCGATTGCTACCAGGATTTTCATGCCGTTCTGCCTACTCATAAAACCTCTATTGTAATGCTTAATAAGTTTCGTTTTCGCTGGATTCCTCTATTGATCACATTGTTGCTCTGTGTGGTCGGCATTAGTCTGGGACAATGGCAAACTCGCAGGGCGCATGAAAAAGAAGCAATTGCCCAGGCGATGCGGGAGCGCGCTCAGTTGCCTGCTTTATCTTCTCAGGCGCTATTTGCCTCTTCTGATTCTGTATATCGGCGCGTCAGCTTAACGGGACATTTTGTCTCCGAATGGTTTTTTTATCTGGATAACCGGCCATTAAAAGGTGTGGCAGGATTTTATGTTCTTATGCCATTTAAGATTGAAGGGACGGATCAGGTTGTTTTGGTTGGCAGAGGCTGGCAAGCACGTAACGCGCATGACCGGGCGACTATGCCGCCGCTAATTACTCCTTCAGGAGTCGTGCAGCTAGAGGGACAATTACATGAAAATTTTGGTCATGTAATGCAGTTAGGGCAAGCTGAAATCATTAAGCCTGGTGCGGTTTTACAAAATATAAGTCCAGTAGAATTAGCACAAAAAACAGGATGGAAAATACATCCTCTGATTGTGGAGCAAAGCTCGGATTTAGCGGATGGATTAAAGCGCGATTGGCCGCTGTTGTCAGATGGATCTGATAAACACCGGGCCTATGCGTTTCAATGGTACGCCTTGTCATTGATGGCATTTATATTTTTTGTGGTTACAGGATATCGTCGTGGAAAAACCGAATAGTAAACATGCAGGTCGCTGGAAACTTTTATTGGTCTTAGCCGTTTGTGCTGCACCGATGCTTCTCTCTTACCTGTTTTATTTTGTCATTAAACCCGAGGGCAGAACTAATTATGGTGCCATTCTGGACCCCAGATCTTATCCTATGCCTAAACTTGACGCGCATTTGCTAGGTGGTGAATCAAAAGAGCTCGATGCGTATAAAGGGAAATGGATTCTGCTGCAAGCCGATAGCGGTGAGTGCGCTGACGCATGTAAGAAAAAAATGTATGGCATGCGGCAGTTACGCCTGATTCAAGGGAAGGAAATGGATCGCATAGAGCGTGTTTGGCTAATTACTGACAATAAGCCTGTGGATACCGTTTTGATTCGCGAATACGACGGCACACGCATGTTGACCGTGAGTCAGGATAAGCTCAAATCCTGGTTGCCAGCGGATGCGAATACCGTCATCAGCGATCATATCTACATGATTGATCCGCTAGGTAATTTGATGATGCGTTTCCCCAAAGATGCCGATCCGAATAAGATGAAGAAGGATATCGGTAAATTACTGAAGGCGTCGGCAATAGGCTAAATATGTGGATGCAAATTGCAATTACCGCCTTGATTCTTGCGACGATTCCGTTGAGCATTGTCTGGCTGTCAAAAGACCAAAGTAAATATCACAAACTGATTTCGGTCAGTATGTTTTTGACTTTTGACTTGATCATGTTTGGCGCATTTACTCGCCTGACGGATTCAGGTTTAGGCTGCCCGGACTGGCCTGGCTGCTATGGCGAGGCTAATCCATTTCAAGCCCACCATGCAATTAGTGCCGCACAGGCATTGATGCCGACTGGTCCGGTGACGTTGTCAAAAGCATGGATAGAGATGATCCATCGTTATCTCGCGGCAAGTGTGGGTATCTTGATTCTTGCGCAAATGGTTTATGCCTGGTGGCGACGCAAGGATTTATTGACCTCACCCTGGTTGCCAACATCGATATTTCTTCTTGTCTGCGTGCAGGGCGCATTTGGCGCCTGGACGGTGACTTTGAAGTTGCAGCCCGTGATTGTAACGACGCATCTTTTATTGGGAATGGCATTGCTTGCCATTCAAGCCTGGTCACTGGCTAGTCAGAATCAAATACAAGCTACCGCCACACCAGAGAGATCAAAGCCTGATTTACTCATTACTTTTGCAACCGTAGCACTCATATTACTCACAATACAAATCGCTCTCGGTGGCTGGGTTAGTACTAACTACGCTGCTTTAGCCTGCCAAGACTATCCCTTGTGTCATGGCGTCATTATTCCGGAAATGGATTTTGAGCATGGTTTCAGCTTATGGCGTCAGTTAGGTCAGAAAGCCGACGGATCATTTTTACCGTTTTCTGCACTGGTTGCTATCCATTGGGTGCACCGTAGTTTTGCCTGGCTGGTGATTATTGCGATCCTTATTACCGCCTGTCTGGCGCGTAAAAAAACTAATGTGGCATCGCTGGGCCGATACTTACTGATGGTTATCGGAGTTCAGTTTTTGACTGGCGTTTCGACTGTATTTTTCTCGTGGCCCTTGTTTCTCGCCGTGTTACATAACGGTGGTGCGGCCTTACTTGTCCTGTTACTGAGCATGTTAAACTACCGCCTTAGACACGTGGCCAGTGTATCGGCAACAACGCAGTAATAAAAAGTAGCACGCGTCCTCCTCCCCTAGATTTTCTATGACATCACTTAGTATTCCATCCAGTCGAATGGCTCAATATTGGGCTTTGACGAAGCCTCGTGTCACACAATTGGCGGTATTTTGTGCGGTGATAGGTATGTTTCTCGCTACGCCAGATTTGCCGGATTGGCGCATCGTCGTTGCAGCAACGATTGGTATCTGGTTATTGGCGGGAGCGGCATTCGCCGTGAATTGCCTGGTTGAGCGTGAAATTGATGCACGTATGGCCAGGACGGCAAGGCGAGCTTCGGCTCAGGGTGAAATCAATCCTTCGCAGATTTTGATTTTTTCCGGCGTCATTGGTGCACTGGGAATGTGGATTCTGTACACCATGGTGAATCCACTCACGATGTGGCTGACCTTTATAACCTTTGTCGGATATGCGGTTATTTATACGATTATTCTGAAGCCGGCGACCCCACAAAATATCGTGATCGGTGGCTTGTCCGGAGCGATGCCCCCGGCGCTTGGCTGGGCAGCGATTGCAAACGACGTTCCCATGCAAGCCTGGCTCCTGGTGTTGATCATTTTCATCTGGACGCCACCGCATTTCTGGGCTCTGGCGATGTATCGCCGTGATGATTATGCTAAATCCGGCTTGCCAATGCTGCCAATCACGCATGGACTAGAATTCACCCGTTTTCACATTTGGCTGTACACAATCGCTTTGTTTGCAACCACCATGCTGCCTTACGCCGTGCACATGAGCGGATTGATTTATCTGGTCAGTGCGGTCATTCTCGGTGTGATTTTCCTTTGGTATGCATGGCGGATTTATCGTCATTATGATGACGTGCTGGCCCGCAAGACCTTTGCTTTCTCTATTATTTATTTATCCTTGCTGTTTGCTGCCTTGCTGGTCGATCACTACATTACATTATGACTCCATTCATTCGCTTTGCCAGCGTGCTGCTGATGCTATTCATGGTGGCATGTAGCAAGCCTGCCCCACAGTTCACAAACACGGATCTGACTGGCCTGGACTACGCCAAAGACTTTTCCCTGACTGATCACAACGGCAAAGTGCGCACTCTGGCCGATTTTAAAGGGAAGGCTGTCGTCATCTTTTTTGGCTACACGCAATGCCCGGATGTATGCCCCACAACCATGGCAGAAATGGCGACTGTAATGAAGCAATTGGGAACCTTATCCGATAAGGTGCAGGTCCTGTTTGTAACAGTTGACCCAGAGCGTGACACGCAGGCTTTATTAGCCGCATATGTGCCTAATTTTGATCTTAGATTTTTAGGAATGTCCGGTGATGCGGCCGCCACAGCTAAGGTCGCGAAGGATTTTAAAGTGTATTACCAAAAAGTGCCGGGAAAGACGCCAAGTTCCTACACGATGGATCACACAGCAGGTAGTTATGTATTTGACCCTGAGGGACGGATACGCTTGTTTTTGCGTCATGGACAGGGGGCGGAGCCGATAGTCCACGATCTGAAATTACTTCTGCAATAAAAAAAGCACTCCTAGGAGTGCTTTTTATTTGGGCTGATTCCAGGTCATGCAAAACTAGCCAAAGCGCCTTTCATCTTCTTCAATGCAGCACTTTCGATCTGGCGGATACGTTCCGCAGAAACGCCATACTCATCGGCTAATTCATGTAATGTTGAGCCAGAACCATCATCGTTCTTTAACCAGCGTGATTCTACGATGTGACGCGAACGCGCATCGAGTTTAGACAAGGCGCTTTCCAAGCCTTCGCTTTGCAAACGGTCACGCTGACGAGCTTCCAAAACACGGGTTGGCTCTTCGCTTTCTGTTTTCAGATACGCGATAGGCGCAAATTTATCGTCGTCATCGTCAGTTGGCGCATCCAGCGCAATATCCCTGCCGGATAAGCGCATTTCCATTTCGATGACTTCTTCGCGTTTGACATCCAGAGTTTTAGCCAATGCATCAACCTGTTTAGGTGACATTGAATCTAAACCTTCTTTATGGCTACGAAGATTAAAGAATAATTTACGTTGTGCTTTGGTCGTCGCCACTTTGACCAAACGCCAGTTTTTCAAAATGTACTCATGCATTTCGGCTTTGATCCAGTGCATCGCATAGGACACAAGACGCACACCCTGATCAGGATCGAAGCGTTTCACGGCTTTCATCAGACCAATATTGCCTTCTTGAATCAAATCAGCATGTGGCAAGCCATAACCGAGGTAACCGCGGGCGATGGATACAACCAGGCGCAAGTGCGACATAACCAGTTGTTGCGCGGCGTTCAAATCATTATTTTGGGTAAGTTTTTTCGCCAGATCGATCTCTTGCTCGTGCGTGAGCATGGGCAAGCGGTTCACCGCTGAAATATAGGCATCAATATTACCAAGACTGCCAGTAAAGCCTAAAGCGAGCGCTGTGCTATCCGAAGATGGCATCACAGATGTCGATGATTGATTCATTCTTCCTCCCTATTTGCTGCCGATTTAGCCACAGTTTTGGGCTAAACCACCAATTTCAAGTTCTAATATTAGCACTCTCTTGAGTTGAGTGCTAATACTCGAAATTTATATACTTAATATAGAAAAACTATATTAAAAAATATTAGTTAATTTGAAACTGCTATTACTGGTTAGAGGGGTATTTAAGAAAAAAGTTTCGGATTATTTGAGAGTAAGCACGTATTGGCAAAACAACCCCCAATTTCTCTTAGATTGACAATTAATCAGCTTAGCCGCGACAGTTGTCTTCTCACTGAGAGAAATGCACCGCATAGCCCTAGCACAACGCTGGTTGCAAGCAATACTATGCTGGCGACTAGTCCCAGCGGTACCAAGTGGAACTCCGATGCATATAACTTAGTAAATTCTGCAATGGCTTGATTGAGCGGGCGCAAAGACAAGGCAATTAAACCCAAAGCGATGCCACCGGCAAGAAACCCCAATAAAGCACCGGTGTAGTAATAAGGCCGGTGGATGAAGCTATTGGTTGCGCCTAATAAGCGGGCAATCGCAATTTCCGCCTGATGGGAAATCACCTGCAAACGCGTGGCATTAAAAATCACCACGACCACGACCACACTCAGTGTAACTGCCAGAAAGAGTAAAGATAGCTGCAATACTTGCACCAGAGCTGCCAGCCGTTTTACCCAAGCAGAATCCACTTGCACCACATCGACGCCAGGTAAGCTTTTAAGCTGTTGCGTCAAAAATTCAAGTCGATGTGAGTCAGAATTTGACAAGGATAAAATATAAGCGTCGGGCAGCGGGTTGCCACCCAAAGTAGATAGCACTTCTGCCAGACTTGATGTTTCTTCTAAGGCGGCGAGCGCTTTGTCTTTAGTTACAAAATTAAGCTTTGCGCTGATATTTGCGTCTTTTAACAGTTTTTTAATTGTGATCGATAGAGCGGTTGCATCTGATCTTGCGGTTTCTGGCGTAAGAAATACGCTAATCTCGGGTTCAATGGAGAGCTGCGCAGAAACCGGGCGAATATTTTCAATCAGCGTCAATCCTGCAATCGGCAATGCGAGCGCAATTGCGACCACCAAGACATTGAATAAAAAATTGCCCGGACCAGAGCGTAAGTGCGACAAGGCACTTTTAAGGGCAAACAAATGCTGACGGAACCAGATGGACATCGATTTTTCCTCTTCTTCCCTGGACTATGCCGCGATGGGCGATTGCCATGTGTCTGACAATTCACCCTTGTTCAAATAAATGACGCGGCTTGCCTGATCCAGAAACTGTTCATCATGGCTGGAGATGATGCAGGTCACGCCTGCACTTTGAAATGCTTTCAGAGCGCTGATGACTTTATTTGCATTATCGCGATCGAGAAATGCTGTGGGCTCGTCAGCCAAAATAATTTGCGGGCGATTGACAATAGCACGGGCGATCGCAACACGTTGCTGTTCTCCGCCAGAAAGTGCGAGTGGAAATGCATCAGCCTTATCTGCCAGATTGACTTTGTCGAGTGCAGCGTACGCTCTGGTTTCGGCTTCTGCGGCAGATGCACCTGCGACAATCAGTGGCAGCATGACATTTGCCAGCACGCTTCTGTCGAGAAGTAAGCCTTTGTCTTGCAATATCAAACCAAGCTTGCGTCGTAAATAAGGTAGGCTACCTGATTGGAGCTTGCTGATATCCTGTCCGTTCACACTGACTACACCAGCGCTGGCGCGTTCTATGCCAGCGATCATCTTGAGTAAGGTCGATTTGCCCGCACCCGATGGTCCCGCAAGAAAAATCAGTTCTCCATCATTGATCTTCAGCGACACGTTGCGCAGCGCATAGGCGCCGTGCGCATATTGCTTGGAGACTTGCTGGAACTCTATCATCGGCGTGATCCTTTTTAACTCAACAAGGCGTCTACAAATTCCTGGGCATTGAATGGTTGCAAGTCTTCTATCTGCTCACCGATACCAATGAAATAAACCGGAACAGGGCGCGTCTTAGCAATCGCTGCAAGCACGCCCCCTTTAGCGGTACCGTCCAGTTTCGTGATTACCAGACCAGTTAAGCCCAGTGCATCATCAAATGCCTTCACTTGCGCCAGTGCATTTTGTCCTGTGTTGCCGTCGATGATTAACAGCACCTCCTGCGGTGCGCCATCCATGCCTTTCGCAATCACACGTTTAATTTTTTTTAATTCTTCCATCAGATGCAACTGGGTCGGTAAACGGCCTGCGGTGTCTACCATCACTACATCGGTGCCGCGGGCTTTGGCAGAGG
Source organism: Undibacterium sp. RuTC16W (assembly GCF_049339445.1). Lineage (NCBI taxonomy): Bacteria > Pseudomonadati > Pseudomonadota > Betaproteobacteria > Burkholderiales > Oxalobacteraceae > Undibacterium > Undibacterium sp. RuTC16W. The sequence goes on along the minus strand of NZ_JBMPPE010000007.1, from coordinate 140,555 downwards.
CGACTGCATCAAAAGCGACTGCAGCTGGATCGCCAGATTCTTGTGAGATCACCGTGACATTGTTCCGCTCGCCCCAAATTGTCAGTTGCTCCCGTGCAGCCGCCCGGAAGGTGTCGCCAGCGGCCAGTAGTACGGATTGCTGATGGCTTTGCAGATGTTTCGCTAGCTTGCCTATGGTTGTTGTTTTGCCAGCACCGTTCACACCTGCAATCATCATCACCAGAGGTTGGTAGCGCCCAAGCTCCAGAGGTTTTTGTAATGGCGTTAATAGATCCAGTAACAAGACTTTGAGTGCCGCCTTCACTTGTTCTGCTTCGGTCAGCTTCTGTTCTTTAACTTTTTTCTTCAAGCCATCCAGTAGGAATTGGGTCGCCTCGACGCCTGTATCCGCTGTCAATAAGGCGGCTTCCAGCTCATCGTAAAGGTCGTCATCAATTCTGGCGCCAACGAATAAGGTCGTCAGATTCGACGAGGTTTTCGATAGTCCAGCTTTCAGGCGGCTTAACCAGGATTGCTTTGGCGTTACCCCATGGGCATCACTCGCCGTGGCGGTTGTAACGGGGGCAGGTTCTGCAGGAGTGACAACCAGCTCCGCTGCCTGGGGTGCGACAACCGGCGGGAGGACGGTTTCTTCTTTGGGTTTTTTCTTGAAAAAGCTAAACATCGAGGATAGTGGGGACTCTGAATATGCGACAGATTGGAATGCCGTCATTCTAACAGACGGAAGTTTGTTGGGGCAGCAGTACAGACTGCGTCATAATCGGGGAGTATCCGTTAGACCACTGCTGTGGCAATTGCATATCTGGCGAGTTGCCTTGCAGTCAGCCTCATCGTCATGTCTAACCGGCCAGCTTGCCAGATATACACCTGCTGCTGTTCTAAGGGAAAATCCGGGATAATGCGACCTTATTTACATACCTAGAATCCTTCTACGTATGCCACCAACAAAGTAGAGTTCAGTAAGCAATGAAAGCCCAGGCAAAGAAACCCACCAAGCCGCCAGTAGCGCACAAGCGCGTACCTCATCAGGTCCGCATTATCGGCGGTGTATGGAAGCGTAGTGTGCTCAGTGTCATTGACGCAGAGGGATTACGTCCTACTCCTGATCGCGTCAGGGAGACGGTTTTTAACTGGCTTGGCCACTTGATTGATGGCAGATGGCCGGCGCTTACTTGTCTCGATCTGTTTGCCGGAACAGGTGCGCTGGGTTTTGAGGCGGCTAGTCGCGGTGCTGCCAGTGTCACGATGGTGGAATACCACACACCGGCCTTCAGGCAACTCGATCAGGTCAGGCAAAAGCTGAATGCCAGTCAGGTTAATTTGCAGAGAGGGGATGCGCTGACCATCGTTCAGAGCATGGTGGCGCGCCAACAACAGTACGATCTGATTTTTCTGGATCCACCGTTTGATCAGGCTTACCTGCCAAAAATTTTGCCTTATTGTGCAAAACTCTTAAGCGCACAAGGCTTGCTGTATGTCGAAGCAGAGCATGTATTATCGACAGATAGCAATGCGCAAGAGCTTCCTGAATGGTTGGCAGATTGGAAAGTGATTCGCGCCGATCAGGCTGGTAGTGTGTATTTTCACATACTGCAACGCAACATTATGACGCATAAGGCGCTCGGAAATCAGGCATAATGCCTCTTCAAATTGGTGCACAGACACAAATGAGGGAGTAAAAATGGTCACAGCTGTATATCCGGGAACCTTTGATCCGCTAACGCGTGGCCATGAGGATCTGGTGCGTCGCGCTTCTGGTTTGTTTGATACGCTGGTTGTCGGCGTCGCAGACAGCAAGAATAAAAAGCCTTTTTTCTCGCTGGATGAAAGATTGTCGATTGCGAATGAAGTGCTGGGGCACTACCCAAATGTCAGGGTAGAAAGCTTTTCCGGTTTGCTGAAAGACTTTGTCCGTAAAAATGATGCGCGTGTGATTGTTCGCGGTTTGCGTGCGGTATCTGACTTTGAGTATGAATTTCAAATGGCAGGCATGAACCGTTATTTGCTACCAGATGTCGAGACCTTGTTTCTGACACCTTCTGATCAATATCAATTCATCTCAGGCACCATCGTGCGCGAGATCGCCATGTTTGGCGGTGACGTGTCTAAATTCGTATTTCCGTCTGTCGATAAATGGTTGCAGAAAAAAGTAGCTGAACAAGCGCTCAAGGTTTAATTCGTTAAGTAACTAACTCAGCAGTTAAGTAGTGCAATGCAGTAGCAGGAGAACGTATGGCTTTATTGATTACAGACGATTGCATAAATTGTGACGTATGTGAACCCGAGTGCCCGAATGATGCCATTTACATGGGCCCGGAGATTTATGAAATTGATCCTCACAAGTGCACAGAATGTGTTGGCCATTACAAAGAGCCGCAATGCCAGCAAGTCTGTCCTGTGAGCTGTATTCCATTCAATCCTGCCTGGCGTGAGACCAAAGAAGAATTGCAAGCCAAGTACGAACGTTTGCAAGCGAATATTAAAACTATTCCGTCTTAATTCGCTGACCTAGGTCGACTCACACACCCGGTTACGACCCTGATTCTTCGCTCTAAATAGCGCCTGATCTGCATCTTGCAAAAGCTCGCGGGCAACGTTATCAATTTTTCCGTAATTCAGGGATTCGGACAGGGTTGAGATGCCGATCGAAATCGTGGCCTGGCAACTTCCCATCTGATGAAACTGGAATGGTCGCTCCGCAATACTTTTGCGGATGCGCTCTGCCACCATCATGCCGTCCTCTGCACTTGCGTCGATGAGCAGGGCGACGAATTCTTCCCCGCCAAAACGCCCCATTGTGTCGCTTAAACGCAGCTCTGCCTTGATCCGGTTGCTGACTTCGATCAGAACATCATCGCCGCCCTGATGACCGTAACGGTCGTTGATCTGTTTGAAAAAATCGATATCCAGATACATGCACACAATACTGTATTGCTGACGGCGCGCGCGACCGATTTCTTCCAGCATGCGTTGCTCCACATAACGACGGTTGCTGACATTGGTTAAAGGATCAGTCAGCCCCATGTGGGTCAGGCGCTCGTTGTTGATGACATTTTCCAGGCAGATTGCAATGATGGATGCCATGTGTTCGATGAAATCGGTTGCCATCGTTGCATTGAAACGTGATGCCTGAAAACTCCCGAGATTCAGATAGCCTAATAATTTATTTTGTCGTATCAACGGGACGATGGCTACGCTGGCCGGTTTTTTCTCGGAAGACGCAAACATTTTTCCGTGGTCAGCTTGATTGAAGATGCCGAGTACGGGTTTGCGTAATTGCTCACCATGTATGCGCAGGTCGAGTTCGTTTTGCACGAAAAATAATGAGGGAAATTCTTCCGGTGTGATATTGAGATCCAGGACAATTTTTTGCAGTCCCTTTTGTCTGTCCAGTAAACCCAGCGTCACAATATCCAGTTCCGACATCTTTGCCAGCGTGCTGAAAATATTTTCAACCAGCTCACGAAAACTGCTGGTGCCGATCAATCTCAGATCAAAGTCATGATGCCGTGACATGATTTGCTGATTTTGATGCGCATGTTCCAGCAAATTTGCCAATTGATTGCGCAGCATAGAGTTTTCTCTGCGCAGTTCGTTCATGGTGAATTGTGTGCTCAGATCAGGTGGTATTGGTTCTGTCCCCATATCAGCTTTCATGTGCGTTAGGTATCCGGGTTTGCCCAGTATTGTTGATTCACAGACACTAGAATGCTAACTGAAGATCTACCTGATTACCAACATGAATCTGTGAACCAACACCTTTACTTACCATCAAATTCACGCCAAAGGTAATGCCGCCATCCAGCAGCGGATTCGCACGGTAGGTTTGTAAAATATCGACAGGATCAGGGCCGCTCTCACCAGTGAGCTGATCTACCGCCGGGATCGTGCAGCGGGTACAGGGTTTGACCGCCTTTAATTGTATTGCGTTGTCAGCGTCTCTTGCAGAGCCGCTGTCAGCCTTAACAAGATCGATAAAATCCGCATAGTCTTCTTCAAAAGCATCGAGTCCCGACAGAACGATATTCGCGCGAAAGCGATCCATAGGAATTGCCTCACGACCTTGCAACACTAATTTTTGGTTCAGATCATCGAGTGATGAGGTGGAGGTCAGCAGGAGCGGAAATCCATCTGAAAACAGCGTGCCGACCTCCTGATCACCTGTCCATTTTTGGCTGGCTAAACGTCGGCCAGCAGGGTCAAATCGTACCAGACGACAAGCTGTCCCCAAAAACTGACTTAACCAGACAGCAGCCTTATCGCCACAGTCGAAGGCAGCTACCTGATCGTCCCAGACTTGTACTTGTAAAGATATCGCCGGAGCTAACTCAGTCAGACTAAGCGCCATCGGCAATGCAGGCATATCAGGCGCAAGCAGCATTAGCTGATCGCCGTCGATTATTGGACGTATCAATGCCATGCGAGGATGGCTGCGCTGACTTAAAAACAGTCCAGCAGTATCAACAAGCATCCACTCGCGATCGTGAATCACGCCCGCTCCGGTCTGAAGTGATAAACCGGATTCGCTCACCATCGCTGAATCTAAGCCGATGCCAGCACAAGATTTAATGGGGTACAGCGTCAGTTCAGTAATCGTAGGCATAGTTAATATTCACAAATCAAAAATTCATAAGGTGATAAATCTTCGTGATGATCAGTTTATACGCGGACATTCAATATACTCCCCCCAATTTTTATAAAATACGCCTCATTGCCCACATACTGACTAGGTAAATAATAATACTGTATGGGAGTATCATTATTTCGATAGCTGATAAGCTAGCGAATATTCAGAGGCACACTATCAAAACTGGCAGATTCAACCGTCATATCCGCTAGGTTAACCCATTACTTACCCTGAAAAGCTTGCCGGTAAGCCGACGGTGAGAGATTAAATTCTCTCGCAAAATAGCGTCGCAATAATAACGCCGAGCCAAAGCCGGTATCCACCGCGATGTCATCAACCGAGCGCTTACTGGATTCTAGCTGACGTTGCGCCTGTGCCAGTCGCTGATTGAGCAGCCATTTACCCACGGTGGTCCCGGTCAATTGCTGGAAATGACGGGTAAAGCTGCGTCGGCTCATCAACGCTTTTTCTGCCAGCTGATCCAGATGCTGTGGTTCCGCAAGATGCCGTAGCATCCATTCCAGCACTGTAGATAGACGGTCATCGCTGGCAAGAGTCGGAACAGGTTGCTCAATATATTGTGCTTGCCCGCCCTGACGATGTGGCGCCACCACCAGGCGCCGGGCGACATGCGCCGCAGCCTCCGCGCCATACTGAGAGCGCAGCACATGTAAGCAGCAATCAATCCCCGCCGCCGTACCCGCCGAGGTAATGACATCCCCATGGTCAACGTATAAGACATTGGGATCGAGGTGTACTTGTGGGAACCGCTGTAAAAATTCTTTCGCAAATGCCCAGTGAGTCGTTGCCATTCTCTGATCAAGCAAACCTGCTTCCGCCACCACAAACGCACCCAGACATAAACCAACAATCCGCACACCAGCTCGATGCGCTTTACGCAAAGCCATCAGTAGTGCTGCTGGCGCAGGTCGCAAATCGCTATGCCACGACGGGATCACAATCATATCCGCCCGTGCTAAGGCCGATAAACCATGACTCGTATTGATAGAAAAACCAGCACTCGTCGTCACCACATGCTTACCAGCCTTCGCCGCGAAGGCACACACTTTCAGCTTAAACGCAGGTAGTTTAAATTCGCCATGCTGCTCACCGAACACCAGGCAAGGGACCGATAAGTGAAACGGACTAATACCATCAAATGCCAGCACAGCAACCGTTACTGTCCTGGAAGGGAATTGAATTGAAGATGGCATAGGGGTTTGAATCGGGGCTTGAGTCAGAGTTGCAATATGCATGGCCTGATTGTATCGAATATTGGCAATCGGGTCACTTCTTAATCTGGACGATATATCTGAAAATAACAGCACAAACGCAATCGCTGTTTGCCATATCACTTTATCTGGAGAGCTTCATCATGACTACGCCCATATCCATTCCGACCACACCTAAGCGTGCATTGATTGTGATCGATGTACAGAACGAATATTTTACTGGCAACATGCTGATCGAATACCCAGATCCGCAACTGTCCCTGCATCATATTGGTCTTGCGATGGACGCAGCTAAGGCGGCAGGTATCCCGATTTTGGTAATACAACATTCCGCACCTGAAAACTCCCCCATCTTTGCGCGTGGCTCGACCAATTGGGAGTTGCATACAACGGTCACAAGTCGTCCTTATGATCATTTGATCGAAAAATCCATGGCCAGTATTTTTGTTGGCACGGACGCTAAACAATGGCTGGAAAAAAATCACATTGATACCCTGACAATCGTTGGCTACATGACGCACAACTGCAATGCCAGCACTATTTATCAAGCAGCGCACGATGCTTATCAAGTCGAAATTTTATCCGACGCAACCGGTGCTTTACCCTACGAAAACAACGCAGGATACGCCAGCGCAGAAGAAATCCATCGCGCTTTTAATGTCGTCTTCCAATCCAACTTCGGCGCAGTGAGCAGCACCGCAGAATGGATTACGGTAATTAATGCAGGAGGTGTGTTAGAGCGGAGCAATGTATTGGTATCCCATCTGGCTGGACGGGTGCATCCATCTGCCTAAACGGATAGGGCTGATCAAGCACTACTAAAGTACCAATGCAGCGTTAGTAAAACTCTCTTGTAATGCTGATATGGCAATCACATCAATATTCAAATAAGCACTCGATAACGCGATAAAAAAAGCGTAGCTTGCTGATGCAGGCTACGCTTTTTGAAGTACTTTCGCCAGGGTTGGCGAGAATAATTAAATTAGTACTTAGACGTTAAACAAGAAGTTCAGCACGTCACCGTCCTTGACCACATATTCCTTACCTTCGGCGCGCATTTTGCCCGCTTCTTTGGCGCCTGCTTCGCCTTTGCAGGCGATATAGTCGTCGAATGCAATGGTCTGTGCGCGGATGAAGCCGCGTTCGAAATCGGTGTGGATCACGCCTGCGGCTTGTGGTGCTGTATCACCGACATGAATGGTCCAGGCGCGTACTTCTTTGACGCCAGCAGTGAAGTAAGTTTGCAGACCCAACAGTTTGAATGCGGCGCGGATCAGGCGATCCAGACCTGGTTCTTCCATGCCCATATCGTTTAAGAAATCGGTTTTATCGGCGTCGTCCAGATCGGCAATTTCTGCTTCAATCGCGGCACAAATGGCGACGATCGGTGCGTTCTGTGACTTGGCGTAGGCAGTCAGTTGATCCAATAAAGGATTATCTTTAAAGCCAGTATCAGAAACGTTAGCGACGTACATCGCTGGCTTGGCGGTGATCAGGCAGAGCGGCTTGATCAGCAGCATTTCTTCTGCATCCAGACCTAATGCGCGCACTGGCTTGGCATCATTCAGGCCTGGCATGATGCGCTCTAAGATAGCGACCAGTTTGGCGGCGTCTTTATCGCCGGAGCGGGCTTTTTTGTTTTCGCGGTGAATCGCTTTTTCTACCGAACCCATATCGGCTAATGCCAGTTCCGTTTGAATGACTTCGATATCATCGAGCGGGCTGACTTTGCCTGCGACGTGGATCACATTGTCATCTTCGAAGCAGCGGACAACGTTGACGATCGCATCGGTTTCGCGGATGTGGGCGAGGAACTGGTTGCCCAAGCCTTCGCCCTTGGATGCACCGGCAACCAGGCCAGCGATATCGACAAACTCAACAATCGCGTTCTGGATGCGTTCTGGTTTGACGATGGCGGACAATTGCGCCAGGCGCGGATCGGGTACTTCTACCATGCCGACGTTAGGCTCAATCGTGCAGAAAGGATAATTTTCTGCCGGAATGCCTGCTTTAGTCAGTGCATTAAACAGAGTGGATTTGCCGACGTTAGGCAGGCCGACGATGCCGCATTTGAGACTCATGATAGTTTGCCGAGTAGGTGAAACGTGATTAGATTAACCCACTATTTTACTTGAACATCCATCGTGCAAGTCAGTTTTGCTGAGTTTGGACGGGTTTTACCTGTTTTGAACTCTGGTTATGCCCGTCAATCAGTCGCTCAGGTAACCAGGCGCCGGTGTGATACCCGATGCAGGTACATCACGAGTGCGATGGCAGCGATCGTCAGGCCAACAACCAGTGAAATCCAGAAGCCAGTCGCTGCCATCGGCTGCGCCGGTCGCCATGGTAACCATGCCGGTGCCAGCCCAAGTATGCAGCCCAATGGAATGCAGACACCCCAGAACGCTGCCAGATGAATCAACATCGGTGTGCGTGTCACTTTGTAGCCGCGGATTGCCGACGATGCGGCGACTTGTGCACCGTCTGATAATTGGAACAGCGCGGCGAGCAAGAGCAGGTTAATTGTGACTTGCTGTACTGCTACGTCACTGGTGTAGGCCGCCGCAATTTCATGACGGAATAGTGTGATCATTAATGCGGAGATTAGCGCAAAACCTACTGACATACCGACGCCCACCCACGACGAAAAGCGCGCTCTGTGCGGATCGTTTTCACCCAGTGCCTGACCGACGCGAGTGATCGAGGCGATCCCGAAACTTAATGGCACCATAAATACCAGCGATGAAAAATTCAGTGCGATCTGGTGCGCTGATACCGCAGTCACGCCAAAGCGGGCAACCAGCAGACCGATCACGCCAAATGCGCTGACCTCGGCAAAATAGGTGACGCCAATAGGCAGGCCCATGCGTAGCATGCTGCGGATTTCATTCCAGTGTGGCGCCTCCTTGTGTGTAAATGGATAAGTGCTGCGGTAAGCAGGGGATTTGCTAATCCAGAAAATCATCGCCCCCAGCATCAGCCACAAACCCACGCCAGTAGCTACTGCGCAGCCCGTTGCACCCAGTTGCGGCAGTCCCCAGTGACCATAAATTAATAACCAGTTGATGCAGATATTGAACACCAGTCCACCCATTGCAATCAGCATCACCGGTTTGGTCTGGTTCAGGCTGGCGGTATAGCCATACAGAGCGCGATAGCACGCAAAAGCAGGCAAACCGATGCTGATCACGTGGACGAATTCAGCCGCTTTATCACGGACGCTATCTTCCAGATACAGGTGATCAAATATCAGCGTGGACAGGTTCAGCAGCACGCATGCCAGGATCCCGACTCCCAGTCCCATCCATAACGATTGGCGGACAATATGCGGAATCTTATGATCGGCACTGGCACCGACTTCATGCGCAACAATCGCATTAATCGCCATCATCACGCCCATCACTGTCACCAGAACAATCGACCAGAGTGATGCCCCCAAGGCGACTGCAGCCAGATCGTTGGCGCTGGCATGACCTGTCATCGCCACATCCGATACGCCCATGCCGACGGTAGCAAGCTGTCCAATCAGTACAGGCCATGCAAGCTGCCATAAAGCACGGGATTCAGTGAGGATTTTTGTTTTCATAATCAGTAGTGCGAGCGAGTGTGAGTCGCAAAATAAAGTGCGAGTGGCATCTTAGTTCATTTTTTATAAAAAGTATCTTAGCTTTCTGCTGGAGGTTAAATACGAGCGCTAACGCTAGCTGTAGTGCGTTCTTTTCGGTGGGCAGATTAATGACATACTCCCCTTATTTTTATAAAAATATTCTGTGTTGCCCAATAAATGATTGAGCTATTAATATATACATATGGGTAGTATCTGTTTTCAGCCCTATATAAAAAGTTCATGTAGCTCCGGTTAGCTTGTGTAACCGGGGGAGCATTAAAACGTAAAGCAAGCCCTGGCAGATACAAGCGCCTTGTGAGCTTAGATTCCCGTTCTTCGTCTTTTCACTCGCGATTTTTGACTGCATCCGCATCCGTATGTCGTAGCGGATGTATGAATTTATTTAGCTGCTGATTTATTCCGACAAAGATGAGCATGTATTCAGTTGACGAAATGATATGTCGTGAGTGACAATGGGTTGTCCAATTAGCATTTGTTTCGCATTGGTGTTGATCGCCGTTGTTGAACTCAATCTTAAAATCTCACGAAATTAACCACATCATCTCATTCATGAAAATCACCCACTTTGTATGCGCTAGCACACTGCTTTTCTCTTCCTTATTGGCTCATTCGCAAACGGCCACGTTTAATTTGAAGGACATTATCAAGAAGAGTATTGCCGATAGTAATTCACAAGCCAAAACTCCCGATGCGAATAACCCAGGCGCTGATACTGCTAATGCTGGCAGCGGCGCAGTTAGCAAGGATGGTATTCCTAAAGTCTTGGAAACAATCGGTATCAAAATCGGGGATACACGACAGCAGGTCGATCAGGTATTGACAAGTAAGGGTTATAAATTGGGCTCGACTAACAATCATCCGCTGGGACAAAATTTTCCCGGAGTGTTGTGGAGTTTGGTGTACACGATTAATTCAAGCGCCAGTACTGGTAGTCGAGATCTTGCAATGGTTGATGTGCGATTTGGGCCTCAATCTGGCAGAGTGATGGCTATTTTACGTCGCGAAAAATTTGATCATCCAGTCGTAGCGACGGAAATAAAAAAAGCGCTGATTGAAAAATATGGTACCCCCAGCAGCCAAACTTCCAGCGATTTGAACTGGATTGCTTACCGTCCGGGCTATAGCCGCGCCGGCGTTGGCACCGATTTGAACGACTGCAATGGAAGATTTGGAACGGCTATTAATGTCGGTTATACGATGAGTAAATTTAAAGATTGCCGGCAATCAGTCAGTGTTGCTCTGGCAGGCTCTAATAACAGCGGCCTGGAGTACAACAACATCGAGGTTGGTGTTACCGATTTTGTAATGATGACAGCCGAGTATGCTGCTGCGCGTGCAATGATGGATAAAAAGAACACTGAGATTTTGGAAGAGCACAAAAAAGCACCCGTTCCTAAGCTGTAATATTTGTCGGAACATGCACGGGGCGCAGTCATAGCATGTGCACCTCGTGCCGTATTTGGCGCTAAATCAGGACTAAATTTAACATCGACCTCAGGAAATGCTTGAATCTTGTAACCGCCCTTTTTTGCTTCAAGAAAAGTATGCCGAGACATTCTTTCCCCCTCTGCAAAGTTAACCCAATATTGCATACTCCCCATTTTTCAAATTAATGAGCAATATTGTCCAATGATTATATGGATACTTAAAATATACATGCCAGAGTATATTTTTTGTCATTGCAGCATCGCTTTCGCCCAACAGTGGATTTTCTCCCTTTCATACAAACTCTCCTTGACTTTCAATTTGGCTGCTACTAAAGTGATATCACTTTGATGTCATTCAAACGGAGAATATATGGACAAATCTAACAAACCAGTGGTTGCCGCCGGGAAAAAAGTCTTGATGCATGAACGTATCCATTCATCCCCGGATGGCTACCTGATGGTGGCGATCGGGCTCTTGTTGATCGTGGGTGGTGCTTACTGGGCATGGTCTGGCGCTGCGAATCTCGATTTGCCGGGTTTGCTGGTTAAATTACTGACCAGTGTTCTCGGGGCTTTTTTGTTATCGGGTCTGTATATGTTGCAACCCAATGAGGCTGCCTTACTGTCCTTGTTTGGCCAATATATCGGTACCGACCGTAATCCGGGTTTGCGTTGGGCGAATCCTTTTTATGCGGTGCGTAAAGTCAGCCTGCGCGCCCGTACCTTGAACTCGCCTACCTTAAAAGTCAATGACAAGCGCGGTAATCCCGTTGAGATCGGTGCTGCGATCGTATGGCGGGTTCAGGACACCGCTCTCGCTTTATTTAACATCGACGATTTTGAGCGCTTTGTGAATGTGCAGGCAGAAACCGCTATTCGCCATCTGGCATCGCAATATGCCTACGACGAGGGCGACGACGTGCCAACACATGAAACGACTTTGCGCGCCGGTCTTGATGAAGTTACCAAGGCACTCAGCGTCGAACTGCACAAACGGTTTGAGTTTGCCGGTATTGATGTCGAAGACGCCAAACTCACACACTTAGCCTATGCGCCGGAGATCGCGCAAGTGATGTTGCGCAGACAGCAGGCGGAAGCGATTATCAGTGCCCGCAAAAAAATCGTACACGGCGCAGTCTCGATGGTGGAAGAAGCTTTAAAAGGGTTATCCGAGCGTCAGATCGTGAATCTCGATGACGAGCGAAAAGCCGCCATGGTCAGCAATCTGCTAGTCGTCTTATGCTCGGATAAAGAGACGCAACCGATTATCAACACCGGTACGCTTTACAATTGAAGCTGATTGTTTTCGGTCACTTTACTACTTGAACGGAGCTGGTATGCATCCACTTCTACTGATTATCGGCGTCATGATTGTCACGGTATTAGCACTGACGATATGCTTCTTCGGGATAGCCTGGCTGATGAAGATTTTTGGTCAGGAGAAAGTGGAAAGCTTCATCAAATTTCGGATGCAAGGCCCATTCGTACCAGTACCTAAAACAGACAATGCAAAAAAAATCAGTGAGTCATCCCTATAAAAATTAGGCTTAAAAAGTGTCAAGAATAAAGGAACTAAGTGTGAATCAAATCAAATACCAGCAAAGTCAGTGGATGAAAGTATTGTGGATCACCTTACCGCTGATCACGCTGATTGTGATGACGATAGAAACCAACGGCCTCGATACTGCCGCGCGCTTGCGCGCTTTACTTACGATGGCCGGAATTAATTTTCTCGTACTTGGCGTGATAGGGCGTCTCACTATCAAGATCGACAGTACGCATCTGCGCTGGCATTTTGGTGTATTCGGCTGGCCCGCATGGAAACTACCTCTCAGTGAGATAAGACAAGTGGAGTTATGCGAGACCCGCTGGGTAGAAGGCTGGGGAATACGCTTTACCAAAGAAGGCATGCTCTACAACGCTGCGGGCAGCGGGGCTGTGCGGATTACCAAGGCAGATGGCAGCACCATCCGTCTTGGTTCGGCCGAGCCAGACCGCCTGTACGCGCAATTGCATCAGCTCACCGTTGCACCAAGCCGTTGACGACATGGCCAGTCCAGGGAAAAAATCGTTTTTACTGCGCATCGATCCTGCACTGTGGGCAGAGATCGAGCGCCTTGCCGCACAGGAGCTGCGGAGTAGTAATGCGCAAGTCGAGTATTTGTTAAGGGACGCGTTAAACCGTCGAGGCCGTGTTCCTGATAGTACTTTGACACCTGAAAAATCAGAGGTCGAATAATCAGCATCAATTTGGCGCAATTTCTGGGCATTAATTTTGCTTATGCGTGACATAGCAAAATTAATGTTAAAAAAGGAGAGCGTCATGATGAACCGAAGAAGCTTCATTGGTAAGACCGTACTAATCAGCAGCGGATTGGGATTGTTTTCGTATTCTGTAGCACAAGCATTGAATATCAATGAGGCGATCAACAAGTCGGGACGGCAGCGCATGTTGTCGCAACGCCTGGCCAAAGCCTATTTGCAGCTTGGTCAGGGAATTGCAGTCGAGCAGTCCCGAAAAATTCTTGATAACTCAATGACGCTATTTGACCGTCAGTTAGCTGAGTTAAGAACCTTTGCCCCGACTCCCGATAACAAACAAGTATTGAGTGAAATGGAAAAATCCTGGCTGAGTTATAAGCAGGTCTTAGCAGGTAAAACACCGAATCAGCAAGATGCCAGGAGCATCATGGTGATCAATGAAGATGTCTTGGCAATGGCGCAAAAAGCTACGCTCCAGTTAGAGAAATATTCAGGTACCTCAGCAGGACAATTGGTAAATATCTCTGGCCGCCAGCGTATGCTGTCACAACGTATGGCAAAATTTTATCAGGCGTTGCAATGGGACGTCGCACCGGTAGATGCCAATATAAAACTAGATACATCACGCAAAGAATTCATCGCTGGAATGCAGACGTTGATGGCCGCCCCCGGCAACAGCGGAAAATTGAAAGAAGAGCTGGCGCTGGCGCAGCAGCAATGGATGTTCTTTGACAGTGCACTGCGCCAAAGTGGGGAATCAGGCAACCGTACACTCAGCGCCAATAATGTCGCATCCACCAGCGAACGCATACTCGAAGTGATGGATGGCATTACCAGTATGTATCAGCAATTGAGCTAGTGCCTGGCAGCAGTCGGCATTCGACATTCAGCACTTGTACCAGATCTGGAACAACAGGACGTCACGCCTTGTTCTGCGTTTATCCGTATTTCTGAAGTTTTCATGGACTGTCAACTACAGCGGCAACACCTGACTCAGATCCGGCCGCTCGACGAAAGCCGCAAACGCATCGCACATGCGGCCACTTTCTGCGATGGCTAATTTCCAGTTCTGTATCCGGAAATCATGGTCGGTACCATAGTAGAAAAAATCTTTCCGGTCCGGTAATTTGCCACGCGACAGCGTTCGCAAAAAGGCGGGTGATGGTGAAATCATGATCACGTTATCCAGCCAGTGGCGGTCTTTACCCAGACTGCCGCGACGCCAAGGCAAAGGCTTATCCAACCAGCCAGGTACGATATGATCGGTAAAGTGCGGATACAGCACCAGCCCGCCTTCTTTACCGCCGGTCAGCCGTGAATAAGGCAGCGCCAGATGGTAATCAATAATCCCGCCGTCCCAATAGGTACCGGTTGGTGCATGCGGAATATGACGTACCGGTTCCATGATCAAGGGCAAGGTTCCCGATGCCAGTAAAGCTGGCTCCAGATTATCCGGCGTCAGTGAAGAAAAATGCGTATCAAAATGATCGAATTTCGCCTTCAGCCAAAACAGCGGATCGCGCATGTCGCCGATGACGACCCTATCCATATGCTGCGCCAGTTTGGCACGTGAGGCGAAATTCGAAAACGTCGCCGCGACGAAGCCCGCTTTGGCTTTGGCGCTGCTTTGCGGTGCAGTCAATAGTCCTCGTCCACGCATGGCCAGCAGATGCAAACGATGTAGAGGTTGATGCACAATCTCATCTTCATGACCACCGATGAATGCCTGTAAAAGCTGGTGAATTTCGTCCGTCACGTAACGTGCAGACGGCTTTTCAGGATAACGTTGTTCGCAATATAAATCGCCCAGTCGCTGAAACGCTGCAACCGGATCGGCATGACTGGCGGCGGCCATGCGCCAGGCACCGATCGATGCGCCGATCAGACTGCGTTCACGCGGTGCAGACGGCAGCCATTCGCCAAACAGCCATTGGTCCAGCGCTTGCAAAATCAAGCCTTTGGGACCACCTGCCGCTGCCGGAATGACGGCAATATCGCTGGCATGTAATCCGTTGGTGCGCAGATGTTCCAAAGCGATTTTACCGGCATGAATTTGAATGGCTGAACTCATTGTGTCGTGTGTTTTTTTTGTGGGATGAAATACGATGGAGACTACTAACGAGATGCTTACTTGGCCGTGTGTAATTGCATCGTTGCGGTAGAAAATTTTCCTTCCACCAGCATCGGGATAATTTCCAGGCTACGGGCAATCGATTCATCGATCAGCGGCTGTTCTTCTTTGCGCGGGCGATGTAGCACAAAGTCAGCCACGCCTTGTTGCAAATTCAGGCTACGCGGATGACCGATGCCGAGACGCAGGCGCCAGTAATCTTGTGTGCCAAGCGCGGCTGTAATATCTTTTAAGCCGTTGTGACCACCGGAGGAGCCGCCGAGTTTTAGTTTGGCGATGCCTGGCAGGATATCGAGTTCATCATGGGCAACCAGTACTTGATCCGGCGTGATTTTATAAAAGCGGCAAATCGCACCGACCGACTGACCAGAGCGATTCATAAACGTCTGTGGCTCCAGCAACCAGACATCTTCACCGGCAATCCGTGTTTTAGCCACTAGGGCATTAAAGTTTTTATCGCGTTGCAAACCATTTGCCGCGAGTTGATCAACCAGCCAGAAGCCAGCGTTGTGGCGGGTTTGCTCATATTCAGGGCCGGGATTTCCCAACCCGACGATCAATCGTATTGTCATTGGTATTGTTATTGCGCGGATAGGTTTTGGTAGTGATGTTCTGGTGTTGCTGAGTAAAGTGTTTGTGTTGGCAGAACGGGCGCTCATTATAAACAAGCACCCGCTACCGGTCTGAAAACAAGAATTAAAAAGTGAATCCGCAATATCTATGCGCCTTCTGGCACGAAATGCCTCTGGAAGCCGCATCTGGATTGCGAGTTCATTTCTGGATAGTGTCTAAAATCATCTCAAAATTCCTGTTATCTCTCACACCCAAAAGCAACTTGCCTGTTTTTTTGATGACATCTCGGACTTACGTTACCGATTCTGAAACCCATCTTCAATTGATCTGAAACGACTATCTGATCAATTTATTTAGTCTTCTTTAGCAGTGGCAATAAATACTTGCCTGTCACACTGTCCGCGTTCACGGCAACTTGTTCCGGCGTGCCGCTGGCGATGATCACGCCGCCACCTGCACCGCCTTCCGGTCCCAGATCAACGATCCAGTCTGCCGTTTTAATCACGTCGAGATTGTGTTCAATGATGACGACGGTATTGCCCTGATCGCGCAGACGGTGAATTACCTTGAGCAGTAAGTCGATGTCATGGAAATGCAGACCGGTCGTCGGTTCGTCGAGGATGTACAAGGTCCGGCCGGTATCGCGCTTTGATAATTCTAGTGACAACTTGACGCGTTGCGCTTCACCGCCAGAGAGTGTGGTGGCGCTTTGTCCCAAACGGATATAGCCCAGACCAACGTCCAGCAGGGTGTGCAGTTTGCGGGCAATCACCGGGACAGGTTTGAAGAATTCATACGCGTCTTCTACCGTCATGCTCAGCACTTCATTGATGTTCTTGCCCTTGTACTGGACTTCCAGTGTTTCGCGGTTATACCGCTTGCCGTGGCAGACATCGCAGGGAACATAGACGTCTGGTAAAAAGTGCATTTCTACCTTGATCACGCCATCGCCCTGACAGGCTTCACAGCGACCGCCTTTGACGTTGAATGAGAAACGTCCGGCACTGTAGCCACGTTCTTTGGCTACCGGTACTGTCGAGAACAGGTCGCGTATCGGGGTGAACAGGCCGGTATAGGTCGCCGGGTTTGAGCGTGGTGTGCGTCCGATGGGCGCCTGATCTACTGAGATGACTTTATCAAAATGTTCCAGACCGCTGATGCTGTCGAAAGCGGCCGGCTCCGTTTGTGAGCCATACAAGTGGCGGGCAGCAGCAGGGTAGAGTGTGTCATTGACCAGCGTAGATTTGCCTGAGCCGGAGACGCCTGTGACGCAGGTCAGCAGGCCGACGGGTAATTTCAGGGTCACGTTTTTCAGGTTATTGCCGCGCGCACCTTCAATCACAAATTGTTTGTCGGGACTGAATTGCGTACGTTTTTTCGGTACTTTAATTCCCATTGCGCCGCTCAGATATTGCGCGGTCAATGAGCGCTCGCTCTTCATGATGTCTTCCAAGCTACCTTGGGCAATCACTTCGCCACCATGTACCCCGGCACCGATCCCCATGTCGACGACAAAGTCAGCACAGCGGATCGCGTCTTCATCGTGTTCAACTACCAGCACGGAATTACCGATATCGCGTAAATGCTTCAGTGTGTCGATCAGGCGGTCATTGTCGCGCTGATGCAAGCCGATTGATGGCTCATCGAGTACGTACATCACACCCGTCAGGCCTGAGCCAATTTGTGAGGCGAGACGAATACGCTGCGCCTCACCGCCGGACAGCGTGTCCGCGCTGCGGTCCAGAGACAGATAATCGAGGCCGACATTGTTCAGGAAGGTCAGGCGTGAGCCGATTTCTTTGATGATACGGTCGGCGATTTCTTTCTTTGCTCCCGTCAATACCAGGGATTCAAAGAAGCTCAGCGTAGCGCGTAAAGGCAGGGCGCTGATCTCATAAATAGCTTTTTCTTGCGCGCCGTTACCGACCTTTACATAGCGTGCTTCGATGCGCAAGCGTGCGCCGTTGCAGCTCGGACATTGCTTTTCATTGATGAATTTAGCGAGTTCTTCTTTGACTGCCATTGAATCTGTTTCGCGATAACGGCGTTGCAGATTATGGATCACACCTTCAAAGGTATGTTCTTTGATCACCGTGCGGCCACGTTCATTGATATAGGTGAACGGAATATTCTGTTTACCCGATCCATACAAAATGACTTGCTGCGCAGATTCCGGCAATTGTTCGAACGGTGTATCAATATCAAATTCGTAGAACGCAGCGAGATTCGACAACATCTGGAAATAGAATTGATTACGTCTATCCCAGCCTTTGACTGCGCCGCTCGCCAGCGACAGATTCGGAAAAGCGACGATGCGCTTCGGATCGAAGAATTCGATATGACCCAGCCCATCACATTCCGGGCAGGCACCCATAGGATTGTTGAAGGAGAATAGGCGCGGCTCTAATTCTTGCAATGAATAACCGCAGGTCGGACACGCAAATTTATTCGAAAATAATTGTTCATGACCGGTATCCATATTCACGATCAGGGCGCGACCATTTGCAATACGTAATGAGGTCTCAAAGGACTCTGCCAGACGTTGTTTGATCTCGGTCTTGACTTTGACGCGATCAATGACGACATCGATCGTGTGCTTTTCGGTCTTCTTTAATTTCGGCAGGTCATCGACCTCAACGATCTTCGCATCATGTGTACCGCTCTGCACACGGAAGCGTACAAAGCCTTGTGCCTGCATTTGCTCGAACAGATCCAGGTGTTCACCCTTGCGGTTGGCGACGACCGGTGCAAGTATCATCAGCTTGGTATCTTCCGGCATCGCCAGGACGGTATCGACCATTTGTGATACCGACTGCGCTGCTAAAGGATTTTCCGGATGATCCGGGCAATACGGCGTGCCGACGCGGGCATAAAGCAAACGTAGATAATCATGAATCTCGGTCACGGTGCCGACGGTCGAACGCGGATTGTGCGACGTCGCTTTTTGTTCAATCGAAATCGCAGGAGACAGACCTTCGATCAGATCGACATCGGGTTTTTCCATCAATTGCAAAAACTGGCGCGCATAGGCCGACAGCGATTCCACATAACGGCGCTGTCCCTCCGCATACAGCGTATCGAAGGCCAGTGAGGATTTGCCGGAACCGGATAAACCTGTAATCACCACCAGCTTATTGCGGGGCAGATCGAGATTGATGTTCTTTAAATTGTGGGTACGTGCGCCACGAATCCGGATTTCTTCTTTCTTGGGCGCAACGAGACCAGCATGGTCAAAGTCAATCTCTGCTGGTTTGCTGGCTTTAGCCGATTTTGAGCGAACTTTGGCCGTATTTTGTGTCATATCAACTGCTTTCCAAAAGGATGATGTGGCGTCCCGGGATTTTGATTCGGGAACAAGCAACCTGATACTATAACGGGTTTTTGAAATTTAACGCGGGTGACGTATCCGCTTTGTTTCTGCACCGTTTTTGTGATTCGTTTGTATGATGACTATTGCAACACAAACCAGCCCGAATCCTCTGCCCGACAGCATGAGCCGCGCTGAAATCCTCGCCAGCAGCTCTTTAGCATCAATCTTCGCTTTACGTATGCTAGGTCTGTTCCTGATCTTGCCGGTCTTTGCAATCCATGCAAAATCCTTGCCTGATGGTGACAACACGACCCTGGTTGGTATGGCGATGGGAATCTACGGCCTGACTCAGGCGTGCCTGCAAATTCCTTTTGGGATTGCATCGGATAAATTTGGCCGCAAACGCATTATTGTCATTGGCCTGATGTTGTTCGCCTGCGGTGCATTGATCGCTGCTTTTTCACACACCGTCATGGGCATCCTGATAGGCAGGGCTGTGCAAGGTGCGGGGGCCATCTCTGCGGCAATTACGGCACTGATCGCCGACGCTACCCGTGAGGAGCACCGTACCAAAGCGATGGCGATGGTCGGCGGCTCGATCGGCATTACTTTTGCACTATCTCTGGTTGCTGCTCCGGCACTGTATCAAGGCATCGGCATGGATGGCATCTTCATCCTGACGGCAGTATTGTCTGTTGCTGCGATTGCCGTCGTCATCTGGATTACACCTGCGGTACGCGGGACAGCACAAGAAAAAGTCGCCTTCAGCGCAGTGCTCAAAAATCCTGAATTGATGCGGCTGAACTATGGGGTATTCGTACTGCATCTGACGCAGGTAGCGATGTTTGTCGTTGTGCCATCGGCGCTGATTCAATACGCAGACATGCCGCTGGCATCGCATTGGAAAGTGTATCTGCCTGCCGTACTCGGATCATTTTTTGCGATGCTGCCAGCGATTATCGTGGGTGAAAAGCAAGGCAAGATGAAACAGGTATTTATCGCCGCAATTGCATTACTGCTCGCAGTGCAGATCGGATTCTGGCAATTTTTGAGTAATCCTGCGATCTTGATGGCGTTGCTATTTGCATTTTTTCTGGCTTTTAATATTCTCGAGGCCAGTCAGCCGTCCCTGGTATCGAGAATCGCGCCGCCAGCCGCCAAAGGCGCTGCTCTGGGCGTATATAACACCTTGCAAGCATTGGGTCTGGTCTGCGGCGGCCTGCTTGGCGGCTGGGTAAAACAGCATGCCGGCGCATCTTCCGTATTTATTGTAAGTGCCTTTCTGACCCTGCTCTGGCTTATAATCGCAAACAATATGCCAGAATTGCCACGTCGCGCCAAAGCCTCGCAGCAGCTTCCAGCCTAAAGAATTAAACACTTAAATGACAGAAATTTACTGAATTACAGGAGAAACACATGGCATCCCTCAATAAAGTCCAGATCATCGGCAATCTCGGACGCGACCCAGAAACGCGCTATATGCCTAGCGGCGACGCCATGACCAGCATCACTGTTGCCACAACAGAGAACTGGAAAGACAAAGCCACCGGCGAGAAAAAAGAACAGACTGAATGGCACCGCATCACCTTCTTCGGCAAGCTCGCCGAGATCGCTGGCCAGTACCTGAAAAAAGGTTCGCAAGTCTACGTAGAAGGCAGCCTGCGCACCCGTAAATACACCGACAAAGATGGCGTAGAAAAATATTCGACCGACATCAAAGCAGACACCATGCAAATGCTGGGCGGACGTCCAGGCATGGGCGGCGGCGCACCGATGGACGAATACGGCGGCGCACCGTCAGCACCACGCCAAAGCGCACCAGCACCATCATCCGCACCACGCCAGGCACCAACTTCACGCCCTGCACCGAATTTTTCGGATATGGATGATGATATTCCGTTTTAATCTTTCCAAAACTTCTCATTCGTATCTGCGATGTGAAGTGTAAAGTTGTAATTCAAAGCCTTGAGTCATCAGGGCTTTTTTTATTTCGTCGTAGATCAACGGGAAAATTTTTTACCAGGTTATTTGGTAAAGGAATGCATAAGATAAGTGGCATTGTTTGATCTGACGATTGACTTCATAGCCAACCAATTAAGCGGGTAATGCAAACTAGGTCGCTGAATCTGCCAGCGCACTAGGTACTAGTCGTTTTCTTTACCTGGAGACTGTAATGCATACTGCAAATACGCCCTCAGACCTGATCGAGTGATCGTCTGTAGCTCAATAGTCGCTTGCGTGGTTTGTCTGTTTTTTATAGCTGCATATGTATGCAGTTTGTTGGCGCAAGAACCAAAAATCAAGAGAGTTTCCAGAGAACTAAATTTTCATGATGTATCGCAACATTTAATGTTAAATTAGCATTTTTATATTGATGGCACGTTAACCGCCTATGTCAATTCACTCGCCAGCCTTTGATCTTGTGACTGCTGCACTGACTCAGCCTTTATACGGACTGCCGCTACGTGTCATTGCCATCAATGGATCATATGCTGCTGGAAAGACCACGCTTGCCCGTTACCTAGCTTGGTACTTCAATATATCGCTGATCGAGACTGATTTATTTTTTGAATCTGGGTTACCTCTTAAGTACCGGAACGAAGAAATCGAACGAATTATCTTTTTCCGTCTTTCTCTGCCACGCCCAGTAATTGTGGAGGGGATCGCGGTTCTGGAATTGTTGACTTAGCTAGGAAGAACACCAGATTTCTTAATCAATCTGAGGAAGCTGGTGCCGTCTTCATCAAATACGAATCTTTCGCCAAGTCCCACAATCGCTACCAGTACTAACGAATCATGTACAACTGTCGAAATCGCCTTTTATCACTAGCAGTGGCTACATCATCCATCAACACGAACGATGAGCAATGAAATTATATAAACGTTACTTGTATGAGTGTCTCAATTGAGCGAATTTGAACTTACTATCTACAAATTGTTATTAAAAGAAATCGAGCAAAGCGATTTTGAGCGATGGGTGTATTCAGAAAAAAAATTGAGCGAGATATTAACGTCTGACGATTATTTAGAATTAATTTCTTTAAACTATCAAACGTCTTCGTCTTTATACGATGCAGGGAAAATACTTCGAAAGCATATTGGGATTGGAAAATGCTACGAATGGCATTTAAAGAACGTTCTTCAAAGAATCATAAATCGTACTGCAGATGTACATAAATATATTGAGGAATGTTACGACCTCTATTGCGACGGGTACTATTTTCTGGATAATCTTGGTTTGGGATACGGACTCGCCGTGATCGTTCCTCGTGAGAAATATAAAGGCGAAACATGGCTGGAATTGACCACGCAAGATCAGCAAGAACTAATAAATGAGTTTTATCCAGGTATAGCTGAAGAAGCGAAAAAAGTTATTTCTTGGCTTAATTCAGGGAAAATTGTTTTAACCGATCATAGTGGCGAATATCAAGGTATTGAATATCAAGATAATAGAACTGCCATTGAAAAAGAGCCGACAGGTTACAAATGTAAAAAACGTGAAGTTCTTACTAAAAGCTGGTGGAAATTTTGGTGATTTTTGGAAATGAAGATGGAGCTTCAATCGGAAACTGTACATATTGCAATTTCGACTCTCAACATTTCTTAATGGATTACTTTTCGAGATTTATGTATCGCGCACATTTCGGGATAGCTCAACCTTAAAATGAAACGTGCAAAAATAAATGATCAGGAACTCCCAATAGCAGATGCCTTTACTTTAGATCGCCATATTGATAGCAAGAAGCCTCACTCCTGATATTTATCCATCAGCCTTTTTAATTCTCCGTTCGCTTGCAGAACAACAAGCGCTGAGCGGATTCTCAAGCGGTCACTGTTTGGCACATACTTAGACGTCGCCATATAGAGTTTTTCTGAGAACTGTAATTTGCTAATCAATCTGACTTTGTTCTCCATGCCTGCTTTGAGGATGTCGGTTTTGATGCCCGGTGAACGATGGCAATAAAAACGTCCGCGGCCAGCCAGTATTAGACAAGGGAGTTGTTCCGCCCGAGTCGATTGTCAGTCCGCCGAGGTCCTCAAGAATATCAACGATGCCAAAGCCATGCATGGCCAGGATGATGCCGTCTTTACCTAGTTTGCGGATATCGTCCCAGCTATTAATCTCGACGCTATCATCTGCGCGTGCTGCGAGTAAATAGTTGACGGAAAATAGCGGCGTGTCAATGAACGCATAGATGGCTTCAAAGCGCTCGATATGTTGTACGCCGCAAATGACATCAAGTGCTCCCGATTTGAGGTTGTTATCAATGCGTGCGCGCGGTTGCCACGTCTGATCTCCGGTAAATTGAATAATGGGGTCGGCTTTTTCTATGGCACGAAAAATATCGACACAAAGACCCGCGATCGCGGATTTGCCATTGTGTGTTGCAGCGATAAATTTGGGCTCAGAAGATTCTTGTGCCGCAACACGAAACTGCAGCATCTCGATTGCATATGACTGTCTGCACGAGAGAGTCGCCAGTAACAAACAAATCCAAAATTTCATGAAGACCGATTCTAATCATCTCGCCAGATAAGGCGCTCTGTAGGTGGCTGTTGAGGCTAATTTGAATACACTGACGACGTCGAGCAGGCTATTTGCCTGATCCTGCATACTTTTTGCCGCGGCGGCAGCTTCTTCGACCAGTGCTGCATTTTTTTGTGTGACATCATCCATCTGCATGACGGCATGATTGATCTGGTCGATGCCGGATGATTGTTCGTTACTGGCATTGTTGATTTCGCCCATGATATCGGTGACGTGTTTGACGCGCTGGACGATCTCATTCATGGTGGCGCCAGCCTGGTCAACCAGCTGAGAGCCTTCTTCGACCTTGCCAACAGAGTCGGCAATCAGGGCTTTGATTTCTTTCGCTGCGCTGGCTGATCGTTGCGCCAGATTGCGTACTTCGGATGCCACAACCGCAAAGCCGCGCCCCTGTTCCCCCGCGCGTGCAGCCTCTACTGCCGCGTTTAAGGCCAGGATGTTAGTTTGAAACGCGATGCCGTCAATCACGGCAATGATATCGACGATTTTTTTCGATGACTCATTGATGGAACCCATGGTGTTGACGACTTGTGCGACTACGGCACCACCTTTGATGGCGACTTCAGAGGCTGCATGAGCTAGCTGATTGGCTTGCCGCGCATTATCAGAATTTTGCTTCATGGTGCTGGTGAGTTCTTCCATCGATGACGCGGTTTCTTCCAGCGAGCTTGCTTGCATTTCGGTACGTGATGATAGATCTAGATTGCCATTTGCGATATCGGTCGAAGCGCTGACGATGGTATCGGTGCCGCTGCGCACCTCATTGACGATTTTCAATAATCCGTCATTCATGTTTTTGAGCGCTTGCATCAGTTGTCCAGTTTCATCTGATGAATGGATTTCTATTTTGCTTGTCAGGTCGCCGTCTGCAACGCTTTTTGCCAGATTGACCGCATTGTTCATGGGCCTGGTGATGCCCTGCGTTAAATACCATGCACAAATTACACCGAAAATAACGAAAACGAGAATCAGAGAAATAACCAATATTTTACTTTCGGAGGCTATGTCATCCACATTTTTGCTGAGTTTATCTACCGACTCTCTTTGGAATTCGAGATAGTCAAGCTCACTTTTTTGATACGCATCTGACATGGGTTTAAATTGTTCAAACAATTTGGCAACTTCGTCCGCTTGTTCTGCCTTTTTTGCGTTATTGATCAGGTCGCGGGTGGTGATATATTGTTTTCGGATCACAATAATTTTTTGTAGCAGATCTTTTTCAGCTGATGAGCTGATATGGTCTTCCATATATTTTTGGATCTCGTTATTCCGGGTTGAAGAATTTTTTATATCTGCCTCAAAAAAATCGGCGAGGCTGGGATCAGTGCTTTTGACAATCGCTAGCGTACGCTTCAGACCCGCGACGGTAATGCGATACCATTCTTCGGTAAGCCGCTCTTTTTTCAGGGGCTCCTGCATCATGGCGCGAGTATTCGCCGCAACCTCACTCAAGCGCCACAGACCGATGCCGGATGACAAAGTGGCCAGCAACAAAACCAGTCCAAATCCAACGCCAAGACGAGTGCCAATGGGTAAATTGCGAATATTCATTTACAACTCCATGGAAGTAATTAAAGTGCGAACGGGTTAAAAATAGCGAGTTCGTTTTTTCTTGAATCGCCGTCGAGTTTTTTGTGGATCTTTCTTGTCAAATTTGTCGATTTTTTTGATGTAAGTATGCTGTGCCAGAAATGAAAAATTTTAATAAGCTAATCCAGAAAAAAGTCGATCAGAATATTCGCCGACTCAAAAAGACTGATTGTGAAATATCCTTGCGGGGGAATTGATTCAAGGTATTTATCTTGTTGTTATATTGGGTGAACAGATGAATAAGATGACTTTTTTTTAAATGAGGCCTCTTACTATCTAAAGTTAGTTGAATCGATATAAATAGGCAAGTAGTCATTGGCTTTCATGTTTGAATCGACGGTCTTTCGTTGCTTCATTAGCTCTCCGTTGGTTGTAGATACAATACCGGGAGAGAGGGACAATCCCGCACGCCTAGTGTCATGATGATGTCACTATAATCATTGAATACATGTACAAGTGATAAGCTTTCGCCTACACTAAATCATTGCAAACGGAGACGGGTGCGGATGATGACTCTCGAACAGGATAAAGCGGTACAGCTGGCCGAGGATTTGCGTAACGGTCAGAACGAATTGCTGGAGATGATCGCGAAGGGTGCTCCTTTACGAGAGATATTGACGCGGTTGATGTTGCTGATCGAAGCCCAGTCTGAAGGTGTCCTGTGTTCTATCTTGTTGCTGGATGACGATGGCATTCACATCCGCAAAGGTGCTGGTCCGAATTTGCCTGAATCCTACATGAACGTACTCGATGGCTTTGAGATCGGGCCTGCCGTCGGCTCTTGCGGTACAGCGATGTATCGAAAAGAGATGGTCATTGTCAGCGATATCATGAGTGATCCTTTATGGGCGCCTTATAAAGATTTGGTTGCTGAACATGGTCTACGAGCCTGCTGGTCATCGCCGATCTATCTGAACAAGGATAAGGTGCTGGGCAGTTTTGCGATGTATTACCGCGAGGTGCGAAGCCCCGGCCCTGCCGATATGACACAGATTGCCGTTGCGACGTATCTTGCCGGGATTGCGATAGAGCGCACCCGCCGTGAGCAGGAGCTTGAGGTCCATCGTCATCATCTGACCGAGTTAGTGAACGAGCGTACTGCTGAATTATCGACAGCAAAAGAGCGGGCAGAGGTCAGTAATATGGCGTTGAGCAAGGCGAATCATGAGCTTGCCAGTGCCTTGCATAACCTGAGCATTACGCAGGAAGAATTAGTCAGACGGGACAAGCTTGCTGCACTGGCAGCATTAGTGGCAGGTGTCGCACACGAGCTCAATACGCCTATCGGTAACGGCTTGATGGTCGCCAGCACATTGTCAGAATTAACCCGTGAATTTGCGGATGCCTATGAGCAGGGGATGAAGCGATCCTCCCTTGAGCATTATCTCGCTGAAGCAATACAGGCCAGTGATATTTTGCAGCGTAATTTGCAAAGGGCTGCTGATCTGGTGAACAGCTTTAAGCAGGTCTCGGTAGACGAATCGAATTACAAACGATCGACTTTTATATTAGCCGATTTTGTCGCAGACATTGTCAGCACGATGATGCCATTGCTGGAAAAAAATGCGGTGAAGCTGGTGCAAAATCTGCCGCCAGAATTGACGATTGAGAGTTATTCCGGCCCTCTGGCACAAGTATTGATCAACCTGATCAACAACTGCCTGATTCATGCGTTTGAGGGCCGCGATCATCGAGTGATTGAGATCGCTGCCAGCGTCCATCCAAAATGGATAAAGCTATCGGTCAAAGATAATGGCGTCGGTATTCCTGAGGGAGATCTGAAACATATTTACGATCCTTTCTTCACGACCAAGCTGGGGGCCGGAAGTTCAGGTCTGGGCTTACACATCACCCACAATATTGTCACTTCTTTGCTGGATGGAAAAATTGATGCAGAGAGCAAAGCCAGGGTCGGAACCTGCTTTACAATCAGTTTGCCAATCCTGGCATAATTGATTTTCTTTGATTTTCTTTGATTTGAATTGCTTTTAGCCGTATCTGGTTTTTAACTCGAATTTCATCGAAATTTCACCTATATTCCATCGGCATATCAATGTCATTGGAGTCGTCGTTGACCTATAAATTCAGCGTGCAGAAAAACGTACCTGAAGCAATCCAAGTTCACCAAAAACTATTTTGGTAGTGGCATCTATTGGTACTTCAAAGCTGCCTGCATACGACCCGGTAATGACCGCTTGCCCTGCCAGCAAAGCCTGACCTTGACTACGCAAATAATTGACCAGCCAGTACAAGGGAATCCGTGGATCAGCATCGGGATGACGGCCCTTGAATTGCTTTGTTGCCTGAGCTTCTGTATGAACATCAATGCACACATGTTCTCGCGTGCCGGCGTGTATTTCGCTCAATTCCATCGCGCTCAGTTGCGGACCAATGAACAGACCTTGATTCAATAATCCGTCAGCCAGATTTTCTGCGAAGCTGACTGATCCCGGCGAGGTGTAGCGGCTATCGATTAATTCCAGAGCCAGATGGACCGAACCGATAGCAGCGTCAATTTCCTCATCGCTATACGGCTCTGTCCTGGCTGGCAGGTCTTGCGCCAGAACAAATGCAAGCTCCGGTTCTACGCGTACCTGACCCGCCCTGTTCCATACTTGGCAGTGACCTTGTTCTGCCCGGGTGATTGTGTAAATCGGTGCGACTACCAGTTTACCCTCAGAGGGTGTGCCGCATTTCCAGGCGCGGACAGTAGCACCAAGTTCGGCTGTCACCAGGGTCTGAATCGCCAGCGCAGCCGCCAGGTCGCCGGGCCTGCATGATTCTGGAAGACGTTCGCCCTGAGTACCAGTGCGGCGGCGTTCAGATAATAATCTGGCTGCCTGAGCTGTGGACGCTACTGATGTTGCGGATGTGGAAAATGTCGTCATAGTGGATGTTAATTAAAGGTCGTATTGATTAAAGTCTGAAGCTGCATTTTGCGGTAATTAAGTTGTAGTTTAGTTGTAATTTCGTTGTAATTCAGCGCTAGCTTAGCGGTACCGTAACGACCATTTAACGGGGAATTTAAATATTGAATCCGTAATACTGGTGCGGCTTCCAGAGGCATTTCATGCCATAAGCCTCACCAGTATTGCGGATTCGCTTTTAGAACCTCAAAAAGAATCTTTAATCGATATTTCATAGAAGATTTACTCCTGTCTTTTCTTCGTGTCTCAGTGTCGCTGTGGTGAGCAGTTTTGGCTTTTACATCAGTGCTATCAATATGATTTTTAATTTGGAAATTTTAGAAGTTGCCTTTTGGATGCTCAAAAAATACTAGAAATATCGTACCAGACATACTCTTCGGTCTTGACATGTACACACTTGAGTTCTGGTTTGTATTGCCAATAAAAAAGCCTGCAGATTTTTATCCGCAGGCTTGTAGTGAGGCTGTTAAAACGCTCTGATGGTTAGCTCAGATCAGTCGTGCTTCTGCATCGTGTTGAGTGCGTTGCCGGGCAGGACTCGTGCCGCCAATTTGGCATTTGTCTTCAGTAAATCTACTTCATCGCTCAAAATATGAACAGCCTCATTCAGCAGGACATCTTTTGCGTCTTTTTGCTCTTTCTCTGCGGCGATATCTGCGGCTAAATTGCGTTCATTCGCTTGCAGACCATCGTCTGATTTAGACTTGGTTTTTGTCGGTGCTTTGCCGCCATTTTCGCTTGCTTCACGCTGTTTGATTTTAGCCTCTTGCGTTTCTTTTTCCTTGCGTCGTTCTGCTTCGTTTAAAGAAATGAGTTTCTTCTTACGCAGTGCCTGAACTTCGGCAATATCCTCTTGCAGATATTGAAAATCTTTATCCTTTGCGGTACGTGATTCATAGCGTACTTGCAGCAGTGGCAGCAGATCGGTCAGGTCGCCAGTTGGTTTGTAATCGGCAGCCTTGATCTGAGTCCAGGGCAGGGCATTGTCATAGCTCGATTCGCCAAAACTCTCAGGATCAGTCAGGCTAGGGAAGCTGATATCCGGCGTGACGCCGCGCAATTGCGTAGTGCCGCCGTTGATACGGAAGAACTGGGCGATGGTCATCTTCAGTTCGCCATATTTCGGCTTGCTGTTTTGCGCCATCTGATCCAGATTGACCAGAGTTTGTACCGTACCTTTGCCGAAACTAGGTTCGCCGATGATGACACCGCGACCGTAATCCTGAATCGCTGCGGCGAAAATCTCGGAGGCGGATGCGGAGCCGCGGTTGATCAGGACGCCGAGAGGACCATTCCAAGCGACGCCGGCATCGTTATCGCTTTCGACGCTGATTTTTCCTTGGGAATTGCGTTGCTGGACGACAGGACCTTTGTCGATAAATAAACCGGTTAACTCGATTGCCTCAGCCAGCGAGCCGCCGCCGTTATTACGCAGGTCGATCAGGACGCTATCGACTTTTTCTTTTTTAAGCTCGTCAAGCAAACGGGAAATATCGCGTGTGGCGCTGCGGAAGTCCTTTTCACCTTTACGCTTGGCGTCAAAATCCTGGTAAAAAGTCGGCAACGAAATGACGCCGATCTGACGTGTGATCGTGCCGCTCTTGACTGGGATAATCGATTTTTTTGCGGCTTGTTGTTCGAGCTTGATTTTATCTCTGACCAGACTCACCGTCTGATGCTTGCCGTCAAGGCTGGCATCCGCAGGCAAAATGTCTAATGTCACGACAGTGTCCTTGGTGCCGCGTATCAAGTTCACGACATCATCAATACGCCAGCCGATGACTTCAGTGAACGGGCTATTTTTACCCTGAGCGACGCCAACGATACGATCCCCCACTTTGAGCTGACCGGATAAAGAGGCCGGGCCGCCCGCGACCAGCTCGCGGATAGTGGTGTAATCATCGCGCTCTTGCAGTACCGCGCCGATGCCGATCAGTGACAGTTTCATCGCGATATCAAAATCTTCGGATGCACGGGGTCCCAGGTAATTGGTATGCGGTTCAATCGACGTTGCGTAGGCATTCATGAAGACCTGGAAGGCATCGTCGCTCTTGTACTTGCGCACCCGGTTAATCGATGTGGTGTAGCGCTTATCCAGCGTGTCTTTGATTGCGGCTTCGTCTTTGCCAGCCAGCTTCAGGCGCAACCAGTCATTCTTGACCCGCTTGCGCCAGAGATCCTTGACCTCGTCTTCTGACTGCGGCCACGGTTCTTTTTCCCGTGCGTAGGAATAACTTTCTTGCTTAGTAAAGTCGAACCCTTTTTTCAAAATATCCCGCGCATAGCTGAGGCGATCGACCAGACGTTTTTCATAGAGATTGAAAATGGCGAAAGGGATATTCAGATCTTCCTGATAAATCGCATCGTCAAGTTTGGTGCGCGCACTGGAAAATTGATTGATATCGGCTTGCGTAAAGAACAGTCTTTCCGGATCCAGCGACTTCAGATAACGATCAAAAATCTTTTCTGACATCGCGCCATCAAGCGGGGTCGCTTTGTAGTGGAAGCGCGTCAGAAACCGTGCGCTCAGTGCGGCGGCCTGCGATTGTGATTGCTGAGGTAAAAGCAATTGCGGTGAAGAAGATTCTATATTGTCGGCTTGCGTTGATGCAGCGAAGGCAAGCATTAAGCACAATAGTTTTTTCTTCATGTAAGTTTCTCCAAATCTTGAATGCGGAAAATATAACGCATGTCTCTGCATTGTCAGAGCGATTGATGTAACAAAATGTAGGCTACATCGATACGGGCAGTTATTCTTCTTCGACTGATAATCGGGTAAATAGTTCGCTATATTAATGTCTTGCAGGCGCTAACGTCGTGTAATGTTGAATTGGCTGACCAGTGCTGATAACTTGCCTGATTGCTCATGCATACTTTCAGCTGCGGCGGCTGCTTGCTCTACCAGCGCGGCGTTCTGTTGGGTCATCTCATCCATTTGTGTAACAGCCAGATTGATTTGTTCAATACCGCTACTTTGCTCATGGCTTGCCGCAGTAATTTCTTTCATGATATCGGCGACATGTTGAACGCTGGTGACGATGTCGGTCATTGTTTGTCCTGCATCGTCGACTAATTTGCTGCCGTGATCGACCTTGGTCACAGAGTCATCGATCAGCGTTTTAATTTCTTTGGCAGCGCTGGCACTGCGTTGTGCCAGATTGCGGACTTCCGAGGCGACAACTGCGAAACCGCGACCCTGTTCACCCGCACGCGCTGCTTCGACGGCGGCATTTAGGGCGAGGATGTTCGTCTGGAATGCAATGCTGTCGATGACGCCGATGATGTCGACAATTTTGCGTGAGCTATCTTTAATTTCGCTCATGGTGCTGACTACCTGTCCGACCACGGTGCCGCCCTTCACAGCAACCCCGCTGGCAGATACGACCAGCTGGTTCGCTTGTACTGCATTGTCTACGTTCTGTTTGACGGTAGACATGAGCTCTTCCATCGAACTTGCCGTTTGCTCTAACGAACTTGCCTGAGATTCTGTACGGCTGGACAAATCGGCGTTGCCAGAGGCGATTTCCTGGGCAGCGACGTTGATAGTTTCTGTGCCTTCACGTACTTCGGAGAGTACACTGCTCAGCCCAAGGTTGATGCCATTCATCGCGTTGATGAGCTTGCCGATCTCATCGTGTCTGACTGAATCCATATTGTGACTGAGATCGCCCATAGCCATTTTTTCTGCAGTCGCGACTACCTGTTCTAATGGCGCACTGACACTGCGTCTGATGATGATGGAAATGATCCAGGTGATGCCGATCATCATCAGCAAGGCGATAATCGCAAACTTGGTCAGCAGTTCGACACTTTTTTTAGTGATTTCATCTATGTAAGTGCCTCCTGCAATGACCCAGTCGAATCCTTTGGCATGGGTGTACACAACAATTTTGTCGCGGGCAGAGGTTTCGCCGAGCTCTTTATTGAGCCACGGATATTCGATGACGCCACTTTTCTTTTCCATCATTTCTTTGATGAATTCGCGGCCTGATGCATCTTTTGATGCTAAGAGATTAGTACCTTCTTTTGTTGGATGCATGGTCAGTGTGCCGTAGTCTTTGCCCGCCTTGGCATTGAGAGCATAGAAGTAGCCGGTATCACCGATTTTGATCGATTGAATTTTTGATTTCAGTTCTTTTAGTGTGTCGCTCATATCGATGCCGGTAAATAAAACGGCGATGACTTTACCTTCTGCATCTTTTACCGGGGCATACACCGACATATAATTTTTTCCGAAGAGTGTAGCAATTCCAACGTATTCCAGGCCTTGATTGACTTGACTGTAGGCAGCGCCTGCTTTGTCCAGAACTGTGCCAAGCGCACGCTCGCCATTCTCTTTTTTTACCGAAGTCGTAATCCGTATAAAGTCTTCACCTTGTTTTAAAAAAACGGTTGCGACGGCGTTGCTACTCATACTGAACTTGTCGACAATAGTCGTATTCATGTTGATGACGACATCGCCATTTTTCAGCGTATTGACCGATTTTCCTGATACATCGATTTGTTGACTAGTGTCTACAGTGAATTCCGGGGAAAATCCGGTTTGGAATAGTCTGTTTGCCCTTATTGCATCCTGGCGAACCGTTTTGTCATAGATGTCGAGCATATTGCTGACGGTAGCGACCAGATGATGAATGTCTTCTACCGAGCGGTTTTCCATTAATTTATAGGTTGCCTGGCCTATACCGGCAACGAAACTCAGGAAGGTAATGAAGATAAGTGCGAAGACGGTACCAGACAGCTTTTTACCTAGACCCCAGGATTTGAATTGCAGTAAGTTCGGTAACATGATGTCTCCATTTTTTATATGCAAAGTTCGATTCTCGTTGATCGGATACGATTATTTACCTTACGCAAGGAGTACGCACTGGTCAACAAAAGATTGGTATTAACGGTCAGAATTTGTGAGGTGACGCTACTGATTGCCGACATTGCTTTTTTGTAAGAATCCGCTTTTTCGTTAAAGTACATATTTTTGCCCATGCAATTCACGGGCGCTGTTTTACAATGGCTGACTTATTGTCAACAGAACGATCTTACGGATCTTTATTATCATGGCCAGACTAAGTCGTCTCGTGATTCCACAACAACTGCATCACATTATCCAGCGAGGCAATCATCCCCAGGGAATCTTTCAGGATACGGAGGATTACGTCATCTTTTTACAATGGTTACGTGATGCTGCAAAAGCATTCCAGGTGGCGATACACACATACATTTTGATGCCGGATCATCTGCATCTGCTTGTCACGCCGTCGGATGAAACGGGGATTGCAAAGATGATGCAGTGGGTGGGGCGCCACTATGTCCCTTATTTTAATCGTAAATATCAGCGGTCCGGCAGTTTATGGCAGGGGCGTTATCGAGCGACAGTGCTGGAGGCTGAAAGCTATTTTTTGAAATGCAGCCTGTCAATAGAAAGCAACCCGGTTCGAACAAAAGTTGTCGCCGATGCGCAGGAATATCCCTGGTCAAGCTACCAGCACCATATTGGTTTGAAAATAGATCCGCTGGTGACAGATCACGCTTTATATTGGCAATTAGGCAATACGCCATTTCAGCGCGAGGCGGCGTATAAGGACATGATGCAAAAACCATTAGCTGTCGCAGACATCGCTGCCATGATGGACGCGGCGTTAAAAGGGTGGTTGATTGGTTCCGATGCATTCAAGGCAGAAATGGTCAGACTGACCGAGCGTCGGGTGGCACCAATGAAACGCGGCAGGCCAAGAAAGGTGCTGGAGGAGGCAGTGTAAAGCCATTAATTGCTTTATAATTTGCCCGTATTTACTATGTCCCTAATTTAATAATTTATAAATTTACGTGCATTTAATTTTACTCCGACCCTAAATTTTATTGTTGTGGTTTCTATTGCGCTGCACTATTCTACGATTCAACCCTATTTTCAATGTGGAGAATCATGATGCATGCGCAAGGCCTGTACGACCCAGCTAACGAACACGACGCCTGCGGTGTGGGCTTTGTGGCACATATCAAAGGTAAAAAATCTCACGCGATTGTTGAGCAAGGTCTGTTGATCTTAAAAAATCTCGATCATCGCGGCGCGGTTGGTGCTGACAAACTCATGGGCGATGGCGCTGGTGTGCTGATTCAGATTCCGGACCAGTATTATCGTGAGGAAATGAGCAAGCAAGGTATCGAGTTGCCACCACCCGGTGAGTACGGCGTCGGCATGATTTTCCTGCCGAAAGAACACGCTTCCCGCCTGGCCTGCGAACAAGAGATTGAACGTGCGGTACGTGCCGAAGGTCAGGTTGTACTGGGCTGGCGCGATGTGCCTGTCGATACCGATATGCCGATGTCGCCTCTGGTCCGTGAAAAAGAACCGGTCATTCGTCAAATATTTATTGGTCGTGGTGCCGACATCATGGTGACGGATGCGCTGGAGCGCAAGTTGTACGTCATCCGTAAATCGGCTGTGCACGCGATTGAGGCATTGAAGCTGATCCACGGCAAAGAATACTTCGTGCCGTCAATGTCGGCCCGTACCATCGTCTACAAAGGCTTATTGCTGGCCGATCAGGTCGGCGTCTACTACAAAGACTTGCAAGACCCGCGTTGCGTTTCCGCTCTGGCACTGGTGCATCAGCGTTTCTCCACGAATACTTTTCCTGAATGGCCGCTGGCTCATCCATATCGCATGATTGCGCATAACGGTGAGATCAATACCGTCAAAGGTAACTTCAACTGGATGCGTGCGCGTGAAGGCGTGATGAAGTCAGCAGTGCTCGGCGACGATCTGCAAAAACTGTATCCGCTGATTTTTGAAGGTCAGTCCGACACGGCGAGTTTTGACAATGCGCTTGAACTCTTGGTGATGGCGGGTTATCCGATTGCTCAAGCAATGATGATGATGATCCCGGAAGCCTGGGAAAATCACACCATGATGGATGACAACCGTCGAGCATTCTATGAATATCATGCGGCGATGATGGAGCCATGGGATGGTCCTGCTGCGATGGCGTTTACTGATGGTCGCCAGATTGGCGGCACCTTGGATCGTAATGGTTTGCGCCCAGCGCGCTATATCGTGACAGACGATGATCTGGTGGTGATGGCGTCGGAATCCGGTGTCTTGCCAATTCCCGAATCAAAAATTATCAAGAAATGGCGTCTGCAACCTGGCAAGATGTTCCTGATTGATCTGGACGCCGGCCGCATCATCGACGATAAAGAAATCAAAGATACCTACTCCAATGCCAAGCCATACAAGCAGTGGATACAATCAGTACGTATCAAGCTCAACGCACTAAAAGCCGAACAGGCGGTTGCGCCATCCAGCGCGACTTTACTGGATCAGCAGCAGGCATTTGGCTATACGCAAGAAGATTTAAAATTCCTGATGGCACCTATGGCGACCAGTGCTGAAGAGGCGATTGGCTCCATGGGTAATGACTCGTCCCTGGCGGTCATGTCGAATAAACTCAAGCCACTGTACAACTACTTTAAGCAGTTGTTTGCACAGGTAACGAATCCGCCTATCGATCCGATTCGTGAAGCGATGGTCATGTCGCTGGTGTCGTTCATCGGACCAAAGCCAAATTTACTGGACACGAATAATATTAATCCGCCAATGCGTCTGGAAGTATCGCAGCCGGTATTGGATTTTTCTGATATCGCCAAACTGCGCAACATCAGTGCGAATACCGGTGGCAAGTTCAAATCCTACGAACTCGATATTTGCTATCCGGTCGCCTGGGGTAAAGATGGTATTGAAGCTCGCCTGGCGTCGATCTGTGCAGAAGTCGTGGATGCGGTCAAATCTGGCCACAACATCATGATCATTACAGACCGCAAGATAGATGAAAGTAATGTGGCGATTCCTGCTTTGCTGGCGACTTCTACCGTTCACCAACATTTAGTTTCTAAAGGCTTGCGTACCACGACAGGTCTGGTAGTCGAAACAGGTTCTGCGCGTGAAACCCATCATTTTGCCTTGCTGGCAGGCTATGGTGCGGAAGCTGTTCATCCCTACCTGGCAATGCAAACGCTAGCAGATATGGCGAAAGATTTATCAGGTGATTTGTCCGCAGAGAAGGCGATCTACAATTACACCAAAGCCATTGGCAAAGGCCTCATGAAGGTCATGTCGAAAATGGGTATCTCGACCTATATGTCCTATTGCGGCGCGCAGATTTTTGAAGCCATTGGTTTGAATAAATCACTGGTGGATAAATACTTTAAAGGTACTGCATCGAATGTAGAAGGCATTGGTGTCTTTGAAGTCGCAGAAGAAGCGTTGCGTTTGCATGCGCTGGCATTTGGTAGTGATCCTGTGCTGGAAAATGCGCTGGATGCAGGCGGAGAATATGCGTTCCGTATTCGCGGTGAAGACCATATGTGGACACCAGATGCGATTGCTAAATTGCAGCATTCGACACGTGCTAACAACTTCAATTCTTATAAAGAATACGCACAGATCATCAATGATCAGTCAAAGCGCCATATGACTTTGCGTGGTTTGTTTGAATTCAAGATTGATCCGGTGAAAGCTATTCCTCTTGATCAGGTCGAACCTGCAAAAGAAATCGTCAAGCGCTTTGCCACTGGCGCAATGTCTCTGGGTTCTATCAGTACCGAAGCTCATGCAACACTGGCGATTGCGATGAACCGTATTGGCGGCAAGTCGAACACCGGTGAAGGTGGCGAAGATCCGGCACGTTATCAGCAAGAGCTAAAAGGCATTCCGATTAAACAGGGCCAAACTCTGGCCTCGGTAATCGGTAAAGATCAGATTGAAGTTGATATTCCTTTGCAAGATGGTGACTCCCTGCGCTCCCGCATCAAGCAGGTTGCCTCTGGTCGTTTTGGTGTGACGACAGAGTATCTGATCTCTGCCGATCAAATTCAAATCAAAATGGCACAAGGTGCCAAGCCGGGTGAGGGCGGTCAGTTACCTGGTCATAAAGTATCGGAATACATCGCAAAATTGCGTTTCTCTGTACCTGGCGTGGGTCTGATTTCTCCGCCACCGCATCACGATATTTATTCGATTGAAGATTTGGCACAGTTGATTCACGATTTGAAAAATGCCAATCCGAAAGCCTCCATCTCGGTCAAGCTGGTATCTGAGGTCGGTGTGGGGACTGTTGCTGCCGGTGTGTCTAAAGCAAAAGCCGATCATCTGGTAATTGCCGGGCATGACGGCGGTACAGGGGCATCGCCTTTGTCATCGGTCAAGCATGCAGGTACACCTTGGGAATTAGGTCTGTCTGAGACACAGCAGACTTTGGTGCTGAACGGCTTGCGCGGTCGTGTCCGGGTGCAAGCTGATGGTCAGATGAAAACAGGCCGTGACGTCGCTATTGCAGCAATGCTAGGTGCAGATGAAATCGGTTTTGCGACGGCACCGCTGGTTGTCGAAGGTTGCATCATGATGCGCAAGTGTCATTTGAATACTTGCCCGGTTGGTGTGGCGACGCAAGATCCGGTACTGCGTGCAAAATTCTCCGGCAAACCCGAATACGTTGTGAATTATTTCTTCTTTGTCGCAGAAGAAGTGCGTCAGATCATGGCACAGCTGGGTATCCGCACTTATGAAGAATTGATTGGACGTGTGGATTTGCTCGATAAATCAAAAGCAATTTCTCATTGGAAAGCGAAAGGCTTAGATTTTAGCCGGATTTTTTATCAGCCAGAAGTTGCTACAGGCACACCAATTAAACATGTTGATGGTCAGGATCACGGTTTAGAAAATGCCTTGGATAATAAGCTGATTGCGCAGGCAAAAACAGCCTTAGAAACGGGTGAAAAAGTTTCGTTCATTTCACCGATCAAGAACTTGAACCGTACTGTCGGCACCATGCTGTCCGGTGAGGTTGCCAAGCGTTATGGACATGCGGGTTTGCCAGACGATACGATTCATATTCAGTTACAAGGTACTGCAGGCCAATCCGCCGGTGCTTTCCTTGCGCATGGCGTCACCTTGGATCTGGTCGGTGAGGGTAACGATTATGTCGGCAAAGGTTTATCCGGTGGCCGCATCATCATTCGCCCTAACACGGAATTCCGTGGCTGGGCAGTAGACAATATTATTTGCGGTAACACCGTACTGTATGGCGCAATCTCAGGTGAAGCCTATATTAATGGCGTCGCTGGCGAACGCTTCGCGGTACGTAACTCCGGCGCCCTGGCAGTCGTTGAAGGTACCGGCGATCATGGTTGTGAATACATGACAGGCGGTACCGTAATCGTACTGGGTGATACTGGTCGTAACTTTGCTGCAGGTATGTCTGGCGGTATTGCTTATGTCTACGATCCCGACGGTGAATTCGAAGCGAAATGCAATATGTCCATGGTCACGCTGGAGCCGGTAATGGCGGGCGATGTACAGGTCGCCACGGTTGATCCGTCGATCTGGCACAGCCGCCTACGTGGTGGTGAAGGTGAGACAGATGAAGCTATTCTGCGTGGTCTGATTGAGCGTCATTTCAAACATACAGGCAGCACACGTGCCCGTAATTTACTGGATGACTGGGCACGCGGGCGTTCTAAATTCGTCAAAGTATTCCCGACAGAATACAAACGAGCGCTTGCTGAGATGTTCGCTGCTAAACAAGCACAGAGCGCTAAGCAGAAAGTTGCCGCCTAATCGTGTAGATGTTTGTTGATTTGTTGAGTGCCGCGGGCGCAAGCCCGCGCCAGCAAATCTGTTGAATAGTCGGGCAAGTCCCGCACCAGAATCGAAGGAATAGACATGGGTAAAGTAACCGGTTTTATGGAATACCAGCGTTTGCAAGAGGCAAGCGAAGAACCACAATTACGCAAAAAGCATTACAAAGAATTCTCGCTGCATCTCACTGATGACCAGGCAAAAATTCAGGGCGCACGTTGCATGGACTGCGGCATCCCGTTCTGCAATAACGGTTGTCCTGTCAATAATATTATTCCCGACTGGAACGATCTTGTTTATCACGGTAATTACAAGCTTGCATTAGATACACTGCATTCCACCAACAATTTTCCGGAATTTACCGGCCGTATCTGTCCCGCACCTTGCGAATCTGCATGCACTTTGGGTATTAACAGCGACGCAGTTGGTATCAAGTCGATTGAACACTTCATCATCGATAAAGGTTGGGAAAACGGATGGGTTCTACCACAACCGGCTGCAATGAAAACTGGTAAAAAGGTTGCGATTGTTGGCTCTGGTCCCGCAGGTTTGGCTGCTGCGCAGCAGTTAGCACGCGTCGGACACAGTGTGACCGTGTTTGAAAAAAATGATCGCGCCGGTGGTTTGCTCCGCTATGGCATTCCTGATTTTAAAATGGAAAAGTCCCATATTGACCGCCGCGTAGAGCAGATGCAAGCGGAGGGAGTTGTTTTCCGTACGAGTACGCTGGTCGGCAAGGATTTTCCTTCGACGGTCACGAACTGGTCGAAAGAAACCATCACACCAGAGCAACTGCAAAAAGATTTTGATGCCGTCATTATCGCCGGTGGTGCAGAAACACCGCGTGATTTGCCAGTGCCAGGCCGTGAACTAAAAGGCGTGCATTTTGCAATGGATTTCCTGCCATTACAAAACAAAGTTAATGCCGGGGATAAGGTCAAGGACCAGATCATGGCCAGCGCGAAGCATGTTGTGGTAATCGGTGGTGGCGATACTGGATCGGATTGCGTTGGGACATCTAACCGTCATGGCGCTAAATCCGTAACGCAATTTGAACTGATGCCGCAACCACCCGAGCAAGAAAACAAGCCGATGGTATGGCCGTATTGGCCCATCAAAATGCGCACATCGTCCTCGCACGAAGAGGGCTGTGAGCGTGACTGGGCTGTGGCGACAAAGCGCCTGGAAGGTAAAAATGGCAAAGTCGAGAAGCTGATCGCCGTTCGCGTAGAGTGGAAAGACGGCAAAATGCAGGAAGTGCCTGATTCAGAGTTCGAAATGAAGGCAGATCTCGTTTTGCTGGCCATGGGTTTCGTCTCGCCAGTCCAGCAAGTACTTGATGCATTCGGCGTAGAAAAAGATACCCGCGGCAACGCCAGAGCAACGACGGACGGCGTCGATTGTTACAAAACCAATGTAGAGAAAGTCTACGCAGCAGGTGATATGCGCCGTGGTCAGTCCCTAGTGGTATGGGCGATCAGAGAGGGGCGTCAGTGCGCCCGTGAGGTAGATATGGCTTTAATGGGGGAGTCTGTATTACCGCGGTGATTGCTTCATTTATGTAGTTTTTTGAAAAGGCCTGTAAACTTTGTTTACAGGCCTTTTTGCATTGTGATCCAGATGTATCAAATCCATCTGTGGTTTTAAATAATGTCGTAGTGAATGAAAAATTTACTCAGTTGATGTAAATTTGTAGCCAAAATGGTAATTAAATATTAATTGCTGACTTAAGGTTCATTTATTTAATATTTGAAATGCTATCTATATGGAAAATAGATTCTATATTTAATCTATTTTTTGAAATTTAATTCCATAAATAATAATTATAAGAAATATTTTGTAAATTGCGTATTTTTACAACGTGAATTGCTTGCAAGCCTGATTTCTCGTTCTGGATTACAATCTCAGCTTTGC
Source organism: Undibacterium sp. RuTC16W (assembly GCF_049339445.1). Lineage (NCBI taxonomy): Bacteria > Pseudomonadati > Pseudomonadota > Betaproteobacteria > Burkholderiales > Oxalobacteraceae > Undibacterium > Undibacterium sp. RuTC16W. The sequence goes on along the minus strand of NZ_JBMPPE010000007.1, from coordinate 99,752 downwards.
AAACCTATCACCTATCTGTGACTAATCTCGTCGAAATTCGTGACCTGCACTTTGGCTATGGCGACCGCTCGATCTTATCGGGGCTCCATATGGATTTTCCCCGCCGCAAAGTGATTGCTGTAATGGGCGGCTCCGGGTCGGGTAAAACCACGATCTTGCGCCTGATTGGCGGGCAGTTGCAGCCTAAGCAGGGCTCGGTTGCCGTTGATGGTCAGGTAGTACACACTCTTGACACAAATGCGCTGTACGCTTTGCGTCGTAAGATGGGGATGTTATTTCAGCATGGTGCTCTCTTCACTGATCTGAGTGTTTTTGACAACGTTGCTTTTCCTTTTCGTGAGCACACGAATCTGACGCCGGAGATGTTGCGAGACCTGGTATTGATGAAATTACAGGCCGTCGGTTTGCGTAATGCCGCGCAATTAAAGCCTGCTGAAATTTCTGGTGGTATGGCGCGCCGCGTTGCGCTGGCCAGAGCTGTTGCACTGGATCCTCAGTTAATAATGTACGACGAGCCGTTCGCTGGCCTTGATCCTATTTCTATGGGCGTTACTGCAAATCTGATCAGGAACTTGAACGATGCTTTGGGGTCTACCTCCATTCTTGTGTCGCATGACGTACATGAATCGTTTGCGATTGCAGATTATGTGTATTTTTTGTCTCAGGGAAAAATTGTTGCACAGGGTACTCCTGACGACATGCGTACTTCTAGCGATCCTTACGTTAAACAGTTTGTGAATGCTGAAAGTGATGGTCCTGTTCCATTCCATTATCCGGGCAAGTCCATGGCAGATGATTTGAGTATCCGTGCTCCGGTACGGTTGTCTATAAAAAATCAAGAGGACGCGCGATGATTGCTCGTCTTGGAAAACTGGTCAGAGAAACTGCAAGTGACCTGGGGTATGCAACACGTAGTTTTTTTCAAATTCTATTCAGTACATTCGGTCTCTGGCGCAGGCCGCGTCTGGTGACTGACCAGATTCACTTCATCGGAAATTATTCTCTGGTGATTATTGCTATTTCTGGTTTGTTTGTTGGCTTTGTGTTGGGCTATCAAGGGTATTACACACTGAATCGCTATGGTTCGGAGGAGGCGCTGGGCCTGCTGGTCGCGTTATCTCTGACGCGTGAACTTGGTCCTGTAGTGACGGCCTTATTGTTTGCTGGTCGTGCGGGAACTTCACTGACTGCGGAAATCGGTTTGATGAAGGCGGGTGAGCAATTGGCCGCAATGGAGATGATGGCAGTGAATCCGATTCAGCGAGTTATTGCGCCACGGTTCCTGGCGGGTTTAATTGCGATGCCTATTCTTACGGCGATCTTCAATGCAATGGGTGTCATTGGCGGTTATCTGGTTGGTGTGAAACTGATTGGTGTTGATAACGGTGCGTTCTGGTCGCAAATGCAGGCTGGCGTTGACGTATTTCAGGATATTGGTAACGGCGTGATAAAAAGCGTCGTATTTGGTTTTGCAGTCACCTTCGTTGCTCTGTTTCAGGGTTATGAAGCACAGCCGACTCCTGAGGGCGTGGCGCGTGCGACGACACGGACTGTCGTGATTTCTTCTCTGTTGGTTTTATGGCTGGATTTTTTGCTGACGGCCTGGATGTTTCAGTAGATATCGCAGTAAGCGTAAACAGATTGTGCGCTCCCCGGGTGGGTGAGCTTATTGAATGAATTGGATGGTGTCTATGCAAAAAAAATCATTGGATTTCTGGGTTGGCTTATTTGTGTTGCTGGGTGCTGCTGCTTTGTTATTTCTGGCGCTCAAGGCAGGCAATATGAGTACGCTGTCGTTTGATAAGACTTATGAAGTGGTTACTCGCTTCGATAATATCGGCGGGCTGAAACCACGTGCCGCTGTGAAGAGTGCCGGTGTCGTGGTGGGTCGCGTCGGTGAAATTAAATTTGATGATAAAACTTACCAGGCAAGTGTGACCTTGCAATTAGAAAATCGTTATAAATTCCCTAAAGATACCTCTGCCAAAATTCTTACAGCAGGTCTGTTAGGTGAGCAATATATAGGACTGGAGCCGGGTGGTGACACCAATAATCTGGCTGCCGGTGACAGAATTAAAATGACTCAGTCGGCAGTTGTTCTGGAAAATCTGATCAGTCAGTTCCTGTTCAGTAAAGCCGCTGAAGGCAAGGATGAAAGCAAATGACATTACAATTAAAAAATATTGGCGCATTACTGGCGCTCACAGTGTTGCTGAGTGCCTGCGGCACGAATACGGTCAAAGAAATTAAAAACACCACCACACAGACTTTAAGCACGATCAGTGAGAAAACGAATATCGGAAATAATCCCCGTGATCCGCTGGAGGGGTTTAATCGCACTATGTTCAGTTTCAATGATGCAATTGATCAGGCGATTTTGAAACCGGTTGCAAAGGCTTATCAGACGGTGACGCCATCTTTTGTTCAAACCGGCATCGGTAATTTTTTTGGCAATATCGGTGATGTCTGGACTGCGGTGAATAATTTGCTGCAGGGTCGGGTGGCTGATGGCGTGACGGACGTAATGCGTGTTGCCGTCAATAGCACATTCGGTCTGGGCGGTTTAATCGATATTGGATCAGCAGCAGGGATGCCTAAACACAGAGAAGACTTTGGGCAGACTCTGGGAACCTGGGGTGTGAAATCCGGCCCCTATCTGGTATTGCCGGTCTTTGGTCCCTCGACTTTGCGTGACGCAATTGTGACGCCTATCGATCTGAAGGGGGATTTATGGTCTTATACGACGCCGGTATATGTCAGAAATACCGGAACAGTGTTGCGTCTGGTTGATAAGCGTGCATCGGTACTGGATGCCGGTAATTTGATTGAAGAGGCAGCCTTGGATAAATATGTATTTATCCGTGATGCTTATTTGCAGAGACGCGCAAGTCAGATTAAGCCTGATGAAGAATAAGTCAGGGTTGAAATTGTAGAAATCGGCTCAATCTACGCGTCCCGCTTCAAATTTACCTGACACTTCCAAGCATTTTATGCAGGCCATGATTTGTAAGTAATTATAAAACTGGTCAACCATTGGATGGCGCGAGTGGTTAAATAAGCACATTGATCAAGCGCATGAGCGCGAAGAAAGTATAACTATGAAATATATTCGTCAATTCCTTTTCTGTATGTTTGCCAGCATGGCATTCGCCGGCGTCAGCATGGCAGCGGATGAGGCGCCTGATCAGCTGGTCAAGCGTCTCAGCCAGGAGATCATGGATATTGCCAAGAGCGATAAGGATATTCAGTCAGGAAATCAGAAGCGCGTGTTCGATCTGGTGGAGGGAAAAATTTTACCTTTCGTGGATTTTCAGCGTATGACATCTCTAGCCGCAGGCAAGAGCTGGCGTGATGCGACGCCTGATCAGCAAAAACAATTGATCAGCGAATTCCGTAGCTTGCTGATATTTACTTATTCTGGTGCTATTTCACAGATTAAAGATCAACGTCTGGAATTCAAGCCTTTCCGTGCCGCAGCTGAAGATACTGAGGTTGAAGTGCGTAGTCAGGTAATTCAAAAGAATGGTGAGGCTTTGCAGCTCAACTATCGTTTGGAAAAACTCGCAACAGGTTGGAAAATTTATGACATCAATGTGCTGGGTGCATGGCTGGTCGAGACTTACAAAGGGACGTTCACTGCTGAAATCAGTAAGTCTGGTATCGATGGTCTGATCAAAACATTGGCAGAAAAAAACAAAAAACTCGCTGGCGCAACTGCTGCAAAGAAATAAGCCGTCTTATTTAATTTATCTCTGGGATTCCACCATGTATCAAACAAGCCATGAAATTAACTTGCAAAACGCAGTCAGCGTCGCGCAGGCTGGCTTGTCTGAAATTGCCAAAGGCGAGACAGTATTTGATATGTCCGCTTTAGCTGTCGTGGATTCGTCTGCGGTTGCCATCATGCTTGATTGGCAACGTACAGCTTCTTTAGCCGGCAAGGCCATGGAATTCCATTCTGTACCTGCCAATCTGCTTAGCTTAATTTCATTGTATGGTGTTGCCGAATTATTAGGTATGACGCCATCCTTAGCCGAGCGACATTGAGGCTAACTTCGGCTCAGCCTCTCATCCGGCTGTGTTGACTCTTGCCGGCTTGAGACAATCCGGTCCCTGAAGCAAAAATCCCCTATAATCAAAGGTTTTCGCCATCTCTCTGGCGCATTTTTGATAAGCAAGCTAGTCCGCTAGCACTACAACGTCCTCATGGCCGCCATACAAATTACCAATGTTGAAAAACGCTACCAGTCGCTACAGGCGCTGGGCGGTGTCTCGCTATCGATAGAAGAAGGCGAATTTTTTGGTTTGCTCGGCCCGAATGGCGCCGGAAAAACCACCCTCATTTCTATCGTCTCGGGACTGAATCGTGCTGACGCAGGTCAGGTCAAAATTCAAGGGCATGATGTCGTTACCGACTACCGTGCAGCACGTAAAAATCTTGGGGTGGTTCCGCAAGAACTAGTGTTCGATCCATTCTTTACCGTACGTGAAACCTTACGTATGCAATCCGGTTATTTCGGTTTGCGTAACAACGATCCGTGGATTGACGAGGTCATGCACAATCTCGATCTGACCAACAAAGCCGATACCAATATGCGTGCGTTGTCTGGCGGAATGAAGCGGCGTGTACTGGTGGCACAGGCGTTGGTGCATAAACCGCCAGTGATCGTACTCGATGAGCCGACCGCAGGTGTCGATGTTGAATTGCGTCAGACTTTATGGCAGTTCATATCACGGCTAAATAAAGAAGGCCACACTGTCGTGCTGACCACGCATTACCTGGAAGAAGCGCAGGCTCTTTGCAATCGCATTGCGATGCTGAAGTCAGGCAAAGTTGTCGCGCTCGATAGCACCGCAGCATTGATCAAGCGTATTTCAGGATCGCAGTTAAAAGTCACTGTGAACGCGCGCACCGCCGGTAACTTCCCGGACAGCCTGCGTAGCTTGATTACGCATCAGAGCGGCAATGATTACGTATTGCGTGTTACCGATTATCTGCAGGTGGAGCCGATACTGTCCGCGCTGCGCACAGCGGGTGCTGTGATTGAAGACCTGCAATTGCAGCAGGCTGATTTGGAAGATGTCTTCCTGCAAATTATGGGAGATGGAAAATGATCGGTTTTCAAACGCTGCTCTACAAAGAGGTTTTGCGCTTTTGGAAGGTTGCAACGCAGACTATTACCGCGCCTATCATGACCGCTTTGCTGTATTTGCTGATATTCGGTCATGCGCTTGAGGCGCATGTGCAAGTCTACCCGGGTGTGAAATACACCGCCTTTCTGATTCCGGGTCTGGTGATGATGAGTGTTTTGCAAAACGCTTTTGCCAACTCGAGCTCATCGCTGATCCAATCCAAAATCACCGGCAATCTGGTATTCATCTTGTTGCCACCTTTGTCCCACTGGGAAATGTTCGGCGCTTATGTTATTGCATCGATAGTGCGAGGTCTTGCTGTCGGTACGGGCGTCTTCCTGGTGACGGTGTGGATTGCTGATCTAAGTTTTGTTGCACCGTGGTGGATAGTCATCTTTGCCTTACTGGGCGCTGCGATGCTTGGTACGATGGGCTTGATCGCCGGTATCTGGGCGGAAAAATTTGATCAACTGGCCGCGTTCCAGAATTTCCTGATCATGCCTGCTACCTTTTTGTCCGGCGTGTTTTACTCGATTCATTCGTTGCCACCATTCTGGCAAACAGTGTCCCGCTTCAATCCATTTTTCTACATGATTGATGGCTTCCGTTATGGCTTTTTCGGACACTCTGATGTCGACCCGATGACGAGTCTTGCCGTCGTGCTGATCTTTTCGTTTGCACTGACTAGCATTGCGATTTTGATGCTGAAGCGTGGGTACAAACTCCGGCATTAATAAGCTAGTCACGTATCAAAGTGGTTGCTTGCTAATAGCGGATTAAATAGCGCATTAAATGTGAATTAAACGCGGACTGTATAGCAAACGTATTAAATGTATTGAATTAAATTAAGTTGAAAGAATGACCGTGTTTCCTACTCCCGAACAAATTAAAAAATATATTGCCGATGGACTGGCATGCAGCCACCTTGAAGTCGAAGGCGACGGCCAGCATTTCACCGCGGTGATTGTTTCTGACGCCTTTGCCGGCAAGCGCCTGATACAGCGTCATCAATTAGTCTATGCCGCGCTCGGCGATCGCATGCGGGAAGAGATTCATGCATTGTCGATGAAAACCTTAACTCCAGAAGAATTTCAAAAATAATGGATAAATTATTGATCACAGGCGGACAGCGCCTGAATGGTGATGTCAATATTTCTGGCGCAAAAAATGCAGCTCTGCCGATTCTGTGTGCCGGTTTGCTGACCGCTGATGACGTCATTTTGCATAACGTCCCGTCACTGCAAGACGTGTCGACCATGCTCAAGCTTTTAGGGCAAATGGGTTTGCGCGTTACTCAGGAAAATGGCGTAGTCACCTTGAATGGTGCGGCGATTGACAAGCTCGAAGCGCCTTACGATATGGTGAAGACCATGCGCGCATCGATTTTGGTACTGGGGCCATTACTGGCACGTTTTGGCGAGGCAAGAGTATCCCTGCCAGGCGGCTGTGCGATTGGTTCTCGCCCTGTGGATCAGCATATCAAAGGTCTGCAAGCCATGGGGGCGGAGATCACGATCGAAGCTGGCTACATTCATGCAAAAGCCAAACGTCTAAAAGGCACCCGTGTCGTGACCGACATGATTACCGTGACCGGTACGGAGAACTTGTTGATGGCGGCGACGCTGGCAGAAGGTGAAACCGTTTTGGAAAACGCGGCACGTGAGCCAGAGGTTACCGATCTTGCCCATTTATTGGTATCGATGGGCGCCAAGATCGAGGGCATCGGTACGGATCGTCTCGTTATTCAAGGTGTTGATCGTTTGCACGGCGCAACGCATACCGTCATTGCAGACCGGATTGAGACCGCAACTTTCCTGTGTGCGGTTGCCGCAGCAGGTGGCGACATTACCTTGAAAAATGTCCGCAGCGATATTCTCGACGTCGCGCTCGATAAATTGCGCGAAGCTGGCGTGATCCTGACCAGCGGTACCGACTGGATTCGTGCGCAAATGGGCGGGCGTCCAAAAGCAGTCAGTTTCCGCACCACAGAATACCCTGGATTTCCGACCGATATGCAGGCGCAGTTCATGGCCTTGAACTGTATTGCACAGGGGAATAGTCGGGTCACTGAAACGATTTTTGAAAATCGCTTTATGCATGTGCAGGAAATGAATCGCCTCGGTGCCCTGATCGACATTGATGGCCACACTGCCACGATTAGCGGTGTAGAAAAACTGGTAGGCGCCCCCGTGATGGCAACCGATTTGCGTGCCTCGGCCTCCCTCGTGATTGCCGGTCTGGCGGCAGAGGGTGAAACGCTGATTGACCGTATCTATCACCTGGACCGCGGATATGACCGAATGGAAGTCAAATTGTCCGCCGTTGGCGCACAGATTAAGCGCGTGAAATAATGTTGACTCAACTCACACTCGCCTTATCCAAAGGCCGGATTTTTGAAGAAACATTGCCGTTGCTGGAAGCCGCAGGTATACGCGTCACAGAAGACCCCGAAAAATCACGTAAGCTGATTCTTGCTACCAATGATCCTGCAATTCGTGTGATTATCGTCCGTGCTTCCGATGTGCCAACCTATGTCCAATACGGTGCTGCCGATTTGGGTGTGGCCGGTAAAGATGTGTTGCACGAACACGGTGGCGAGGGTTTGTATCAGCCAGTCGATCTGAATATTGCAAAATGCCGCATGTCGGTGGCGGTGTCTGCGGGTTTTGACTATGCGAACGCGGTCCGTCAGGGCGCACGCTTGCGCGTTGCCACCAAATATACCGAAACTGCACGTCAGCATTTTGCCAGTAAGGGCGTACACGTTGATCTGATCAAATTGTACGGTTCTATGGAGCTGGCGCCGCTGGTGGGGTTGTCCGACGCCATCGTCGATCTGGTCAGCACCGGCAGTACTTTACGCGCCAACAATCTGGTCGAAGTCGAGCACATCATGGATATTTCATCGCGTCTGGTCGTTAATCAGGCTGCCCTGAAAATGAAGCGCGAACGTTTGCAACCCATCGTCGAAGCCTTTGAGCGCGCTTCCAAAAAATAAACGAGAACATCATGTCAGAATCAGTATCTGCAAGCTCCACGTCCTCCCTCTCTATCCGGCAACTAGATGCGAGCGAAGCAGGGTTTGCACATAAGCTCAATAGCTTGCTGGCATTTGAGGCAAGCGAAGATGCCGCGATTGATCAGGCTGCAGCACAGATTTTGGCCGACGTTAAAAAACGTGGCGACATTGCGGTATTGGAAGCTAGCAATCGTTTTGACCGCTTGAGTGCGACAAGTGTTGCGGCTCTGGAGTTGAGTCAGCAAGAAATGCAGGCAGCACTGGCATCACTGGCACCAGAGCGCCGCGCAGCATTGGAAGCGGCTGCTGCACGGGTACGCTCCTATCATGAACAGCAAAAAATCGAATGCGGTTCTGCGGGCTTCAGTTACACAGAGGCTGATGGTACCGTGCTCGGTCAAAAAGTCACTCCCTTGGATCGCGTCGGCATTTATGTTCCGGGCGGTAAAGCGGCCTACCCTTCATCCGTCTTGATGAATGCAATTCCCGCTAAAGTGGCGGGTGTCAAAGAAATCATCATGGTGGTCCCCACGCCGGATGGCATCAAAAATCCTCTGGTACTGGCTGCTGCGGCAATTGCTGGTGTTGATCGTGTATTCACAATCGGTGGCGCGCAGGCGGTTGGTGCTTTGGCGTATGGTACTGAGACTATTCCGCAAGTCGATAAAATTGTCGGTCCGGGAAATGCCTATGTCGCTGCTGCCAAGCGTCGCGTGTTTGGTACCGTCGGTATCGACATGATCGCGGGGCCATCCGAGATCTTAGTGATCTGTGACGGCACGACCGATCCTGACTGGATCGCCATGGATTTGTTTTCTCAGGCAGAACATGATGAGCTCGCGCAATCGATTTTGCTTTGCCCGGATACCGCCTATATCGACGCGGTGAGAGCGAGTATCGACAAACTGTTGCCTGACATGCCGCGTCATGCCGTGATCCGTACCTCACTGAGCAATCGCGGCGCCTTGATCAAAGTCCGGGACATGCAACAAGCATGCGATATTGCGAATGACATCGCAGCAGAGCATCTGGAAATTTCTACCGAAAATCCACAGCAATGGGCGGATCAAATCCGTCATGCCGGTGCTATGTTCCTTGGCCGTTTTTCCTCAGAGTCGCTGGGGGATTACTGTGCTGGTCCCAATCATGTATTGCCCACCTCACGTACCGCGCGATTCTCTTCGCCGCTGGGTGTCTACGATTTTCAAAAACGGTCATCCATGATCTATGTCAGCGAGCAGGGCGCTCAGACGCTGGGTCGTGTGGCCGCTGAGCTGGCATATGGTGAGGGTTTGCAAGCCCATGCACGCAGCGCCGAATTGCGCTTGAAATGACAGCATGAGTAGTTGGCGTAATCAGATATTTTGTGAAGATGCGCTAACCGGTTTAGCGCGAATCCCCGATGGTAGTGTAGACCTGTTACTGGCTGATCCGCCATATGGCCTCGGTAAGGATTATGGGAATGATTCCGACAAAATGGCGTCGGCAGATTATCTGGCGTGGACCGAGCAGTGGATAGATGCTGCGCTTCCCAAGCTGAAAGCTAATGGCAGCCTGTATATTTTTTTGACGTGGCGCTATTCACCCGAAATTTTTGTGATGCTGAAACAGCGCATGACGATGATGAACGAAATCGTCTGGGATAGACGGGTGCCGTCGATGGGTGGCAGTGTGCGTAAGTATTCGTCGGTGCATGACACGATCGGTTTTTTTGTCAAGGCGAAGGATTATTTTTTCGACCTAGATGCGATCCGTATCCCTTACGATGCCGAGACCAAAAAAGCACGCAGCCGGAAAATCTTTGAAGGGGCTAAATGGCTGGAGCTTGGATTTAATCCTAAAGATGTCTGGAGTGTTTCGCGTTTGCATCGGGAGCATGCGGAGCGAGAGGATCATCCTACCCAAAAGCCGCTGGAAATCGTCGAGCGTATGGTTAAAGCTTCATGTCCGGTTGGCGGAATCGTACTCGATCCTTTTATGGGAAGCGGCACAACGGCGGTGGCAGCGCGTAACTGCGGGCGTGACTATGTGGGATTTGAGCTGAACGAAGAGTATTGTGAACGCATTGCAGCGCGGCTCGATAGTCTGGCAGTGCAGGTTTAGGTAAGACAGGTGTATTTGCTCTTTTGGGTGCTTTGATTTGACCATGATTTGAGCTTGATATAGCCCTGATTTAGCTAATAGCAAAAGAGTATTAGGGGAGTATAGCCAAAAACACTATACTTCCCGCAGATTAATAGTGGGCTTCGTTTTTATACTGGCTGGAGTATATTTTGTCGTTGATTGAAAACATCATCCGTTCTGACGTGCGCGCTTTGTCTGCTTATCATGTGCCGGACTCCGCGGGTTTCGTGAAACTCGATGCGATGGAAAATCCTTACACCTTGCCAGACGCACTCAAGCAGGAACTTGCACAGCGCCTCGCCGCTGTTGCGCTAAACCGCTATCCGGTTCCGTCTTATTCCAACTTAAAAACAGCGATTAGTCGCCAGCTAGGTGTCCCTGCCGGGTTCGACGTCGTCTTGGGTAATGGTTCGGATGAGCTGATCAGCATGGTTTCGGTCGCGTGTGCCAAGGCGGGTGCCAAAGTACTGGCGCCTGTTCCGAGTTTTGTAATGTATGCGATGTCAGCACGTTTTGCCGGACTCGAATTCGTCGGCGTACCTTTGCACTCTGATTTCACTTTGGATATGGCGGCGATGCTGAGCGCCATCGCCGAGCACCGGCCGGCGATTATCTATCTTGCTTATCCGAATAATCCTACCAGCACCTTGTTTGACGTCGCAGAGATCGAAGCGATTTTGCATGCGGTTGGTGACGCCGGTGTGGTGATCGTCGATGAGGCATATCAGCCTTTTGCTCAAACCAGCTTTATGCCGCGACTCGCCGAGTTCGCTAACCTGGTGGTGATGCGGACCGTATCCAAGCTCGGCCTGGCTGGCATACGCCTTGGCTATATGTCGGGCAGTGATGGCTTGATGCAAGAATTCGAAAAAGTGCGTCCGCCCTACAACATCAATGTACTGACCCAGGCCGCGGCAGAGTTTGTGCTGGAGCATGTCGATATTCTTGATAGCCAGGCCGCGGAATTGCGTACCCAGCGCAGCGAATTAAACGGTGCGCTGGCGAGCTTGCCCGGAGTGCAAGTCTTCCCGTCGGCAGCAAATTTTGTCTTGATACGCGTCGCTAAAGCGGAACAAGTCTTTGCCAAATTGCTTGAACAAAAAATTTTAGTCAAAAATGTGGGTAAAATGCATACTCTGCTGGAAAATTGTTTGCGTATTACCGTCAGCACTCCGCAGGAAAACGCGCTGTTTTTAGCAGCCTTTATCGCCGCCCTCCAGGCGTCTCAGTAGTTAAGTTTAACTCTCTCAAAATCATGCAAGCCCAACGCACCGCCGAAGTAAGCCGTAACACCAACGAAACCCAGATCCGTGTCGCCATCAATATTGACGGTACAGGCAAGCAAAAGCTCAATACCGGCGTGCCTTTTCTGGATCACATGCTGGATCAGATCGCCCGTCATGGTCTGATCGATCTGGACATTGACGCTGTTGGTGATTTGCATATCGATGCCCATCATACGGTAGAAGATGTTGGCATCACTCTGGGACAGGCGTTTGCGAAAGCTATCGGTGACAAAAAAGGCATACGCCGTTATGGCCATTCCTATGTGCCTCTGGATGAGGCTCTGTCACGTGTCGTCATCGATTTTTCAGGACGTCCGGGGCTGGAGTTTCACGTGCCTTTCAAACGTGCGATGATCGGTGCCTTTGATGTCGACCTGACCCACGAATTTTTTCAAGGCTTCGTGAATCACGCACTGGTGTCGTTGCACATCGATAATCTGCGCGGCGATAATGCCCACCATCAATGCGAAACAGTGTTTAAAGCGTTTGGTCGTGCCCTGCGCATGGCCGCAGAGCTGGATCCACGTGCTGCAGGGACAATTCCATCGACCAAGGGTAGCCTGTAAGCGCGTCCGTGTTTTCAGCGTTCTCTAATTCGTTGTTATGGTTCACTGCGGTAGTTCTCTGTTGTAGCTAACTACGGTAGCTAACTATTGTGGCACACTGATACAGCTCACTCAATTTAGTCAAACAAGCATGAATAAAATTGTTGTAGTCGATTACGGCATGGGCAATTTGCGCTCGGTAGCGCAAGCCCTGCGCGCCGTTGCACCCGAGGCGGATGTCCGTATTTCTGGCGAAGTCGCCGACATCCAGTCTGCTGATCGTATTGTGTTACCTGGTCAAGGCGCCATGCCAGATTGCATGAGCAGCCTGCGCGACTCCGGTGTACAAGAGGCCGTGATAATGGCTGCGCGTCATAAACCTTTATTCGGTGTTTGTGTCGGCGAGCAAATGCTGTTTGATCTCAGTGAAGAGGGTAACACCCCAGGCCTGGGATTATTACCTGGCAAAGTAGTGCGCTTCGCTCTGGATGGGCAGTTGCAAGACGACGGCTCGCGTTTCAAAGTACCGCAAATGGGCTGGAACCGCGTCAGGCAAGCGCAGATACAGGGACGCCAGCATGTACTCTGGCAGGATATCGCCGACGATGCCTACTTTTACTTCGTTCATAGCTACTACGCACAACCTGCCAATGAGGCACATATCGCTGGCATTACCGACTACGGCACCGCGTTTGCCTGTGCCGTTGCCAGAGACAATATTTTTGCCACGCAATTTCACCCTGAAAAGAGTGCAAATGCTGGCTTGCAACTGTATAAAAACTTTGTACACTGGAACCCTTGACGATTGATTCCGTCAAAACCTTTTAGTTAATTTGTATTGTTATCTTCTATCTACTTAGTTCGCTTTAACTTACCTACACTCATAAAGCCATGCTGCTCATTCCTGCTATCGACCTGAAAGACGGTCACTGCGTACGCCTTAAACAAGGTGATATGGACCAAGCCACCGTATTCTCGGATAACCCCGCTGATATGGCGCGCCATTGGCTGGAACAAGGTGCGCGTCGCCTGCATCTGGTGGATCTGAACGGCGCTTTTGCGGGCAAGCCAAAGAATGAGGCCGCAGTAAAAGCGATTATTCAGGCAGTGCGTGATTTCGCAGAAGAAAACGAGATCGAAGAAATTCCAGTCCAGCTCGGCGGCGGTATCCGTGATCTGGATACGATAGAGCGTTACCTCGATGACGGTATCAGCTACATCATTATCGGCACTGCTGCGGTAAAAAATCCCGGTTTTCTGGCGGATGCCTGCAGCGCGTTCCCGGGGCAGATCATTGTCGGCATCGACGCCAAAGACGGTAAGGTGGCGACGGATGGCTGGAGTAAGCTTTCCGGCCATGAAGTGATTGATCTGGCACAAAAATTTGAAGGCTATGGCGTTGAGTCCATTATTTATACGGATATCGGCCGCGACGGCATGATGGGCGGCGTGAATATCGAGGCGACTGTCAAGCTGGCGCAGGCCGTCAGCATTCCTGTGATTGCCTCCGGCGGTGTACACAACTTGCAAGACGTTGAGGCTTTGTGTGCCGTGCAGGGGGAAGGTATTGAAGGCGTAATTTGCGGCCGTTCAATTTATGAAGGCACATTGGATCTCGCTACGGCGCAAGAGCGTGCCGACGAACTCGATGAGCTGGCTGGAAGTGCTCAAGACAGCGAAGAAGATTAGGCATGGCTCTAGCAAAACGTATTATCCCTTGTCTTGATGTGACCGCTGGTCGTGTCGTCAAGGGGATTAATTTTCAGGAGTTGCGCGACGCCGGGGATCCGGTTGAGATTGCGCGCCGCTACGATGTTCAGGGGGCAGATGAAATTACCTTCCTCGACATCACAGCATCCAGTGACGGACGTGATCTGATTTTGCCGATTATCGAGGCGGTTGCTTCTCAGGTATTCATTCCTTTAACTGTAGGTGGTGGTGTACGGACCGTCGCCGATGTACGTCGCCTGCTGAATGCCGGCGCAGATAAAGTCGGCATCAATACCTCGGCTGTGACTAATCCTCAATTAGTTTTTGACGCTTCGCAGAAGTACGGTTCTCAATGTATCGTGGTGGCGATTGATGCAAAACAGACAGCGCCGGGCAAATGGGAAGTCTTCACGCATGGTGGTCGCAATGCAACCGGTCTGGATGCGGTTGAATGGGCACAAAATATGGCCCGGCTCGGCGCAGGTGAAATCTTGCTGACCAGCATGGACAGAGACGGTACCAAAGTAGGATTTGATCTCGGCCTGACACGTGCCGTGTCGGATGCAGTATCTATTCCGGTGATCGCTTCCGGTGGCGTCGGCGGTTTGCAAGACTTAGCAGACGGTATCAAAATCGGTGGTGCGGATGCTGTACTAGCGGCAAGTATTTTCCATTACGGTCAACACACCGTGCAAGAAGCCAAGGAATTTATGGCAGCACAGCAGATATCAATGAGACTGTCATGAGTGCGTCAAAATGGTTGAATAAAGTGCGCTGGGACGAGCAGGGACTGGTGCCTGTTATCGCGCAGGAAGCATCGAGTAATGACGTTCTGATGTTTGCCTGGATGAATCGCGATGCGCTGACTAAAACAGTCGAATTAGGCGAAGCTGTGTACTGGAGCCGTTCTCGCAAGAAGCTATGGCATAAAGGTGAAGAATCCGGTCATATTCAGAAGGTATTAGAAATCCGTCTCGATTGTGATGAAGATGTCGTCTTGCTAAAAATTGAGCAAGTCGATAGCATCGCTTGCCACACAGGACGTCATTCGTGTTTTTTCCAGAAATTTGAAGGCAGCGTCAATGATGGCGACTGGCAAGCTGTCGATCCGGTCTTAAAAGATCCGGAAACGATCTACAAGTAATGTCCATAATTGATAAGTCAATATCGTATGAGTGAAACCCTGAAGCGCCTGGCTGAGGTGATAGAGAGCCGCAAACCCGCCAATGGTGGCGATCCTGCGACCTCGTATGTGGCACGCTTGTTTTCAAAAGGCGACGATGCGATTTTAAAAAAAATTGGCGAAGAAGCGACTGAAACCGTGATGGCGGCGAAAGACGCGCGCAGTTCGGGTGACAAATCCAAAGTCTTGTATGAATGTGCCGACCTCTGGTTCCACTCTATGGTGCTGCTTGCTCAATTTGAGCTGACACCACAAGATGTCTTAAATGAATTGGCAAGACGCGAAGGCTTGTCCGGACTTGATGAAAAAGCAGCGCGTCAGGAATAAATTTTTACTTGAACAGACCCTAGTGTTTGAAAAATAAGAGGACACCGTGAGCAACTGCATTTTCTGCAAAATCGTAGCGAAACAAATTCCATCGAGTGTGGTGTATGAGGATGACGAATTTCTGGCCTTCAAGGACATTCATCCGGCAGCGCCTGTGCATTTTTTGATTATCCCTAAGCAGCATGTCGAGACCCTGTCGGATACCTCGGAAGAACATGCGTCGATGCTTGGTAAGATGCTGGCCTTAGCGCCGCGTCTGGCAAAGGAGCAGGGTTGTGGTCTGAGCAGGGATGCTGAGGGACAGGTTTCAGGTGGTTACAAAACCTTAATTAACACCGGTCCAGACGGCGGGCAAGAGGTGTATCATCTGCACATGCACGTCATCGGGGGTCCACAACCGTGGCGCGGGCAGCGTTAATTTGTATTGAATGTCGAACGTTTAAAAAGTAGCTTCGACGACGATTCTTACTCTTCAGTATTTTGTCAGAGCGTGAACGCTCACATTAGGAGAAATCATGGGTTCTATGAGTATTTGGCACTGGTTGATCGTGCTGGTTGTTGTGATGCTGGTTTTTGGCACCAAAAAATTGGGTAACATCGGCTCAGATCTGGGTAAAGCTGTGAAGGGCTTTAAAGATGGCGTCAAAGGTGAAGAAGAAAAACCAGCGACTACACAACAAGTTGCCGATAAAACGGCTGGTGCGACAATTGATGTCGACGCTAAAGAAAAGTCCAAGCAATAATCTATGCGCGATTCCGGTCTACCTTTGATGTGCGGAAGTGCTGACGCATGATTGATCTTGGCATCAGCAAATTAGCGTTGATCGGCGTCGTTGCCCTCATCGTGATTGGTCCCGAAAAGTTGCCCAAAGTAGCCCGTATGGCGGGCTCGCTGTTTGGGCGTGCCCAGCGTTATATCAATGAAGTGAAATCCGAAGTCAGTCGCGAAATTGAGCTGGAAGAGCTGCGTAAAATGCAAAAGGACGTACAGGAGGCGGCTCAAGATGTGGAGCAGTCGATTGCGCAAGGTTTGGCTCAAACAAAAAATGAGATTGAATCCGCCTGGCAAGATACTGAGTCGCCTTTGCTGAACCCTCCGGACGCGAACCACCTGGCAGTCAAGGCAAAAGACTTTCGCCGTAAAAAACTCGCGAGAACGTCAGCTATTCCCAGTTGGTATAAACATCGCCATGGTGGCCGTAGCCACGTGATGTCCGGTTCTGCACGAGTCGCCAAGCATAGACCTAAGCGCAGCAATTCCTCCAGTTTCTTCTGATGTTAGCGCTATCTCCTTTTACCCTGGTACAGATTTCACATGAGTGACCCATTAGAGTCTGGTGCTGCAGACACATTTATTTCGCACTTGGTTGAGTTGCGGGATCGCCTCGTTAAAGCATCTATCGGTATTGCGATCGCCTGTGCGGCACTATTCGCCTGGCCTGGCCCCTCTGCAATCTATGACTTTCTCGCTAAACCGATGATCGCTTCTTTACCTGTGGGGGCAAAGATGATTGCGACGGGTGTTATTTCCCCTTTTCTGGTGCCGATGAAGGTCACCTTGCTGGTAGCGTTCATGTTGGCCTTACCCTGGGTGCTTTATCAGGTGTGGGCGTTTATTGCGCCAGGTTTGTATTCGCATGAAAAAAAGCTGGTCGCTCCTCTAGTGATTTCATCGTCACTCTTGTTTTTATGCGGCGTCGCTTTTTGCTATTTTTTTGTTTTTGGCCGGGTATTTAAATTTATCAATGAATTTGCACCAACTTCAATTACGGTAGCGCCAGACATAGAAAATTATCTCGACTTCATCATGTCAATGTGCCTGGCCTTTGGCATGACGTTTGAGGTCCCTATCGTTGTTGTGGTATTGGTGCGTATGGGGCTGGTGACTGTCGACAAGCTGAAAGAAATTCGCCCTTATGTCATCGTCGGTGCATTTGTTGTTGCCGCGATTGTCACACCGCCCGATATCGTTAGCCAGTTTTCACTGGCTTTACCGATGTGGTTTTTATTTGAATTGGGTTTGCTGGTTGCTCCGGTTTTTGTCAAAGCAACTCAGGCACCCGATCAGGTCGCTGACTAAATTGCGGTGCGTAGCCAGCTTACCAGCGGGTAAGCGGCTTTGAAGCCCTGCACTAACGTGGCTTCTATTTCCTCTGGATTCGCCGTGTCCAACGTGCATTCGGTCCAGACCATAAAATTCTTATTTTTGATCTCTTCAATATGCGGCAAGTCGGCATCGAACCCTTTCGGTGGTCGCGTCAATTTACCCTCGTCTTGCAAGCCGCCAAAAATCTGTTTAAGCGGCTTGTTTTTCAAGACTTTTCCAAAACCGTCGGGGTCAGCGACGATCTGATTGCGGATCGCCCGCAGCCGGTCTGATGGCGGCATGTATTCACCGACTGCAAAAAATAATCTGCCAGTCGCATCAATCTGAAAATAGTAGGCTGGCCCACCGCCTTCGCTGGTTTTTTTGCGACCGCTAGGCAAGATTGAAGCTGAGAAGGTCGTTTTGTAAGGAGATTTGTCCGCAGAAAAACGCATGTCGCGGTTGATCCGAAATAAGGCTTTCTTCGGCTCGCAACCGATAATTGCCGGATCGGTTTTACTGATTTGCACAATCAGTTTCGTTACCAGTTCCAAAAATTCTGCACGCAAAATGTCGTAGCGCGGCTTGTTCATGACAAACCAGGCGCGGTTGTTGTTCTCCGATAATTCAAATAAAAATCGTTGTAGATCGCGGATATGCATGGACTTCTTTCCTGAAAATTATTCTTCGCGTTTGATGGCGGGACGTTTACCGATGAAGACGTCAAACGTGGATTCGGATGAATTCCGCAGGACGGCAATTTTTGCTTTCTGATTCGGTGGTAATTGCGCAATCAGGTTCAGCATCTCTGTCGTGTCACCAACGGGCTTGCCTTCAATCGCCAATAAAATATCGCCTGGCTTAATGCCGGCCTTATCCGCCGGGCCACCGCGAATCACACCTGCGATGATGGCACCGGATTTTTGCTTGATGCCAAAGCTTTCTGCCAGCTCTGGTGTGATGTCTTGTGGCTCTACGCCTATCCAGCCGCGTACGACCTGGCCGTTTTTGATAATGGATTCCATTACGGTTTTAATCGTCGTTACCGGAATAGCAAAACCAATCCCAAGCGATCCGCCGCTACGTGAATAAATCGCCGTATTGATGCCTAGCAGATTGCCGTTAATGTCGATCAGTGCACCGCCTGAGTTGCCCGGATTGATCGCTGCATCGGTTTGAATAAAATTCTCGAATGTATTGATGCCAAGGTGATTGCGGCCCAGCGCCGAAATGATGCCCATGGTGACTGTCTGTCCTACGCCAAAGGGATTGCCGATTGCCAGTACTACGTCACCGACACTCGCTTGCTCTGAGTGCCCCAGGGTAATTGCTGGCAGGGACGGCAAGTCAATCTTGATAACGGCCAGATCGGTTTCGGGATCAGTGCCGACAACTTTGGCAATTGTTTTACGACCATCGGGTAAAGCGACATCAATTTCTTCAGCGGATTCGACAACATGATTATTCGTCAGGATGTAACCTTCCGGACTGAGAATGACCCCTGACCCCAGGCTTGATTGTCGTTCATTCGGTTGATTCTGCTGGTCGCCAAAAAAGCGTTTCATGAACGGATCGTTAAGCAGGGGGCTATTCGCCTGCCGCGCTTCTTTTGAGGTGTAGATGTTGACGACGGAAGGCATCGCCCGTTTGGCTGCGGTACGATACGAATTTTGTGATGGCACTGCGTTTGCGGGGGCTTCTTGCATGGTGACTGTCGACGTCATTTGTAAACTTTGATTGCCGCGCAGTACCTTGCTCGCCCATTCGGGCTTTAAGGTGGTTACAATAAACCAGAGAGCTAATACTACCGTGATGGTTTGAGCAAATAAGAGCCAGAGACGTCGCATAGGAGGATCAGGAAAAGAATGAATCAGATTGAAATGCATCCACAAACAGTCAGCAGAGAGCAGCTTGCGCAGTTTTTGGCAGAAGAGCTACAAATTAACCGCTTTCGTGATTATTGCCCAAATGGCGTGCAGGTGGAAGGGCGGTCTGAGATAAAACGTATTGTCAGCGGTGTGACGGCTAGCCTGGCTTTATTAGAGGAAGCTGTTCGACTGAACGCGGATGCCATACTGGTACATCACGGGTATTTCTGGCGGGGAGAAGATATGCGGGTGATTGGCCAAAAACAAAGGCGCCTGAAGCTGTTGCTGGCGCAGGATATTTCGCTGTTCGCTTACCACTTGCCGCTTGATATGCATGCGCAATTGGGAAATAACGCGCAATTGGCACATCGCCTGGATTTACGACCCGAAGGGCGTTTTGGCGAGGATGATTTGGGTTGGACAGGGCGTATCAACGATGCGTCGATCAAAACGGCCGGACAATTTGCGGTGCATGTTGAACAACGCTTGGGGCGCTTGCCCTTAATGATTGGCGATCCTGAACAGGTACTGGGTAAAATTGCCTGGTGTACAGGTGCAGCGCAAAATATGCTGGATCAGGCAATTAGTGCTGGCGCCAATGTCTATCTGAGTGGAGAAATCTCCGAACCTACCGTACATCTGGCCCGTGAATCCGGCGTCTCATATCTGGCGTGTGGCCATCATGCTACTGAGCGCTACGGAGTGAAAGCGCTGGGAGAATTTCTGGCGCAGCGATTTGGCATCGAACACCATTTTGTTGATATACCTAATCCGGTATAAAAATCCGCCATAAAAAAGCCACCGCTGATCAGCAGGTGGCTTTTATACAAAACAGTAAAAGAAGATACTTGTTTATTTTTTCAGTGCGTCCCTGATTTCGCGTAGCAATACAACGTCTTCTGGTGTTGCTGGTGCAGCAGCTTCTGCGACTGGCTCATCTTTTTTCATCTTGTTGAACAAGCGCACCATCTGGAAAATGATAAAAGCCAGAATGAGGAAATTCAATAGAATTGTAATGAAATTACCGTAAGCTAAAACCGCGCCGGTTTTTTTTGCTTCGGCCAAGGCGAGGTTGCTGGCTTGGCCGTTTAAAGGCAAATAATAGTTCGAAAAGTCGAGGCCACCTAAAATTCGTCCGATGATAGGCATAATGATATCGGCGACAAGTGAGTCGACAATTTTCCCGAAGGCGGCACCGATAATGACGCCAACCGCCAGATCGACGACATTTCCCTTGCTGGCGAAATCTTTAAATTCTTTCAACATACTCATAATGACTCCCGGTTAATTATGACAAAGCAACAATATTTTACGCTGCAAACTAAATTGCAATGCTGATTTTTTTGTCAAACTTTGTTTCGGTTGATAACTTGGCAAGTCTTACATCGTGAGGAACTGTATGCGTTTAAATCGCAAAATAACCGACAAAATCTAAAAAAAACAGTGCAGTTTGGCTCTATCGTGATGTTTTGCTTTAAAACCACTGTCGCCTCCTTTATAATTTAAGGTTGCTAGAAGTTATATTTACGCTTCGTTAAGTTTTGATTTTTGATAGATTGGGGTTGGTATGAGTATCGAAAAGCAGGTCGATTCCGGCCGTCGCGGCTTGCTCGTCGCCACGTGTGCGGCGGGTGGTGTGGCAGGTTTGGCAACGGCAGGTGCGCTGGTCAGCACTTTCCAGCCATCTGAACGCGCTAAAGCGGCGGGCGCGCCAGTAGAGGTGGACATTTCGGCTTTGAAGCCAGGTGAAATGACTACCGTAGAGTGGCGCGGTAAGCCAGTATGGATACTCAAGCGTACGCCTGAGATGCTGGCAAGCCTTGCCGGCACTGAAGAAAAAGTTGCTGATCCACAATCGCAAAAGCCTTACACCATGGAAATGCCAGAGTATTGCGATAAGCAAAGCCGCTCTCGTAAAGAACATGCGGACATTTTGATCGCAGTAGGTATTTGCTCCCACTTGGGTTGCTCGCCGAGCTCTAAATTTCAGGCCGGTGCTCAACCCTCCTTGCCGGACGACTGGGCAGGTGGTTTCTTGTGCCCATGCCACGGCTCTACATTCGACCTTGCTGGTCGCGTCTATAAAAACAAGCCAGCTCCGCAAAACCTGGATGTTCCGCGCCATATGTATTTGTCGGACACCAAAATTGTCATCGGTAAAGATGAGAAAGGCGAGGCTTAATCATGGCATTTGTTGAGAAAAAGCTGCCGGCAGACGCTCCTGTCGTTGACAAAGCATTGAACTGGGTTGACTCCCGTTTTCCTCTGACCAAATTGTGGAATGATCAGTGGGGCCAATACTATGCGCCGAAGAATTTTAACTTTTGGTACATTTTCGGCTCACTGGCAATGCTGGTACTGGTAATCCAGATTGTGACTGGTATTTTCCTTGTGATGCACTACAAACCAGATGCGAACCTGGCGTTTGCTTCTGTTGAATACATCATGCGCGATGTGCCCTGGGGGTGGTTAGTGCGTTACATGCACTCCACTGGCGCATCAGCTTTCTTCATCGTCGTATATTTACATATGACCCGTGCTTTGATGTACGGTTCTTATCGTAAGCCACGTGAATTAATCTGGTTGTTCGGTTTTGCCATCTTCCTGTGTTTGATGGCTGAAGCGTTCTTCGGCTACCTGTTGCCATGGGGCCAAATGTCCTACTGGGGCGCACAAGTAATTGTTAATTTGTTCGGTGCTATCCCTTTCATCGGCCCTGATTTGTCTTTGTGGATTCGTGGTGATTATGTTGTGTCTGACGCGACTTTAAACCGCTTCTTCTCCTTCCACGTCATCGCGATTCCTCTGGTCTTGCTGGGCTTGGTTGTTGCACATCTGATCGCCTTGCATGAAGTCGGTTCAAATAATCCAGATGGTATTGAAATCAAGGAAAATCTTGATGCAGACGGTCATCCTGTAGATGGCATCCCTTCTCATCCTTATTACACTTTCCATGATGTTTTTGGTGTGACAGTGTTCCTGACGATTTTCAGTGCTGTGGTTTTCTTTGCACCTGAAATGGGGGGTTACTTCCTCGAGTACAACAACTTCATTCCTGCGGACTCATTGAAAACGCCTCCGCACATTGCCCCGACCTGGTATTTCACGCCGTTCTACTCTGTATTGCGTGCGACGACTTCAGAGTTCTTGTACGTGGTTCAGGCAGGTATCGTTGGCTATGTTGGTCTGATTTTCTTGACGACAAAATTGCCGCAACTGATCAAGATAGCTATTGCTGTCGTAGGTCTGGTTGCGATTGTCGGTATGATGCCTTTCGGTCTGGATGCAAAATTCTGGGGCGTGGTCTTGTTCGGTTCTTCGGTGATGATTCTGGCAGGCCTGCCTTGGCTGGACGTGTCTCCTGTCAAGTCGATCCGCTACCGTCCTGACTGGCACAAGTATGTCTACATCGTATTTGGTATCGCGTTTGTGACGCTGGGTTACCTTGGTGTAGAGCCGCCATCACCAGTACGTGAGCGTATTTCGCAAGTGTGTGCTGTGATTTACTTCGGCTTCTTCTTGTTGATGCCATGGTGGAGCGCGATGGGTACATTTAAACCTGTGCCAAAACGCGTGACTTTCTCTGCTCACTAAGCGCCAAAGGAATAATAAGCATGAAATTATTTAAAAAAATGATCGCGACGCTGGCCTTAGTTCCAGCGCTCGCCCTGGCGAACTCAGGTGGTTTTCCTCTGGATCAGGCGCCTGATCGTTCGACCGATATGGCGGCATTGCAAAATGGTGCAAAGTTATTCGTCAACTATTGCCTGAATTGCCACTCTGCATCAGCAATGCGCTACAACCGTTTGAAAGACATCGGTTTGACCGATGATCAGATCAAACAAAACTTGCTGTTCACCGGCGAAAAAGTGGGCGATCTGATGAAGACAACATTGTCTGCAAAAGATGCGAAGGCTTGGTTCGGTGCGGTGCCTCCGGATTTGTCCGTGATTGCTCGCGCTAAAGCTTCCGGCCAAGGCACGGGTGCTGACTGGATTTACACCTACCTGCGTACTTACTACAAAGACCAAAGTCGTCCAACTGGTTGGAACAATATGGTGTTCCCTAACGTTGGTATGCCTCACGTTCTGTGGGAATTGCAAGGTACCCGCACAGCCAAGTTTGTCGAAGAAAAAGATGCGCATGATGAATCCAAGCTTGAGCATAAGTTTGCTGGCTTTGAAAAAGTCACTGCCGGTACTTTGACGCCAATCGAATACGATAATGCTGTCGGTGATCTGGTTGCTTACCTCCAGTGGATGGGTGAGCCAGCACAAAATACGCGCAAACGCCTGGGCGTCTGGGTGTTGATGTTCATCGCGACACTGAGCCTCTTGGCCTGGCGCCTGAACGCATCGTTCTGGAAAGAAGTGAAGTAATTTAGTAATTCAGTCGTCCGCTGAACCTGGTTGAGCGGATGTGTCATCCCAGGGTGAGGTGCGCAAATTGGCGCCTCGCCCTAATCGTTTTTAAGGAACTATAAAAATGATGGTTCTCTACTCGGGCACAACCTGCCCATTCTCGCAACGCTGCCGCCTGGTTCTGTTTGAAAAAGGCATGGATTTTGAAATTCGTGATGTTGATCTGTTCAATAAACCAGAAGATATTTCGACAATGAATCCTTACGGCCAGGTACCGATTCTGGTCGAGCGTGAACTGATTCTGTATGAATCCAATATCATTAACGAATATATCGATGAGCGCTTTCCGCATCCGCAATTGATGCCGGCAGATCCGCTGCAACGTGCCCGTGCACGCCTGATGTTGTTTAATTTTGAGAAAGAATTGTTTATCCACGTACATACTCTGGAAAACGATAAATCAACTTCATCAGCTAAAGTACAAGACAAGGCGCGCGCTGAAATTCGTGATCGCCTGACTCAACTTGCACCTTTATTCATCAAGAACAAATACATGTTAGGTGATGAATTCTCGATGCTGGATGTGGCTGTTGCTCCACTGCTGTGGCGCCTGGATCATTATGGTATCGAGCTGTCCAAGACTGCTGCGCCCCTGATGAAATATGCAGAGCGCATTTTCTCTCGCCCGGCCTACATTGAGGCGCTGACACCATCCGAGAAAGTCATGCGTCGTTAATTTAACGAAGCATCAAAGAAAAGGCTGACGCGATCACTTCAAGTCAGCCTTGTCGTTTGTAGAATCAGGGACTATTCTTTAGCTACTATTTCTTCAGGAAAT
This sequence comes from Undibacterium sp. RuTC16W, assembly GCF_049339445.1. Lineage (NCBI taxonomy): Bacteria > Pseudomonadati > Pseudomonadota > Betaproteobacteria > Burkholderiales > Oxalobacteraceae > Undibacterium > Undibacterium sp. RuTC16W. Next base: position 75,272 of record NZ_JBMPPE010000007.1, on the reverse strand, counting down.
CATTCAGGTATGTCAGAAACATCCACCAAGCCTTATTTCATGCGGGCCATTTACGAATGGTGCACCGACAATGGATTTACGCCGTATATGGCGGTTAAGGTCAATGCAGCTTCGCGCGTACCGATGGAGTTCGTACGGAACGGCGAGATTGTGTTGAACATTAGCTTTGGCGCGACCAGCGCACTGAAAATGGACAATGAAGCCGTTGCGTTTAAAGCCCGTTTTGGCGGAATTTCACGTGATATTTACGTACCGGTTGAAAATGTTCAGGCAATTTATGCCAGTGAAAACGGTCAGGGCATGGCATTTGAGGTCGATCTCCCGGAGCCTTTGCAAGAGCTCTCGCCATCAGATGTGCCTGTAAATCCCGTCACAGGCAAGCCTGCATTAGGTTTGGCGGCAGTTAACTCAAGAATCGAAGAAGCACATCGCAATGCAGGACACCTTACAGAAAAAACAGCGGAGCCACAAAAAAAATCAGAAAAACCCTCGCTAAAAATAATAAAGTAGTCTATAATTTTTGTTCTTCGAGATTGATTGAGAAATCACTTTCTTAAAAAGTTTCGCCGGCTTAGCTCACTTGGTAGAGCAGTTGACTTGTAATCATCAGGTAGCCAGTTCGATTCCGGCAGCCGGCACCATTAAGAACCCATCGTTAGCAATAACGGTGGGTTTTTTCTTTTATATTTTTTAAATTGTGAAATCGGTGTGTAGGTTTGTTATCGAAAGCCTGCAAAAAGATCGGTACATTGTATGGATGTACCTGACGATGCCTTACATTCACTTGCCTTGTATTTGTTGTGGGCTGTTTAGTCCTGCGCTTTACCCAAGCCATTCCAGCGTGGGGCGAGTTCGGTTGAGATGTTGAACAGATCCAGTACGCGGGCAGTTGTGTGTTGCACCATCTCATCGATGGAAGTGGGCTTATGATAAAAAGCTGGTAGTGGCGGGAAAATGATGCCGCCCATTTCGGTTACGGCAGTCATATTGCGCAGGTGGGCGAGATTGAATGGTGTTTCGCGCACCATCAGGACCAGGCGACGACGCTCCTTAAGGATGACGTCTGCAGCGCGGGTAATCAGATTGTCTGACAGGCCGTGAGCGACGGATGCCAGGGTTTTCATCGAGCACGGTGCGACGATCATGCCGCTGGCCTGGAATGAGCCGCTGGCAATGCAGGCGCCGACATCGCGAACGTTGTGAACGACATCGGCCAGTGCCTCAACATCTTTGCGGCGTAATTCCAGTTCCTGATGCAAGGTCAGTGTGCCTGCTTCGGAAATCAGTAAATGACTCTCGACCCCGGGTAAATCGCGGATCGCTTGCAGCAACCGGACGCCATACACCGCGCCCGTTGCGCCAGTGATGGCGATAATCAGGCGTTGTGGTGTCGTCATATGCTGGTCTTGAATGGGGTGGCTCAGACGGGCTTAGGCTTTGATCAGTGCTTGTAATTCACCGCTTTCAAACATCTCATTCATGATGTCCGAGCCGCCGACGAATTCGCCTTTGATATATAACTGAGGAATCGTTGGCCAGTTAGAAAAATCCTTGATGCCCTGACGTACAGCGGCATCTTCTAATACATTGATGGTAACTAGGTTCTCTGCGCCGGAAGCCTTCAGCAATTGAATTGCACGACCGGAAAAGCCGCATTGTGGAAATTGCGCGGTGCCTTTCATGAACAGTACAACAGGGTTTTGGGTTACGGTGTCTTTGATCCAGGCTTGAACGTCGCTCATAGCTATTCCTTGGTTAATAATATGGCGTCATTATAAAGGAAACTGCGATGCGGCTCCGCAGTGCTATCGGTACACATGGTTGACGTGGTTTTTGCCAGAGGAAATTAAATACTCTCCCTTAGTATTATTTGAAACCGTAATCAGAATGTGCGGATTCGGCTGTATTTATAAGAGTATTGGGGGGAGTATGTGCGACGGTGCAGAATTCAGCCTGATTGGGGCGCACTGAACTTTGAGAGAAGAGAGGTCGAGTCGAGCCCAACACGCTGAGGTGAAAAGACGGCTCTTCTTATTTGGATACGTTTTGATGAAGTAAAAACCTATTGCTAACGCCCGATTACAAGCGTCAGCAATCACATCTGTATTTTTATGGCCGCAATTTGGCAAACGCTGCTGCCATTGCATTATTCGCTGGCGGCGCAGACGCAGTTTGGCCACGATGCTGTTGCAGGCGTTTGGCGTCATTACGATCGGCTTTTTGTTCCGGCGTACTGCCCGCTTGCGGTGCCGCGTCGGTCAGGCGCATGGTCAGCGCAATACGTTTACGCTTTTCATCGACTTCCAGCACTTTGACTTTAACGACTTGCCCTGCTTTGACGACGGTATGCGGATCTTTGACGAAGGTGTTCGACAGTGCCGAGATGTGTACCAGGCCATCCTGATGCACGCCGATATCGACAAAGGCACCGAATGCCGCGACGTTGGTGACTACGCCTTCCAGGATCATGTCGGGACGCAGGTCTCGGATTTCTTCGACGCCGTCTTTGAAGGTCGCTGTAGTGAATTCTGGGCGCGGGTCACGACCTGGTTTTTCCAGTTCTTTCAGAATATCGGTGATGGTCGGGATGCCGAACTTGTCATCCGCATATTTTGCCGGACTAAGTGATTTCAACAAGCGTTCATCACCGACCACACCCGCCACATCCTTCTTGATGTCCGCCAGGATTTTTTCTACCAGCGGATAGGATTCAGGATGAACTGCGGATGCATCGAGGGGATTATTGCCGCCCATCACGCGCAAGAATCCAGCGGCCTGTTCAAACGTTTTATCGCCCAGACGCGGCACTGAGCGCAGGTCGGCGCGTGAACTAAACATGCCTTTGGCATCACGATAATTGACGATACTTTGCGCCACTGAAGATGATAAGCCGGAGACGCGCGCCAGCAACGGTGCGGAGGCCGTATTCACATCGACACCGACCGCATTCACACAATCTTCAACTACGGCATCGAGTGAGCGGGCGAGCTGCGACTGGCCGACATCATGCTGATACTGACCGACGCCAATCGACTTCGGATCGATCTTCACCAGCTCGGCCAGCGGGTCTTGCAGGCGACGTGCAATCGATACGGCACCCCGGATGGAAACATCGAGATCCGGCAATTCTTTCGACGCAAATTCCGAGGCGGAATACACGGATGCACCGGCTTCCGATACCACGATCTTGGTCAGTTTGAGTTCGGGTTTGAGTTTGATTAAATCCTGTGCGAGTTTGTCCGTTTCACGCGATGCGGTACCGTTGCCAATCGAGATGAGCGAGACATGATGCTTGGCGGCGAGCTGCGCCAACACATGTAACGATCCGTCCCAGTCGTTGCGTGGTTGATGCGGATAAATGGTCGCGTGTTCCATGACCTTGCCGGTCGCATCGACGATCGCGACTTTGACGCCGGTGCGCAAGCCGGGATCGAGTCCCATGGTAGCGCGCGGGCCGGCGGGTGCAGCCAGCAACAGGGCTTTGAGATTGCGTGCAAAGACGTTGATTGCCTCGACTTCGGCCTTCTCGCGCAGGCTGCCCATCAGTTCGGTTTCGAGATGCATGAATACTTTGACGCGCCAACTCCAGCGCACGGTGTCTGCCAGCCATTTGTCGGCAGGGCGGCCAATATTGCTGACGCCAAATTTAGCGGCGATGCGACTTTCGCAAGGATTCAGCGGGGCATCCCATTTTGGTTTTTCTTCCTCGGTATCGAGACGCAGCGTGATTGTCAGCATTTCTTCGCGGCGTCCGCGGAACAGGGCTAATGCGCGGTGTGATGGGATCGTGCCCAGCGTTTCGGCGTAATCAAAATAATCGGCGAACTTGGCGCCGGCGTCTTCTTTGCCTGCGACGACTTTGGATTCGACGATGCCATGATCCAGCAGGTATTCACGGATCGCTTGCAGCAGCGAGGCATCTTCGGCAAAACGTTCCATCAGAATCTGGCGGGCACCGTCGAGTGCGGCCTTGGTATCGGCCACGCCGGGGTTGTCGCCGTTGCTGGTACTGAAGGGCGCTTTTAAATACGCGGCAGCTACGTCTTCGGGATTTTTGCTCGGGTCGTTCAGCAGACTATCGGCCAACTCTTGTAAGCCTGCTTCAATCGCAATCTGCGCCTTGGTGCGACGCTTGAGTTTGTAAGGCAGGTATAAATCTTCCAGCCGGGTTTTGTCTTCGGCATGCGTGATTGCGTCGAGCAGCACGGGCGTCATTTTGCCTTGCTCTTCAATCGACGAAATGATCGCGGCGCGACGGTCTTCGAGTTCGCGCAAATAGCGCAGACGTTCTTCCAGCAAGCGCAATTGGGTATCGTCCAGTCCACCCGTCGCTTCTTTACGGTAGCGTGCGATAAACGGCACGGTCGCGCCTTCATCCAGTAAAGTAATGGCAGCGGCGACTTGCACAGGTTTGGCGGCAAGTTCCAGGGCGAGACGTTGTTCAATCGAAGGCAGCATAAATAATGGTGTGAATAATTAGGTAAAAATAAACTTGGATAATTAAAATCAAGTCGCAGATGATACGCGCTCTGCGTGATTGCACCAGTCTTGACAGTCGGCGGGACTCGCAGTAGTGAAGCGTAATTTAATTAAAAATAGGGGAGTATCTGTTTTTTGTGTCCTTATCCGCAATGATTTATTAGTCTTTAAGCGATATATATCACATACTCACTATGAGTATGTGGTTAAAAAATGTTTTTTATATAATGAATTTAAGGCCAGACACAGGTAAAAAATGGGTATAACAAGCCGATTGTCATGCGTGCTCAAGTGCTTGACCTTGGTCTCAGGTCTGGCCTTGCTGGCCGCTTGTGCAAGTGTGGCGACGTCTTCTGCGCGTATACCACCTCAGCACTTTGACTTTGCAGATGGCGGGCGGACGACGTTTTTTAGCATCGACAACCATGTATTTTCTAGTGCCTTTCAATCTGATCAGGCTCAGTTCGGTCATGCCGCAGCATCGTTGGCGACCCTGGTATTCGTAGTGCCCGGTTCCGGTTGTGTCAGCATGGGTAAATATCTTCCCGACTATTTTCGCGGGCTGGAGGGTGAGTCCGGTACTCTGCGTATTTTGATTTTACAAAAACGACATAGCCAGCAAGACGATCCCGGATGCAGCGATGCCTTTATCCGCGATGACCATCTGAGTCGATGGCAAGCAGACCAGAGCGAATTTATTGAAGCGCAGTTACGCTTGCTGCAGAGCCAGGGGCAACATCCGCGCCGCATCGTCATGATGGGTATTTCGGAGGGGGCGGAGCTGGCGGCCCTGCTGGCGGCGACGCATCCTGTTATCACGCATCTGGTGATGATTTCAAATGGTGGCATGCAGCCGCTGGATGCGTTTCGTTTGCTGGCGAGTCAGCGCAATCAGGCTGGCGATGCTGGGTTGCTGGCGGAGGTGCAGCGTATCGATGAGGCGCTGCTCAGCGCTTTGCCTCAGATTTTGGACAAGACCTCAGGTAATGCCGCACACACCGCCGCATTCACTCCACTTATTGAACGGCAAATACTGATCAACGGGCGCAGTCGCCAGTACTGGCAAGAGTTAAATCAATTGCGTCACAGCGAGAATCTCCTGAGCCTGAATAAACCTATTTTGCTTTGCATGGGGAGTGCCGATCAGGCTGTGCCGGTGGAGTCTGCCGATTGGCTGGAGCAGCAGTTCCGGGCATTGAAAAAAACCAATTTACAACGGCATATTTTCCCCGATGCCGACCACGGTTTGCGCAGTCCGTTGGGTGCACATTTGCCTGATTGCCTGCATCAAATGGATCTCTGGCTGGAAAAGTCCTGAGATTTTTGGCGGATTTACAGGGTTTGCAGACACCCGGCTGAGTGAAATCAATCAGATCAATATTGATTCAAATCACTACTTTCAGTAGTAATTAATAATACTCAAAATTAAATAGCAAAAAAGACAAGCTAATCTGCGTAATTTTTTATATACTCTTATTCGTTTCATTTCCGATAACAATAACGATTTTGCGACTTCCGATGTGATCCTGCGATGGGATCTGTATATCTCGGCGGCAGCACCACTTACTGATGACTATGCGCCTATCTATTGCATTTACCCCTATCATTGCCGCGCTTGTTCTGGCAGGTTGCGTTACCTCCCCGACGCATGACAGCAAGGTCGCTTCCTCATTAGCGACTGCCAAAGAAGGGCGCATCGAGGATGCGATTAAACAAGTCGAAGCCCAGACCACCGGCAGCAGCAAGAACGACCTGTTACTGAATCTGGAGAAAGGCGAGCTGATGCGCATCGGCAATCGCTACGAAGACAGTCTGGCGGCATTCGCTGTTGCTGATGTTAAAGTCAAAGAGTGGGAAGAAACTGCCAAGAGTAATCCGGCAAAACTGATGAGTCAGGTCGGAGCCTTGATCATGGGCGATAACAGCCGTGATTATGAAGGTCAGGATTACGAAAAAGTCATGCTGACCACTCGCATGGCAATGAACCGCCTGAATCTGGGTGACCTCGATACCGCCCGTGTCGACATCAAGCGCACCCATGAACGCGAAGCCGTAATCGCCGAATTCCGTGCCAAAGAAACTGCCGATGCTGAAAAAGAAGCCAAGGAAAAAGGCGTCACCAGCAGTAGCAAGGAGCTCAACGGCTACCCGGTAGAAACACTCAATGATCCGGAAGTGTTGAAGCTGAAAAACGGCTATCAAAATGCCTTAAGCCACTATCTCGCAGGCTTCGTCTACGAAGCACTGAACGAGCCAGGTCTGGCGGCGCCGGGCTATCGCAAAGCCAATGAATTACGCCCTGACCTGCCGGTGCTCGAAGATGGTTTAAAAGGGCTCGATCAGCGTACCAGTTTCCGCCGCAAAAAAGGCGTGACCGACGTGCTGTTCGTCATCGAGGCAGGTCACTCACCGGCGCGTCTCTCGCAAAAAGTAGCATTCCCTGTGCCGACGACGCGCGGACTGGTCACGGTCTCATTTGCTTTTCCGGCGATTTATCCGGATAAAGATGCACCGGTGATCAACACCATCAAAGTTGGCGATCAGGTATTGCAGACAGCGTTGGTGACAGACTTTAACGTGATGGCTCGTAAAGCACTGAAAGACGAGTTGCCAGGTATCCAGTTACGCGCAGCAACCCGGGCGATTGCCAAGGCGCTGGTACAAGATCAGGTGAACAAAAACTTTGGCATGCTTGCCGGTCTTGCTGCCAACGTCGCCGTTGCGGCAACCGAAAGCCCGGCAGATGATCGCATGTGGCGTAGCTTGCCAGAGCGCGTCTTCGTCGCCCGTGCTTTTATTCCGCCTGGTGATTATGATGTGAATTTCGGTAGTTATTCGAGTGAAATCAAACGCATCACAGTCGACGGCCGCTATATGGTGGTACCGGTTCGCATGTATTCCAATAAAACCTACTTAGGTAGCACAGCAAAATTTGGCACAGTCGCTGTTGCTCAGGTCGAGCCAGCACCAGCAGCAACTGCTGCCAAGCCAGCCACAAAGAAAGTCGTCCCGCCAAAGAAAAAAGCCGATGCCGCAGCGACAACGCCTGCGACACCTGCAAAGCAGTAAACCAGCAACAAAATAAGCAGTAAACATAAAATTACTTAGGACATGTATATGACATCCTCAATCAAAAAAATTTTTATCATTACGGGACTCGCTCTGGCTGTGCAGAGCGCATTTGCTGGAGACCCGGTACCGGCGGCAATTTCTCCCGGCATTGCAGCCAAGCTGATGGTGCGTGGCGAACTGCAAGGCTTGCAGGTTGTTGATCTGCGTTCACAGCGCAAAAACGACGTGATGGTGGTGCAGGCAGAAGTGACTAATACGGATGTCAAAGACCTGCGTTTGTACTACCGCTTCCGCTGGACTGATGCAGCTGGCATGCAAGTAGGCGATGGTGAAGTGTGGAAGCCAATGACTTTTTTGGGCAAGCAAACACAATTTATTAAAAGCACTGCCTACGGTCCTCAGGCAACGGATTTTAAAATTGAAATGAGTTCTGAACCGCGCTGATTTCATCCTCGTCAGCCAGTCGTTTATTTGTATCGTAATCGTTTTATTTTTCAGGAATTATCATGACATCTATTTCCTCTATGTCCTCCCTTGCACGCGCTTGCTGCGCCATGGCAATCGTTGTATTGCCAATGACTGCGTGCCAGACAAAATTATCACAACCCACAGTCAGTTTTTCTCGCCAGGTCAACTACGGTGATAACAAAGCAGTAGAAACCGTGACCAACGAATTCGGCTCCACAGATTTGCAAATGATCGCTGAAAAAATGGTTGGCTCTTTGCTGGAAGATCCTGCACTAGCAAATCGTCCAACCATGACGCTGGCCGGTGTGCGTAACAAGACAAGTGAATACATCGATACCAAATCGATCATGAACACGATTCAGACGGCTTTAGTGAAAAGTAAGAAAGTAAAATTCACCCGTAGCGCCGATGAGATGCAGCAAGGCGTTGACGAGTTGCAACGCCAGAACCAAAGCGGCCTGTATAAAGCCCAGGGCAAAGCCAAAGTCGGCAACATGCAAGCAGCCAAATATTCACTGGAAGGCGAGATCGTTTCCATCGTTAAGCAAAACGCCAACACCAAAGATGTATTCTACAAAATGACCTTGAAACTGTATGACATCGAAGACGGTTCCATCGAATGGCAAGACGAAAAAGAAATTCGTAAAACGTCCAAGCGTCAATAATCTCGACCGTCACGTCACACATCGCTATGTCGTGTTATTTAGTTAGACCGGCATAGCTAAGTTGAAAAAGGATCACTATGTTGAATGCAAAAAAAATTCTGGCAACCTTGTTCTGCGCTGCCTCCGGCTTGTCTGCCTATGCTGCCGACATGCCAAAAATCGCGGTCACTGATCTGACTTATGAAGAAAAAGTCAGTGAATATTTTCGCGTTGTTTCTGCCAGTAGTAAGAGCAGCGTGAACGCCCGCTCCAGCGAGCGCGAGACGGATCACAGCTATTCTGCACGTGGCAGCTATAACGCCAAGAGCGAAAGTAATTACTACGAAGCCGAAGGGTTTTATACCTATATCGACCGCGGCGAACTGAAGACCTATACCGCCGATCTTAAAGGCGCACTGATCAAAGGCGGTGCGGTTCATTTGATCCAGGCTCGTCCGTATGTGGGTAAGCCAATGGAAAAAATCTTCGACATCATTGGCCGGATTAAACAAGGCATGTATCCAGGCGCCGACTATGTCCTGTTCGGCACAGTCAGCAACATCCAGTTCCGCCAAGAAAGCAACCAGCTTCAGTACGGCAATTCGATCACTGCCAGCTTGTCGCTCGATCTGGTCGCTGATTTCAGTCTGATTAATACCAAAACTTACGAAGTCAAAGCAGCTTTCAGTGCCAGCGGTTCCGGTGTCGATACCAAAATCCTGAGCCGCGCCGGCGACCGCGTTGCCTTCAATCGTGGCAAAGTCATGCAAGAAACCTCACGCAGTCTGGCCGACGCAGCCTACGGCGAACTGATGGTGCAATTCGGTATACCACGTGGTGCCAATCGTCCCGCGAACAGTAATGGGATCGGACAACCAGCCGTCCCTGCGCAAGCACCTGAGCCAGTGACGATATATAAATAAATATAAATAAATATAAATATAAATGACTTTGCGTTGATTGAAATTAAATCCGCCAATGCAAAAAGCCAGTGCTTGCACTGGCTTTTTTTATTCCAACTAATTTGAGCTAAACTTCTTCATTCCCGTCAACTCACATTAACGCAAACATGCATTCAGAAAGCACCGATATGCCGTGGGATTATCCGCAAGCTTTTACGATGAAGCGCACACCAGCCGTGAACGACATCGACGGTCTCAATCACACGAACAACGCAGTGTATGTGCAATGGTGTGAAGCAATTGGCTGGGCGCATTCTGAACAGCTTGGTCTGAGACTCTCAGATTATCAGCGCCTAAATAGAGCGATGGCGATACGGCGGGCTGAGTATGATTATATTTTGCCCACGCTGCTGGATGAGGCCTTAACGCTGGCAACCTGGCTGACCGCAAGCGACGGCAAGTTGACGATGGAGCGGCGGTTTCAGTTGATACGGGATAGTGATCAGGCGGTGATTTTGCGCGGTCGCTGGGATCTTGTCTGTATTGAAGTCAGTAGCGGTAAGGCAAGACGGATGCCTGCAGAATTTTGTGATGCATATTTATCGGCGGTGATAGATTCCACATCATCTGCCGCGCCTGAGCCGGTCAACTAGTTTTTTGATACATACCTGGCCGGTTAATTTCCATCAGTGTTTCTGGTTTTGCGGGCGCTTTAAATCCGAATTTTTCATATAAGCCCCGCGCATCACTGCTGGCGAGCATAAAGCGGCGCAGCCCTTGCAGGTCCGGATGCGCCATGATCACGCGGACCAGTTGCTTGCTATGACCCTGCCCACGGTAACCTGGCAAGACAAATACATCCATCAAATAGGCGTAAGTTGCATAGTCGCTGATCACCCGGGCGAAGGCGATTTGCTGACTGCCGAGATAGCCGCCGAAACAGAGCGAGTGAGTCAGCGAACGTTCTACGATTGCCCGAGGGATGTCTTTGGCCCATGCCGTATGTTGCGACAAAAAGTCGTGGATCAGCGGGATGTCTAGGAGAGATTGATCGGTAGAGATATGCATCCATTTATTTTAACGGAATGTTCTGCCTTATCTGCACCATCTTTTGATCGCATGCAGCAATTCTTTGCGCAGCTGATCGAAAAAATAAACCGACGTGGTTTCAAGCACGTCGGTTTATTTTTTTGCTCTATATTGCACTACCTGTTAGGACTCGTCCGCATTTTTATCTTACTAGCTACTGATACTGCCTTATACCGACACTCCGACCGTCAGTGTAACGACATAACCGAGTGCTGCGCTACCGGTGACGCTGACCATTTGCAGGCTGGTTCCATCGCTGAATACATTGTCGGTTGCGTAAGATATCTTGGCGAGATTGGTCACGCTGGCGCTGTAACCTGTCGATTGGTAGGCTTCATTCAGTGTCGCCATCGGGAAAGTAAATTGTGAGGTATTAATCTTGTTCGATGCACTGTTTGCTTTGGCCAGGCTTGGGTAGATTTCAAAATGCACATGCGGAATACGACCATCGTAGCAACCCGGGAAAATCGTGGTGAAGGTGACGTTGCCGCTGCTGTCGGTTTCTTGTACGCCGCGCAGGTAGTTCTCGCCAGTGACGCCGGCTGAGTACATCGAGTACAAGCCATCGCGGTTGCAGTGCCACAGATACACGGCATATCCGGAAAGTACCGCACAGCTTGACTTGGTGTTGACGACCTGAAGCTTGATGGTCAGTGGCACACCCGCTGCCACACCGCTGGCGCCTGCGATGCTGGCGCGAATATCGCTGCGTACGATGCCAGACAGCAGCAGCGCGTTGGCAATACCATTGGTACTGCTATTGGAGCCATCACCCGGATAAGGTCCGGCAGTTTCTTCCGGAATGACTGCGCAGCTTGTGCTAGTCCCTGTCCCGGTGCCGGTAGATGTGCCCGTGCTGGTGCCGCTTGTAGTGCCGCTAGTGGTCGATGTGGATGTCGTTGTACTGCTAGCGGTGGTACTGCCGCCACCGCATGCCATCACTGATAAGGCTGTTGCGCCTCCTGCCGAGAGCCAGCGTAATAGCTGGCGGCGATTGGGGGAGGTGTTGAGCAAGGTCGTTAGGTCATGCGCCAAGCCGTGGTCGTGTGAGTCCATGTAATCTCCTCTGGGTAAGGTATTGTGGGAACGCTTGCATTGTCTGCCGGAGAGTTGTAAAACGAGGTTAAGACGGCGTAAAGCCCGGTAAAAATCTGCAACATGCGCCCGCTCCGGTGAATCCGGTACGACTGTAAATCTGGGTAAATCAGGCTTTTTCCGGGTGTTTGTACACGTTGTTAGGAGAGAAATTCGGTATGATGGGCCTGTTACAAATCTACTTTAGCCAATGCAATGACCAAGGTACTGCTCGCCGATGATGATGTCGAACTGGTTGATATGCTCAGGGAATACCTTGAGCGTGAAGACTACGTCGTGACTGTGGTCCATGATGGCGCGCAGGCGGTGAGTGAGGCCTTAACCGGTCATCATGCGATTGCGGTGCTGGACATCATGATGCCGTATATGAACGGGATTGAGGCGTTGCGCCGCATCCGCGCTCAGAGCCGTATGCCGGTCCTGATGCTGACCGCCAAAGGTGATGATGTTGACCGTATCATTGGGCTGGAACTGGGGGCCGATGATTATGTTCCCAAGCCATGCACGCCCCGTGAGTTACTGGCCCGTATCCGGGCGATTTTGCGCCGGACCCAGAGTACGCCCGGCAGTGACGTACAAGTCCTGCCGCTGGTGATTGGTGCCTTGAGCATCTGGCAAAGTCAGCGTCGCGCCGAATGGAGCGGACAGCCTCTGGAACTCACGAGTACCGAATTTACACTGCTGGAAATACTCGCCCGAAATGCGGGCCGCACCGTCAGCAAAAATGATTTATCCGAACAAGGCCTGGGGCGTCCCCTGACGCGCTTTGACCGCAATATCGACGTGCATCTGAGTAGCATTCGCCAAAAATTGGGTCCTTTAACCGATGGCCGTGCCGTCATTCAGACCGTGTATCGGCAAGGCTATATGCTGACCAGGGAGTAAGCGGTGGGTCGCCTGTTCTGGAAATTTTTCTTCTTCATCTGGCTGGCGCAATTAACAGCAATCGCCGGCATCGGCAGTACGCTATCACTTAAGCATCAGCGCGAGCAGGAGGCGCATGTGGCAGCCGATTTACTGTATGCAAAAGAGCATCCGGCGATAGCGTTACCGCCTGATGTTTTGTCCGATATCGCACCGCCAGAAACTGCACCTGCGGGCAAACCACAAACCCGGTCAGACCGGCCGGATTTATTGCCCCGTCATATTGATCCTCCAGACGGTAATAACCGCCCTGACATGGCTCATCCCGGGTCACCTGAACGGCCTGATTATCCGGGATTTCGGCGAGATGACAGAGCGGGAGGCGATCATGGCATGCCGCCGCCTTCACCGCGCTGGCCGCGCGAGTTTGATGTCTTTATTCCGATGGCGGCAGCCTTGCTGGCAAGTCTCTTGTTTGCTGCTTTACTCGCCTGGTATATGTCGAAACCGATACGTCATCTGCGTACGGCATTTATTTCTTTGGCGGAAGGTAATTTGCAGACCAGAGTTGGTGCCAGTATGGGCAGGCGGCAGGATGAGCTGGCAGATCTGGGGCGCGAATTTGACTGCATGGCAGAACAACTCGCCCATCTGATGGAAAGTCAGCGCCGCCTCTTGCATGATGTCTCGCATGAGTTGCGTTCACCGCTGGCAAGATTGCAGGCGGCGATCGGTCTGGCGCGGCAACAGCCCGAGCGGGTTGATGCGTCGATGGACAGGATAGAACGCGAAGGTGTGCGCATGGACAAGCTGGTCGGTGAACTGCTGACCTTGTCGCGTATTGAAGCCGGTGTCATGGCGAGTATGGACAATATTCAGGTGGATGAATTGCTTGCCGAGATTGTCGATAATGCAGGCTTCGAGGCGGAATCGCAGAGCAAGGAACTGGTGTTTTCCGGCGGTGTGATGGGGCAGGATGTATTGCTGCGTGGTCGTTACGAATTGTTGTACCGGGCTTTAGAAAATGTCGTGCGTAATGCCATCAAATACACCAGAGATAGCGGCATCGTCCATCTGGAAGCACAACTGGAAGCAGCATCCCCCTCTGTGATGCAATCAAGTGCAGCGGGTTCTAAGCAACTCAGAGTACGGATAATTGATGAAGGCAAAGGCGTACCAGAGTCTGAGCTGCAAACCATCTTTGAGCCATTTTTTCGTGGCGCGAATGCCAGTGTAAACAGCGCTGCCGGAGCGGGGCGGAATGCGGATGGTTACGGCCTGGGGCTGGCGATTGCGCAGCGCGTGATCTTTGCACATGGCGGCAGCATCATCGCGAGTAATCTGGCGCAGGCCAGTGGCGCGCCTGGTGGTTTGTGTGTCGAAATTATCTTGCCGGTTCTGGCAAAATCGACTGCCTTATGAAGGTGAAATGCATCGGTAAGAGGACGCATTTCTACCGGTATATTTACATTGGGTGTTCTGGCAATCTTCCGCCGCTAACGCGCTCAATTCCACCCAGATCAATCCAGCTTTGCACCTCAATAAATCTGTGTTGCGTTAGTAACTCGCGTACTGCCGCTGCCTGATCGTAGCCGTGTTCCATTAATAGCCAGCCTTGCGCGCTTAGCCGTTGCGCCGCACCTTGAATGATGATGCGATAGCCGGTTAAGCCATCGGCCTGATCGGTGAGTGCGATGATGGGTTCGAAGCGCAAATCTCCCTGTTGCAGATGATGATCATCTTTGACGATGTAGGGCGGGTTGCTGACGATGGTATCGAATTGCTCGTCGCCTAATGCCGAGAACCAGTCGCTTGGGAGCAGGCGCATTTTGCTGCCCGGGACATTACGGTCGGCATTGTGCTGTGCTACGGCGACCGCTGCGGTACTGATGTCCGTCGCAGTGACCGTCAAATCAGGTCGCTGGTGCGCAATCGCAATGGCAATCGCACCGGAGCCTGTCCCCATATCCAGCAGGCGACTCTGTTGCGGTGCGCGCTCAACGGCCAGTTCGACTAATAATTCGGTTTCATGACGTGGTATCAGCACATCGCTGGTGACATGGAAAGGCAAGCCAAAAAATTCACGTTCACCAATCAGATACGCGATAGGTTCTCCGTCGTAGCGACGTGCCAGGAGTTGATCGAGCCTGGTTGCCTGTGCCGCGTCGAGGCGCTCTTCCGATTGCGTGATCAGCTGGATGCGGGTCAGTCCCAGCGCATGCATCATCAGGATACGTGTATCAACCACATCGAGAGGACTGACTGTCTGGCAGGCACCGATGCTGATACCTTCATGGATCCAGTGTGCCATTAACGGTGACGACCAAATAAACCGCGTTGTGCATTGTCCTTTTGCAACAGGGCAAACAACAGCGCGATAGTGAAGACGCCAAACCATACCGCTGCCCAGCCAGGAATCGACAGGCCGATAATCGGCGGGTAGGGTGTCTCACACAAGCCGTCGGCTTTAAACATGACAGGCAGCCATTGCGCTGTAAAGATCTTGTTCAAGACAGTTTCATAAGGATCGATGCCACAGGTCAGTTCAGGATTGGCGAGTACCCACAGATGCTTGCCTGCGATCCCCAGACCACTGAGCGAGGACAGTAAGGCAAGTCCGCTGCTGATGCGACGGGCTTGACCCTGTAAAGCAAGCGCGATCAGGCAGAATATCGCAATGAAAATAAACGCATAACGCTGCATGACACACAGCGGGCAGGGCGGCATGTTTTTAACAAGTTGCAAATACAGGGCAAAGCCGAGCAGGGCGATGCAAATCGTAGCGACAGAGATCAGAATGGTTTTTGTACGGGTCATGGCGAACTGAGGAAATAATTGAACTTGCCGTAGGATACCCTAAGCAGCAATTGGTTCTGTGACTAAACGTAGTATTTGTCCGCATATAGCAAAATAGCAGCTTCACTGACTCGCCCGCGGATGCCGTCGATCCTGTCGCATGAAGCGCTGGCTGGCAAAGCGCTGCGAGGGATCACGATCAGACTGATTGCTGATTTGATGGATATACTGGGTAGAGTACGTGATATCGGTCTTTTAACCAGCTTATTTAACGTGCGGAATATAGAGATAAATACACATACTCCCCCTATTTATTTAATTTTAATCGTCACCTAATGCTGCCAGTAACTCGGCCTGATGCTCCGCAACCAGGGCGTTCGTCAATTCTGTCAGCTCGCCATCCATGATGAAGTCGAGTTTGTATAGAGTCAGATTAATGCGGTGATCCGTCATGCGACCTTGCGGGTAGTTGTAGGTACGGATACGTTCGCTGCGGTCACCGGAGCCTATCAGGCTCTTGCGGGTCGCCGCTTCTTTTGCCTGCTTTTCGCGCATCTGACCATCCATGATGCGGGTCGCCAAGACGCGCATTGCCTGTGCTTTATTCTGATGCTGACTGCGGCCATCCTGACATTCGACCACGATACCGGTCGGTAAATGCGTGAGACGTACGGCAGAATCCGTTTTATTAATATGCTGACCACCGGCACCCGATGCACGGAAGGTATCGATGCGCAGATCGGCGTTGTTGATGACCACGTCCGCGAGTTCATCCGCCTCTGGCATCACGGCCACCGTGCAGGCCGAGGTATGGATACGGCCTTGCGTTTCGGTAGCGGGAACGCGCTGGACGCGATGACCACCAGATTCGAATTTTAATTTGGAATAAGCGCCGAAACCGGCGATGCGTACGATGACTTCTTTATACCCGCCAAGCTCTGACGGCGATTCGGACATCATTTCGATTTGCCAGCGATTCCGCTCTGCGAAGCGGGTGTACATGCGTAGCAGATCGCCTGCGAACAGCGCCGCTTCGTCACCGCCGGTACCGGCGCGGACTTCGAGCAAGATATTGCGTTCATCGTTCGGATCTTTCGGCAGCAGCATTTTTTGCAGATCGACCTGTAGTTCTTCCATGCGCTGTCTGGCAGCATTAATTTCTTCCTGCGCGAAATCTTTCATATCAGGATCGGCCATCATCTCCTGCGCAGAGTCGATATCGGCTTGCGCCTGCTGATAATTTTGATACAACTCAACCAGCGGTTCGAGTTCGGCATGTTCGCGCGTCAGCTTACGATAATTGTCCATGTCATTGGTGACGCCCTCCTGATTCAGGAGTTGGCCGACTTCGACCAGGCGTTCTGCCAATTGATCGAGTTTTGAAAGCATCGATGGTTTCATTGTCTTACCTAATTTTTAATCAATACGGGAAATATCGGAGGATGCACGAGCAGATCGTCACATCGGAAAGAGTGCCGGGCGCGATGGTCTGGCGGCTGTCAGGCGTCGCTAACGCTTCGTGCGGAACAACTGTGGCAGCAAGGTCGCCAGACGAGCACGCTCGTCGCCACTGGCCTGATGCAGTGCCTGTTGCGGGCCATGCAAAAATTTAGCAGTCAGACCTTTGGAGAGCGCTTCGAGTACCGCTTCCACATCATCGCCACGCGCCAGCATTTTGCGCGCACGTTCGAGTTCCAGCAGGCGCATTGCCTCACTGTTCTCATGCAGGTCCTGAATCACTGGCACGACGATGCGGCCATCGACCCAGTGCATGAATGACTGTACGCGGGTTTCGATAATCGCTTCAGCCTGAGCGACAGCAGCCTGACGGTTTTCTATGCCGGTCTGCACGACATTGCCAAGATCATCGACGGTGTAGAGAAATACGTCATCAAGTGCGCCGACTTCTGTTTCGATATCGCGTGGTACTGCCAGATCGACCATGAAGATAGGGCGGTGGCGGCGTGCTTTGACAGCGCGCTCGACCATACCCAGTCCGATGATCGGCAAAGTGGATGCAGTGCAGGAAATGATGATATCGAATTGCGATAAACACTGAGGCAATTCAGCCAGGCGAATCGCTTTGCCGTTGAAGCGATGGGCAAGTGCTTCGCCACGTTCGAGTGTGCGGTTGGCTATCGTGATGCTTTTAGGATTTTGTGCAGCGAAATGCGTCGCACATAATTCGATCATTTCACCTGCGCCGATAAACAGCACATGCTGCTCAGAAATCGTATCGAAAATACGTTGCGATAAGCGCACCGCGGCGGCGGCCATCGAGACGCTATGCGCACCGATTTCGGTGGTGCTGCGCACTTCTTTAGCGACAGCAAAGGTGCGTTGAAATAATTGATGCAGATAAGTACCCAGTCCGCCTGCAGCATCAGCCTGACGCACGGCATCTTTCATCTGACCTAAAATTTGTGGCTCACCGAGAACCATTGAATCCAGACCGGACGCAACGCGAAACGCGTGACGCACAGCATTGTCCTGCGGCAGTGTGTACAGATGATGGCGTAATTCTGAATAAGGCAGCTTGTGGAAGTCCGCGAGAAAATGGGCGGTGGCATCAACAGGATTATCGACGTGGCTGGCCGCATACATTTCAGTGCGGTTGCAGGTCGATAAAATAGCCGCTTCTACATTTGCATGAAAAGTATCATGCTGGCTTGCCTCACGACCAAACCAGGAGCGCGCAGCAACCACTGCCTGACCTATCTGGTCAGGAGAGAACGCGACTTTTTCACGGAGTGAAAGTGGCGCAGTCGTATGGTTGAGGCCGACGGCTAGAAGTTGCATGGCGTGACGCAGCGTAAGATCGAGGTGGAAGTCTGCATTATAGCGCGTCAGAGCAAAGATTTTCTGACCCAGACGAGTGCATTGTGCAAGATCAAACGCTAAATGCTGGCAATTTGATATGAAAAGTTGTGCCTTCGTTGGGTGCACTGACAAAACTGATCTGACCATGATGATGATCGATAACGGCTTTTACAAACACCATCCCCAAGCCAACGCCATCGTTTTTGGGTTGCTCACCATGTTTGAAACGCTGAAAGCGCTGAAACAGTTTTGGCTGATCTACTCTGGCGATACCATAACCCTGATCTTTGATGGTGCAGATGACGCTTGCTTCGACTAATCCCGCTTCATATTCCAGACTACAGGTAATGGTGGTATCGGCGGGGCTATATTTAATCCCGTTCGATAAAAGATTGGTCAATGCCCGTGTCATCAGAGCACGGTCGACACGAACCGGATAATCCCCTTCGGGGATCTGTGTGACGATCTTGATGTGCTTGCTTTTGGCGAGTGTCCACATCTCTTCGCTGGCATCGAGTAAGACATCCTGAAAATCCATATCTTCGAGATGATAATTCTGTGATTCGGCTCGTGCGAGCTGGACAAAATTATCCGCCAGCCCGAGCGTGATGCGTGAGGCTTTTTCTATGCGGTTGAGAAATTCGTCATGTGGCAGCGCCGTTGCCGGATCCTGTTGCAGTTCTAGTAAGGCGAGGATAGATGCTTGCGGTGCCCGCATATCATGCGAAATAAAATGTAAGGTCTCATCGCGGCTGCGTTCGGCAGCGCGAATCGCCGTGATGTTAATCAGACTGACAATCCAGCCAACGAGTTCTTTTTTGCCCGAGTAGCAAGGCGCGCTCTTGATCAGCAAATCTCGTCCGCGCGGATCGACTACTTCTATTCCGCTGACCATCATGGTAGTTTTTTGCAAATCGAGTAAATTCCACCAGCTAAAAGTTTCTCCAGGGAGTTGCTCTTGCAGTTGCGGCGGATTCATCTTGGCGAACAGATAAGGAACCAGCGCATCGTTGACTTGCGGCACGCCGATGCTGGCGAAATAGGTCTTGGCGATCTGGTTCGATAGCAGCACATTGCCGTCGGTAGTCGTGACCAGAGTTGCATCCGGCAGGCTGCTGAGACTGTCGCTGACAAACTGGCGCAAATCCCTTACCCGTCGCGCTGCAACTTGCATGGCGTCGATGCGTTGTTCCAGCCGGTCTTGTACGGGACGCTTTTCTTCCTCGTCTGTGGTTTTTAATTCCGGTAGCAGATGAGGTTCGTTATCGAGCAAAATGAATTCTTCACCCAGGTAGCGTATTGCTGCCTCAAGGCGGCGCCAGCTCCATAGCGGGTAAGCAATGATCAAAGCGACTAAGGCCGCAGCCGGAGGTAACCAGAGACCGCCTCGCATGACTAGATAGCTAGTTGCGAGAATGCCGATAAATAAAAAGAAGGTCGTCAATAAGGCGAGTCGCGGCGATAAAAACAAATAGGCCAGCATCGCAAGTAGTACCGGGCACAGGCAATATAAACTAGCTTCCAGATTCGATGCCATTCGCACAGAACGGCTGTCGAGCAAGCTTGCCAGAATATTGGCATGGATCTCGATCCCGGCAATCATGCCTTCGTTGGCCGATACCGGCGTGGGGAAGGAGTCCGCCATCCCGACCGCCGTCGGCCCGATCAGGACATATTTATTCTTAAAAAAATCTGCCGGTACTTCGCCACGTAAAACCGCGACATAAGGCACCGACTTGAAGTGACCGCTGCTACCATAAAAAGGAATATGCATCTGGTAATCACGCTGCCAGAGACCGTTGTCTGCCTTAGTCGAGTCGGCGCGAAGGGCTGCGGACAGACGTGCGCCGGGGAGATTGATTTCAGTGCCGGGAGCAATTTTTTGGGCGACGTCCTTCATTGCCAGAGCCATGTGCGGCCACATGTCGCCGTTCATGCCTTCTCTTAGAAATACACTGCGGGCGACGCCGTCTTTATCCAGTTCCAGGTGAATGTGGGAGAGTTGCCGCGCAGCGCTGGCGAGCGCCGGAATGGGTTTGCCGACACTCAGACCTTTGCCAGCGTTTTCAGAAAACACCGGTAGTACGGTGAGATTGTTGGCGCTGAGTGCCGCAGCGAGTTGCTGGTCTCCGCCTGATGACGCATCAAGACCCGATTGTTCGGCTTCGGAGAAAAAAACGTCTAGCCCTATCGCCAGAGGTTTGGCCGCAGAGAGTTGTTGTAGCAGCTCAGCATGTCGTGCTCTTGGCCATGGCCACTTGCCGAGTTCTGTCAGGCTGTAATCATCAATGCCGATAATGATGATGTCGTCTCTTGCCGGAACTGAATTTGCCTGCATGAAGCGGTCGTACAGGCTCAGGTCAATCCGGTTCAGCGTCGCCATCCACGCCAGACCTGCCGTCAGTAACAACATCAGGCAACTGATCATCAGCCATTCACGTAAGGCGATACGTTCTACCTTGATGTGTTCAGTATTCATCGGATGGTTGACGTGCTAATCCTTAAAATCCTGGCTTGACGATGCCGCTGCCAGATTGAATCGGTTCTCCGCTACTGGTGGTCCAGCGGGTAAAAATGTTCAACTTTTGCGTGGCCGTGAAGCCGCCGACATAGCCATCGGCATCGGTAGCACGCACGCGAATGAAATACAGTCCCGAATCAGGACGGGGAATACGTAACTCTGCCTGATCCAGTTCTTTGGACAGATAGACATTGTTGAATGCGGCATCAAGGGCAATCTGAATCAGGAACTTCTGGCCTGGTTCGGATGGCCAATTGAATGACAATTGATTGCTGCCATCATCGGCTGGCGCATTCATAGTCTGTGGCGGCATCAGGGTAAATGCCTGTACATCGCTGTAAGGGCCCTGATCGGCTTTGCCATTGACTTGAGCAATCGTCGCGACACGCCAGTAATATTTGCCATTAGCGATCTTGTCTGCGCTGAACTGTACTTCTTTGATATCGGTTTGATCAAGAATGATTTGTTTGAATGAGGCGTCGCTGCTGACTTGCAAATGGTAGGCCTTGGCATCGGCAGATTCGGTCCAGACAAAATCAACTTTTTCTGCGCGTAACTTGGCTTTCGGTTGCACATTGAATGGAGGTTCCGGACGTGCTTTTAATGTGAATGCCTGTGTCAGCGGTAAGCCTTCCAGGCCGAGCGTATCGATCGCACTAGCGCGCACGAAGTAGTTGCCATCAGGCAGACCGTCAAATTTAAAACGATTCTCTGTTGAGCGTGCTTCCATCACAATGTTTTGTGCTTGTGCATCGTTGGCTATTTGCAGGTGATAACTCGCCGCTTCTTTTGTCTTATCCAGAGTAAAGACGATCGTCGGGCGATCCTGTAACTGATAGCCGCTGACTAGACTTGGTGGTGGTAATAAATCAACGGGTTTGCCGACGCCTTCCTGACTGACTACATTGCCTTTACCAGCTGGCAGTACCAGCGTATTTGGTTTTTTTGCATTGCCGACGGCGACGCCACCTGATAAGACTTCGTTGGCAATGCCATTGTCATTGACGCCAACCCGGAAATGCGTACCGCGTACACCCGCCACTGCGAGAGGTGATCTGACCTCGAAACGACCTTTATTCGACTCCAGCGGCGTGACGGTGGATTCGACCCGTCCTTGCAATAACGCGATCTCAGTACGCGGGCTTTGCGTATATTTGGTCATACGCAATTTGCTCAGTGTGACCTGGCTATTCGATGGGATAGAGATACGTGAATCGTCCGGCAGCACGAGCGTCAGGAAGCCATTTTTACCGGTAGTGATTTGTGTGCCTTCTTTGTACACATTACCAATTGAAACCTGGCTTTCCGTGCCGTTTGATGTCTTTGCTACGGAGCTGCCTGCGAGTGCCAAGACTTTGGCTTCGCTGGGGTCTTCCGGCAGCAACTCAAATGGAATCAAAATCAATGACCCTACCGGAATAGTGCGGTCATTCGAGATATGATTAACTTTGCCGAGTATCGACCAGTTTTGTGTTTTTTCTGTAAAACGTTTGGCGATGGAAGATAGTGTGTCACCCTCGGACGCGAAATAAGTCATGTTGGGCGGGGTACTGAGAACGGAGCCTGGTTCGCCTTTGCTCGCGCCAGATCTGGCAGCATTAGCGGGGGCGACCACAAAACTGATCATCAGGGATAACAGCAAGGTGCGCGTTAGCGACAGGCGTGAATTGGTCAGCATGAAAACTCCGGAAGGGACAGCTGCCAGACTCGCACGACTACGCCGCTAGGTGAGTCTGGCAGGATATTACTCGGCTGTTACCTGTTCGAGGCGATAGCCATAACTATAGACTGGCGCGAGCCGGTAGCCATTTTCAGGGCGTAATTCCAGCTTGCTGCGGACGCGGGAAATATGCGTATCCATTGTGCGCGAAGGGATGTCAATGTCGCGTGACCAGACTGCTTCGAGAATATAAGCTCGTGATAAAGGGCGTCCGAGATTACGGAACAGCAGCAACGCGAGATCGAATTCTTTTTGTGTCATTTCGACGGGGACATCATTGATGCTGACGCGGCCCGCACGGGTTTCGAACTTGTAGATGCCGAATTGCAGATGCTCGGAGACCGTTTGCGATGGGTAGGCACGGCGCAAGAGCGCCTGCACGCGCGCTACCAGTTCGCTGCGTCGTACCGGTTTGATCATGTAGTCATCCGCACCAGCGGCCAGACCTGCGACGATGTCGTCTTCGCCAGAACGGCTGGTCATGAACAGTACAGGCAGGTTAGGGGACAGTTTTTCTCTGACCCAGTGCAGAATCTCTGTGCCGCTTAAATCCGGTACTTGCCAGTCAAGGATTAGCATATCGTAACTATCGCGACGCAAATTATGCAACATCTCCTTGCCGCTGAGGAATGGGTGGCAAGTATGACCAGCCGCATTCAAGATGGTACATACCAGCTCAAGCAGATTATTGTCATCGTCCAGTACAGCAATTCTCATAAGTGCACGCAGATTGGGGTTGAACAATCGTAGAGTAGTAAAGATACAGCATTGTACCTAACACAAGAATGATTTTAGGCAAGCTGGAAAGAATGAGCAAAAAAAACAGGCATTTCCTTCATTTTAATGCCTTTTTAGCACATAAAAACGACTAAATATTTCCTATTGGAAATTATTATCTTGAATATCTACGCACCATCGCAAACGTTTGCTGCGATTCGCATATCTAGGCGGATGATAAATCGACGACGCAAATCGACACGGGTTAGATAAGGACTGGACCAGGACTTTGTAAAGAGATGATTTATCGATGCATCACTTAGTTGCACCAAATTGCACCAGAGCGGTTACCACTATCTGCCGCTCTGGCGTTGGGGTATTAACTACGTAGCTCTACATCAGGTAAGACAACGTTCACATCCAGTACTTCCAAATTGCCCTGGCGATCTAGTGACACCTTGATATCGTCTGCATTGACTTTGGTGTATTTGGAAATCACTGCGATCAGTTCTTCGCGTAAAGCAGGTAAAAAATCATACCCCTCACGACTTGTGCGCTCGCGGGCAATGATGATTTGCAGACGTTCTTTGGCGGTATTGGCGCTCTTAGGTTTGTTGTTGAATAAAAAAGATAGCAAGGCCATATTACTTACCTCCAAAAATCCGTTGCAGCAGACCTGGTTTTTCGTAATTGATAAAACGCAGGGGCACTTCTTGACCGAGAAAACGTGAGATTACATCTTCGTACGCATCCGACACATCGCTTCCCTTCATGTGGATGGCCGGATTACCTTGATTTGATGCATGTAGCACCGCTTCTGACTCTGGAATCACGCCGATCAGGGGAATGCGCAAAATTTCCTGCACGTCGGTGTAGGACAGCATCTCACCAGCCTCAACACGCTTCGGTGAGTAGCGGGTGATCAACAGATGTTCTTTCACAGGCTCGCCACCTTCCTGCGCGCGTTTTGACTTCGCTTGAATGATGCCCAGAATACGGTCGGAGTCACGTACGGAAGACACCTCAGGATTGGTCACAACGATCGCTTCATCGGCAAATGTCAGCGCCATGACTGCACCGCGTTCAATGCCCGCAGGTGAGTCGCAAATGATGTATTCAAAGTCCATTTTGGCGAGATCCGTTAAGACACGCTCAACGCCTTCTTCTGTCAGCGCATCTTTGTCGCGGGTTTGCGAGGCGGGCAGGATAAACAAATTATCGCAATGCTTGTCCTTGATCAGCGCCTGATTCAGACTTGCTTCGCCGCTGATGACATTGACTAAATCATAGACGACACGTCGTTCGCAGCCCATGATCAAATCCAGATTACGCAGACCTACGTCAAAATCGAGTACGGCGGTTTTATGTCCCCGCATGGCCAGACCAGACGCAAAGCTGGCACTGGAAGTCGTTTTTCCTACGCCGCCCTTACCGGATGTCACAACGATGATTCTTGCCACAAAGAACTCCTTTAATTTTCGAGCAATCAAACTACTGATAGCGGTGATGGAATAATGTTAAATAATTAACCAGCTGATTTTACGGATGATACTTCAATACTGTCACCAATCAGCTTGATTTGTACGGGATGGTTAGGCAGCAGTGCCGGAAAGCCATCATCAAACGTGCGATAGATCCCTGCAATAGAGACCAATTCTGCCTCCATTGACAGTGCAAAAATACGCGCATCGGTATTGCCTGTAGCGCCAGCCAGAGCACGCCCGCGTAAGGGGGCGTAAATATGAATACTGCCATCAGCAATGACCTCGGCGCCATTATTGACCGATGCGGTAATGATCAGATCCGCCCCGCGTGCGTAAATACGCTGCCCCGCACGCACCGGCGTGTCGATCACCATTGCCGGTGTATTGCTATGAATAATTTGCGGTGCTGGCGCAGGAACAGGTTTCTCTGCCACGATTTCCACTGCAGTCGTTGTCGTAACCGGCGTTGGGCTAGTGAACTCTGGTCGTGGCTTGCTGACCACGTCGATACTCAGGCCGTGGCTGCGTATCGCGCTGTAATCGCTTTCCTGCGCATTGCGTACCGCGACCGGATTGAGTCCAAACGATTTAAATAAACGGATCAGCGCTGGCCAGTCTAGTTTTTCTGAGGCGATATTTTCTACATCGATGACAGCAAACTCGTCGTCAAAAAAATCTGGTGTGCCCGCTGTCATTTGCTTCAAAGCGGCTTCCAGCGTAGCGATGGGCGCTGCATGCAAAATAATCGCAACGGCGACAACGGTAGAAATTTTTATTTCAACAGGCTTGTGCGTCAGGCTATTTTGCATAGTAAATAATCAGTAAGGTGGCAATGCGACGGTCTGAACAGGCGAAAGAATAACGGCTATTGTAAAAGACTTATCCCGGTCGTTGTGGTCTAAGTCTCGCTAAAACTGCAAAAAAAATAAGCGAAATCCGCTTGCAATCCGATTAAAAAATAGGCTGGCAATTGCCTTTGCCAAAGAAGTTTTCTCAAAAGCCTGTGCAGATTATCGAGCCGACCTGTCGTTTTTGTCGTCGCGGCTAGTACCTTAGCCAGCGTTTAAAGCTAAGGTCAGTTCTGCCACACGCGCTTTAAGAACCAGGTTTTCAGCATGCAGTTCGGCTATTTTTTGTTGCAAGACTGCGATGTCGGCGGGATCCCTAAAAGTCGCTGAGGCGTGAAGATTACTGCCTGTACTTTGCACCTGAGCATCGTCTTGTGAAGTGTTATGTTCCGGAGCTTCATTTTTCGCTATTTTCACAGGCCGGCTTGCTGCTTTGATCTCGCGCGCAAGTCTGGCGGCCTGTTGCAACTCTTTACGGCCGCCTGCAACGGCGTCGGCTTGTTGCGCCTCCGGTAAGGAGGCAATGGCCGCAGCGGCACTGATGGAGATGGTTCCAGCGCGAACTGCATTGACTAATGCGGGGCTTGCTGCCTTCTGAATTTTTTCAATTTGCGTGACGGCATTGCTGCTGATTCCTGCGGATTTGGCGATGTCTTCGCGCGTATTTTTTGCCTTGGGTTCAGGAGTTTCATCGGGCGCTGGTGCCGTATTGTCGTTCGCTGGTTTGCTGCGTGCAGCGACAATTTCTTTTTTGCGTAATGCCAGCATGCCACGCTGAAAATCCGTGACGCTGCGACGTCCGATATGGTTGTCGATCAGCCAGAGAATGACATCCTCCATGCTGTCGAGTGACGTATTTTGTATTGTTTTATAAGGCAGATGATGTTGCTGACAAATTGCATAACGGTTATGACCGTCGATCAGCGTATCACCCCATAAAATCAGGGCATCGCGACAGCCCTCGCGCAAAATGCTACGTTCCAGTGCCTCATATTCATGGCTTGTCAGCGGATCAATATAAGCTTTAATTTCTTTGTTAATTTGTATGGTCATGGGTGATGCTGGTTAGCTATTTTCTGAAGGGTTGTGCATATGATTGATGACGGCAACTCGTCGCGGTAATTCGTAACGATCGTTGATGAATGCCATACTAACGAATACTCATCAATAGATGAGGACTTACGCAAAACGACAATTGTCTATCACCATACAAATGGAAGCCGCATGTTATATGCGGCTTCCAGAGGCATTTCGTGCCAGCAGGCGCATTCTGCTTGCGGATTCATTTTGATATGGATATTTCACGGAACTGCTTACTCCTGCTTTTCTCGGCGTATCCGTGTATCCGTGTATCCGTTTCTCTGTGGTGAGAGTTTTAGTTTGTGCGTCAGTCCAATAGATATGAAAATTTTACATTATTCCTATTTGTGTTAGGTCCGCATAGGTTTATCTGGTGCCGACATCCTGCGACAGGATGTTAAAAAATCTTGCAGCCGCGCAGATAGTATTTTATGTCTGTGATGAATCAGATAAAAACTTCTTTCTAGTTTAGGCAGTGTGGTTTTTACCTCGACCACTTTACGCATGCTCAATAAATCCGCAACAACGCGGCGTGATAAACATGCGATGCCCAGACCCTCGGCTGCGGCATATTTAATTGCCTCCGAGTTGCCGAATTCGCCTATGCAATTCAGATGATGTAAGTGCGGTAGCAGCGCTTGCTCCACTGTTTCGCGCGTCCCCGACCCCGGTTCTCTCAGCAGCCATTGAGCATTGCGTAAATTTTTGAGAGGCACTTTTGCTTCAACACGACCATTGAGTATGGGATGTTCTGGTGCACAGACAATAATGAGTTCATCGCTGATCCAGCGCTCTGCATAAAGTTCTTCCTGATGACAAGGTCCTTCTATCAAACCGAGATCCAGGTCGAAACTCGCGACGGCGTGCGCAATATCAGCCGTATTGGCAATCGTCACATTGGGATAGCTCATCGAGTCCGCGTGTGTTTTAGCGAGAATGGCAGGTAACACATAGATGCCAATGGTAGTGCTTGCACCTAGTCGCAATCCCGCGCCGGAACGAGCGAAGCCAGAGTTAAATTGCTGCTCGATGACACGTGCAGCATCAAGCAGTTGATTCGCCTGAGGCAGGAGCACACGACCATTGTCATTGAGTTGGAGACGCTTGCCAATGCGGTCAAACAGACTGATATCCAGGCCATGCTCCAGTTCATTTAACGCTGCACTGGTAGCGGATTGCGACAGATTAACCTCTTCAGCGGCAGCCGATGTGCTGCCGGTCTGGGCGACAGCCTGAAATATCTGTAATTGTCTTAATGTCAGTCGCATTTGGACGCAGGTTGGCGGCAGATAATAATCTACCTATTTTACAGCTTGGTTATAGATAAATGAATTGTTTTGTGTATTAATTGGAGTGGCATACACTGCGCGCTATCTTGATCTGTTTGATCACTCAAAAATTATGCTGCACCAATCAGAAACTCACTATGTCTGCCATCTTTCGCTCTGCTAGCACTACAAGATCGATGCATATCGCTAATTACTTAGATCGATGCCAATTGTCCGTAGCACTTGTTCGGCCATATTTTCCCGGACTATTACTAATCGCAATGATTAGCGCTATTGCAATATCGCTAGGCCGACTCTCATGGCTGACTGAGCATGGTCTTGGCGTCTTGAGCCTGGCAATTTTTTTAGGCGTCGCCGCTGGCAATACGACTGCCGTTGTTGACGTGACTCAATCCGCACCAGGTATTCGTTTTTCAAAACATCATTTGCTACGCCTGGGGATCGTGTTGTATGGATTTCGCTTAAATTTTCAGGATCTGGCAGATGTTGGTCTCAGTGGTTTTTTGATTGATGCGCTGGTTCTGAGCACTACTTTTGGTCTGAGTATTTTTCTTGGAATGAAGTTGCTGGGATTAGATAAAAACACGGCGATCTTAATCGGTGCCGGGAGTTCTATTTGCGGCGCGGCAGCGATCATGGCAACAGAGAAAGTCGTCAGTGCTCAACCGGAAGAGGTCAGCGTAGCAATCTCTACGGTGGTGGTGTTTGGCATGCTTGCAACCTTGCTCTATCCCTTCCTATACCATTGGAATCTGTCTTTGCATCTGGTCTCTGCTGATGCAGAATTTTTTGGTGTTTTCGCCGGCTCGACGGTTCATGATGTTGCACAAGTTGTCGCTGTTGCCCACGCGGTCGGCGAACAAGCTGAACGTGCAGCTATCGTCGCGAAGATGGGACGGGTCATGATGCTGGCGCCGTTTTTGTTTTTACTATCGCTGGCTTTATCAAAAAAGAGAGTGTCGCCTGATCAATCGACAATGACGCATCAGAAGCAAGCGCAAGCCATCAGTGTTCCCTGGTTTGCATTTGTTTTTGTGCTGATGGTTGCAATCAATTCGATTCTGCCAATACCCAAGCATTGGCTTGTTATGATGCAGCAAGTGGATCTGTGTTTATTAGCGATGGCAATGGTCGCCTTAGGTTTGAGTACGAATCTCAGTGCGATACGCAAGGCTGGCAGCAAGCCATTATTACTGGGCGGCGCACTATTTATGTGGTTGATGGCAGGGGGCATGATGATCAATCAGATAGTGAGTTATCTGTTCTGATCATCATGAACATAAAGCGACTGGCGCAACAACTACCTCACTAATTAACCAGCTAACTAAGCGGACGCAGTTGTAGGTAGGTTGATTGAGCGAATCTGATGAGATTACCTGATCACCGCGCCAGCTTTCATCACCCATTTAACTCTTTCTAACTCAGTCACATCTTTTAACGGATTGCCATCCACTGCAATCATGTCGGCAAATTTTCCGACATCAATCGAGCCGACCTGATCTTCCCAGCCAAGTAGCTTTGATGCGTTGACGGTCGCTGATCTGATCGCCTGAATGGGCGTCATGCCGATTTGCACATAAACAGCAAACTCTCTCGCATTGAGTCCGTGCGGATACACGCCAGCATCAGTGCCAAACGCAATTGGTACACCCAGACTGACTGCACGAGCAACGTGCTTGCGCGCATCTGGTAAGACGACTTTGGCTTTTTCTAGCAAAGCTTTAGGTAATTTGATTTCTTCTGCATGCTGAATGAGCCAGTCGCCCAGATACAAGGTCGGCACCAGCCAGGTCTTATGTTCCTTCATCAACTTGCTACCTTCGTCATCGATGTAGGATCCATGTTCAATTGAATCCACGCCAGCCAATACGGCAAGCCTGATGCCGTCACCACCGTGGGCATGTGCCGCCACTTTTTTACCTAGTCGATGGGCCTCACTGACGATGGTCTTCATCTCTTCCAGCGTATATTGCGATGCTTTGGGATCATCCCCGAACGAAAGCACGCCGCCGGTTGCGCAAATCTTGATCACACTGGCGCCGTACTTGATGATTTCACGGGTTTTTTGCATGACTGCCGCGACGCCATCCGCAGTACCACCAGATGTCAGATGATATTCCGGCGCATGCATCGTATCATCGCAATGGCCTCCTGTGATCCCCATCCCAGGACCAGATGCCAACATCCTTGGACCAGGGATGTCCCCCGCATTGATCGCGTCACGCAAGCCAACATCTGAGTAAGCTTCGGCATAAACATCGCGAACCGTAGTAAATCCTGCGTTCAGCGTCAGCCGGGCATTGCGTGCGCCGATCAAGGTCTGTCTGGGCGCGGACAGTGCAATACTGGAGTAGCCGCTGTTCTCGGGATCGGCAGTCAGATGCGTATGCATATCGATCAGGCCGGGCAGCAGTGTTTTATCTCCCAGATCAATAATTTGTGCTGTATCAGGAATCTGCACCTTGTTGCCAGCGGCGATAATTTTATCGCCACGTATTAGCACGGTGGCCTGATCAATGAAAGTGCCATCGTTGACATTTAACATGTGCGCCGCTTTCACCGCGATCAGTGTTTGGGGAGTCTCGCCGGACATACTGATGACCGATACTGTCATCAGCGAGACGCCTAACATCAATTTTTGAGCGACATGGAATACACCAGCGAAAGACGACAAACGTACATTCATACAATTTCTCCAAAAGGATATGCGGCGCTGAACTAGCGAGGCAGTGAAATGATAATCACAGTTAAAACAGAAGCTGCAAACGCATCGTGAACATGTCAGCGTGTTTGCCATAAACAGAGCCCCTCAGATATGCTGCCTGATAAGCAAATCTAGTCGAGGGCATCAGTTCAAACGACCCAAACACAGCAGGTCCGATACGATGCGACTGCTGATCACGCGACGCCCAATGATCCCAGTCACCGAGTTCGCCAAATCCCTGCAAACCAATATGCAGGGCCGGTATCCAGCGATATTTGGCCTGCCACTGGTATTTCATTTGCGTCGCATTACCTTGCCCGTTGCCATAAGATTCTTCTGACGCAAAGCTACGTTCAAAAAAGACATTCCCATTCAAACGCACCTTGCCGATATCCGTTTGCAACGCAGGGCCAAATTCAAACGTATACCCATCGGCAGTATCATGCGGACGAATAAAATTAGTGTGCAAGGCGAGGTCGAACGGATACTGCCCCTGCGTCAACTGATAATCGTTTTGCCAGTTCCAAGTACTAAGTTTGAGGTCTGACCTCGACGTCCCGATAGCGCTTGCATATAGCTCGGTATACCAGCGCGCAGTAACACCATACCCAAACCCCAGCTCCGGCCAGATGGTCTTTGACCCGTTAGCACGATTGATTGTCCAATACCGGTAATCCAGTGACTTCTCGTCCTTGTTGTCATACACCGTCACCACATAATACCCAGGATCAGCCCACGCGCTCAGGCTGACAGCCAAAAGAAAAAAGAGCAAAACGAAACGCTTTGTCATGGAATTTTCCAGGTGATTTTGATGCAGGGAGATGTACTGGTCAGATGTCTAGTATGCATCTGGCTTGTGAAAATAGAAAGAGCTGTGATGCGACAGATTTGTTTGTCAGGACGGGGGTGTAAATAAAAAGCCGTTTAATAAATGAAATTACAAATGCTTCTGGATGCCATTTTGTATGGAGTATCCCTGCCAGAACAAATCGCAGACTACAAACCAAGCAAAGTCGATCTTGGTCGACGATATATGCAGCGATATGCCGCCCACTTTGGGGTTGCACACGCAGGGAGACTACACTCAATATTTTGAGCTTCTGAAAAAGGTGTTTTGGGGAGATGTCAATTGACGCTATTCGTCCTTTTGATATTGCCGAATATTTAAGGGTAAGAGGTGCAGCATCAAAAGTTCGTGCAAACCGCGAGAAGGCGCTTTTTAGCACGATTTTCAACCATGCTAGGGCATGGGGTTATGCCGATATTACGAACCCGTGTATCGGTATCAAAGGATATAAAGAAAAATCACGTGACAGGTACATGTCTGACGACGAATATGCGGCTGTTTGGGCGTGTACGCATCCTACGGTACAAGATGCAATGGATTTAGCACTCTGCACAGGTCAGCGCCCGGCTGATGTACTGAAATTCAATGTGACAGATATTGCTGATGGATGTTTGAGCCTAACCCAAAATAAAACGGGTAAAAATTTGCGCATCGCAATTGACAGCGAACTTGAGGAAGTAATCGATCGGATTCTGGCAAAGCCACGAGACAAGGTAAACAAGGCGTTATCGCAAGACCCAGATGGGCAGCGGCTGAGTTATTTTGCTTTACGATCTCGGTTTGATAAAGCGCGGAAAACGGCAGGCTTGAATTTTTAGTTCAGAGACTTGCGAGCTAAGGCGGCTACGGATACAGAAGATTTAGCACATACATAAAAATTGCTTGGACATAAAAATAGAGCAACAACTGAAACTTATACTAGAGACCGTAAAGGTGATTTTGTTTCTCCACTATCTAGAAAAAGACAACGCTAAATTTCAATAATAGTTAGTTTATATGTCGATTTACAGACTTCTGTTTTGTAAAGCTTAATTGGTTCTGTACGCTTAGAAAGCCAATTTTTGACTGTCTCTATCGTGTCCGTTTTCACTTGAGCGCCAAAAATTAAACCTGTTAGGTTTTGTGGGCGGAATCTAATTACACGTGGACCTTCATCGTAACTTATCAATCGCCACTCGTCCTCATATTCCCACTCAAGCGACTTCGTTAGCAGTGCTTTCTCTAATTGCGTTTGATGATTGTCCTGGTACATATTGATGACTGGACGCGTCTCTGCATATTTGACCTTCATCGCATGTGTCATGAGCGCGAAATCTCCATCAAATTCAAGACAAATTCCTTGATGTGAGTCGGCATAGTGTGACCACATAAGTATGCTGTCTCTTTTTGTAGTAACAGACAGAACACCTATTTTCTTGGTGTGGTTATCGATGATCTGCTGTTGTATCGCTTCCTTAACAAGTGGATTTTTCGGGTTGCGGTTAAAGTCTCTACGAAACTGTTTAACGTCCTTCCTTCGAGCTTCTCGATTGAAATGTGGTTCTAATTTTCTTTGTAGTCGCTTGTAGTCTTCAAGTTGAACGGCCGCAGATGCTTCAAGAGATATGACTGGGCGACAATCAAAAGGGTCATTAAATTTTTCTGGGGGGGGCGAAATAAATTTCGTGATTACATATTATGTCTTTGACATATTTCTTGGCTTCTTCCTCACCGCCCATTGATTTATATTTGTAGAATTTAGGAGGTAGATTTTTTTCAGAGTAAATCTGATTTGCTGTATTGATTTGATTCATTCGACTTCCTACATTTGCCCGTTGAATTGCTATATCGAGAAATAATTATTTCACGATAGGAGTGAGAAGTCGTTAAGAATTGTAGAACTCGATTGAGAATTGTAGAATTGATCGCGCAAAAAAACAAAGGTTTACATCTCTGTAAGCCTTTGTTTTTTCTGCCTATTTCTTGGTGGGCCGGGGCGGAATCGAACCACCGATACAAGGATTTTCAACATTCGTGTCTATTTCGGTGTCAGATTTTCTTGCTGCTTAGGTGCCAGGTGTTCAATGACGCCATTACGACTGATGACAATTGCAGTGCCGGTTGCTTTTGCCAGATCCTGCGCACGCTGCGCTGCTCTTTGCATGGCGATCTGAGAGAGGCGTAAATCGCTGTCCTTGGCTTGTGCTATGGGTTGCTTGTTCATACTCGTTCGCTCCAGTCGATGAGAGCCGGTACGGAACCGGCATTGTCATATAAAGCCCAGGCGTCCACGAGGGGCGCATAGAGTCGTTCAAAATTATTCTTGCCAGCGACAAAGCGGCGTCGTATCACGTCTTCGGGGATGTGATGGCCGCCTTGTTTTACCCGTTGTGCGACACGGGCAATGGCTTCTTCTGCGCTCGCTAATTGCAGAAAAATGAGTTTGACGCGATAGCCCGCTTTTTGCCATTCGCCAACCTGACGCAGATAGCTGCGACCAGAGAGAGTTGTTTCAAAAGCGAAACTGGTGCGTGCGGCAAAGTGGCGTGTTAACTCCTGTAACATCAGGCGTCCGGCTTGTAGTGAGGCAGTTTCTGGTGCAAATGTGGTTTTTCCGGCACCGTTCGGGCCAGCGATGATAATGATGCGTGGCGCTTCTTCCATATTCAAGACTCCGTCTTTGGACGCTGCTTGCATTTAGAACGATACCGGAAATAGACCGGACAAGGGGACTTTCTGCTTCCACAAACGACAACGCCAACCGGTGATGGTTGGCGTTGCGTGAACAATGTTCTTGGTGGCCCGGGGCGGACTGGCTACCAAAACGCCTAAGTCATTGATTTGTATAGGTGTTATTCGCAAAATCGCTACCAAAAGGTGTTCCACTTGTTTGGAACACTTAATGCCACATTTTGACACCATTCTTTCTTTCAAGCCAGTGCTATAAAACCAGCACAGGCTGGAACGTTAGGCTCAGCTTCAATTCCGAAAAAATATTGATGAAGTCAGTCAATGCTTAATGCTAAATTCACATATAAAAAATCTTGGGTTTGGTGTTCCAAATCAAATTACAAAGAAAGAAGCCAAACAGCCCCGCCAACCTGGACAGCACGGACAGGGGGCTTGATTAATTTGCTCAGCCAGCATCTTCAAATAATTCCTGAACATAGTCAGCCACAGACTTTCCAAAAGCCTGTTCTATCGGTTTTCCTAAAATGCCATACATTAGATATTCTGCATATCGCATTGCATCGGCATCATCCTGCTTTAACACGATATTCCAAAAAGCGATAATTGCCAGCACTGTTCGTGGCTGTAATTTTTTTTGGTCGTTTTGACTTCGTTTGACAATGTTCCTATTGGAACCACGCACCATTTTTTTGAAATCAGTGTCTAACCGATCACCTTGATAATCTAGTTCGTCAAAAAGAACGTATTCCAATAGTGACTGACCTTTATCAACTAAGCTTTTCTTGTATCCGTATAAACCCGCGCTGCTAAGCACGCCAGAGAGAAGCCGTTTGCACAAATCTAAATTTGCATTCAATACAGAAAAAAGCGAAAACTCTTTAGACCCATTTTTATAAACACGGGCAGTTCCCTTTAAGATTTTATCTACATTATCAACCAATGATGGCGATGGTTCGTTACGATGAGAATTAAATTTATTCCATTTACCTTGATCACCGTCCAAGCCTTGACGACTCAACCAAATTATTAATTGACTCAGGTTTTTTTGCTTAGACTCGTTGATCAAAGCAGCCAGCCAAATGTCATTTCTTAATTTTGGTATCCCAACCAATTTCCCATCAATTTTATTACTCTTCTTCATTCCAAATCTCAAAAAGTAGGGTTAAAGCTTTCAATTTTTAGGTGCTATTAATTGCCATAAGAACAATGCTCGTTATGCCAAAACGAACTGCGTGAATTTCAATCATTTCGCTTTATAGTTGCAACCATAGAATTTGGAATGCGATGAAAGAAAAATCAATTTAATTGCAATAGTAACATGTATCGTTATCCCCATAATGATCAATTTTTATTTGCTGCCAAATTTGGGAGAATGTTAAACATCAACACTTGATCAAGGAGATAAAAATGAAACTGAAAAATATGAGTAATACCAAACAAGAAATGTACTTTCAAGACTTCGATAGTCTGTCAGTTAACGAGATGTCCGAAGAAGATTGGGATGAATATCTTGATGCCGACACACATGAAGAATATACCGTGCGAGATTATCAAATCGGCTATTGGGATATGGGTGAATTCGGTGAACAAATTGTCAGGGCAACTTGTGAAGAGTTAGCCGAAGACGGTTTTCTTTGCGAATATCAACCAAAGCGAAAATGCCAACCCTACATTGCTCGTTGCGAAACACTTGCCGAAGTAGCAGAACGCATTGCATTAGGCGAAAAAAGCTTACCTAGCGATGGACAGACATGGCGATTTGAAGATGCAGGGAATATGTATTACGAAGCAATGTGTCATTGATGTGTGAACGAATTTGGCGATGGTAATTTGTGTCGCTTAATACTGAAGTTTGTAGCAAAAAAGGAGCAGTAAAAAACATTTAAACGAAAGGAAATCGTATGCGAGTAATTAAGGCAATTCAAAATAAGCAGGTTCTACTAATTTTATATAAGGGCTTACCACGAATGATTGAAGCCTATATTTGCGGTAAGAACTCAATAGGTCAAGAGTTTGTTCGCGGCTATCAAATCGGTGGCACAAGTTGTACCGATGATATTGGATGGAGAATATTGGATATGAAAAAAATCCAAGCGGCGATTGAAATACCTGAACACCACTTCGCCAAACCAAGGCAAGGTTATGTCAGAAATGACCCAGTCATTACCACCGTTTATGCACAGGTGTAAAACAGCATAAGCAATTAATAGCCCAAGACAATAAGAAAAAGTAGTGGGCTAATCAACACAAACCATACAGCGACGGCATTCCGCGATTCAAGCCGTGGAAAAGGCAATAAAAACAAAAATATCCGAAACTTTATAGGAGAAATATCATGGATAACAATAAACATAAAAAATTAGTTAGTTCTGCAGTTTCAGGCATCAAAACCATTATGGAAGTTTCAAACTTAGCCGGAATTCCATTGAACAAAACACTAAACGCAGAAAGCCTTAAATTGTGGGCTGATGTTATCGCGGCATTTAGCGAATGCATGAGTGGTGAAGAAATGGGAGTTATGTTTGCATTGATTATTAATCTCGCCAACAAGGGTAGCACCATCAGCGATATTGAAAAAATTTGCTTGATAGATTTAGGCGAGCAATTTGCAATGAGGGTAGATTTAAAAATAAAACCTGAAGATGCAACGACCATTCATTAATACAACCAATTTTCAGCGACTACCGTAGTGCAAATTAACCCCATTAAATGGGGTTATTGGTGGCACAACGGTTCAGGTCTGCGGGTGCAGACTTTGAAGTTCCACCGTATCCATGGAAAACAAAAACTCAAAATTATGGAAAAATCATGAACACAACAGATAACTTAAACGAAGCACTTTTAGACCCTTTTGGTGATGCGCCTGTCACCGTTGGAATGACTACCTACACCAGCAATGCTCCAGCGATGGTGCAAGCCATACCAGCAGCAGGTAAAACAAAAGTCGCCCCAGAATTCCAATATGCACAAATGATGGAGTACGATCACTGTGTTGCAAAAAAAGACGAACTTATCTACTGTTGGAATACCAGTTTCTGGAAGTTGCAAATAGATAACGAGAATTCGAAACACGCCTTAAGGTGGTTAGGGAATAATGTTCCACAACGAGCGAATGCAGGGACTGCTGAAAGCTGTGTAAGAACGGCGTTATTGTTGGCGCAGCCCTTGCCACCAAAATCACACAACACAATCGTTCCAGTGCATGGAGGCTGGTTTACATTCAACAATGACTTTTCTATTTCATTGAATAAGCCAGACCGGCATTTAGGCATTACCCATTGTGTGCCAGCACCAGTTCCAGCCGATTCATTGTTCGGTAAGTTCATTGAATCCTCTTTGCCTGATCCAGCTGTCCGCGAGTTAGTGCAGACTTATGTTGGCTATACCTTATGTTCCCATGTTAAACACCAAACTGGACATTTGTGGATTGGTCCAAAGGGCAGCAATGGTAAGAGCACCATGCTTAATATTGTGATGGCCTTGCATGAGAATGCTATTGCCATGCAGTTGGATAAGTTGGAAGGATTTAATTTATCCAATTTAGTCGGTGCGACCTTGGTAGTTTGCGACGAAACACCAAAAGGAAAAATTGACCAACAGGTTTTGAAGTCCTTAATCTCAGGCGGTACGACTTCCATTAACCGAAAATTCAAGGATGTATTGAGCTATCAGAATTTTGCTAAATTTATTATTTGCGCTAACCACTTACCAGCATTGACAGACCAGTCTGATGCCTTTTGGCGTCGTTTGCATGTCGTTGAATGGAACGAGACTTTTACAGGGGATAAACTCGTTCTTGATCTTGATAAAGAAATCATTCAGTCTGAATTGCACATCGTATTGGATTGGGCTTTGGCAGGTTTGCAAAAATTGGAGCGAGACAAGAAATTCACCATTCCTGAAGCCTCCAAGCATGCTGTTCGTTCTGCCAAAATTGAGTCTAATAATGTTGCCAACTGGGTTGAATCAAATGGAGTGAGCTATTCAGATGCGGATCAGCCATTTAATGACAAAGCTATTTTATTTGAGAACTATAGAGAGTTTTGTCGCGACAATGGTTTTCAAGCTTGCGCTGTTCCTCAGTTCTTTACCCGTTTGCATAGCGAGTTTCCTAACATTAAAGAAACACGCATGATGATGGGTAAGGGTGCAGATAGAAAACGTGTTCGCTGTGTCAATTTAACGACTGGCGTTTTTTGCAAGGAAGACTTAGTTGAGCAAGTCGCTATTGAGAAAAACGAAATTGAACAAGCATTTTATGGTTAAGAGTTAGCCCCTACAGACTGGGCAGAGAGAAGAAGGAAGCATATATTTTCTGCCCAGTCTGTCCATGCGTCCAACCGGTTCAGGTGCTTTTTTAATTACTCTGAAAAATCAGGATATTGGTGATACTTGGAAGCCCTATTCAGCTCTCGCTGAAAACTCGGGCCAATGGTTATTGGACGACTGGACCGGCAACGGTTGACGGAACAACCAGTTTCTCTTCCTTTCTAAAAACAGGTGAAACAATCACTGATATCACTTCATGTCGCACCAAATAATTCTGCATAATTGCTCGGCTTTAAATAAAAACCATGACTAGACTATAAGTTCACCCGTTTTATCGGGCTGCAATAATTGCTGCCAGTTCGTTTTTAGCCAACGTTTCGTAGTCAACGTGCGTCAATTCGGATGTCAGGTAATCGTCGTTCAAAAGCTTATAAAGCTTTTTGACGCTGTCCTTTGAAGAAAGCAACAGCTTTCCGTCTGCCACCTTGATACCGATTTGTTGTTGTTTAGCTTGTACGAAAGCGATGACCGTGGCTACGTCCAAATCCAGCACTCGGCTCTTTCCAGCACGAAGAATATCTTTTCTTGAACCAAATCCTTCTGCCAAGTAGCTCTTCGCGTCAGTCACCAAGTTACTAGCCGTGATTTTGGCTACAACCTGCTGCATCGCATTCTTTGCGATCTGGTCGAATGCAAAGGACTTCTCAAATTTTCCAAAATCATTGATGTAAAACTCGTTACCAAGCATTAGGACTTCGAAGCCACCGGTAACTTTCAAAATGTCTTGATCGATAAGCGAAAACCGTGTGTTATCCCGAACAACCAGCAAGATCTGATCTCTCTTAACAAGCGAGACGGGATAGAATTTTTTGAAGAACAAAACGGAGCTTTGCACTGAAGAAATTTTTATCGCAAGACTCGTCACATTCGTCAGATCACTTTCTCTGAAGTTAAACACATCCCGATCTTTCCCTGCTAATAGATCGCTGAGTTCTGCGAACTCGGTTGGCCGTTCGTCTAGGTCGTACATGAATAACGTATCGGTTCGGTAGTCCAAATCGGTAAGAGGCTTCGTTGCTAAATCCTTATTCAGCAAAAACTGGTCAATGCTGGCTACAAATTGCCGACAGACCGCTTCTGTCGCTCCATCATCGAAATCAGCCAACCAGTATTCCCGCGCTTGGCTGTTTCCCGTACCCAGATATAATTTTAGATTAATTCCGTTGGCATGCATAATCGCAGCCAATTCCACCCGTAGTTCTTCTATTGTTTTCATGTTTTGATGTCGATTGCTTTCCGTGCGAAGAAAATATTCTTATCTAGTCTGAGCATGTTCACTCTGGAATCTAAATCAATATCCTCCCGAGCGATCAATACCGCTGTACCCGTTGGCACACCTTCGCCGCTCTGTTCGAATTTAACTGTACAAATTTTGAATCCGAGTAGCGACAAGGTCGGATTTGCATAAAAGAGGTTGGTCCGAACATAGATCGCACCTATCAATAAGAGGGTGATGACAAGACTCACGATCTGACGCAGGGTGTCTAGGTTAAAACTCAATAACGGAATGACATACGTCGCAAGAAACACCAAGTGATCTGCAGTTTTATCCTCAATCTCGATCACCTTGAAAGGGCCATTTTTTGCTCCCTCAATGATTCTTATGAAAGCGATGTAAAAGCCGACCGACACCAATAGAACAATCACACATATCAACGGCATATGGTTCTTCGAAGCAATGGCGCCAAGCTGCCTCAAGTTGGCGAATTTGCAGTCAAAGCACAAGTCCACATCAATCTTATTGACGAATATCAGAACAAGCAAAAGCCATAGCGAAAGAAGATACATTCCGACTTTGATCAGTCGGCCCATCCGAATTTGATTTGTGCCCATATTGCAATCCCCCTTTGCGCATAGTAAGATAAGATAAACATCTTGACAACTTATGTATTGCGAATCCCACGACCGAATTCGATCCCAACTATTAAGATGCTCAATGAACTTGGTACTACCGACTGAAAGTCTGGAATAGAAACTGTGCATGCATCAGAAATAATCTGAAGTAACCGATGAATCGTCGCTGACTGACCGGCATTGGCGGCGGAAGACATCGGCGTGCTCAATCCATGAGATCGGACAAGCTGCGTCCAAGTGCTTTTCTAATCTTGATATGAAAATCGATCAGATCAGAGCCAAACGATTAGAATCAAAGTCATTAAAATCATTGGCTACTCCGAATAAAGTATAGTCTCGTGGCTCAAGCATTCCTGCTGCAATCAATTCTTTGCCTAGCTTTTTTAAGTCATTGTCTGCCAGCTTAATCACATAAGCACCTGCCAGAATTTTGCGTCTGGTATCGCGTTTTCTCTCCTCTGCTATCTCACGGTTTTTGGTTTGCTGAATACGGGCTTCCAGCTCCGCTTTCTGCTGAAGTAAATTATTCAAATTCGGCTTGCTCATTTTTTATCTCTCCTGTTTTTATTGTTTGAGTGTTGACATTTCAAATTCACGCTGTAGTACTACCAATAACAAACAAAAAAGAAACGTCAATAGCAAAACAGATCAATAGCGCACTTATACATTGAGGATGAATCTCTCAATGTGTTGCTTAAAGCTGAAAGCCAAAACGTTCAGGAGAATATCTATGGCGATTTACCACTTGAGTGTAAAACTCATTACCCGAACCACTGCAAAAAATGCTGTAGCCGCAGCCTCTTATCGTGCTGGCCAGAAAATTCACGATAACCGCACCGGGCAGACATTTGATTACACCCGAAAAAAGGAAGTGTCTTACCGCCGTATCTTTACACCACCCAATGCACCGCGTTGGATGAAAGACCGTGAACAGCTTTGGAATGCTGTAGAACAGTCCGAAACCAGAAAGGATGCACAGGTAGCCCGCGAGATAGAAGTTGCCTTACCGATTGAATTAAGCACTTCACAGCACATTATTTTGCTTGAGCGATTTGTGCATACCCAGCTCATAAGCAAGGGCATGATTGCCGACGTGGTCATTCATAACAAGAAAAATAACCCCCACGCCCACATTCTTTTAACCACTCGCGAAATCAATATCACTTGTGACGGCTTCGGAAAGAAAAATCGTGACTGGAACGACAAAATAAATTTGAAAATCTGGCGCGAACAGTGGGCAAGTCACTGTAACAGAAGGCTGTCCATCGCATCCAGTAAAAGTCGCATAGACCACCGCAGTTTGCAAGACCAGGGAGCAGGCCGAATCCCAACCGTGCATGTTGGTGCGAACTGTCATGCGATGGACAAACGAGGTATTACATCAAAACGAAAGGAACTCAACACACTAATCAAGGAGAAAAATATGAGTAACGAAAAAAGTAAGCAGTTAATCGCATCTTTGAAGTTGGAAGATGAAACCAACCAAACTCAATACGAAATTGTTCAGGCAAAAAAATCTAGGCACTTGTTTTTAAATCCG
The DNA here is from genome assembly GCF_049339445.1 of Undibacterium sp. RuTC16W. Taxonomy (NCBI): domain Bacteria; kingdom Pseudomonadati; phylum Pseudomonadota; class Betaproteobacteria; order Burkholderiales; family Oxalobacteraceae; genus Undibacterium; species Undibacterium sp. RuTC16W. The sequence goes on along the minus strand of NZ_JBMPPE010000007.1, from coordinate 33,440 downwards.
ACCGATTTCAACAACAGTAAAAGATACCGCGAAGCGATTTTTGCGAGAACCTACATTCCGATTTTACTGGAGATATTTGCAGACTATTGCAACGGAATAAATGAAATTGAAAGCGATATTGGTATGTGCTTTCAAATCAATCTCAATGGTGGTGGCAAAGTCTATGACTATGGTAGTCAAATAAAAATAGCTAGTGGCACGGACGAAGAAATCAAGGTTGCGATTAGATTAGCCGTAGAAAAAGGGTGGGGTGGATTGCATCTCACTGGGACGGACGAAGCTAAGTCCCAAATTTTTCTCCAAGCCGTTTTATCAGGTGCATTTCGTCCTGAGCAAATCACAGGCTACAAACCATCTAAGCGAGATTTAGAAATTATTCGTGACTACAAACCGGCATTAAAGATTGCCAACGACACCAATATTATTAAAAGTTATGTCGTTGAAAAAACAGAGGGTAGCGGCTCTGTTGGCGCGGAAGAAAAGGTTCAAATTCCACGATTGAAAATTTAGTTGATTGGGTATTAGTTCTATGGCGAAATAAAAAAATTACTGAGAAAAATCGAGATTTTTTCTACGGATTAATTCAGCGAACACCAAAATGGTGTAAAGTGGTGCAGTCGTTTGTGCTGTATGTTTAATCATAGAAAATATGGAAAATATGGAAAATATGGAAAATATGGAAAAATTGATTAAAGAAAATCAAAAAACTTCCCGCGCTTCAGTTAGTTTTCCTATTGGTTTGTATGAAGAGCTTGAGCAATTGGCTCTTTTAAAAAAAGTATCTATCGCGTGGGTCGTGAGGGATGCTGTTGAGAAATATTTAGAAAGCAACAAATCAGTATCCGAAAAATCGATAGTAATAGATTAAATATGATCTATACGAATAATACTCAAGAATTGAAAATGCCCAGTGACGATATGAAGGTGACTGCAAATGAAAGAACTGTGTCAGCTAAAATAGAAAGAAACAAGAAAAAAGGCTTAGTTGCACTGTCATTGTTTTCGGGGGGCGGTGGGCTTGATTTAGGTTTTTCAGCTGCCGGCTATAGTATTTGTTGTTCAAGTGATATTGACACATTTTCCTGTGATACTTTGGAATTAAATGCAGGAAAAAAATTTTATAAGCATGCGTATTCAATCCCGACAGATATAAGAGATATTTCTGCAGATAGTCTGTTGAGTAAATCTAATGTTGATAAAAGTGAAATTGATATTGTTCTAGGTGGCCCACCTTGTCAAGCATTCTCAATATTTGGAAAACGTAAAGGTTTAGAGGACCCAAGAGGCAACTTGGTCTGGGAATATCTACGTATTATCAAAGAGGTAGAACCCAAAGCATTTGTTTTTGAAAATGTTGCCGGTTTAATGTCCATACACGACGGAAAACTATTTGATGAAATTGAGAAAGAGCTATCGTTAAATGGCCTATATACAGTTTCAACTCATCGCTATCAAGTCGCCGATTTTGGTGTGCCACAATTCAGAGATAGAATTTTTTTTATTGGCACAAAGTCTGGAATCACCGTGCCTCCAATGATCCCAACACATGGAGATAGTCCTCGTAGGCGTCCGTTTAGAACAGTAGGAGAAGCGCTTCGCAATCTTCCAAGTCCAGGTATTGACTCGGTGGTTCCAAATCATGTTGGTAGAGTTCATAGTCAAAGAATTGTTGAGCGATATGAAAATTTGATTTTTGGCGAACGAGATCCGAAAACGCGGATTAACAAATTACACCCAGAGCGTCCTAGTTTTACAATCATTGTTGGTTCTGACAAGGGGGGAGGCAAGGGACATGTTCATCCTTTTTTCCCAAGAGAGGTCACACCGCGAGAATCTGCTCGTATGCAGACTTTTCCTGATTGGTGGAAGTTCTCGGGAAAAGGGCGCCATGTTATTCGTCAGGTTGGTAATGCTGTTCCTCCACTTTTTGCCGCCGTTTTAGCTGAACACATTAAACAACATGTTTTTGCTTTTAAGAAGAAGAAAAATTACGAAGAGCTAGTAAAAGTTCTTGGTTTAGGTTACTTGCTATAAAATTAATATAAATATGATCCTTGATTTATTTAGTCATAAAATTCACTCAAGCGGTGCGGAGTGGCCAGACAAACTAGCTGAGCTTGCTTCAATTTTTGGGGAATTTGATGGAGAGGTTTATGATCGGCAAGCTTTTGAAGATAGATTAAAAAAAATCAGTCCTCGAGCTTCTTATTTTATGCAATCAGCATCTACTTCTGGGCGACTTGACGCCTCAAAATTTCGAGATGAGATAAGTGCATACCCAGCTTACTTAGGGTTATATTTTCTTGAGCAATCGGACAAGGGGTGGGTAGTTCGAGTTAGTGAAACTGCAAAGCGTTTTTTGTTGTGTGAAGAGCCAGATGTGGCATCCTTTTTACGTCTTCAATTACCACTGTTTCAGTATCCGAATGCGATGGGGGCCGCCTATATTAGTTTTACTAATAATCTTAGAATCCAAGCAAACACACGGGATAGAACTCTTAGCTTTGTTGAGCACGGCGTACACTTGTCTCCCGTCAGGCTAATTGCTATGGCGTTGAAAGCAGATTCAATTTTGCGTCAAGATACCATTTTCAATGCGGTTGTGACATATGACGAAATCTTTGGACTGGTCAATTCTAGCGAGATAAATTCTTGCACTGTAGTTGATCTTGACTTGCTAAGTAATGCGTTGTCTGAATGCCGATCTGGTATTCGAGAAATTCCCACCAGATACGAGAGTAGATTTCATATTCTGCGACACTTAGAAATATTTTCTTTGAAAAACGGTGCAATTCGGCTCAGAGATGCAGTGAATGATGCAGATGCCACACAGTTGAGTGATCAGTTGGATGCGATATGTAATATTAAAAATCAATTTAATGGCTTTGATGGTTGCACTTCTGCGAATGATTTAGAGTCAGTTATTGCTAGTGGTGATTGGGGGAGATATTTTGATGGACTTAAAAGTTTGTCCGCAAATGAGGTGCAAATACTTTCAAGTGATATGGCTGCTGTTCAGATATATCCGAACGTTCCTTCTGTAAGAATACCTACGATTGAACCTGAGATTTATGGTTTTCGAGAACGAACCGGCGCTTTATCACCTGTAAAGCCTTACAACAGAAGAAAAGAAATCGCCGATCCAGAATCAACCCGTATCAAGATGCAAAGAAGAAACTTAGTGCACAAAGAACTCATAGATAAAATGGACTCGTGGTTAAGAAATATTGGTGCAATCCCAAAGGAAAACGATCATATTGATTTGTATGCAAAAATTCCCAATGACGGCTCTTTTATTTTTGAAATGAAGAGTGGTGGTATTAGTTTGTTGGATCAAATTAGAAAAGGATTGAGCCAACTATACGAATACCGGTACCGATATAAAAATGTAATTAATGACTCAAGCATTTCGCTTTGCCTTGTATTAAATGAGGATCCGGCGGAGATTCCTTGGATTACAGATTACCTCTGCAACGACAGGGAAATAAACATATGTTGGTTTTCCGAGGACGGTCAACTAGCTTGGCCTCCAATATGTGAGAGCAATATGTCAAAAATAGTTCCATTGCCGTCACAGATGCATACTTTGAATTGAATGATCATCGTGCCTAATTATTGGCACGCTATGGAATCACGAAGAAGCTCTAATTAAGGAACTTCTTCAATCAGTTAATTCCCAGCCCGGAGAACAGTAAGGTTCCCAGTCGTTATTGATTGCTGATTCCTATACAAAGCCGCCAGCATCTTCCAAAATGCCGTAGAAGTAGAATCTCCAAACCCAAACCGAAACCCAATGAATTGATTAGCAAGCCCCAGTGCGTGTCTAAATTCATGAACCACAATCGCTTGCGTCGCAGTGACCATTCCCAAGATTTAGGTAGACGGGGTTTGACTTAATCCCATTTTGGCTATCGGGCCTGAATCACGTTTCCCATATTGGAACCTTCCGACAAATTAAGCCAACCTACCTACATGACACGGACAGGTTAGACACCCAGACAGATTTGAAAGGAATTTATTCTCATGCACCATGCATGTCTGTGTGGCTGGGTTGTCCGACCTGTTTCAGCTTTTGCGTGTAAAAACGTTAGCTGTTACTTCAATGCTTACGCTTTATATGAATCAGCTCCTCAAAGCAATACCACCCATCGCTGCTAGTTTTGGCTGAGCACCTAAAATATGGCGAAGATCATCTCTGAGCAGAAATGCGTAAATCAGTCCTATTCCCCACAAAGGAATCAACACTACGCAAATGAATACGACAGTTTTACTCCGTCTCCAGTAATACAATTTACTATCGGGTAGCTTGACGCCAACAATCCTATTACCAATCAAATACAAAGTAACTTCACGACCAAGACCCCGCTCAATGAAATCGTTCAGACTTCGTGCGGTTCTCAGTTTTTGCAAAATCTGATCACCAATTTCTATAGTGTCGTAGTGTGTAAATGATTTGCCGATTTGATTAACACTTGATGTGCCACTGCCCAACATGCTTAGAACACCGGTTACTTCACGCATTGTTTTATCCCTTTCATTGTTTGCGAATTTGCAGCCGCACAGAATTGATGAATCTACGCGGGACTATCCTAAGACTGATTAAATTAAGGCATGACACCGAACGAGAAATAAGCAGGACCGTTAGCAAAATTGTTGCCAGTATTATTGCCAGTCACTAGCAGACCTGCTGGAGAAGAAATAAGGTAGTTGATCGTACCGTCCGACACGGTAGCTGTAGCAATACCTGTTATCGGCGTATTGGGTGTTAATGCGATGTTTTGGGTTTTGACAATCAGATTTTGTATGGATGCTGTGATTGGATTCTGAATGTCATCGCTCGTATTTAGGATGTAACTTCCTGCCACAGGATTCCACGCGGTTTGCGGCACACCTAACCAGATACCCGTCACAATCCCACCACCACCGGTATCGTTCTCTGTGACAACCAGTGTGCTATTGGCACCAGTACCAACCACAAATGCAGTCGCCCGTACTAACCCCCCAGATGAAAGATCAAAGGCATAACTACTACCAGAATGTGCGGCGAAAGTACCGTTTGCTGTTGCAGTGGAACAGGTAGAAGTATTTTTGCACATACTCCAATTGCCAAGGTTATCAATCGTGATGGTGGCAAATGACATGCGTGTCTGTGCAGGATTGCTTCCAGTGTCATCCTGATAGCGAAGCACAGTATAAGTTCCTTGCAATGCCCCAAGATTGGTATTGGAAGCTAATGCAGTGGTATCCATCAGGAAGACAGGTTGATCATTTCCATTGACGAGTGTATGCGAAACACCTAAAGCCCCATTGCTTTGCATAATTGTGCGCATGCTAGTGCTGGAATTCCCTGAGCTATCCATACAAGCTTTATTCAAAGGTGCTGGAGCGTTCGCATCCTGAACCAGATTCAATGTGCCAGATAAGTTACCCGAATACGTTAATGTCGTGCCTCCACCGGAAAATTGCGCTGCACCTGCTCCCCCAGTCAAAGCTACTGCAACCAGTGGATGGGAATTGGAAATGCTACAGGTAGTTGCCGCAGTTCCACTAGTACTGCTACCCGAACTACTGCCAGAATTTGTGCTTGCAGTATTGCTCCCATTTCCGCCACAGGCTGAAAGGGCTAATACAAATGAACTTGCGACCATGATATGTAATTTCATGTTGCTCGCCTTTTATAGAGATGAAAAACGAAACTTCCAAGAAGGGAAGTGCATAGTTATTGCTTAGTGCTGCTTTTGATTAGGTACTTCTTCCTGTAATCACTCCAGAATTTCCGTTAATCGGAATAGACCTATAAAATCAACTAATAATGATTTAATATATCATTATATATTAACGCATTGAGTCATTCCAAGGTTGACGTAAAAAGATCACACTTCATGCTCTACGGTGACGGAGTGTGTCATGCAACAAGAAGAAATTAGTCCAGAAAAGCGACTGGCTCGTGAAGTCGGTGGGATTATTGCTATTCGCAGAAAAGCCAAGGGATTGACTCAGGCACAACTAGCCGAGTACATGGACATTGAAAAAGAATCCGTCAGTAGGATAGAAACAGGCCATATCGCGCCGACATTGGCACGCCTGGCTCAGATAGCCAAGTTGCTGGATTGTGATATCAGCGACTTACTCAAAATCAGCACACCCGATGTGAGTTACCAAGCATTAGCCCTAATGAATCGCATGGAGTATTTGAGTGAGGGTCAGCAAACTATATTGCTGGATTTATTCGGCAAGGTCGCACTTGCTATGGGCAAGCTGAATGCTAAAGATAGGAAAGTGGTGGAGAAATTTCTTGGTGAAATCTTGTAGCTATTTTAAGGAGCGTCTTAAATGTCTCTTCTGGTAAAAGGGTTACTATTTTTAGTATTGGTGATCAGCTTAGCGGTCTTACTGAACAGATTTGAGTGGTTTAAAAAAACTGGCATTGGTAAAAGCTGGAGTCTATTCGAAAAGCTAATATTAGAAGTGGTAACACCAAAGCCAGAAAATACCTACAAATGCCGACAATATCCTGCTCCCAGACGTGCACAGCAAGAGTGCTCAGAGGCGAATGGTGATCAAACCGAGATATTCTGTAATAAGTGTCGGCGTGACATATCTATTCGCTTGTAAATGTTAATTGTAGTAGTCGCGACCCGATCTGAGACATCACAAATGTCAAAATTAACACGAAGGCTTAAGCACGCTTAAAGGGTTAAACGAGTTCTGAAGTTTACAAAAACAGAACAAATTTTCAATCAACTTCGGGTGTAACCTTTGAGACGACATTGTCGGATGTGCAGTGTCTTCGAAAAGCCAACTGTAATTGGTTACTTGATCAATTTCGAAAAAGGGGATTAAAGGCCAGAGGAGAGTGGTCATTTAATGCCGCGTAACAAAGACATGGGTCAATTAGAAAATATATCTGTAATATTGGAAATACTTATCTTGCGGCCAAAGCCATCGAAGATAAGTATTCAGTAAAAAAATACCTGTACAACATCCATACACGAAAGATTTCCCGCTTTCTTCTGCAATGTCCTAACTAAAAAGCGTCAATAACACATATAAAATAATTCTGAAATTTAGAATTTATATTGAAGTATTGTTGTAGAAAAGAAAATATAAGCACTTAAAAATAAAACCATAGTTTATATTAGGGCAATTTATAGTTAAACACTTGTTTGATTAATCTGACAGCGTGTTGCGTTATATCGTTTGCTTTATTTACTAAAGGGATTGCTATGAGCTCCAGCCTCGAACCACCTGTAGGCATGATCATTTCGGTGGCGAACATTTTAAATATAGCGCCCTATGGCTGGCTAGTTTGTAATGGCAGCGAATTCGACGGGGAGAAATATAAGAAACTGGCTAATTTGATAGGAACTATTTTTACTCCAAACCTATCTGGTTTCACTTTAATCGGCGCGGGAGTGATGCAAACTGATTCCCCAACACAACCAACATTGCCACCAGCAGGTTGCGTACTTGATTCATCTAGTCACCCACCTCAAACAACTTATGGACAGATTTTTACTGCAGGAGTCATTTCAACTCCGATGACGAATTCAAGTCTAGTCCAGCCTTCATACGTAATATATTATTTAATTTATGCGGGCGAACCTGAGTAGCCTGAAAATAGCAGATTTCAAAAATTCTTATTTTTCAAAGAAGTTGAATATGCAGACTTACTAAAACTTAGAAAGGAACTTCCGTGAGCTCGACATTTTTAATGCCAGTAGGAACCATTATTCCAATGGTAAGTTTAGAGGACGGGATTTCGGCAGGGTGGCTCCTATGTAATGGGGAACCATATGACACACAAGTATATCCCGATCTTTTTAAGATACTTAAAAGCTCAAATACTCCAAATTTAGCAGGGTTCACGCTAATAGGCGCGGGAACCATTTCCTCGGAAGCGCCTTTCGACGGTACTTATCCAAATCTTCCCCAAGTAGGTGGTGAAGTTTCACCTTCATGTTTGCAACCTTTGATTACATACGGAGCAAGTTTTCTTCCAGTTGGTTCAGGCATGAGCGGAACCCTACCGCTAATACAGCCATCTTATGCTGTCTTTTACCTAATTTTTGGTGGTGAAACAACTGGAGTAATCTGATTATGTTTAATCAAAATGATCCTTATAGCTATACCAAGTATTACACCTTGTATATTGCAAATCACCTAATTGGTCGGCTAACGTTAGACTATAGGGTAGCTCTATACAATGATGTGCAAGCTTTCGACGATCACTCCGTTCAACAAGAGCCTAATCAACAATTTTATGTTCACTGTACACAGCGAATCTCAATTACTAATACATTCGCGGGCGCAATCGGACCTAACGACATAGGCACTGAGTCCCCAGAGCTAAAGGAATCCTTTAATAACTATCCAGCTTTAATCGAATCAGTGGTTCTTGTCGAACCACGAGACGGGTTAAAAATAGAGTTGCTCGATTTTTCGCCTAAAACTGTTAACACCGCAGTCCAAACGTCACAATCAAATGGCGCAACAAAAGACAGTAATAACTCATCCACAACAACATCTACAACAGGGTCATCTTATTCACAATCCAGTACTTATGGGGTTTCCGTATCAGTCGGCAATATGTACGGTCTGACAGTATCGGCGGAAAATACTTTTGCTGCATCTAAAGAAAAATCGAGCTCAAACTCCGATGGACAGAGCTCAAGTGTTGGAAACAGTTCTGGGATGTCGGAATCAATGAGTATTAAGGATTGGGGTAGTTACGCCTCCGTAAACCCAGTAACGGCTAGTCCAACTTGGGTATTTGGACAAGAATATCCGTGGAACGCAATTGAGTGCAAGTACTCAAATGGGGTAAAAAATCCAGCACCATCGTTCATAACTAATGATCAAAATCAAATTCAATTATTAATTTCTCCGACAATGCAGGAAAATCTGTACCAAGGAAACGTCCTTTATCCACCAAGTGAATTATCGATGTATGGTTTAACTTTTATTACGAAGTCCTCTTGGCGTGTGTATATAGATAATTCAACTTCATCGAAAATAACAATTGGAAATCACATTTATTATTTTACTGCTTCACATTTATTTATTCCGAGTACAGATGATGGTGAAGTTTCTTCTTATGTGCCGGCTGTTTACATGGATGAAACTGAATGGGAATTAACCTGTGACAAGGATGGAAAATCCATTCCCGATTTTACCTTTGATCTCAATATCATGGGATTAGATCCAATCGGTGTCAACACGAATATCGCTGTTGTTGGTTTTACCCCTTCAAAGTTTATTCCTTCAGCCCAGATTACCACTCAAGGCTCCGCGGCCACGCTTCCACAAAAGTTCAAAACTATCGCCCCTACGAATGATCTAATTATAGAGAACTCTTCGGAATATGTAGATTCTTCAGTCGAGTCTGGATTCTCAGTATCTCAGTCATGCCTATCAGCTAGTTGGAAAAACACCTATAGCCAATATAAAGTCAGTTTATATTTTAAAGTAACTGATCTGGTACAGGAATACACCCTATACATAAAACATTGGGTCGGTCAGCAAACAGGCGTAATGTTGAAAATTGTCATTAATCAAGATACCACTAACAGTATTGAACGTTACGTTGATGCTCTCGAAGGACAAGGTGGTGGTGATAATCTTCTTAAATTGTCATTACGCGATCTAGATTTTGCATCAATCAACTATCATGACTTTTTGCAGTTAGGGTTAAATTCAATTGAAATTTCTATTTTACCCGCAACTTCTTCAGGAGACTCACCTGAAGGGACATGTGTTTATCAAATCAGGGCAATATCGATCAAAAGAAATACGTAGAGGGTTGATTGACATTGATCCACACAAATCAACGAACGATATTTAAAAAATGTAAATTATTCTAACTATTGCAAAGTAATAATAATGTTCTCGAACTACGTAAATAATAAGGACGATCCTCTGCCAGAAATATATGCTCGTTACAGGCAACCTATGTCCTTTTTTGAAGACGATAACAATAATAGAAAAAGAAAGCATGAAAATGAAGATGATTTACATCATAGCGAACGTGACGAAACCGCTTTTGGATACTTCCAGGAAAAAGTGAGTAAAAAACCCTTGCAAGGTCCTCACGGAGCTTCTCACGCTTATACTGAAACGTCACTCCAAATTATAAGAGACTACAAAGAAATAAAAGAGGCGAATTTTGATTATAGAAAAATAATGGAAACTAGAATAGTGCCATCACCAGGAAGGGCAAATGCTCTATTGATTGAAGGCTTTGAACACTGGGGGAGAAGTGACGGTACTAATCAAGAAAAACAAAGAAGAGAATACATGCAAAAATATATCTGCTTGTACAATATGCTTGAAGAAACAGAACCGCTCGAACAAAGCAAACAGTTAAGGCTAATTCAGCAGCTAACTGAATTAGCCCCTAATCAAACGTATGGTTGGGCGAAAGGGGACTACACACGGGCACAAATTGGTGGAAAAGGCGAAACTAGGACCTCAGCAGTCGACGATTTTATTACACTTAAATCTTTGAAAGAACAAAATATAAATATCGGACAACATTTTAATGAAGATTATTTTAGAAGAACTCAAACCAACAGCTTAACTGATCAAGACCTCAAATTGAAAAATGTTGATGCTAGTATAGGAACCGACTACAACGACGAATTTGAATACCCCCAAGGTTTTAATACGGAGGCAGAGAAATTTAATAATAGATTCAATACAGTTAGGAGATTTTTTTTAAAAGCGGCACAATTTCCAAAATTGCTGTTAGAGGAAGATAATTTATCTAATGTTTCAATCGATTCGGATCATGACATAATAGAAAAAAAAGTTAGTACTTCAATTGCTGCATCCCTTAAAAGTATCTTTCGGTATAAACTAAAATAACATATAGACAGATCGCTGGCAGCGGTAGTCAATCGGCAAAGATATGGCGTCAAGTCATACTAATTAGTAGAAGTAATTAGCCAAGCCTGATCAGTCAAAATTCCCACTTGATGTCCCAGTTCCGTGTCGTACCAGACTTGAGTTACGGATGGCATTGTTTGACCAATTTATATTCCAGCATATCCTATCGCAAGACCGGTGGGTTTCGAGCATCGTAGCGTTTTGCCAATGTAACGTAGGCGTCCAACTATCCGGCATTGAAATGATCAAACAAAAGCGAGAGACTACCTGAATTTCAACAGGAGTCTCGATGGCAGAGGATGACAAGACGAAGTTGCAGCAATGGACGCAAAAGATTAAAGAATATGAATGTCTTCAATCAACTTCAGACTCAACTAGCCTAAAAATGATACGAAAGCGGATAACACCATGAGCATATTTTTCGCACAACCGTACAATATAAGTGCAGTCGGTTTTTACTTTGATACTTTGGAGGCATACACTGAGAAATCAGAAAGCCTGTTAGACGCCTTTGGCAACCCCGTGGAAGAGTTTGAAATTCAATTCATAGATATGGGGCGACTGGGAGTTGTTTTCAGGGTGTGGTATCAATCAAGCCAATTTAAACCTATGGTTTGAAACTATTGCCGATTTAGCCGAGCATGAAAAAATAGCTTTGTATTACTTGTGCAGTGTTTCAAGCTATAACTTGGAAAATGCTTTGGATAAGCTGGAAGACGTGAATTTGTCCGAAGGCAGTTTGAAAGACGTAGCAGAAAATCTGTTTGATGAATTCTATCTAAACGATGTTCCAGAATCAGTACATGCATATATTGATTATGAGAAGTTCGCACTAGATTGTGAACTAAATGGCGATTTATTCGAATTTGAATTTAACGACACAACTTGGACATGCACGAATGCTTCGGGTGTATAGGTGAAAAGACCGGGAAAGACCGGGAGGGACCGGGGAATATTCCCGCACCTTCCTCTGTCCAACCAGACTGCCTTGTCCAAGCATAAATTAATCGATCTGAGCAAATTAAATTGCTTTTGTTGAGCCTTTGATTTTCCTTGGGTTTAGATTGAATTTCAGTTTCTTTTGCAGTTCGTATTTCCAAATGAAATTTTTTAATAGGCTACAACTCGAACCGTGCATTTCATCAATTAGATTTGCAATTTGTCGGGCAGTTAAATGGTGGCTATTTTTTGAGTCTAAATCCAGACCAAGATTTAAAGTGGAATTTAGTATTTTTTCATAGCTGACAGTACAGTTTTCAATTGCTCGAAATTTGAAAAAATCGCCAGTAGTATCTGCTAATAGATGAGATATGTTGCCGTGAAATAACTCATGTCCATGATCATCTTGAATAAATGATGAACTGTTCAAGTCCACGCCATAATCGTGGGACAGTTCTAAGGTATCAATCAATGCATTTTCATTGAGCGAACAAAAGTCATTTTCTATTAGGGTTTGCCATAGCCAAAAAGTGATATTAAATTCCTTGAGATTGATTTTATCAACAGCATTTTCAACAATGTAATTTGCTAAATCAACGTCGTGAAACAGTGCAGACTGAAAAAAACTCAACGAAATTTCTGGAAATTTTTGACCGTTCCATTGGTCGTAAATTTCTCTCGCTTTAGCTTTTGAATCAATAATAGCAATCCGAAATTTACTAAAAGCGATAAGTGAGTCATTGAGTTTTTCATCACTTTTATTTGTTCTGTTATTTGCCAGGAATGAAAAATCTGGCATGCCGACAAATTTATAATCTGACGGAGTAGCTTCGTCAGCAATTGATCTGAAAAAACCAACTAATTTGTCATTCACTACCATTACTGGAATTCGCATTTTCCACACTTCAGCAATTTCACTAAATTGTATGTCGGAATTCTCATCTGCTCTAATTTGTGTGGAAAACATCGGCACAATGTGGGTGATAATCCATTCGTAAACAGAACCCAAATGGTATTTTCTAGGTGGAGTTGATGAGCCGTGAATTCGCCATTTTTCAATAGTTGAAAGTGGTTCGCCCAGCCAATCTGCCAGTCCTGATTCAGATGTTAATCGTGTTGTTAATTCGACGGCGGCTATTGAAGACGAATTTTTAACTAATACCGATGACAGCATTTCAAAAGTTGCCCCAAGATGCGCGATCGCTAACTGAGTATCGGGGGGTAATTTCTTGAGTTTAAGTAAAAATTCAAGTGGAGTCATGATAATGTTAATTTAAGCTACCCGTACAGCTTTGCCGGTAGCTTTCCATTTAATTGGAGCTGATGTTTTTTAGGATGTGGGTTATATGGTTTCAAGGAACCATATTTTTTGACAGCCATACATTCCACCAACCCTTTTTATATTTCAATTGATCAAAGGGAATGAATGGGAAATCCAAGGCGGTGAACGCATCCCTAGCCTGAACATCGGCAGTCGCTTTGCTACGATAGTGTTTCGCTTTAATGCCGACTGGTGCATGACCTGTCCACTGGTCAGCACGAACAGCATCAAGATCACTTGTACCTAATGCGTCAGCTACCGTGTCACGGAAACTATGCAGAACCTTAGTTCGTGGAATATGTACGCCGATTTTTTGGAGATAATTATTCACGTCCCTAGATAAATTGCGTTCCCGTTTTTTTCTGGAATCCATTGGCAGATTCGGGAAAAGCCGCGTAGCACCCAATGATCGCAAGTCTGCGAGATAATCATCGAGACCAATTTCCCATAATATTGGATGTAACGGTATGGTTCTTTTTGACTGCGCATTTTTTAGTCGCTTGGTTTCTATCTTGTGCTCAATTGAGTTAGGCTTCTTTCTGGGGCGATGCTTAATTGAAATACTTCGAATGCCATTTTCAATAATGATGTCATCCAGATCAAGACAAGCGATTTCGTTGGCACGAGCACCCGTAAATAAAAGCAATAAAGGACCCCAAAACTGATGTGGTCGTTTTGCCTTCATGAAGTTCGTACTATCAAAAATCTTAATCAATTCTTCTTGCTGGAACGCTTCTGCACCACCATCAATTTCGCCATCAGAGTGGCGGACTGAATCTTCAAATGGATTTGGTTCAAAACAACGTCCCGCTTTAATCGCCCATGAAAAAAATCCAGATACATTGGTTAAATGGTCATTGCATGTTCTGGCTGAAATAGTGTCAGGAGCAGTATCGTCGCCATTCGCATCAAGCACGGTTGGTGGATTGAGTAAAATTTCAGATGCCGTGCCGATTTTAATATTTCGTTTTTTTGCATGCAGTGGAATATGCGAAAGTGCCTCATTGAAGTCCATACATTCTCGCCGAGTGAGTTCATGCACCATGCGATGATTGCCACCCATCAGAATGCCAAATAATTCCAGACTTTCGGTATAGGATTTTTTCGTGGCAGCAGCAATGCCTTTTTTGGAGAGTAAGTAGGAATCAAAGGCATCTTTCAACGTGCTGGGCTTAGTTGGGAGTGCTGGAGCAAATTGAGTAATTTCGGCTTTTAATTTCTGAGCTTCTATTTTTAGTGCTTCAGTTGGTGGCGGAGCTGGTTGTTCACCACGACTGGCATGCAAGAAGAGAGCGAAATTTTTCAGTTCTTCTTGAGCGATTTGGGGATTATCGCTCGTCTGAATACGTGCGGCAGAAATGCTGCCATCTTTCCCAATAGTGAGCCCTTCCACAATCAATTTTTTAATGCTTGCTGGATCAAGGCTATGTGGATCAATCGTCATAAGTCGCGCCAATCTGGTAATCAATGGGAGCATTGTGCCAGAAAGTTGGTAGCCCGTAAGCCTTGCGGTTTTAGGACAACGGGTAAGTAGGGAACGATTGAGTTCTGGCTGACCGAGAATGGTAGCGAGAATTTGTGGAAAAACGATTCGGAAATAAAAAACGCCGTGTCGAGAACGGCGTAGGTGTGAAGCTAATTTCATCGGTATCACCTCAATGTGAGGTGGAACACCTGTTTGGAACACCTGATATTTTAAAGGCCAGAAACCTCAATCAGATCAACAACTTATAATCTTGGTGGCCCGGGGCGGAATCGAACCACCGACACAAGGATTTTCAATCCTCTGCTCTACCGACTGAGCTACCAGGCCAAGACCAAGAATTATAGAGATGTGGTCGCTAATATGCAAGCTTTTTATGAATTAACTTGTGCCGTCATCCTGTTGTGAGTCAATTCGCTGCTTTTTTGACTGCCGTATAATGGGATGATTATTTCTCTGTTTGTAAGGTTTATAGCGCGATGGCGACTCAATCTGTGCATAGCGATATTTGTATTATTGGTGATGGTGCAGTTGGTAAGGCGGCTGCCTTGGGTTTGTCTCAGCAAGGTTTGCGTGTGACTTTGCTCGCACCTTCGCTTGTGCCTTCTCATTTGCCGGCATTTGCGGCGTCTGCTGCATCTGTTCGTGACGACTGGGATGTGCGGGTGTTTGCGCTCAATCACGTGGCGCATGATTTGCTGAGTGATTTAAAAGTCTGGGGTGCGCTGGATCATGAGCGGATTGCCAGTGTCGAGGCGATGCAGGTGTTTGGCGGTAACGCAGCGTCGGATGGTAAGTTGGGCTTTGATGCGTATGGCGCGCATGTGCAAGAGCTTGCCTGGATTGTTGAGGATAAAAATCTGAATCAGGCTTTGGATAATGCATTGAAGTTTGCGCAGAACATCACGCAGGTCGCCGGACACGCATCACGTATGTCTGTGAATGATGCTGAGGTTAGTATCCAACTCGACAATGGTGATCAGTTGACTGCCGCTTTATTAGTTGGTGCTGACGGTGCGCAGTCCTGGGTGCGCGGGCAGGCAGATATCGGACTGGATTATCGTTCTTACGGACAGCAGGGGGTTGTGACGAATTTCGCTTGTGAAAAACCGCATCGCGGGATTGCACATCAATGGTTTGTTGAGGACTTGGGTATTATTGCGCTCTTGCCTTTGCCGGGGCAGCGCGTGTCTCTGGTTTGGTCTGCGCCCGACCCTTTGGCTGAGCAATTGCTGCGTGAGCCTTTAACGGCGCTGGCGGATCGTTTATTTGTGTATTGCGGTGAGGTGCTGGGGCGTTTAACACCTTTGGTTCCGGAAGTGGTTAAAGCGTTTCCTCTGCGTTTGACGCGACCACATTCGATGATTGCATCGCGGGTGGCCTTGATTGGTGATGCCGGGCATGTCGTACACCCGATGGCCGGACATGGGATGAATCTGGGGTTTGGCGATGTACAGGCTTTATTGTCGGTACTCTCTGCACGTGAAGAGTATCGCGATTGTGGTGATGCACGTGTCTTGCGCCGTTATCAGCGCGCACGCACGGAAGAGGTGGCATTGATGCAGTTGACGACAGACGGCCTGGCACGATTATTTGGTACTGATCTGGCGCCGCTGCGTCTGGTGCGTAATCTGGGATTGAACTTGCTGGATAGTTTGCCTGTCATAAAGAGAAAGCTGATTTCTCATGCAATGGGTAAATAGACTCTTATTTTGTTTTTTTGTATTTAATTGACGGACACGAACACGAATGAAAATCAAATCACTTATCGCTGCTTTGCTGATGTTATCGGCAACTTGTGTCATGGCAGAAACTGCTCAGGAAGCCGCTGTAAAAAAGCTGGTGGAGCCTCGCCTGAATGACGGCACCAAAGTCGATTCAGTGACCAAGACCCCTTACTCAGGCTTGTTCGAAGTGCGAGTCGGTAGCGATGTTATTTATACTGATGAAAAAGCTCAGTACTTGTTTATCGGTAATGTGATTGATGCCCGCAATGCGACGAACTACACCAAGGTGCGTGTCGATGAGCTCAGCCGGGTTAAGTTTGCCGATCTGCCTTTTGAATCGGCGCTTAAAACAGTTAAAGGCAATGGCAAACGCGTGATCGCGATTTTTGAAGATCCGAATTGTGGCTACTGCAAGCGTTTCCGTAAGAATTTGCAGGACGTTGAGAACGTCACGGTTTACACTTTCATGTACAACATCTTGTCGGAAGACTCCAGCGTCAAATCCAAAAATATCTGGTGCACTGCCGACCGTAATAAGGCATGGGATGAATGGATGTTGAACGGCAAGGTCGCACTGACTGCAGCGGCGAACTGCAATACGCCGAACGAGAAGATTTTTGAACTCGGTAAGAAGTTACGTATTAACGGTACCCCGACGATTTTCTTTGCCGATGGCTCACGTATTCCCGGGGCTATCGATGTCAAAGGTCTGGAAGAAAAATTCTCTAGCCTGAAATAAGAGTGACTAGCCGTCCGTATCACTTTCATTATTTCCACCACCTTAGTTTCTTTCAGATTACCGCATGAGTGAGAGTCCTCAGTCCCTTAAAAAGTGGCGGGGTATCTTACTCGCTGCGGGACAAGGCCGGCGGTTTGATCAGAGTGGGCAGCGCAATAAGCTGTTGCAGCCCGTTAGTGATCAGCAGACCGTGGCAGTCAGCAGCGCCCGGCATTTATTGGCGGCGCTGCCGGATAGTCTGGCAGTCATTCCAGCATCCTCCGCTTGTTCCCTCTCTCCAATTTCTGCAATCCCCCGAGAATCGGCTACGACTGTTCTTGCAAAGTCACTGCGAGATACAGGGTGCGACATTGCTACTTGTCCGCATGCAGAGCAGGGGATGGCGGCATCGCTGGTGTATGGCTTGCAGCAGAGTCTCGACTATCAAGGGTGGGTTATTGCTTTAGCGGATATGCCTTATGTGCAGCCGTCAACGATTCGTCAGTTGCTGTCTGCTTTAGAGTCCGGTGCTGATATTGCCGTGTTGCGTTATCAGGGGAAGCGCGGTAATCCCGTGGCTTTTTCGCGCACCCATTTGGCTGAGCTACTTTTGTTATCCGGTGATCAGGGCGCCAGAGATTTATTACGGCGCTATCCTGTTGTTGAGATCGATGTCGATGATCCGGGAATTTTGCAAGACATTGACCGGCCAGAAGATTTGCTGCTTTAGCTTTAAATCAAATTAAATTAAATTTAAGGTGCGCTTTGCGGCAAGACGATTGCGAAATGCGCGCCCGCACCTGGACTGCTGTTCACCGTGATGCGGCCACCCAGTACACCTGTGACCAGGTTGTACACGATATATAAACCTAAGCCGCTGCCGCCTTGACCGAGTTTGGTTGTAAAGAACGGGTCGAATAAATGGGCGAGGGTATCGGCACCCATACCCTGACCGTTGTCCCGATAATCCAGCAGAATCTCATTGTCGGATGTGTGAGCTGAGATCGTGATCTTGCCCTCTTCCAGTCGATCAAATCCATGCAGTAAAGAATTCGAAATCAAATTCGTGATGATCTGCTCTATCGGCCCCGGATAGCTATCGAGCTGAATTTTTTCTAAAATCTGGATGTCGACATGATGACTGGTGTGCTTGAGCATGGGCATCAACGTGGTCATGACCTCATTGATGGTCGCCTCCAGATCAAACAGGCGACGCCGTGCGCTCGACTGATCAACCGCGACTTGCTTAAAATCAGAAATCAGTTTCGCACTGCGTATTGCATTGTGCTCAATCATCGTACCCGCTTGTTTCATGAGTTCGGCAGAATGAATCGCCTCACTGCGCCTTAGTTGGCCGCTATTGAGCTGAGCCAGGAACGCGGTACTCTCATCTTTTAAAGTGGATGCAACAGTCACGATATTGCCGATTGGCGTATTCAGTTCATGCGCGATACCGGCGACGAGATTGCCCAGTGCAGCGAGTTTCTCGGACTGCACCAGATGTTCCATCGCCTGTTGCAATTCTTCTGTACGTTCTAATACACGATGCTCCAGCACTTGGTTCAAATTTTCCAGCGCGATTTTCGTATTTTCTAATTCGGTAATGTCTAGAATTGCGCAGATCATGCCATCGACTTGACCCAGCTGATTTTTGAAGATAGCGCGATGAAAAATCACGTAGCGTGGATCGTTGGAGTCCTCATTGATGCGACGCTGAAAAATTTGTTTTTCCTGCGTTTCGTATAGCTGCAGATCTTTTTCTTTATAAAACGCAAGCCTCTCCTGGTCTACCCAGTCTTCCAGTTTTTTATGAATAATATCGTCTCTGCGCAGATGCATCATGCTGAGAAAGGCGTCATTAAACCCGAGATAACGTCCCTCACGATCTTTGTAAAAAATCGGAATAGGCATCGCCTCTAGCAAAGTCTCAAGAAAATTTCTTTCCCGCAAAATGGCAAGCTTCGCCGCGTTACGTTCAGTGATGTCGTGGATGCTGCAACGTACTAGCTGAGCCTCTTGTTTGCCTGGAAGTTTGATGAGCTGGATTTCGCACGGAATCGATGCGCCGTCTGCATTTTTGCACATCCATTCAAAACGGACGTCCTGCCCCGATAAGGCGGATGCTACGTGTCCTTTGATGACGTCTGCGGCGTCTTGCCCATCTTCTTGCAACACCGAACTAAGTTGCCGCGCATTGAGATTGAGTAATTCCAGTTGCGAGTAACCAAACAACTTTGCGGCATGCCGGTTCGCTTCAACAAATTTATTCTGAACGACATCGAGTACCAGGATCGCCTCAGGCGCGTGATCGATCAGCGTACGATAAGTTGCCTCACTATTTTGCAAGGCGATTTCTGCAAATTTTCGTTCAGTAATGTCGATCAGTGTTTCTAACGCGCCGACTGTATTGCCGACCTCATCGACTAGCGGCACGGCCGTGAAATGCAGCCACTTGCCATGTTCACCGATACGGCTGAAATAGCCCTCAGTCTCGATCGCACCGACCACGTTTTTGCTTAAGAAAACATTGCTTTGATAATGAGTCTGTATTGCCTCAATATTCCTGCCACTCAGGATCAGATTGGCGAGGCATGGGCGTGCATCGTGATAAAAGCCGCGCCATGCCTGGGTCGTTCCTATGATGTCGCTGGCTTTGGTATGGG
Source organism: Undibacterium sp. RuTC16W (assembly GCF_049339445.1). Taxonomy (NCBI): domain Bacteria; kingdom Pseudomonadati; phylum Pseudomonadota; class Betaproteobacteria; order Burkholderiales; family Oxalobacteraceae; genus Undibacterium; species Undibacterium sp. RuTC16W. The sequence continues at coordinate 13,702 of NZ_JBMPPE010000007.1, read as the reverse complement.
TCATTTGTTCCAGCAGGGCATTCCACTGCGTGACGACATGGCCCGCATTGATCGTGAACAATGCCACTGGCAGGCTTTGATAAGTCTGTTGCATCTGATGTTCTATCGCGCTGACACGGGCCACTGCCAGTTTGCGGTCGGTAATATCTCTGGCCGACGCGATAGAGCGGCGTTTGCCGTTGAGCTCTTCGATGTGTAACGAAACTTCTACCCAAAACAGGCAACCGTCGGCATGCCGTGCATGCCATTCAAAAAGCTGCGGACCTTCGTTGATGGCCTTGTTGAGCCAGACCTGTCCTTCGGTTTCAGTGTAGGGCGGATAATTCGCGCTGAAATTCTCTATATTCAGCGTGCTTGCTTCTGTCTTAGTGAACCCATACAGCTCAGTAAAGCGCATATTGATATCAATCAGATCGCCGTTTTCCAGATCGCGGATCACAATTGCTTCACTGCTGAAATTGAATAACTCCCGATAATTATTTTCGCTGCGCTCCAATGCTTTCTGGTCATTTTTACGGCTATGTATCAGAAATAACAACATGCCAAATAAGGTGATCAGACTGATCAGTGTTACCGCGATTAGCGGATCATCAAGGCCGAACAAGGCAACACTATCCGTTGTAATAGCAATGTTGACAGGGCGGGATGAGTCTTGCGCCGATAGGACCGGTGCAGCGATAAATAAGCTGGCAAACAAGGTGACAAACAAGGCGACAATTCTCAGAAAGCGTCGCACCACAACAGACAATCTGACTGGGCGATGCGTACGGAGTGGCGTGCTGAAAGCTGTCATTTGCGCAGTGTGGGAGGGCGTCGCCGGAGAGTAAATAATAAAAACAAAACCGGCATCAGTGATGCCTGATTTTTTCTTATCTTAACTGCCAACTCGCATAAAAAGTGACCGGTACACGATTTTTAACGAACAAAGCGTTGTTTCGGGCGTCTCTCGACGACATTTGCAAGCTTTCTTCCTAGTCTAAATATATCTAATGTCAGTAAATCCACATAAAATATCGGCTTTTATGCCACAGCATAAAAAATATCAAGATGGCGTTTTATTAATTTGATGATTCGCCCGGTGCACATAGAATGCGCTCATAAAACCAACAATTGAAGCAGGCAACGACATCATTAATGGATATTCCAAATAAACAACTAGTGAATAAACTGGGCTTTTCCGGTTTGATTCCTTTCATCCTGCTCAGTTTGGCGTGCTGGATCGTACATCCTGATTGGTTGGGTTACTTTATCAAGGCGCAACTTTCTTACGGCATTATCATCTTGTCGTTTTTGGGTGGACTGCATTGGGGCGTCGCCTTGATGTCCCGGAATCGCAATACAGCCGACACCCGTAAGGCACTGATATGGGGGGTAATCCCGACCATGATTGCCTGGTGTTCAATGGTGAACATGGGTGTCGGTTTTTTGGTGCAGATTATTGGTTTTGTCGTCGCTTATCAAGTCGATAAACGTCTGTATCTCAGCTACGAGTTGCCAGACTGGTTTATTATCTTGCGGCTGCGCCTGACCGTCGTGGTGGTGACGGCGCTGGCCTTGACTTTTGTTGCCGCGAATGTGCGTTAATTATCATTACCGTTTCAAGAAAGAATAAAGAGCATGACCAATGCCGCTGACAAGAAGACCTCTGTCAAATTAACTACGAAGAGCCAAGCCAAGGCCAACAAAGCCGCCACTGACTCCGCGATTCACTATCATATTGCCCCTAAAGATCTGGCCGGACACTTGTATCAGGTGCGTCTGAACATCGCCCGCCCCGATCCTGCGGGACAAATCCTTACGCTACCTGCCTGGATTCCCGGCAGCTATATGATCCGCGAGTTTGCTCGCAATATCGTACAGATTCATGCGCACAGTGCAGGTAAAAAAGTTCCGCTGAAAAAGCGTGATAAGCACACGTGGCAAGCCGCGCCCTGTGAAGGCGCATTGACGATTGAGTACGAGGTTTATGCCTGGGACTTGTCGGTACGTGCTGCGCATCTCGATCAGCAACACGGCTTTTTTAATGGCACCAGCGTATTTTTGCAAGTTGCCGGGCAGGAGATGGCGCCACATATCGTGGACATTCAGCGTGCAGATGACGTCGCATGTAAGAACTGGCGTGTCGCGACAGCATTACCAGAGTTAAAAGCCAAGCGCTATGGCTTTGGAACATATATCGCCGCCAACTATGATGAGCTGATTGATCATCCGGTCGAGATGGGCAATTTCGCCATAGCGAGTTTTGACGCTCACGGCGTGCCGCATGACTTTGTCGTGACGGGCATCGTGCCGAATCTGGATTTGCCGCGCATCGTCGCTGATCTGAAAAAAATCTGTGAAGCGCAAATCAGCTTCTTTGAACCAAAGACCAGACGCGCACCGATGGATCGCTACGTCTTCATGACAATGGCTGTCGGTGATGGCTATGGCGGACTGGAACATCGTGCCTCAACCGCCTTGATTTGCAATCGCGCTGATCTGCCGTCGAAGAATCAAGTTGAGATGAGTGATGGTTATCGCAGCTTCCTTGGTTTATGCAGTCATGAGTATTTCCATACCTGGAACGTCAAACGTATCAAGCCGGCGGCATTTGCACATTACGATTTGCGGCAAGAGAATTACACTAGCCTGCTCTGGTTGTTTGAGGGCTTCACCAGTTATTACGACGATCTGATGCTGGTACGTTCCGGCATGATTGATGAAGCCAGTTATTTCAAACTGCTATCAAAAACCGTTAACATGGTGACACGCGGATCAGGACGAAAAAAGCAAAGCGTTGCCGAATCCAGTTTTGATGCCTGGACCAAATACTATCGTCAGGACGAGAACTCGCCGAATGCGATTGTCAGCTATTACACCAAAGGTTCTTTAGTCGGCCTGGGCCTGGATCTGACAATACGCGCAGAGACCGCAGGCAAGAAGTCCTTAGACGATGTAATGCGCGCTTTATGGCAAAAATACGGCCGTGATTTTTATGAAAAGACCTTGTCCGGCAAACAGCAAGGTCTTAGTGAAACAGAAATCGAAACGATCATTGAACAAGCGACAGGCGTCAAGGCGAAACGTTTTCTTGACCGCTATGTGCGTGGTACTGATGACCTGCCATTGGCGGGCTTGTATGAAGACTTTGGCGTCCTACTCAATGATGCGAGCAAAGGAACCAAGCTTGCCAAAGCCTCACTTGGCGTGCGCGTAGTGAAAGACGGCAATGATTGCAAACTCGCGAATGTCCACGAAACGCGTGCCGCGCATCGCGCCGGTTTATCCGCTGGCGATGTCCTGATTGCTGTCAATGATTTGCGCGTGACCGCTGCTGATGCCGCCGATGGATTGTCAAACGCTCTGAGCCGTTATGCGGTAGGTGAAACTGTGCAATTGCATGCCTTCCGCCGTGATGAGTTGATGGTGGTTCAGGCGAAGCTGCAAGCAGACGATATCCCTGCGTTATCGCTGGCTTTACAAGAGAACAGCAAGGCTCGTTTGTTGACTCACCGGCCTAGCTATCAAAAGCCTGTGAAGAAATAATACTGGGCAGTAGTATGGCAATATAAATGGCTAATCCGCATATCAGACAAGCGGATTAGCCATTTTTTTATGGATACTCCCTCTTTTATTGTTTCTATAGAGGGATCTTCACTATGTGAACAGCATGTTCATGTGATTAATTGGAAACTTTTTAAAGCAATCTGTATCAGAGATTTATCGTCCCGAAAGTCCTGATGCATAAACCAATTGCTTTCAATCGCCCGCGTTTGTTGACCCTGCTCCCGATTTTGCTCTTGCACATGGGTTTGCTGCTTCTGATGCGTGAGTCAGCAGTGTATTCAGAGGCGAAAAGTGTACGTTACATTCAGTTATTGCAGCTCGTGCCAGATGCTGCATCGCCATTGTCCGCGTCAGTAACGGCGACGGTGACTTCTCCTAATGGTCAGCGCAAAACACGTGGGGCAATCGCGCCGAATTTTGTCTCTGATCGCCCCAGAGTTGATCAACCGCCGCAGCAAGGGCATCAACCGCAGCAGCAACCCCGGCATCAGGAATATCATGATCAAGAAGTTCCTGCTCAAGCGCTTGGTTTGGCCCCTAGTTCAGCCTTAGATCTGGAACGCATCCGTCAACACTTTCAGCAAAGCGAAAAGACGCGTCAGCGTCATTTAATGGAGCAGCAACTGACGCAAATAACCGTGACGCCAGAAATGAAACTACAAACCGAACTGGACAAAGCTCACCGTGAGGACTGCATGATGGCGCGTTCGGAGGGAATGAAATTCGGCAGTGTCACGGTGAAGGGTTTGCTGATCATTGCACCGGTTCTGGTCGATACGATCAAGGGCAAAGGATGCAAGTGGTAGCGCTATAGCGCTGCCCAAGTTCGGGTAGTGCCTCTGTATCTATGAGGTCAAATTTAAATATACTCACGCAGTATTCATGCGCCTCGCAGGCCAAAAACACGCCATCAGCCGCATGAATACTGCGTAATCAACATTAATCCAGCATTAAAAAAACAATTTCTGCAATTCCAGTCCCGGATTTTCTGCCCGCATAAATGCTTCGCCTACCAGAAAGCCATGCACGTTTGCATCACGCATGCGTTTGACGTCGGCGCTGCCCATGATGCCTGATTCAGTGATGACTAATTTGTCTGGCGAGATGCGTGGCAATAAACCAATCGTCGTATCCAGCGTCACATCAAAGGTACGCAAATTGCGGTTGTTGATGCCTAGCAAATTGGTTTTTAGTTTTAAGGCAGCGTCGAGCTCGTCGCCATCATGGACTTCGACCAGCACATCCATACCCAGCTCATGCGCGCAGGCTTCGAGTTCTGCCATCAGACCGTGATCGAGGGCCGAGACAATCAGCAAGATGCAATCAGCACCCCAGCTACGTGCTTGGTACACCTGATAAGGATCGATCAGAAAGTCTTTACGCAGAGCGGGAATACTGCAAGCCGCGCGAGCTTGTTTTAAATAATCGGGTGCACCCTGGAAAAACTGTTCGTCGGTCAACACAGACAAGCAAGCTGCACCGTGGGCTGCATAACTTATCGCAATATCAGCAGGCTTAAAGTCGGCGCGTAGTATGCCTTTGGACGGCGAGGCTTTTTTGATTTCAGCAATCACGCCGGCTTGTCCTGCGCCGATCTTATTCCGCAAACTGGCTTCAAATCCGCGTATCGCTGCACGTGCTTCAGTGTCGCTTTCGACTTCGCTACGCAGGCTGGCATACGACTGAACTTTTTTAGCAGCAGCGACTTCATCGACTTTGACTGCCAGAATTTTATTCAGAATATCTGACACGGTTACGCCCCTTTACCTAGTTGCTGTGTGACCTGCACTAATTGCTGTAACTTGGCGAGGGCGGCGCCGGAGGCGATGGCTGCCTGGGCTTTTTTGACGCCATCGGCGATGGAGTCTGCGATACCCGCGCCATATAGTGCGGCACCGGCATTTAGGCTCACGATATCAGTCGCAGCACCTGGCACGTTGTGCATGACTTCCATAATCTTGGCTTTGGATTCTTCTGCACCTGATACTCTGAGCTGACGGTTGGAGACCATGTTCAGGCCAAAATCTTCTGGATGAATATCGTATTCGCGGATTTCGCCATTCACCAGTTCACCAACCATAGTAGGTGCGCCGAGTGAGACTTCATCCATATTGTCACGCCCCCATACCACCAGCGCATGTTGTGCACCCAAGCGTTGTAATACGCGGACTTGAATGCCGACCAGATCCGGATGGAATACCCCCATCAAAATATTGGGTGCGCCAGCTGGATTGGTCAGCGGTCCGAGGATATTAAAAATCGTCCGCACGCCAAGTTCTTTACGTACTGGTGCAGCATGTTTCATCGCAGCGTGATGATTCGGTGCGAACATAAAGCCAATACCTGTTTGTGCGATGGATTGCGCAATTTGTTCTGGCTGCAAATTAATGTTTACGCCCAGCGATTCCAACACGTCCGCGCTGCCGGAGGATGATGACACACTGCGACCACCGTGTTTGGCGACTCGCGCACCTGCCGCCGCAGTCACAAACATCGATGCAGTAGAAATGTTAAACGTATGCGCACCGTCACCACCGGTACCGACGATGTCGATCATATTCGTCGTATTTGCCAGCGGGACTTTGGTAGAAAATTCGCGCATGACTTGCGCCGCTGCGGTGATTTCTCCTATGCTTTCTTTCTTCACACGCAGACCCATAGTCAATGCGGTGATCATCACGGGAGACATTTCGCCGCCCATGATTTTGCGGAACAGATACAGCATTTCGTCGTGAAAAATTTCACGATGTTCGATCAATCGCGTCAATGCTTCTTGTTGGGAGATGGTCATCTTATTTTCCGATCAAAAAGTTTTTCAACAACGCGTGACCATGTTCAGACAGAATTGATTCTGGATGGAATTGCACTCCCTGCAAATCAAATTCTTTATGGCGCACACCCATGATTTCGCCGTCTTCGGTCCATGCGGTGACTTCCAGACAAGCGGGCAAGCTTGAGCGTTCAATCGCCAGTGAGTGGTAGCGGGTGATGATGTAGGGACTAGGTAAGTCGCTGAAGACGCCGACACCTGTGTGCGCAATCGGCGAGGTTTTACCATGCATCACCTCTTTGGCGCGGATGATCTTGCCACCGAAGGCAGCGCCGATACTTTGATGCCCAAGGCACACACCGAGAATCGGTAGTTGCCCGGAAAAGCGTTCGATCAAAGGCACCGAGATACCTGCCTCATGCGGTGTGCAAGGACCGGGAGAAATACAGATGCGATCAGGCTTCATCGCAGCGATCTCATCCAGCGTAATTTCATCATTCCGATAGGTACGGACCTCTTCACCCAACTCAGCAAAATATTGCACCAGGTTGTAAGTGAAAGAATCGTAGTTGTCTATCATTAGTAACATAAGTAAGACCTCTCAACACAGAGTCACGGAGACACAGAGTTTCACAGAGAAACCCTTTTGATCCCGCTTTTCAATACGGGCACCATGAAATTAATAAGTAATCCAGTTTTATAGCCAGTCAGGCGCAAGTAGGTAAGTAGCTGTGCTGTATGAACAGGGAGTAGTGACTCTATCGCTTTCAGTTCCAGAATCAGACTATCTTCTACTATCAGGTCGAGCCGATAAGCCGACTCAACTGTGACACCTTTGTATTCTATGTCCAGACAAACCTGACGTTTGAAACTGAGCTTGCGCAAATACAATTCGTGGCACAGGCAGTTTTCATACGCACTCTCCAACAGACCAGGACCCAGATGCTTGTGCACTTCTATTGCTGCACCTATGACTTGCTCACTCAACAGGTCATACTTCGCTTTTCTCTGTGTCTCGGTGTCTCTGTGGTGAGATGTTTGGTCTGGCATTTTTTTTAAATCTCTCCGTCTAAACCATCTTGCACTTGTTCTGCCGCGCGTAAAACAGCACGTGCTTTGTTTTCGGTTTCTTGCCATTCCATTTCTGGCACGGAGTCGGCGACGATCCCGGCCGCCGCCTGCACATGCAGCATGCCATCCTTTAAAACACCAGTACGTATAGCAATAGCTAAATCCATTTCGCCACCGAAGGATAAATAACCACAAGCACCACCGTAGATGCCGCGCTTGGTCGGCTCCAGCTGGTCGATTAGTTCCATGGCTCTGACCTTGGGCGCACCGGATAAAGTGCCGGCAGGGAAGGTCGCTTTCAGGACATCAAGATTCGATAAGCCATCTTGCAGAATGCCTTCAACGTTGGAGACGATGTGCTGTACGTGGGAATATTTTTCGATCACCATCTGGTCGGTCACTTTGACGCTGCCGGTTTTGGCGATCCGGCCCACGTCGTTGCGCGCCAGATCAATCAGCATGACGTGTTCGGCGATTTCTTTCGGATCTGCCAGCAATTCTTTGGCGAGTTGTGCATCAAGTTCTGGTGTGCTGCCGCGTGGTCGTGTACCTGCTAACGGGCGTATCGTGACTTTTTTATCGCCGTCGCTGAGTTGTTCGTTACGGACTAAGATTTCTGGTGATGCGCCGATGATCTGCATATCGCCAAAATTATAGAAGTACATATATGGCGATGGATTCAGCGAGCGTAATGCGCGGTACAGTGACAGCGGCGAATCGACATAAGGCTTGCGTATGCGTTGACCGATTTGTACTTGCATCAGGTCGCCTGCCATTACATATTCTTTGGCTTTTTCGACCGCTTTCAGGTAATCAGATTTGGCAAAATCACGAATGGATTCGGTACGGACGGATGCGGATGTGACCGGTGCATCCACGCTGCGACGTAGCATGGCGCGCAAATCTTTCAGCCGCTGTCGGGCTTTCGACCAGGCTTCAGGCTGGGTCGGATCGGCATAGACAATTAAGTACAACTTGCCAGACAGATTGTCGATGACGGCGAGTTCTTCAGTGACCAGCAATTGAATATCGGGTAAGCCGAGATCATCTTTGGGGGCACTGTGTTCCAGTCGTTTTTCGACATAGCGCACCGCATCGTAGCCAAAATAGCCAGCCAGTCCGCCACAGAAACGCGGTAATCCGGGGCGCAGTGCAACCTTGAAGCGTGACTGGAATTCGGCGATGAATTCGAGTGGATTTCCTTCGACGGTTTCAATCACTTTGCCGTCTTTGACGACTTCGCTGCGGTTGCCGTAGCTGCGCATCAGGGTGTTGGCTGGCAGGCCGATAAAGGAGTAACGACCAAAGCGCTCGCCGCCCATGACCGATTCCAGCAGGAAGGTATTTTTGCCTGTGTTCTGGGTTTGCGCCAGTTTCAGATAAAGAGTTAAAGGCGTTTCCAGATCGGCGAAAGCTTCCGCGATCATAGGGATACGGTTGTAGCCTTGCGCGGCCAGCGATTTAAATTCGAGTTCGGTCATGATGTGCTTTCAGCCGCCTCTATGCAATTTGAGGATGAAGGCGGATAAGACTAGATGAAAAAAACGTGTTCAGACATTTGCTCAAGGGATAAGGGCGAGCAAACGCCTGCGCGGCATCAGGTAGATTGCCAGCGTCGCCATAGCCAGGCCTCAAAGGTGCCTGGTGTGATTGCGAGACGTTTTATATCGGGAAACATTCGTTAGAGTGAGAACGTTAGTTGAATTCAGTGTGAATTTCATGCAGAAAGTAGTTGTGCTGCTTCCCACAGGTTGCCGACTATACCATCAGTATCAACATTTTGTATAGCCTCGCCGTGATTGTAGCCGTAGGGTACGTGCAACACGGGGCAGCCTGCTGCACGAGCCGCTTGTGCGTCGTTCGATGAGTCGCCGATGGCTAACACCTGCGCGGGATTCAATGCAAAATCGCTACAGACTTGTAATAGCGCCATCGGATCCGGTTTTTTGCGCGGGAAGGAGTCGCCGCCATAAACAATCTCAAAATAGTCATCCAAGCCTTTTTTCGCCAGCAAAGGTAGTGTGAAATTCATCGGCTTGTTCGTCACGCAGGCAAGTCGCAAACCGCGATCACGCATCGCATCCAAGCCATCGAGCACTTTGGGATAAAGCGTACTGTAATCACCGTTAATCGCAAGATAATGGCGCTGATAAGCCGCCAGTGCTGCCTCAAAATGCAGGTCAATAGCCACCTCATCAAAATCCACTGCCAGCACGCGATGAATCAGATTTTCAGAACCCTTACCAACAAAGTTCGTGATTGTTGTGATGTCCAGCGGCGGCAATCTCAGCTCGGCGCGCATACGATTAATCGCGATCAGAAAATCGGGTGCAGTATCGAGCATAGTGCCATCGAGATCAATGATGACGGCATGGATATTATTGAACATAGCGTTGTATGTGCTTAAGGGGAATGGGTTATCTAGTCAAACGATATGGCTGCAGAAGTAATAAAAGGGGTAAATAAAAGGGATAAATCAACTGGCGGTATTCAATATGAGGGCGTCTAATGAGATCTTGTGTCAGAAGGAGAGTTAGCCAGTTTTAAAAATTTTTAAGATTGAATTCGCAGTATCCATGAGCCTTTACGGGCAATAGTGCTCGGTAAGGCGCATAAACACTGCGTACTTGTCCTGTATTTATCCTATATTTGCTAATTCAGCGCGCATTGCGTTGATCACTGCCGTGTAGTCGGGTTTGCCGAAGATGGCCGAACCTGCAACAAACGTGTCTGCGCCGGCGCGGGCAATATCGGCGATGTTGTCAACTTTGACGCCGCCATCGACTTGCAGCAGGATGTCACGGCCTGATTCATCGATCAATTTTCTGACGGCGGCGATTTTTTTCAAGGTGTGAGGAATAAACGATTGACCGCCGAAGCCGGGGTTGACTGACATCAGCAAAATCAGATCGAGTTTATCCATGACGTGTTCCAGCACATGTAGTGGTGTTGCCGGGTTAAACACCAGACCCGCTTTGCAGCCATGATCGCGGATCAGTTGTAAACTGCGATCAATATGCTCGGAGCCTTCCGGGTGGAAGCTAATCAGGTTTGCACCGGCTTTGGCAAAATCGGGAATAATGCGATCCACTGGTTTGACCATCAGATGCACATCAATCGGTACCTGAACATGCGGACGTATGGCTTCGCAGACGAGCGGGCCGATGGTCAGGTTGGGAACATAATGATTGTCCATGACATCGAAGTGAATCATGTCAGCGCCAGCGGCGACAACGTTGCGAACTTCTTCCCCCAGTCGGGCAAAATCGGCTGAGAGGATGCTAGGGGCGATACGATAAGTAGTCATAGTCAATGCAAGTGGAGTCGAGATGCGCTATTTTACTCTTCTGCCCGCGGTAAGATGACGATGAATGATGATCGGGGGGCGATGTGGCTGATGCGTCGCCAGACTACAATATGCGTAATGATGATAAGGAACAGAACCGTTGAAAGAACCTATGGCAGCTTATGAGATGCAGATTTCCGTAATAACGAAATATTTAGAAGCGCAGTCGAATCCTGATCATTCGAGTTTTGTATTTGCCTATACGGTGACGATCAAAAATACCGGCACAGTACCGGCGCAGGTGATTGCGCGTCACTGGATCATTACTGATGCGAAAGATCATGTGGAGGAGGTGAAAGGGCTTGGTGTCGTCGGACACCAACCGTTTTTGCAACCTGGGCAGAGTTTTGAATATAGTAGCGGCAGTGAGCTGAAGACACCGCAAGGCAGTATGAAAGGGAGCTACTTTTGTGTTGCAGAGGATGGCCATCGTTTTGACGCACCAATTCCAGAGTTCGTTCTGTCCTTGCCGCGTACTTTGCACTAGTCGCCATCATCGCTGGCTTGATGCGATTAACCAGGTCAATTTCAGTACGCTGACTGTCAGACGGCAGTCAGATTTATTCTGGATCGGATTTTTGCTCTTTTTTTGCTGGCGGTTTCTCAGAGCCGCGTCCTTGGAACATCGTCCACCAGACAATAAACACGAGCAAGAACATTGCTACACCAGCTTCTATTGCTAATAACCACATGTTGATTTCCTTATGTTGAAATTTTCCGCAATTCTACCCCTGACTGCTGTTGCCGTATTGTTGGCTGCATGTACGTCAGCCCCGATTGATAAAACGTCTGTGACGGTTCCGCCTGTAACGCCAGTCATACCGACTCCGGTCTCGATCGTGCCAACACCTGGCGCGACAAAAAATGCAGATATATTGAAGCCAGTAAGTTTTAGCGCTTTGCCTGGATGGCAGCAGGATAATTTGACCGAGGCTTGGCCTGCATTTTTGGCATCTTGTTCCGCATTGCGTGCTAAGCCTGACTGGAAAGAACTATGCGCTATCGCCAAAGAGGTCGAGCCAAAAGACAATGCGGCTGTGCGGCTATTTTTTGAATCTTTCTTTGTGCCATATCAAGTGAGTAATCCCGATGGGACTGGCGAGGGTATGATCACTGGATATTATGAGCCTTTGTTAAATGGCTCGCGAAAACGTGGCGGCGCATTTCAGACGCCCTTATATCGTACACCTCCTGATTTGTTGACGATTGATTTGTCTGGTTTGTATCCGGAGTTGAAAAATTTACGGCTGCGTGGGCGGGTTGTCGGGAATAAAGTCGTGCCGTATGCATCGCGCGCTGAGATTTTGCCTGCGGTTGCGGGGAAGGAATTGGTTTGGGTCGATGATGCGATTGATGCTTTCTTTTTGCAGATACAGGGTTCCGGGCGCGTTGCATTGAGCGACACAAATGAAGTTATCCGGCTCGCGTATGCGGACCAGAATGGGCATCCCTATAAGTCGATCGGACGTTATCTGGTTGATAAAGGCGAGCTCAAACTGGAGCAGGCATCTGCTCAAGGCATTAAGGAATGGTTGCTTAAGAATCCAAGCCGCCAGGATGAATTATTGAACGTCAATCCTAGCGTGGTGTTTTTTAAAGAGGAAAAAATTCTTGATCCGGCGATAGGGCCAAAAGGGGCTTTGGGTGTTCCCTTGACGGGGCAGCGTTCAATCGCAATTGATCCACAATTTTTGCCTCTGGGTGTTCCGGTCTTTTTGTCGACCACACAGCCGAACAGTACGCGTGTTTTGCAAAAGCTCGTATTGGCACAGGATACCGGTGGTGCGATCCGAGGCGCTGTGCGTGCGGATTATTTTTGGGGGTTTGGTAACGAGGCCGGTGAGCAGGCTGGTCGTATGAAGCAGCGCGGCATGTTGTGGGTGCTGCTGCCGAAATCTATGAATTGAACCTGGCTGTCTGGTTGCGGACTGACGCATCCAGTATGGACTCAGATGTAATCGTTAAATTTAAATAACCTATATGTAGCTAATATTTAGCTCGTATAAATAAGGAGACTTGCATGGAATACCAAAACATTATTGTTGAGACGAAGGATAAGGTCGGTGTTATTACATTGAACCGGCCTAAGGCCTTAAATGCTTTAAACGATCAGCTCATGGATGAATTAGGTGCCGCACTGAAGTCGTTCGATTTGAATGAGGCGATTGGTTGTATCGTGATTACTGGCAGTGAGAAGGCATTTGCTGCAGGTGCGGATATCGGTGCGATGGCAAATTACTCTTATATGGATGCCTATAAGAATGATTATATTACCCGTAACTGGGAGCAAATTCGTCAGATCCGCAAACCAGTGATTGCGGCAGTTGCCGGCTATGCTCTGGGTGGCGGATGTGAGCTTGCGATGATGTGTGACTTTATTATTGCGGCAGAAAATGCAAAATTCGGTCAGCCAGAAATTAAATTGGGAACCTTGCCTGGCGCAGGTGGTACACAAAGATTGCCAAGAGCGATTTCAAAATCTAAGGCGATGGACATGTGTCTGACGGCACGCATGATGGATGCTGCCGAAGCTGAGCGTGCGGGATTGGTGTCCCGTATTGTTCCGTTGGATAAATTACTGGAAGAAGCCATTGGCGCTGCAACGGTGATTGCGTCCATGTCCCTGCCCATCGTCATGATGGTTAAAGATTCAGTGAACCGTGCTTATGAGACGACATTATCCGAAGGCGTACAGTATGAACGCCGTCTGTTCCATAGCAGCTTTGGTACGGAAGATCAGAAAGAGGGTATGAAAGCCTTCATGGAAAAACGTCCGGCGAATTTCAAAAACCAGTAGAGAATTAGTCGATTGCATATTTTTTATAAAATATTGGTCGAATAAGCTTGCCAATGGCGGAAGGAATTTGCTATAGTTCGGCTCCCGTCGAGAGGCGGGAAGGTAAGGAAGAGAAAGAGAAGCGGTTGATACGGATGTTAGAAGTGGGAGTTAGGGGCGCGTAAGCGTGTTT